>NZ_FOZK01000003.1 GCF_900114435.1 Halomicrobium zhouii | reverse complement strand
CCTATGACAACGACAAACGACAAACTTCGTAGCCTGTTCCTGGCTGCGCTGATGGTCTTCTCGGTCTTCGCGATGACCGTCGCGCTGCCCGGCTCAGCCGCTGCGAACCACGACTCCGAAGCATATTCGGATGTGGATGCAGACGCACACCTTACGTCTGACACACGGTATTGGGGCGAAACTATCCTCGTATTCGACAATAGCGAGGACGAGAACTACGAACTGTGGACCACGACAGCTGGTTCCGACAACGATCAGACGGAGTTCGTACGAACCCTCACCCTGGATGATGACGGCTACGCAACATTCAGTACTGATGGTCTGAGCGGTGACTACGAAATCCGAGAATCTGATGGCGATATCGCTAACGTTGGGCCTAACGGTGAGCTTAGCCCCACCTCAGGCACTTCCGACGGCGATGCTACGTTCTCGGTAACGACGCAGACCCTCGACGCTGAGTTCGAGGACTCTGATGTCAACGACGAGGACGAGGACGTCGAACTCACCATCGACACCAACCGTGGCGCTCACGATGTCCGAGTGAGTGCAGATGGCCTCGACGCAGACGACCTGCGTGACATCTTCACCAATCAGGACAACCGCGACGGTGAGTTCACCGAGCAGACGACCGATGGTGACACTCTGATCCTTCAGGATGTCAGCTCTGGTGATTACCGAACGAACTTCTCCGGCATCAGCACCGGCGAGTACACCTTCGACTTCGAAGCGAATGACACGGAAGCATCCTCCAGCGCGTCGATCAACGTGAGCGACGCTGCAGAAGGTGACATCCAGTTCGCGAACGACGTTCCCCAGGACCAGGTCGGTGACGTCGCCGACATCACCCTGGAGATGGACAACACCCAAGAAGGCACGCTCACCATCGGTAGCGCGGACCAGAACTACTGGATCGTCGCTACGGTTGAAGACGGTGACGAAGACGGTGAGGTGACCGTTCAGTTCAACTCCTACACGGCGGGAGCATACGACGGTGACACGCCGGTACTCAGTGTTGAAGACAGCGACGATGACGTCACTGTCCAGCGTGAGGGCGGTGACTTCAACGTTGATGAGCCGAATTACGACATCCTTGATGCTACCGAGTACGATATGAACGTCTCGACGGGCATCAACTACGACGGTGACGAGGCGCACGCAGACGCGAAAGGGTCGAACTACCATGACCCCGCTGACGTCGGTGCCCTCTCACTGCAGGACCGTTCGACCGACAACGTGACGGTCATGACGGCTCCTGAAGCATTCAGTGAATGGAGCGACGCTGACGCCATCAACGCAGGGATGGGCAGCAACGTCACCCAGGCTAACGAAATCGCACAGCAGGACTACGTGGTCGTCCAAATTGAGGCCTCTGGTCTCGAAGGCTACTACGAGTCTCTGGACAACAAGGATAACTTCCTGAACACAGGCGACGCTACGAGCCTCGTGATCGAGGAAGCAAACCCCGGTGCGAACGCCGGCGCGGAAACCCTCGCATGGGCGAACGCCAACGAGGGTTACAACATTGTCGCTGACGGGAACAACAACACGTACTACGTGGCTGTTGATACCGGTAGTGAAGACAAGGGTGACGACGACTTCAGCTTCGAGGAGGATACGGAGTACTCTGCTGAGTTCTCCGTCCTCGGAAGCGAAGGCGACCTTGCGGACACGTACGGTGACGACGACACGAATCCCCTGAATGTTGACGAAGACGACAACGACGAAGCCGTTAGCGGCAACTTCGACGTCGTCGCAGGCGAATCCAGCTTCGACCTGAACGAGGACGACCTCGTTCTCGTCGAAGCCGCTGACAATCAGACCGTCTCCGGGACGACCAACTGGGCGCCCGGTAGCGAGCTGACCCTCAGCATCGAGTCCGACGACTCGACGAGCCCGTTCCTGACGCGGCCAGACGCGGAAGTCCAGCCCGACGGAACGTTCGAGGCGAACGCTGACTTCAGCGACCTCAGCGAAGGTACGAACCTGACGGTCACGCTCGGCCACCTGAGCGAGGACTTCGACGAGGACGGTCAGGTCGTTGCGCAGGTCTCCGAGGAAACTGAGACGGCAACGCCGACTGAGACGACTGAGACGGCCACCGAAGAGCCGACTGAGTCGACTGAGGAGGCTACCGAGGAGACGACGGAAGAATCCGAGGACACGGAAACCGACACGCCCACTGACGACAGCGGGCCCGGCTTCACGGTCATCGCGGCTCTCGGCGCCCTCATCGCTGCGGCACTGCTGGCAGTCCGCCGCAACAACTGAGGTAGCTAACTACCGGACTTCGTCCGGTTCCCGAATTTCCGCTTTTTCTTCGACGCTAACCGACGAGCGGTAGCTGTGGCGTTTTTTTTTATGATAGAAAGTCAAGACAACCGCATAATTTCCTGATTCGAATCGCGTATATTCTACAGAGTGGCGGTGTTTACCGTCGTATTCTTTCTCTCCAATGATATGATGGGATTTCTAACACTACTCCCCAAAGATGCTGAAAACGGCGGGTAGCGGCCTTGAGAACCGGTGTCAACGGCCCCACATTACCACAAAGGATTTATAACACCCACCATACCGTTTGAATGTACCCCTACCCATGGTGGCATCAACGACTACTCCTGTTCGGTCAAAAACACGCCGCTCGTACGGCCGAACGGGACGAAAGCTGCTGTCGCCGCCCAATCGGACAACCGACAACCTATGACAACGACAAACAACAAACTTCGTAGCCTGTTCCTGGCTGCGCTGATGGTCTTCTCGGTCTTCGCGATGACCGTCGCGCTGCCCGGCTCAGCCGCTGCGAATCACGATACGGACGAGTATGATTACGATACTCACCTCGATACCGACGACCGGTACTGGGGAGAGACGGTGCTGGCAGAGACAGACGATACTGACGAGACGTACGAACTCTACGAGGTGAACATGGACGACGACGGGGATGGCGAGGACTTCAAGACAGTTCTCACCCCTGACGAAGACGGCGTCTTCACCTTCAGTACCGACGGGTACGACGGTGAATTCGAAATCCGCAACTCGAACGGAGAGCCCGTAGTGGTCAACGACGGCCAGATCGGTGCTGTAGATGATTCGGGAGCGGCCGTCTTCTCGATAACTACGCAGACCTTCGATGCAGACTTCGAGGACGCTAACGTCACTGACGAGGACAGCGACGTCGAACTCGATATCACCACCAACCGTGGCCGACACGCCGTGGAAGTCACTGCGGACGGCCTCGACGAGGGTGAACTCGAGAACATCTTCGACGAGGACGCGTCCGACGACGACGGTGACCGCGAGGGCGAGTTTACGGTCTCCGACGCTGACGGCGAGGACGACACCATCACGCTCGAGGGCGTCACGTCGGGCGACTTCAACACCGACTTCTCCGGTGTCGACACCGGCGAGTACACCTTCGACTTCGAAGTGACGGACACGGAAGCATCCTCCAGCGCGTCGATCAACGTGAGCGACGCTGGTGAGGGTGACATCCAGTTCGCGAACGACGTTCCCCAGGATCAGGTCGGTGACGTCGCCGACATCACCCTGGAGATGGAGAACACTGACGAAGGTACGATCACCATCGGTAGCGAGGACCAGAACTACTGGATCGTCGCCGAAGTGACGGACGACGACGAAGACGGTGAGGTTACCGTTCAGTTCAACTCCTACACTGCGGGTACGTGGGTCAGTTCCTCTGCTGGGAACGACGTGCTCTCGGTCGAGGGTGACGACGACACTATCGACGTCATCGAGGAGGGCGGTTCCTTCGCTGCAGCTGACGATGCCACAGACGTGGATGCCTCCGACGATCTCCTGGACTCCACCGAGTACGACATGAACGTCTCGGTCGGCCACAACCCACTCGACTCCGATGCGTACGAAGGCGCTGACGAAGTCGGTGCACTCTCGCTGCAGGACCGGTCGACGGACAACCTCACTATCATGACCGCACCGAGCGACTTCAGTGACTGGGAGCAGGATGTCGTGGTTGCCGGTCTCGGCAGCAACGTCACCCAGTCTGACGAGGTTGCTATGGAGGACTACGCTATCGTCCAGATCGAAGCCTCCGGTCTCGAAGGGCTCCTAGAGAGCTCCGACGAGGATACCTTCCTCGATACTGCCGGTGCGACGACGCTCACGGTCGAGGAAACTGATCCCGGCGCAAACGTCGACTCCGAGGGACTTGAACTCCCCAGCGAAGACGTCGAAATTGTTGCCGACGGTGACAACAACACGTACTACGTCGCGATGGATACGTCCGCCCAGGATGAGGACGGCAACGACATCTTCGAAGAGACTGAATACACCGCGGAGTTCTCCGTCCACGATGAACTCCAGACCGAGGACGGTGACGACAGCGGTGACGACAACGTCCTGAACTTCGACGATGACGACGAGGCCGAGACGGTCGCCTCGAACTTCGAGGTCGTCGAACCCGAAGTGAACCTCGACATGAACGAGGACGAACTCGTCCTCGTCGAGGCAGCCGACAACCAGACGGTCTCCGGGACGACTAACATCGCGCCCGGGTCCGAACTGCGCATCACCATCGAGTCCGACGACTCGACGAGTCCGTTCCTGACGCGGCCGGACCCGACGGTCCAGCCCGACGGAACGTTCAACGCGACCGCGGACTTCAGCGACCTCAGTGAAGGCACGAACCTCTCACTGACCATCGACGAATACGACGTCGACGAAGACGGTCAGGTCGTCGCCGAAGGCGAACTCGACGACGGGACCGAGACGGCTACGCCAAACGAAACTGAGACGGAAACCGACACGGAGACTGACACCGACACGGAAACCGAGACCACCGAAGGCGACGGCGACACGGAAACCGACACTGAAGAGTCACCCACTGACGACAGTGGACCTGGCTTCACGGTCGTCGCTGCACTCGGCGCCCTCATCGCTGCGGCACTGCTGGCAGTCCGCCGCAACGACTGAGGTAGCTAACTACCGGACTTCGTCCGGCCCCTGAATTCCGCCATTTTCTTCGCGTGCTACCAACCCGATAGCGTCAGCCACTCTCGACGCGCACAGACGCACAACGATAAAGCATATAGCGGGCTTCGGACAACAGTGACGTAGAATCGATGGCACTCCAGGCTGCGTTTCTCGCGATTCAGCCGCTCGACGTCTCAGCGCCGCTGTCGTGGCTGGTGGTGGTCGCATTCCTGACGGCGGCCGTCGTCGAACGGTGGGACCGGGAACTGGCCCGGCGCGTCGCCGTTGGAGGCTGGGTCCTCTTCGGGCTGTTCTGGCTCGTGCTCGTGCCCCACTTCGTCTTCGAAATCGGGAGCATCGTCGAGGGCCTGGGCAGCATCGCCGCGGTGCCGATGTCGCTGTACGCGGGCTACCGCCTGTGGAACGGCAGGGACTCGCTGTTCGTACTGACGCGGGCCGTCGGACTGATGGGGCTCATCTACCTCCCCTTCGTCTACGTCCCCGGCATCGAATCGATCCCACCGCGCAAGTGGCTAGTCGAGACCGTCGCCGGGCAGACGGCTTATTTGATGTCGCTGCTGGGGTTCGACCCGACGCTGGTCGACGGGATGGCACACAACGGCTATCCCATCACAGGCAAGAAGTATCCCGACCGGAGCACGTTCGTCTTCGAGGGGAACACGGCGCCGATTCGGTACACCATCATCACGGCGTGTACGGGCATCGGGAGCATGTCGATCATCGCCGGCGGCGTCCTGGCGGTGTCGGCGCCGCTCCGCCGGAAGGCGAAGGCGCTGGCCATCGCCCTGCCGATCATCTACGTGTTGAACCTGTTCCGCAACGTCTTCATCGCGATAATGTTCGGTCACCAGAAGATGCAGTTCTTCGTCGAGCCGATCATGGGGCTAATCGGGACTGACGACCCCCAGTACGTGTCGTACTTTCTCGCCGACCGGATGCTCGCCCAGTTCGGGTCGGTGTTCGCGATGATACTCATCACCTGGCTCGTCGTGAAGACGCTGCCGGAGATACTGGTCGTCGTCGAGGACCTGCTGTACCTTCTCACTGGAAGCGAGTACAACCTGCAGGACGCGTTTGGCGTCTCTGGCGAACCGGTGCCGTCGCCGCCGGACGAGACGGGCGCGGACTAGCGGGAGTGAATGACGGTGAGTTAGCTTTGCTCTCTGCGATGAACTGGTTGTTGTTTCGGTGTGTGAACTGAACGGGTGGTTCTTCGTTGAGCTAGTGAAACGAATGTCGACAGCAAGACCCCGAAAGCCCTCGACGCGCTCCGGTCCCGCGGACCGACTGCGCGCGCTCGTCCCTCGCGTGCTTATCGGTCCGGGGTTCCCGGAGCCCGCCTCGCCCTTTCATCCACCAGGCACAGCACCGCAGCCCTGCCCTTCCCCTGGTCGGCCGACGAGACGGCCTCCCGGCCGAGCGGTTACAGGGCGGTCAGGACGCGTGTCGCTCGCCGGACGGCGAGCGACCGGGGAGGGGTGGCGGAGTCAATCGTGAGTGCGTTTCATCGCACGAGCGAGGCTGTGCCTGGCGGACTGAAAGGGCGAGGTGCGGTCGCGTGGCCTGCGCGGGCCCTATCCGAGCGACGGAGGAGCGAGGATATCCCGCACAGGGCGCGTCGAGCGCGCCGAGGGCTTTCGACGTGTTTGTGACCGTGCGAAGAGCGTCAATCTCGGCATCCACTGATCGATACGTAGCTGATCTGTATTGACCAGTGAACGAGCACAGAAGGAGGAGCAGGTGAACTGACGAATCCAACACTCACGGCGACCGTGAATCAGACCACGTCGTCCGGAGCATCACCGAGTTCCACGAGCGCGTCGCGTTCCATGTCGTGGAGGTTGCCGGGGACGATCAGCAGGTGGAGCGGTCGGCCGAAGTCCTCGTCGGCGAGGTGGTCGATGCGGTCGGCGGCGACGACGGGGTTGGCGCTCCCGGCGCGGGCGACGACGACGCCGAGGTATGAACCGAACTCGTCGGCGAGCAGCGAGGCCGCCTGGTCGCCCCGCATGAACTCCTCGTCACCGTCCCAGTGGGGGTCGTCGACCTTGATGTCGAGGTAGACGAGCGTGTGGAGGTTTCGGTCACGGTTGTCTTCGATGGTATCGACGACGCTGTCGGGGACGTCGCCTCCGCCGTGGGCGTCGGGGAACGGGAGCGTCGTTTCCTTGCCGAAGCGGTAGTTCTGGAGACCGGTGAGCGAGGAGGCGGCCGTCTGGGCGGTGGTCCCGTGGACGATTCGGGTCCTGATCCCGCGTTCGTGGGCGCGCAGGCGGAGGTCGACGTGGGTCGTCGAGATCATCGTATCGCCGGCCGTGACGAACGCGACGTCCTCCGATTCGGCGGCCTCGAGGACTGGCTCGGGGTCCTGTTCGACGCCGGCGCGGTCGAGGATCTCGAAGGAGGCGTCGTGGTAGTATTCGAGTCGCTGCAGGTCCGTCCCCACGAGCTTGCTGGTGTAGAACTCGGCGAATATCTGGTCGGCCGTCTGGAGGGCTTCGCGGCCCTCGACGGTGATGGAGCGCTCGTCGTAGAGGCCGAGTCCGACGAAGGTGAGCATACGCCGGATCGGTCGGGGCCGGGTATAAAGGACGCGAAGCGTCAGCCTTACCGCCGGTCGCTGGCGAAGAGAGTGTATGAGCGTGCAGTGCGTCCGGGTCGACAGGGAGGCTGGCGAGGAGACGCGCCAGCGACTGGCCGAGGTCGACCTCGTCGAGGACGGCTACGACATCGTCGTCGAGGACGGGTGGCTCTACATCCCGGTGACCGACCCGGCGTCGGTGCCCGCGGACCTCGACGTCGTCGCCCGTGACCTCCCGGTGCGCGAGACGCAGACGATGCCCGGCGACCTGGTGGATTTCACCGCGAGTTACGAGCGCATCGGCGACGTGATCGTGGTCGACGAGGACGACCCCGAACGAGCCGCCGCGCTCGCCGACGCGCTGATGGATTCGGACCTGCCGGTCCGGACAGTCCTCAACCGTGCCTCGAAGATAAAGGGCGAGACGCGCGTGCGCGACTGGGAGATACTCGCCGGGGACGGTACGGAGGCGGTCCACCGCGAGTACGGCTGCGAGTTCGCCATCGACCTGGCGAAGGTGTACTTCTCGCCTCGCCTCGCCACCGAGCGCCACCGCGTCGTCGAGCAGGTCAGCGAGGGCGAGCGTGCGTTCGACATGTTCGCCGGCGTCGGCCCGTTCGTGATACCGTTCGCAACGCGCGGCGCGGAGTGCGTCGGCTGTGACGTCAACGAGGCGGCCATCGAGTACCTCCGCGAGAACGCAGAGAGAAACGGCGTCGAAGACCGGATCACCGCGATCCGGGGGGACGTCCGCGACGTTGTCGCGGGCTCGTCGGAGTACGTGGACTGGGCAGACCGGATCGTGATGAACCTCCCTCACAGCGCCGACGAGTTCCTCGACACGGCAGTCGAACTCGCGGGGGACGACTGCGTGATTCACTACTACGACATCCAGCACGAGGACGACCTGTTCGGTCCCGGTGAACGGGCGATCCGCGAGGCCGCGGAATCGGAGTACGACGTGACGGTCGAAACTCGTCACCCCGTCAGGTCCTACGCGCCCCACGAGCAGAACGTGGTCATGGACGTGCGACTCACTCGCTAACCGGCCCCGAGTCGCAATCCTTATTGCGGTTATCGCCGGACAATTCATTGGTTGCGAGCCCATTGGGCCGGAGTAGCTCAGACTGGTAGAGCGAATCCTTCGTAAGGATTAGGTCGGGGGTTCAAATCCCCCCTCCGGCTCTTTTTGACCGAGTAACACGAGGTCAAAAAGAGACTTCTGTGGGGGGATTTGAAGTAGACGAGACGCGCAACGAAGCGAGCAGTCTCGGCGTCGTTCAAATCCCCCCTTCGGCTTTCTGCTGCGAACAACTCGTGAGCAGCGAAAGCCACGGGGGATTTGAAGTAGACTTCTCACGCCTCCGAGAGGCGGCCGCTCTGCCAGCCCCAGACGATGTCGAGAACGAGCCAGGTCGCCGCCCAGAGCGTCAGGAACGCGACCACCAGCGCCGTCGTCGAGAGGACGTGAAGCGGCTGGACCAGTGCAACGATCCAGCCGTAGAGAACCGCCAGACAGAGCCAGCTAATTGCGAGGCTGAGCGCTCCCGTCGAGAAGTATTCGAGCGAGCCCAGCGTCTCGCGGTCCTCGGATCGCTGCCCGAGTCCACCGTTCCTGTCTAGTGGTACCATCCTTCACGATCGATCGTTCACGGGACAGCCGCATAAGCATTTACTGTCCGTTGGTTGCCGGATACGTGCCCGTCCCTGCTGTCGGGGCCGCGCTCTGTCCCGGGACTCGCTCAGTGCGTCAGCAACAGCAACTCGTCGTCGGTCCGGACGACGCAGAACGGGCTGTCGGGCTTGCCGAATGTGTTCTGCCGTCTCTCAGAGACGAGGAGACGGTCGAACGGCTCGCCGCAGGCGGGACAGCCGAACTCGTTCCGGTTCGCGAGGTGCATCTGGCCGCGGTCTTCCGTGAGGAGCTTGAGGCCGTGGCGGTACTCGTGCACGTCGAAGCCGTCTGTGACGTCCAGCTGGGTCATTGACGGTGCAAGGAGAAGGGCCGGCTTCAAGCTGTGGGCGCGGCTATCGGAATCGAAATCGCGATTCGACGGCGGAACACGGCGCAGGGAACGGCGAACGAAAACCAGCGCGAGGCAGTTATTCGGCGATCGAGATCTCGGATTCGGGGCCGTACTCCTTGACGACGGAGAGTTCCTCCTGGGCCTCGGCGCGGGTCGGGAACGTCGCGATGCTCTCGGCGAGTTCCGAGCCCGACTCGTCGACGAGGCGCCAGCGCCAGCCGTCGTCGCCCTGGTGGAACTCGAAGGCGGCCGAATCGATCTCGATGACGCTCGCCTCCGCGATGTGCGCGCGGACGTCGTCGAGTTCTGCCTCGGCGGCGGACCGACTCTCGTGGCGGCCGGCACCCTTGGCGATGACGCGCTGGTGTTCGTCGATGAAGCGCCAGGTCCAGCCGTCTTCGTCCTGGAACAGCTCGAAGGCGACGTCGTCGTAGTCGACGAGTTCCGCCTCCATCCCGAGTTCGCGGGCGGTGGCGGCGTCGTCCTCCGCGTCTGCGAGGCTGTCGAACGTCGACGGCGACGTCGCGACGACCTCGTGGTCGGCGTCGATGAGGCGCCAGGTCCAGCCGTCGTCGCTCCGGTAGCAGTCGAAGGCGGCCTGGCGAATCTCGTACACTGTGGTCTCGCTCGCGTTTCGCTGGAGGTCCTCGACGACTTCGGTCACGGCGTCGCGGTCCTCGTACTGGAGGGCGCCGACGGCGATCTGCTCGCGGTCGTGGTCGACCAGTTCCCAGTGCCAGTCCTCTGGCTGGAGCAGGATGGCGAGGTCGCCGATGGTCTCGACGGCCGCGGTGTCCGCGATCGCCTGGATACCCTCGATGGCGTCCTCGGCGGCGTGTCGCGTCCCGAAGCTCTCGGGGGCGTCTGCGATGGTCGTCCCGTCGGGGAGGACGAAGCGCCACCACCACTCGTCGTCCGCGTCGGCGTACACCTGGAAGATGCCGGCGCCCATGGCGCGCTTGTCGGCCTCCTGGACGGTGGTGACGAGGCTGTCCATGGAGTTGCGGGCGCCCTCCTCGGTCTCGTGGCGGTCGCCGCCCTCGGCGATGGTGTCGCCGATGTCGTCGACGAGGCGCCAGCCCCAGCCCTCGTCGTCCTGGAAGATCTCGAAGGCGGTGTTCTCGATCTCGAGGTGCTCGGCGTCTGGGGCGTGTTCCTTCAGGGTCGTCATCGCGCCCATCGCACCGTCCTTGGACTCGTACTCGCCCTGGCCGCTGTCGGAGAGGACGTTGCCGTCCTCGTCGATGAGCCGCCAGCGCCAGGCGCCCTCTTCGGCCTCGTACACCTGGAAGGCGGCGTTGTCGAACTCGATGAGGTCGGCGTCGGGCGCCTCCTCGCGGACGCGGTCGACGTTCGCTGCGGCTTCCTCCTCGGTGTCGTAGCGCTCCGTGCTCTTGGCGCGGACCTCGCGGTCGGAAGAGACGAGGCGCCAGTGCCAGGAGCCGCCGCGTTCGTACGTCTCGAAATCGAGGTCCTCGATCTCGACGACGTCGGCCGCTGCGGCGTGTGCGCGCATCTGTTCGGCCTGCCCGGTCGCGTCCGACTGTCCGCGGCTGTCGCCGTGGCCGGTCGCGACGGCGGCGCCGTCGTCGACGAGGCGCCAGCCCCACTCGCCGTTCCGGTCGAACACGTCGTAGGTCGGCTCGCCGGCCTCGACGATGCTCGCGTCTGGAATGTCCGCGAGCAGGTCGTAGACGGCGTCCTCGGCGACGCCCTTGGACTCGTAGGCCCCGGCGCTCACCGCCATGTTCTGGTGGCCGCTGTCGCGGAGCCGCCAGGCCCACTCGTCGTCCTGCGGGACGAGTTCGACGCCGTAGGACTCGATGACCAGGTCGGTGGCGTCGGCCGTCAGCGCGCGGAACTCCTCGATACCGTCGACGGCGCTCCCGTGGGCCGAGTACGTCTCGGCGCCGCGGGCGAGCGTGGTCCGGTCCTCGTCCATGAGGCGCCAGCCCCACTCGCCGTTCTCCTGGAAGCAGTCGTAGCCCGCCCGGTCGAGGACGAAGACGTCGGCGTCGGCACCGTGGTCCTTCATCGCGTTGATGGAGTCTTCGGCCCCGTCGCGCGAGTCGAAGTCCCGGCCGCCCTCGGCGAGGACGGAGCCGTCCTCGTGCATCAGGTACCACTGCCAGGCGTCCGAGCCGGACTCGTACAGCCTGAAGGCGGCGTGTTTGATCTCCAGGAGCCCGGCGGCGGCGACCTGTTCCTTGACCGCGTCGACGCGATCCTCGGCCTCGATGCGCGAGAGGAACTCCTCGGTACTGGAGGCGACCGCGCTCTGGTCGATGAGGCGCCAGGTCCACTCCGTACCGCGCTTGAACACGGCGAAGAGACCGCCGCGATCGGTCTCGCCGATCATGATGTCCGGGTGGTCGTACTCGTGGCCAGCCGTCGTCTCCGAAAAGTAACTGCGTTCGCCCGTCACCACGGGCACCATCACGACGACGCCCGCGACGAGCGCCAGGCCAGTGGTGTAGATGGGGATGATCTGGTCGCTGTAACTGGCTCCCTGGGACCAGTCGTTCGGATACGCAACGGTGAACCAGCCGATCGCGACGAGACAGAGAAGCGCGCCGAAAATAGCGAGGATCGTCCCGCGCCGTCTGACTGGCAGCATCAGGACGATGCCAAGCAGCGTCGCCACGAGCCCGATGGCGGCCGGCGTGATGGCGATCTCCTGGACGAGGTAGGCCATCGCACTGTTCCCCTCGGAGGGTCCGAGCAGGTACAGCCCGATGCCGCCCATCGCGAGCAGGTAGCCCACCACCAGCAACGTGTAGCCGTAGACGTGTTTGGTCGACTCCGGCTCACTGACGTACTTCGTATACAGTTTGAAGAGCGTTCCACCGATCCCCGTGTGTTGCGTCGTTTCTACCCCCATGAGAAGTACCCGTTGAGCGCCGGTGGAATAACTGTTAGGTTTGTTCAGACCAGTGACGACTTTCAGAAAACCCGCAGACGGCGCGTATATTGTCCGATGACCGATGTGAACCGGTCTAGAAGACGGCCGTCCCGACGTAGAGGACGACGACGAGGAACACCCAGACGACGTCGACGAAGTGCCAGTACATCGACACCGTCGAGACGGAGGTGTGTCGGTCACTGGAGTACTGGCCGTAGAGCGACCGGACGAAGACGATGCCAAGCAGGACGGCGCCCATCGAGACGTGGAGGCCGTGGAGCCCCGTCAGCCCGTAGAACGCGCTCGCGTACGCGCCCTCGGCGATGGTGTATCCCTCGTGGACGATGAACTCGTAGTACTCGTACACCTGCCCGCCGATGAAGACGATTCCGAGCAGGAGCGTGGCGGCCAGCAGGTTGATGTAGCGCTGACGGTCGTTCTTCCGGAGCGCCACGTGGCTGTAGTGGAGCGTGATCGAGCTGATGATCAGGATGACGGTGTTGACGAAGACGAGCGGGCCGGTGACGCCGCCGTGGGGCAGCAGGTCGGCGCTCCAGACCGCACCGCCGCGGATGAAGAAGTAGTAGACGAAGCCCGCGCCGAAGGTCGCCACTTCGGTGACGAGGAACAGTAACATCGCGAACCGGAGCGTCCGGTCGGAGTGGCGGTCGGTGCCGCCCTCCCAGAAGTTGACGACGAAGGCGTGGTAGAGCCAGCCGTACAGCCCGACCAGGAAGAGGCCGACACTGCCGACCGTGGTGGCGCCGGCGACCATCGAGGATACGAGCGGTTCCTCGGCCATCGAGAGGACGAACAGCGCCGCGCCGAGGTAGATGCCCGCCGCGCCCGCGGCGGTGATGAACGGCCACCAGCTCGCTTCGCCGAACCCCTGGGGCCAGTCCTCGACGGCCGGGAGGTGGTGCCCGCCGTGATCCTCCGCTGAATCTTCGGCAACAGTCATACGGTCATCTTGCGATTCGACTACTAAAAAGGCATCCAAGTGCGTCTGCGCGACCGCAGATCGATGGGTACACACACCAGGAGGACGAATCGCCGCCGATGGATCGTCGCCGCCGTCTCGGTCTCGCGTTGCTGGTGGCCGGGGTAACGCTCGCGGGCCGGGCCAGCGCCCACGGTGGGAGCCTCGACGCCGGTGCGCGCGACTCGCTCGTGGTCCCGACGTGGCTGTTCCTCACGACGGGCGGGGCCGCCGTGGGCGCCTCGTTCCTGCTCGCGAGTTTCGTCACCGACCGGTCGTTCATCGCTGCGATCCACGACTGGCGCCGCGAGTTTCCGGTCCCGGGCCGTCGCATCCTCGCGGGCGCGGTCTCGCTCCTCGGCGTCGCCGGCCTGGCGGCCGTCGTCGTGGTCGGCTTCCTCGGTCCGTCCGAGGCCGTCGAGAACGCCGGCTACCTGCTCGTGTGGGTCGGCTGGTGGGCCGGGTTCACGATGACCACCTACCTCGTGGGCAACTGGTGGCCCGCGCTGAACCCCTGGCGGACGATGGCCGGTCTGCTCCCGTCGCTCGACCGGCCGTACCCTGTCCGCTACGGGGCCTGGCCGGCCGTCGTCGGCCTGCTCGCGCTCGTCTACCTGGAGGTCGTCGGCCCGCCCGCGGCGCTGGCCGACACCCTGACGCCGCCCGTCTTCATCGCGACCCTCGCCGTCGCCTACTCCGTGGTGACGCTCGCGGGCGCGCTCTACTACGGAACCAGCTGGTTCGATCGAGCCGACCCGGTCTCGCGCGTCTTCCGGTACTACGGCCGCGTCGCGCCGGTCGCGTTCGACCGAGACGGTGACGACGGCACCGACGCCACCGACGGCACCGACGGCGATGGCGATGGGAGCGGCTTCCGGCTCCGTCTCCCCGGGACGGCGCTGTCGGAGCCCCGACTCGTCGACGGCCGCGACGAGGTGGCGTTCGTCGTCGCGCTGCTGTGGGCGACGACGTTCGACGGCCTGGTTTCCACGCCAGCGTGGCGGGCGCTGCTCCGCCCGCTCGGGGTCTCCGATCTCGCCGCGCGCGCGGTCTACCTGATTGCTATGGCGGTGGGCTTTCTCGTCTTCTACTGGGTCTACCGGCTCGCCGTCGGCGCGAGCCGCGACCTCTCGGAGGCCCACGTCTCGCGTGCGGAACTCGCCCACCGGTTCGCGCCGCCGCTGCTGGCCATCGCGGCGGGCTACCACCTCGCGCACTACCTGGGCTACTTCCTCCGCCTCTCGCCTGGGATGGTCGAGTCCTTTTTCGACCCGTTCACGGCCTCGGGGACGGTGCTGACGCTCTCGCTCCCCGACTGGTTCGGCGGCGTGGGCCTGGCGAGTATCATCCTGGGCCACCTGCTGGCCATCTGGGTCGCCCACGCGAGCGCCTACGACCGCTTCCCGAGTCGCCTGCAGGCGATCCGGTCGCAGTACCCCTTCATCGCCGTGATGGTGCTGTACACGATGACGAGCCTCTGGATACTCTCCCAGCCCGTTATCGAGCCCCCTTACCTATGACCGAGACTGTCACCGACCGCGAACCTGACGCGTCCGACCGGTCTGCTGAGGAGTACGAGCTACGCACCGACCTCCCGGTGTACGAGTGCGAGCACTGCGGTCGGCCGTTCGCCCGCGAGTCGTGGCTCGCCCTCCACCGCGGGCAGTCCCACCCGGGCGACCTCGACGACGACGAGATCGCGGCGTTCCGCGAGGCCCACGCCGACGAGGAGGCCGACCTCCGCCGGTTCCGGCTGAAGGCCCTGGGAACGCTCGTGCTCCTGTACTTCGCCCTGCTGATGGTGTACGCGGTCGTCTGACCGCCGCCCGCGCGAATCACACCGCTTCTAGGCCGCCTCGACCGGCAGGAGGGCGACCCGGTTGCCGATCCGTTCGACGACCGGACTGTCCACGTTCGCGGGGTAGGCGAGCACGGGGATATCGCCGCCGTCGGTGGCGGCGATCGCTCGGCCGGCCGCCGCGGCGAGATCTGCCGCGCCGTCTGCGACGGCGACCGCCATCTGGACGGCGCCCGTGACGCGGTACTCGACGTCGGATCCGGTCGTCACGGCGTCGGCGCCGTACGCGCTCTGGAGGCGGTGGCCGACCGCTTCGGCGAGTGTCGCGCCGTCGTCTCCGCCGTCTCCACCGCTATCGCCGTTCCCGTCGCCGTCCCTGCCGTCGTCATTCCCATCGGTACCGTTCTCTCCGCCGTCTCCACCGCTATCGCCGTTCCCGTCGCCGTCCCTGCCGTCGTCATTCCCATCGGTACCGTTCTCCCCGCCGTCGCCACTCCCTCCATCACCGCCCACGTCTCTGTGGGGCGTCAGTTCCCCGTGTTCGGCCTCGACGGCGTCCATCGGGGTGGCGATGGTCGCGCGGTCGCTACCCGCGAACAGCAGGTGGGTCGCCCGGAAGCCGCCGTCGACGATGCCCACCAGACTGCCGCTGTCACCGCCGGCGCTCATCGGGCCGAACAGGTCGACGCCCTCGAACACCGTGGGCTCGTCGTGGTAGCCACCGACGCGGATGCGGACGTCGCGGGCCCGCAACTCGCCCGTGGTCACGCCGGTCGTCCGGCCGCTCTTGGTGTACGTGGCGTCCGTCCGGGGCCCGGTGAAGCCGGCGAACTCGCCGACCCCGAGTATCGTGTCGGACACGTCGCCGGGGTGGACCGCCACGATCGCACTGTCGGTCGTGTTGGGCTCGCCCGCCGCGATCTCGGAGGCCGCCGCGAGCGTCCCGATGACGTCGTCACCCGGTGATCCGCCGTCGGCGGGGCCGGGCTGGAGTATCTCGTCGCCCTCCCGGGCTACTCCCAGCGGTGCGGCGACGTGGGCGTTCGTCAGCACGACCGTCTGCCCGTCCTCGGTCTCCAGCGCCGGACTGCCGAGTGTTCCCGCGGTTATCTCCGGGTGGCCCAGCGAGACGCCCGCCGGTGCCGGTCGCCAGCGGCGCTCGCGGTCCGGTTCGCTCGCCGGTCGCGTCGCGGTCGCCTGCGCCCGCACGTCGCCGACTTCCTGGACGTCGGTCTTGACGCGCCGGCCGTCGACGTCGACCTCCTTCGGGATGCGGTCGTCCGGGTCGAGCTGGGCCTCGGAAACCTTCCGCCGGACGAGGACGACGACGGCGTCCTCGCCGACGGCCTGGTCGTTCACGCGCTTTTCCCCCCACGCCGTCCCGACCACGTTGGCGCACGCTTCGAGTTCGTCCCTGATCTCCTCGGGAACGTCCATGTGTCACCAGTTACGTGCAAACTCGGTAACAGTTGCGCCGGCGGAGTGGCGGGCGCCGTCGACCGTCGCGAAGCGAAGGTTTCAAGCGCGCGAGGGGCCGATTCACCTGATATGGATCTGCGCGTCATCGAGAAGGAAGACACGATGCTCTCTATCGAGGTCGCCGGCGAGGACCACACGTTCATGAACGTCCTGAAGGGGGCGCTCCTGGAGACCGACGGCGTCACCGCCGCGACCTACGACATGAACCCCGAGCAGTCCGGTGGCCAGACGGACCCGGTCCTCACCGTCAAGACCGAGACGGACGTCGACGCGCTCGACGCGCTCGAGGCCGGCGCCGAACGCGTCATGGAGAAGTCCGACAACTTCACCGACGCCTTCGAAGCGGCGGTCTGAACGTCTCGCTGGCCGTCTTCGGTCGTTCTTCGATCTTCGTTCTGGGTTCGAGACCTGAGCGTACTCGCTGCCGCGTCCCCGGCGCTATCCCGGCTAACAGATAGCGACCGTCACGAACACCCGGTCGTCCGTCGCGACGTGGACGTCGACGCCGACTCTCTCGTGTTCGGGGTCGAGCAAGTCGTCGAATCGGTCACCGTGTTCGACTCGCTCGACTAGTGCCGACGCGGCCGCGTCGGCGCTTTCGGCCTCGACGATGGCCGTACCGTCCGGCCCTTCGAGCGTTCGGTGCTGGGGTGTCTGTGGTCGCGACGCACACCCGTGGTCGAACCGGCCGATAGCGTCGCTCGCTGGGCCGCTCCCGTCGTCGTAGATCGCGTCGACGCTGGCCTTGTTGTAGTAGGCGGCGAGGCGGCCGAGGGTCTCGTCGGTCGACAGGGGCGAGGCTCCCGCTGACTCGCGTCGCTCGTTGAGTTCGGCGACGTACGCGTCCTCGACCGCTGCCAGCGAGAGGTTCCCCTCCGTTTCGGCCTGGCCGGGTGCGTCGGGAATGTCCGGTTCGCCCATGCCCGGGAGGTCGATGACGCCGACGAACCCGAGCCCGAGTATCAGGACGAGGATGCCGACGGCGACGTAACCGGCGACGTACTTCGCCTCGACGACGTCCCGCCAGCCTGTCCCGATGTCCTCCAGCGGGTCGTCCAGGTCCGCGACGTCACGCTGTTCGAGTTCGAGGTTCCCGCAGCGGCTACACGGCGGGGAGTGCTTCTGGTGCTGGCGGCCGCACTCCGGACAGACCCACACCGACCCCTGGGGCTCGTCGGCCGTCGCCGGCACCCGCTCGACGGCCTTCTCGAACTTGGCGTGCCCGCAGTTGTCACAGGGCGGGTCGTCGGATTCGTGGGGCTTGCCACACCACTCACACCGCCACTCCATTGGAGGGCTCTGGGGAAGTACGTGCAAAAGCGTACTGATGTCGGTCCCGCCGAGCGACGCCGGCGCCCGCTCGTTTCACGGCACCGACGCCGGCGCCACCCGGCGGTACGTTTATCTCGGGTGCCGTAATCGGTCGGTACGTGCGCCAGTGGGATCGCGTCCTCGGCCCGCTCTCGCTTGCGGTGATGGGCGTCGTCGGCCTGCTCGTCCACGCGCTACCGGCCGTCTCGCTCGAACAGCGAGCACCGCTCGTCGGCCTGTGGGGACTCGTCCTCGCGGTGACCGTCGGTCAGGCCTCTCTGTCGCTCGCAGCTGAACTCGACGAACGGGGCCGTGGAGCGGTGTCGGACGCCGACGCGAGCGAGTACAGGGCGGCCGTCTGGGAGCTCGCCGGCGACCTCGGGATTTCTATGCCGGCGGTGACCGTCGTCGAGACGGCGGATCCGATCGCGATGGTCGACCAGAGCCGCCTCCGACCGCACCTGTACGTCAGCGACTCGCTGTTCGAGCGCCTCCCGCCGGACGAACGGACGGCGGTCCTGGGTCACGAACTCGGACACGTCCGCTCGCACGACGCGCTCCTGGCGATCGCGAGCAGCTACGTCGTCGAAGTCACGGGCGCGACGGTCCTCTGGCTGGCGGTCCTGCGCCACGCACCCGTCGCCGTCCAGGTCGGCGGGGTCGTCGTCTACCTGGCGACCGGCGTGCTGACGTCGTCCCGGGCGACGGTCCTCTGGCTGGCTCTCGGTGGATTCACTCAGTTGCCGCTACTGGTGCTCTCCCAGGCCGTCTCGCGCTGGCGGGAGTATCGCGCCGACCAGTGCGCACTGGCGTGCTGTTCCGACCCCGCGGCAGTCGAGCGCGCGCTCACCAACGTCTCTCTGTCCGCCGCAGCCGTCTCCACGCCGACGCCCGGAGACGTTCCACGCTACAGCGACAGGCGAACGTGGATCGACCGTCTGCTGGCGTCGCATCCACCCCTCGACGCGCGGCTGGAACGGCTCGTCAGGTGAAACGCTTACGGTGACTGCCCGTGGAGGTGCTGGGAACCAGTCGTATGTCAACGACGAACGAGCTGGTCCGGGGGCTTCGGGACCCGGACCCCCGCCGGAGACGAGATGCGATCGACGCGCTCGTCGAGCAGGACGCCGCGCGGGCCGTCGGCCCCCTCTCGGCACTCGTCGAGCGGGAGAGCGACACGACGGTCACGGCGGCGGCGCTCCGTGCGATAGGTCGTCTCGGAGCGGAGGGCGAAGGCGTTCCGACACTGCTCGACCACCTGGACGACGAGAACGGTGCGATCAGGCGTGCCGCCCGCGACGGGCTTCGGTCGCTCGACGGCGTCGCGGGCGCCTCCACCGTCGAACGCCTCCTCGACGCCCTGGCCGAAGCGACGCCGGCAGACGACGGAGCTGACGCCGCGGACCGCGGTTCGGGTCCCGACGACGCGGCGGCCATCGCGGCCGCTATCGGGGCGATCGACGACCCGTCCGCCCTGCCGGCGGTCCGCACTGCGCAGTACGAGGACGACGACGTCGCAGCGGCGCTGGCGGACGTGTCCATCGCAGCCGCCGAACTGGTCCGCGAGGACGTCACTCTGACCGACCGGGCGGCGCTATCTGCGCCGGATCCGTTCCTCCGACGAGATGCGGTCCGGGCCCACGCTGAGGCGCACGGGAGCGAGGCGAGAGCACCGATAGAGGCGCGTCTGGACGACGACCACCCGGCAGTCCGTGTCGCGGCCGCTGAGGCACTCGGCTCTATCGGCGATCCGCGGTCACTCCCGACGCTCTGTCGGCATCTGGTCGACGAGCGAGACGACGTGTTCGACGCCATCGACGAAGCGGTCGACGACGTGACGGGCCCGCGCAGAATCCAGCGGCTGTGCTGGGTCGTCGAGACTGCCCCACGCGACAGTGCGATCGCCGCCGAGGCGCTCCTCGAGCGCCGGATGGGACTGATCGCCTCGCTGGGGCTGGAATCGCGTGCCAGTGCCCGCGAATCGATCCGCGAGGTCGCGATAGAGATGGTCGAGACGGACGTCACGAGCGAGCGCGCCGAGGGACTCTCGCTGTTAGCGGTCTACGGGACCGCCGACGACGTCGGCCGCTGTGTGGACGCACTCTCGGCTGCCGACCCCGTGATCCGGGAGCAGGCAGCGCTCGCACTCGGTCACCTCGGTGTCGACCACGGTCGGCTGGTCCGTTCCGTCGCGGGCAGACGTCTCCCGCTCACGGGGGCGGCAGTCAGTCTCGATGCTCCGGGCGAGCGCGTGCAGCCGTTGCGCGACCGACTCGACGTCGAGACCGACGACGACGTCGTAGCCCAGTTGCTCGACTCGCTCGGCGTCCTCGGCGAGGCGTCCGTCCTTCAGGCGGTAGTCGACCGGTTGACCCACCGCGATCCGGTCGTCCGCGAGCGCGCGGCGTTCGCGGTAGCGAAGCTCGGTGACTGTGACACGCTGCCGGCGGTCCGGTCGGCGTTCGACGTCGAGTCGGCGCCACGGGCGCGAGCCGCCCAGGTGGCCGCCATGGGCGCCCTCTACGAGGCCGACTGTCCGGCCGTGGGAGACGTTCGGGCGGTACTGGAGACCGCCGCAGTGGAGGACGAGGCGGCCACTGTCAGGCGGTGGGCGACCATCGGGCTGGGATACGTCGGCGACTCGAGCGCGGCGGAGACGATCCGGGCCGTTCACGCCACGGACCCCTCGCCCCTCGTGACGACGGCCGCCGACAGCGCGCTCGCTCGCATCGCCCGCCGGAACAGCCGCCTGCTACGCGCCGCCGATCGGGTGATCGGTGCGACGGCGGACGCGACCGACCGCGTGATCCGGTTCGGTCTGGAACACGAGCGCATCCTGTCTAGGGCCTGGAGTGCCGTCGCTGTCTCGCTGGGTCTGGTCTGGCGTCTGTTCGCCTTCGTGATCAACGGCATCCTCGGGTGGCTCCTCATCCTCCTCGTGCTATCGGTCGGGTTCCTGGTCCTGGACTTCTTGCTCGGGCTGCTCTAGTTCGAGAGCGAACTGATCCCTCGATTCGCTCGCGCGACCCGCTCGACAGGGTCGACTGCTCACGGTCGGCCCCACAGAAGCGTGTGCTGGGCGCCGCACATATATTGTCGGCCGTCTAATACGTTCGACATGGCCCTCGAAGACTACTTCCAGCCCTTCTCACAGCGCGACTGGGAACGTGAGGACGTCGACGGCACGGTCAGGATGGCCGTCGTCGGCCTGGGCGGCTTCGCACTGAAACGCGCACTCCCCGCCATCGCGGCCGGCAAGTACTGCGAGACGACGACGCTGGTCAGCGGATCGGTCCGGAAAGCCGCGACGACGGCAGAGCGCTACGACGTAGAGCACGTCGTCGACTACGACGAGTTCCGCCGCGGCGAGGTCGCCGACGCCTACGACGCGGTGTACGTCGCGACGCCGAACGCGCTCCACGGAGAGTACGTCAGGGCCGCGGCAGACCAGGGCAAACACGTCATCTGCGAGAAGCCCCTGGAGACCACGGCCGAGCGCGCTCGGGAACTCGTCGACGTCTGCGCCGACGCCGGCGTGACGCTGATGACGGCCTACCGCATCCAGCTCGAATCGACGGCCAGGCGGACCCGCGAAATCGTCGCCGACGGCTACATCGGCGAGGTCGTTCAGGTGTACGGCGGCTTCTCCCACCCGGTCCTGGAGACGACGAGCCCTGATACCTGGCGGCTGGACCCCGACCTCGCCGGCGGCGGCGCGCTCGTCGACCTGGGTATCTACCCGCTCAACACCACGCGATATCTCCTGGAAAGCGACCCCGTCGCGGTCAACGCCTGGACCTGCTCGCTGGAGCCGGCCTTCGACGAGGTGGACGAACACGTCACGTTCACGCTCCGGTTCCCCGGCGAGATCACGGCTTCGTGTACGGCCAGTTTCAACGCGCACGCGAGCAGCCACCTCCGCCTCGTCGGGACGGACGGGATGATATCGATCTCGGCCCCCTTCGGCGGCGTCGTCCCCCAGAACGTGATCGTCGAACGCGGCGAGTTCAGCGTCGAGTACACCGGTAACCCGGACGACGAGGTCGAAGAGGAGTTCGACTACTTCGGCTACTGCGTCCTCACCGGGACCGAACCCGGGCCGAGCGGCCGGGACGGCCTCGAGGACGTCCGCGTCATCGACGCCGCCTACGAGTCGGCCGAGACGGGGCAGTGGAGCGACCTCTGAGTTGGATTCGGCCAGAAGAGGCGGCCTCGCGTCGCTCGGCCGATCTTACAGCCGAATCGGCAGTCCCTGCTCGTCCAGGTACTCTTTCACTTCGCGAATCGAGTACTCGTCGAAGTGGAAGATGCTGGCGGCCAGCGCGGCGTCGGCGCCCGCGTCGCGGAACACCTCCTCCATGTCCTCCGGACCGCCGCAGCCAGAGGAGGCGATGACTGGCGTCGAGACGGCGTCGCAGACGGCCTTCGTCAGCGGGATGTCGTAGCCGTCCTTGGTCCCGTCGGCGTCGATGGAGTTGACGAACAGTTCGCCGGCGCCGCGTTCCTCAGCTTCTTTCGCCCACTCGACGACGTCGAGGTCGGTGCCCTCGCGGCCGCCCTTGACGGTGCACTCGAACCAGCAGGACTCGCCGTCCACTTCGACGTAGTGCTCGCCCTGCTCGTCGAAGCGGCGCTTCGAGTCGACGGAGATGACGATGCACTGGTTCCCGAACGAGCGCGCGCCCTCGGTGATGAGTTCGGGGTTCGCGATGGCGCCGGAGTTGATGGAGACCTTGTCCGCGCCGGCCCGGAGCGTCTCCTTGATGTCCTCTCGCGTGCGGATGCCGCCACCGACGGTCAGCGGGATGAACACCTCGTCGGCGACCGCGGAGACGGTGTCGAGCATCGTCTCGCGGCCCTCCGCCGAGGCGGTGATGTCGAGGAAGACGAACTCGTCGGCGCCCGACTCGTTGTACTTGCGGGCCATCTCGACGGGGTCGCCGGTGTAGGCCAGGTCCTCGAAGTTGACGCCGGTGTAGACGGCGGCGTTCCCGTCCTCGTCCAGGTCGACGTCGATGCAGGGGATGATCCGCTTGGTGAGGGCCATTGGATACCTGACGGTAGGCACGCCGACGGTCAAAAGCAGTCCGAATCGTCCGAATCCTGCCGCGGATCGGTGGTTCCCGTTCCCGGGTAACGGGTCGCCCTCCCGGCTACGGCTGTCCCTCGTTCGGGCCCGGACTGGCCTCCGGATCGGGCCGTTCGATGACCGTCGTGTTGACGGTCATTCGCTCACCGTCCCGGACGATAGTGAGCGCCACCTCGTCCCCGGGGCGAGTCTCTGCGAGCAGCACCGACGCCAGCTCCTCGGAGGTCGAGACGTTCTGGCCGTCGACGGCCACGATGACGTCGCCGCCGATGGGGACGAACTGCCGGTCGGCGCGTTCCACGCGGTCACTTCCCTGGAGTACCTCGGCCGCGGGTGCGCCCTCGTTCACCGAGGCGACGATGACGCCCCGGTCGCTCTCGAGGTCGTTCGCGTCGGCGATGGCCGGCGTCACGCCCGTCCCGGAGATCCCCAGGGCCGGATGCGTGAACTCGCCGGTCTCGATCAGCGACGGGACGACGCGCTCGACGGCCGTCGACGAGACGGCGAAGCCGATGTTCTCGGCGCCCTGTGCGGCGATGCCGGCGGTGTTCACGCCGACGACCGCACCGTCGCAGGAGACGAGCGGACCGCCGCTGTTGCCGGGGCTGATCGGCGCGTCGGTCTGGACGACGTTCGGGATCTCGAACCCGAGCCGCGTCGGCATCGACCGGTTCAGCCCGCTGACGATGCCGTGGGTGATCGTCTCTTCGAGGCCGAACGGACTGCCCAGCGCCGCGACGCGCTCGCCGTGTTCGGTCTGGTTCTCGGCGACGGGTAGCGCTTCGACGTAGCCGGGCGTCTCGTTCACCCGGACGACCGCCAGGTCGCTGTAGACGTCCGTGCCGACGACGGTGCCGGGCAGCGACTCTCCTCCCCTGAACTGGACGGTGACGTCCGTCGCGTTACCCACGACGTGGGCGTTCGTGACGACGTAACTCGCCGACCCGTTCCCGCCGGTCTGGTAGACGAATCCGGAGCCCTGTCCGCGGACCTGCTGGACCGAGACGACCGAATCGATACTGTCCTCGTAGAGCGCGGTGTAGTCGCACGCTCCATCGGCCTGTTGCTGGGACCCACCGGCCTGTTGCTGGGCCGCCGGCCCGACCGGTGCTGCGCCGACTGTGGCCGTCGCGACGCCGCTGACACTGAGCACCGCGACTATCACGACTACCGTTACGTACCCTGTTCTGTGTCGCATCGTTCGATGGACGGCGGGACCACACAAACCGGGCGACGACCGTTTCTCGCGGTAATCCGACCGAAAGCTCCGGACCAAACCGTTTCCGTGACGTTACTCCCGGTCACGAACTCGTATCCTCTCCTTACGACTCACGGACGACGCGGTCGTCGTGTTTGGAGCACATTTCTGCCGGCGTCGTCGTCGGCCCCGGCCCGGATCCGTCAGCTACAGGTAGGCGGACGCGGAATCCTCGACCATGAGCGACACCGACCACGAGCACGGCCACGAGGAAGCGGAACGCCCGGACTACGACCCGAAGAACCCAGAACTTCCCTCCCGAGAACCGCCGCTCCGGACGACGGCTCCCCAGAGCGAGTACACCTTCGGCCAGGTCACCACCGGTTTCGCCGTCCTCGCCGTCGGTCTCGCCCTGACGTTCGGCCTCGCGCTCGTTCTGGTCTGACCGGACCACGCGGTGTGGTCGATTTTACCAGCCGTTCGATTTGCGTCCGCTCTCTGGCTGTTCGCAGCCCCATTTCTTCCAGCACTGACCAGGTAGAATCTTCCACTCGGTACGCTGCCTCGTCGAGCACGCAGTGTCAGTCGGGGCGAGCCCGGGAACCGACTTTCGCGCGTCGTCGAGGCGGCGCCATCCAGGGTGGTAGATTGCCACACAGATCGGGTATCCGAAAGGCCCTTATGGGGGCACGGCGGAGATTCAGGTGGACTAGGTCGGGGGGTTAGGCCCCCCTCCCTCGCCCGCACTATGGTCTTGAGCGGGGACCGAACCCGGGGGCGTCCGGTCTGCCGGGCGTGGACCCTGTGAGCCAACAGAGAAGCCTCGTCCGCCGGGGCCGACGGTCCGCGGGAGTACGCCTGCAGGGGCGTCCTGCCGCGGTTTACCGAGGGCAGTTCGTCAGGCGCGGAAGCGAGCAGCGAACCCTCGGACACTCGGCGCTCGTCGGATCGCGGGGTGGAGGAGGCGAACGGGACTACCCACGTCCGAACGCCGGGCAATCCCGGCGTCCGCCATTCGTACCGTTTCTCCACCGTCGAGCCGTCGCTCCGCGCATCGAACCGCATCGAGTAGACGACTTCCGTCCCAGTTTCGAACGGGTTGGCCACACAAGCGGTACTTTCATCTCTATTCATATTGAGGTGGCTGTTATGACGACGCAGTCCGGTCGGCCGGAGAACCTCCTGGTAGTGGAGGACAATCCCGGCGACAGTCGCCTCATCGAGGAGGGGTTCCGGGAGGCGAACTCCGAGGCGACGCTCCACGTCGTCTCGACGGGCGAGGAAGCCCTCGACTTCGTCCACCTGCGCGGCGAGTACGAGGCTGCGCCCGAACCGGACCTGATACTGCTCGACTGGAACCTGCCAGCGATGGACGGCGAACGGCTCCTTTCCGAACTCCAGGCCGCCTACGAGGACGTCCCGGTGGCGATAATGACCGGCTCGCAGGCCACGGAAGCGGCCATCAGGTCTGTGGCACCCGACGCGGACGCGTACCTGACGAAACCGACGGAACCGACCGCGTACGTCGACCTGGTTCGCTCGATTTACTGACGCTGGCGGACGCGAAACTCCAGACTCGACCTGTCTGGACTTCGCTCGAACGTCCTCGCCGGCGTGGACAAACTACTTTGACCAGAGCCGCCTGGCCATCCTATGGACGCAGAACGCACGCTGACCGTTCTCCTGGTCGCGTTCGCGGCCGGGTCGGTCACCCTGTTCGTCGTGTTGACGGTCGTCGGGTCGCTGACAGACGGCGCGGACCTGCTCAGGTTCGGCCTGGCCGGGGTCGCCGCGCTGGTGGCGGCAGTGGCCGTCGGACTCACGGTCCACCGGAACGCGTCGGCTGAGCAACTGACCGGCCGCTGACGGCCGTTCGAAAACGGATTCGCGAAAACCGGTGCGTCGTCAGTCGTCGGCGGGTTCGACGACGCCGTCGACGTTCGAGAGTTCGATGCCGCCGCCGATGGTGCGGTTCGGGTACGGGATGTCGATGTCTTCCGCGTCGAACCGTTCCTTCACCGACTGGACGTACTCGCCGCGGACCTTCACGAAGTCCGACCGGCTCGGATTGTCGATCCAGATGCGGGACTGGAGACCGACCGAGGAGTCACCGAGTTCGACGAGCCTGACCGAGGGCGCCGGGTCGTCCATGATCCCCTCGTGGGCGTCGGCCTCCTCGAGGATGATCTCGGTCGCCCTGTCGATGTCGTCGTCGTAGCCGATGCCGAAGTCGAACTTGAGTCGCAGCTGTTCCTTCGCGACGGGGTTCTTGATGACGCCGTCGGTGAGCTGGGAGTTCGGCACCGTCAGGAGCTCGTTGTCGAACGTCCGCACCCGCGTCACCCGCAGGGAGATGTCCTCGACGACGCCCGAATGTCCGTCCCACTCTATCCAGTCACCGATGCGGAACGGGCGGTCGGTGTAGATGAAGATACCCGCGACGAAGTTCTGGAGGACGTCCTGCATCGCGAAGCCGATGGCCAGCGTCGCCGCCGCGGCGATGGTCGCCAGCGACTGCAGGAAGTCACCGTAGTCGGCGAGCCCGAACGCGACGGCGATCCCGACGAAGATGACTGCGATGTTGACGAGTTTCGTGATCGGGCGCCGCGCGTGGGCGTCCAGGTTCCGCGCCGAGAGGAACCGGTTCACGACCGGGATGATGGCCACCTTGCCGACGAGGTAGATGGTGACCAGGACGACGACGAACACGAGCAACGAGGCGGCGGGGTCGGCGACGACGTCCGGCAGGACCCGTCCGAGCAACTCGGCGACGAACCCCGTGAGGTTCTGCTGGAGTATCATTCGAACACGGCCGTGTGGCCACGCGTCTGGACCACCGTTGCACTGGCCTGGTCAGCCAGTTCGTCGGCCAGTTCCTCTGTCGTCGTCCCGCCGAGCGAGGACCGGAGGAACTTCACCTTCACGAGGTTCTCGTTGTCGAGCTGGTTGCGCAGTTCGTCGGCGACAGGGTCGATACCGCTCTTGCCGACGCGAAGTGTCGCGTCGAGTTCGTGGATCTTCCGGGTTCGGTCGTCGCTGGACATGTACTTCCCAGTTCTATCGACTGGAGGCGTTAAACACTTGCCCAACTGGTCGGGTGTGCCGACGGATAGACACTTGACCTGGGGCTCGAGTTCAGATGTCCGTGTACTGGACCGTTCAGTGCAGATGAGCTACGTATCGATCCGTGGGTGTCGATGTTCGAGCAGTGAGTACGAAGCCAAACACGTCGAAAGCCCTCGGCGCGCTCGCGCACCATGAAGGCGCTCGCGATCGACTCCCCACTCCTCCCCGAATTCACGCCGTCCGGCGCGAATCACGCGTCCTTTCGCAACCGCCGGCGGTCGGCCGGGAGCGAGTAGCCGAGCGAAAGCGAGGCTCTCGCGACTAGGGGGAGGGCAGGGCTGCGGTGCTGTGCTGACCTGGTGTCCTGCCGAGCGGAGCGAGGCAGGGCTCGTCAGAGTGGTTCGAGAGACCGAAGGTCTCTCGTCATCACGAAAGGCGCTCCGCGCCTTTCGAACGACTTGCTCTGACGGAGGACTGAAAGGGCGAGGTGGGCTCGGGGAAGCCGGGGCCCCCGAGCACCGCAGCCGAAGGCGAGGAGCGCAGGGTGGTCCCCGCGACCCGAGCCCGCCGAGGGCTTTCTGGTTGGTGGCGGTGTCGCTTCTTCCAGCGCAATTCAGACGAACCCCCCGTTCAACTCACGAAGCTAGTCATCGAGAGACAGAGCGCGACAATCCTCACCCAAGTAGCACGAAACGCACCTTCTCGAACACTCAGTGGTAAGGATAGCGCGCCTGGGTCCCGCAGTCGCAGGTTATCACGACGTGGCCGTCCTGGAGGCGGACGCGGGCGTTCTTCCCCGGGATCAGGTAGGCGTCACAGGCGTCGCAGGTGAAGCGCTTGAACTCGCGGGGTAGGGAAAGCCGGTTGCGTTCCGCGACCCTGCGAGCCCGGCGGACGTACTCGCGGGCGCGGTCGGTCTGGCCCTCGCCGGCGGCCTCCTTCGCGAACGCGTGGAGGCGGTCGATGCGCTCGTGGGCGATCTCGGTTTCGCCGGCAGTCATCGCCCACTACTCGGCCACCTCGCCGGGAATAGCTATCGCTTCGTCGCGGTGGTGCTGGTGCGAGCGAGAGCAATCGACCCGTGGGGATCCGACACATCTTTGTCGGATTGTGGAGGACGGAACACCGTGCGCGCGCTGAATTACCTGGAACTGGCGGGGCAACTGGACCGGAGCGGCATCGGCACGTCGGTGAAACACCAGCGGGAGGCGCTGGCCGACACCGGCGTCGACGTCGTCACCTCGCCGTGGAACGGCGACGACCCGGTCCGGGCCGGCCTCGCGAAGCTCGGGGGCGACCGGTTCTTCGCGGACGTCGACGTGGTCCACTGCAACATGATCGGACCCGGGACGGTCGCGACGGCACGCCACGCGATGCGGACCGACACGCCGCTGGTCCTCCACGCCCACGTCACGCGCGAGGACTTCCGGAACAGCTTCCGGGGGTCCAACGCCGTCGCGCCGGCGCTCGGCCGGTACCTCCGGTGGTTCTACTCCCAGGCCGACCTCGTCCTCTGCCCGAGCGAGTACACCAGAGGCGTCCTGGAGTCCTATCCCGTCGACGCCCCCATCCAGCCCATCACGAACGGCATCGACCTGGGGCGACTCGACGGATTCGAGGGGTTTCGCGAGGAGTACCGCGAGCGCTACGACGTCGAGGGGATGGGCGTGTTCGCCGTCGGCAACGTCTTCGAGCGCAAGGGCCTCTCGACGTTCTGTCGGGTCGCCCGGCGGACCGACTACGACTTCACCTGGTACGGCACCTACGAGAGCGGCCCGAGCGCCTCGGCGACGGTCCGCAAGTGGACGAACGAGCCGCCCGAGAACGTCACCTTCACCGGCTGGGTCGACGACATTCGCGGCGCCTACGGCGCGGGCGACGTGTTCATGTTCCCCGCGAAGGTGGAGAACCAGGGCATCGTCGTCCTCGAGGCGATGGCCTGCGGGAAGGCCGTGGTCCTCTCGGACATCCCCGTCTTCCGGGAGTTCTACGAGGACGGCCACGACTGCCTGATCTGCTCGTCGGAAGCGGAGTTCGCCGACGCGCTGGACAGACTCGCCGAAGATCCCGACCTGCGCGAGCGCCTGGGCGAGAACGCCCGCGAGACGGCCGCCGAACACGGTCTCGACCGCGTCGGCGAGCGACTGGAATCGCTGTACGTCGACCTCGTCTGACTGGGGCGACCCGGGCCTGGGGACCCGCGCGTCGGACCTTCGTTCCGTCTGTCCGTCCTGTCCGTCGGCCCGTCCTGTCCGTCGGCCCGTCGGTCCGTCGTGTCACACCGACGCGACTATCGGATTGCCAGTACCGGACCGCTCGCGTCGAACGTGGACGGTTCCACGTAAGCACCCACCATCCGGATGGAAGGAACAACCATTTAGCCACTGGTCGGCAAACCTCTCTCCGATGGAACTCCCGCGCGTCGCCGCGTTCACGGACACCTATCTCCCCACCGTGAACGGCGTCACCTACACGGTCAAGACGTGGCGCGAACGATGGCTCGGTCGTGGGAGTCACATGGACGTCGTCTACCCGCGGAGCGACCACGAGGCGACCGCGGGCGAACACCCCGTTTCCAGTCTGCCCTTCCCCTTCTACGACGGCTTCAGGGTGGGCGTCCCGCAGATTCCCGAGGCTGTCAGTCAGGCAGACGTCGTCCACGCGCACACGCCGTTCAGCCTCGGCGTGGGAGGCTATCGCCTCTCCCGGCGCCTCGACGTCCCGCTCGTCGCCTCCTACCACACGCCGATCAGCGAGTACGCCTCCTACATCTCGTTCAACGGCGCCGTCGAGAAGGCCGTCCGCAGCTCGGCCTCGCGCTACGAGCGCTGGTTCCTAGACCGCGCCGACCTCATCGTCGCGCCGAGCGAGCGCACCGCCGAGCACGTCCGGGAGAACGTCGGCGTCGCGACACCCGTCGAAGTGGTCGCCAACGGCGTCGACGTCGAGTTCTTCCACCCGGTCGAGACCGACTCGTTCCGCGAGCGATACGACCTGCCCGAGGGCCCCCTCGTCGGCTACACCGGCCGCCACGGCTACGAGAAGTGCCTTGACGACGTCGTCGACGCCGCCGACGGCCTCGACGTGACCCTGGTGTTCGGCGGCGACGGGCCGGCACGCGAGGATCTCGAACGCAAGGCGGCCGACGTCGGCGTCGACGCCCGGTTCCTCGGCTTCCTCGACCGGGAGGAACTCCCCGAGTTCTACAGCGCGCTCGACGTGTTCGCCTTCCCCAGCCCCGTCGAGACGGAGGGCCTCGTCGCGATGGAGGCCAACGCCTGCGGGACGCCCGTCGTCGGCGTCGACAGCGGCGCGCTGAGCGACACCATCGTCGACGGGAAGACGGGATTCACGTACCCCGAAGGGGACATCGAGGCGTTCCGCAGCGACATCGAGCGCGCGCTGTCCGAGTACGACGACCTGCGGGAGACCTGTCTCGACCACCGCGAGACGGTGAGCGTCGAACACTCGGTCGACCGCCTCGCGGACGTGTACGACCGCATCTGAGCCCGCACTTCCGTCGAAATTCTCTCACAGCAGTTCCGGCGGCCCCGTTCGAGTCACTCCCGGGTACCTGACAACTATCTGGAAGTCGAAACGGCCACAAGGCCCCGCGTCGAACGGCCCCGTATGGGACTGGGAAGTACGGCCAAGAAGGTGCAGAAACTGGCCGACGTGGCAGAGAAGACGTACAAACGGCTCAACGAACTGCGGGAACAGGTACAGGACGTCCGTTCGACCGTCGACGAGACGGGTGAACGCGTCGAGACGCTCGAAACCGAGCTGGCCGAACAGCGGGCGATTCTCGACGCCGTCGCCGGGGAGCTGGACCTCGACGCGGACGCCATCGCCGCCGACGTCGACGCGAACGCCGGGGAGTCTCCAGCGGAGGGGTCAGCGGCCGAGGACGCGCCCGCGGACTCATAGTGGTGGTTGTAACTTTGTACCGGCGTTCGCCGGTACAGGCCACGTCGAACGCCGGTACGGGCTTACAACCACCACTATCAGAGACTACCGCGACGGCCGAGGACTAGCCCAGCCGCTCGTGTTCGACCTTCATACACCGGTCCTGAACGACGTCGAGCCCGGCGTCCTCGGCCCGTGTGGCGGCCTCGTCGTCCTCGATGCCTAGCTGCAGCCAGACGGCTGTCACGTCGTCGCGTTCCAGCGTCGCGTCGACGATGCCCTCGACCTCCTTGCTCGGGCGAAATACGTCCACGACGTCGATTTCGTCCGGCACGTCCGTCAGGGAGTCGTAGGCTCGCTCGCCCAGAACCTCGTCCGCGAACGGGTTGACGGGAATGATCTGGTAGCCCTGGTTCTGGAGGTAGGCCGGGACGTCGTGGGCAGCCTTGCCCGGCGTCGTCGAACAGCCGACGACGGCGATGGTGTCGTGGTCGAGAATCTCCCGAAGGTCTTCGTCGGATTCGACGGGCATACCCGAATCGAGGGGTGGCGCGCAAAAAAGCGTGCTGGCAGCATGCGCGAGCGCAGCGAACGCAGGGCTCGATAGACGAACGAAGTGAGTCTATCGGGGATCAGGACCCGCGGATTCCGTCGTCTCCGTCGGTCGCCGGGAGGTCGACCGACAGCGACCCGTCGAGGTCGGTCTCGACGACGCCGTCGAACAGCTCGCGGATGGTGCCCATCGCCTCTTCGTCGTGGACCGTCGATTCGACGATGGCGACGCCGATGGCGTCGACTTCCTCGATGCGCGTCGTGAGCGCGTGGAGGAACCGGAAGACGGTCTGGAGCGAGGTGTACTGGAGCAGCGTCGTGACGGAGTTCAACAGGACGCGGTTGTGTTCGACCCCGTGTTCGCACTGGAAGTACTCGATGGACTCGGCGAATTTGATCCCGATGCCAGTCATGTCCGTCGGCGAGGACGCGTAGCGGACCCGGTCGGTGTCAGTCGGTGACCTGCCCACGTGTCTGGTGACGCAGTCGACGATACCCAGCAAGTCGTCGTCGGTGCCGTTGGCGGCCGCGAACACCTCCTCGACCCGCTCGGCCGAGTCGTGCGTCGAGATGACGATAGACCCCTCACCGGCTGCCATGCCGTGGCGGAGTATCTCGCGTCCCAGCCGGCGCTTGCCGGTCAACGGCGGCCCGGTGACGAGCACGTTCGTCCCGGGACGGATCGATGCTCCGTCCAGTCGACCACCGAGTGTGTAGCTCACAGGTGGTCCCCCCACAGTCCGTTCGAGTCGATTTCCCGCACTGGTGAAGTGGTGTCAGTCGGCTCCTATATCCTTTTCGTCGTAACCTAACACGTGACACCCCCACTCCGAACCGGGGAGTTTAAACCGGAACCGCAGTATAGCAGTTGGTACAGGGCGCTTAGCTCAGCCTGGACAGAGTGCATGGCTTCGGACCATGTTGTCGGGGGTTCAAATCCCTCAGCGCTCGTGATTTTGTGAGGAACGGACGTGACGAACAAAGAGCGTCCGCTGAGGATTTGAAGTAGACCACGAGGGAGCGGAGCGACCGAAGTGGGCGTGGTTCAAATCCCTCAGTCTCATGGTTGGTGTGTAAATTGAATTGAACGTAGAGAGGTATCTACTGATAAGATGGTACCTCAAATCACGTCTATTTACAGTTACTTCCTATCATTGGCCTCCACCGTTGCCAAAACGGCGGTTTTGTATATTCAGACCCTAACTTTATCATGTTCCGTACTCCACAAGTGGCTATGTTTGGGGAGGGCAATCAAACGTATCAGAAAGTGGTTGAACTTGCGGAAGCGTGGAGACCAGCGAAAGATTACGGCCACGAAAGTAAATTCCAGAACGACCTTTCTGACTTTCTTGATGAACAGCTAAACGAGCAGAATACCGGAGGGATGGACGGCATCATGGGTGGCAGAGATGGTGGATACGTTGTCAGTCGCGAGCGTGGAAATTCACGAGGAGACGTTGTCATCGATGATGTAGTCGGAATCGAAATGAAACGCCATTTCGACAACGGGAAGAAGAAGAAACTCCGGGGCCAGTTGGAAGATTACGCCGATAACTATCCCTACGTGATTGCCTTAACGTGCGGCATTGACGATATGGACGGCTGGCGCGAGCTCGAAAACAAGTTCTCGGGAGGACGCGGGATGGGTATGGATCAAACCGAATTCACGTTCATAGTGAAGAAACGGGAAAACTTTGGAGACCCACACGATTTCGGCAGTGGAAGCGGAATGGGAGACCTCCTCGGATTCTAACGGAGAACGCGAACGAGACCACCAAAACCGAGACAGAGGCTCTCCTCCGACGTCGCTACCGCGAAACGCCGGTCTCGGCGCGGACGTCACGGGAGGACCGGCCGACTTCGACGCCGTATGCACCGGGGTCGACCGTCCAGCCGTCGGACTCGTCGTAGCGACGGAAGGCCAGGTCGTCGAGCGTGACGTCGACCGTGACCGATTCGCCGGCGGGGATATCGACGGCGGTGTGGCCGGCGAACTCCCGAAGGGGTCGCTCGACGTCGGCGACGTGCGGCGGGCGGACGTACGCCTGGACGACTTCGCGGCCGTCCCGCTCACTGGTGTTCTCGACGGTGACGCGGACCGTCTCGTCGTCGACCATCTCGACGTCACGGTAGGCGAATTCGGCGTAGGAGAGGCCGTGGCCGAAGGGGTAGGTCGGCTCGGCGTCAGTGTCGTCGAAGTGGCGGTAGCCGACGAAGACGCCCTCGTCGTAGTGGACCTCGTCGTCGCCGGGGTACTGGTGGGGCTCCGTCGCCGGGTACTCAGACTCGGGCGCGAAGGTGACAGGGAGGCGGCCACCGGCGTCGGCGTCGCCGTAGAGCACCGACGCGACGGCGTCGCCGTCGGCCTGGCCGGGGTACCACGACTCGACGACGGCGGCGACGTCGTCGCGCCAGGGCAGTTCGACGGGGCCGCTGGACTGGACGACCACGACGGTCCGGTCATTCGCGGCGGCGACCGCCTCGACGAGGGCGTCCTGGTCGCCGGGGAGCCGGAGGTCGTCGCGGTCCTCGGCCTCCGTCGTGGCGTCCTGGACGACGACGACGGCGACCTCGGCCGATTCGGCCGCCTCGACGGCGTCGTCGATGGCGACGGACGCCGAATCGGTGTCGGCGTCTGCGTCGGTTGCGGCCTCGTCGTCGCCGAAGATGTCGTCGAAGAACGACGGAATCTCGATCTCGGGGACGCCCTGGGCGTAGGTGACCGTCCCGCCGGCTCGTTCCCGGATCCCGTCGACAGTCGGCGTCTCGTCGAACGCCGTCATCTCCGAGGACCCGCCGCCGCCGAGCATGGCGACGGTCGCGGCCGGTCCGACCACCGCCACATCCGCGTCGTCGTCGAGAGGGAGGACGCCGTCGTTTTCGAGCAGGACGGTACCACGGGTCGCGACCTCCTCGGCGATTTCGCGGTGTTCAGGGGTGTCGATCTCGCCTTCGTTCCGCTCGTCGTCGAGGACGCCGAATCGCTCCATCTGGCCGAGGATGCGGGCGACCATGTCGTCGAGGCGCGCCTCGGGCACGTCTCCGGCGTCGATGGCCTCGTCGAGCGGTTCGGCGAACATGCGCGTGCCGGCGGTCTCCGGCGTCGGGAGCGCGTCGGCGTTCCCGAAGTCGATGTCCGAGAGCTCCAGGTCCGGCATGTCGAACGATTCCATCATCTCCTCGCTGGTGATCCCGGGCATCTCCAGGTCGAGGCCGGCGTTGGCGGCGCCGACGGTGGTCTCCGTGCCGAACCAGTCGGACATGACGAACCCCTCGAACCCCCACTCGCCCTTCAGAACCTCTGTCAGGAGTCGGTGGTGCTCGCTCGCGTGCGTCCCGTTGATCTGGTTGTAGGCGGTCATGATCGCACCGGCACCGGCGTCGACGGCGGCGCGGAAACCGGGCAAGTAGCACTCCCGCAGGGCTCTCTCGGAGACGTCGGCGCTGACTCTGGTGCGTCTGGTCTCCTGGTTGTTCGCGACGAAGTGTTTCGGCGTCGCGACGACGTCCTCGGACTGGAGCCCCTCGACGACAGCGCCGGCGAAGGAGCCGGTGAGCACGGGGTCTTCCGAGAAGTACTCGAAGTTGCGACCGCAGTGGGGGACCCGTATCAGGTTGAGCCCCGGGCCAAGGAGGACGTCCTGCCCGCGCGCGTTCGCCTCGCGCCCGATAGCTGCGCCCTGCCGTCGCGCGAGGTCGTCGTCGAACGTCGCCGCGAGCGCGATGGACGCCGGGAACGCCGTCGCCGCCTGTCCGGGGGTTCTGACGCCGAGTGGACCGTCTGCCAGCTTCAGTTCGGGCACACCGAGTCGGTCCACGCCGGGAAGATAGCCCGTCGCCGTTCCGTCCGGGTCGGGCGCTCCGTGGACGAGAGCGAGCTTCTCCGCGCGAGTGAGCGATTCGACCAGGTCCACGATCCGATCGCTGTGGTCCATAACTGACTGACTATTCAGTCAACCTCCACTTAATTGTTGCTGGCGCCGTCCGCTGGACACATTCTAGTTTGAGAGGCTGGTCAGGGAACCGACTCGTCGGATTCGCGCTGACGACAGCCGGTGACCTATCCGTCCACGGCCGGCGCTTCGAGGTCTGTCACTTCGACGGCTTCGGCCCGCGCCTCCTGGCGAGCCGACCTGTTGAGCCCCCACTGGGTCATCGCCACGCCGAGCCAGAACACGGCCAGCATGCTCTGGCGCGTCGCGTCGTCGGTAGCACCGGCCAGAAGCGTCCGCCTGGCCCGAACTGCAGTGATGACTCCCAGTAGTCCCGCGAGCGCACCCGAGTGCAACGCGCTACGGGCGTAGGCTCTCGCCGTCGAAGACACGCCGCTCGTCCCGGTACTGTGGTGCTGACGCGCCGGAGACTCCGGTCCGGTCCGTGCCGTCTGTGATCGTTTCATCGTACGTCCGAGTTCGGACGCCCGACGCATACTTTCGTCGGTCAGGCGACACGTCTGCCGGTTCTCGAAGCTCACGGTCTGGCGCTTCGTAGAGGCGGGAATCAACTCGCACACAGCCGGGTTCGGCAAATTCGCCGTTCACGTCGTCGGTAGCCTCCAGACAGGGTCCGAACCGGTTTACTCGGAGTAGCCTTCCTGGAGAAAGCTCCCTTCCGTCTCGTAAACGGACAGGAGCTCGCCGATGAACTCCGCTGGCGTCTCGTCGTCCTCGAGGTGGCGTTCGATGCGCTCTCCCAGTTCGTCGTCGAGTTCGATCTCGTAGGTCATTGGTTGGGCTCCCGCACTGGTCGCGACCGGTGCGTGTTGACAGACGTCGTCCGTCGACAAAAGTCGTCCGTCGATTCGCCCACTGTCGGCAGGGACGAGCAGACCCGGACCCCCGGGCCAACCGATATCGGTCACTCGCCGTCGTCGGGGACGTCGCGGACTTCGTAGCTGACGTTCTGGTCGCGGAGGCTGTCGGTGTGTGACGATAGCCGGTCGGCAGTCGCGACCAGGAGCACGTCGAGCCCCTTCGTCGCCGCCTCCCGGACGGCGTCGGTGCTCGCGAAGCGAATGTCGATAGACAGGCCCGCCCGCCGCGCCGCGACGATGGCCTCGTTCCCGGCGACGGCAACGAGGTCGTGGTCGTCGGCGAAGGCGACGATCGCGTCGCCGTCCACCATCTCGCTTCCCCCGTCCTCGATCCGCGGGACGGAGACGATGGTCACCGCGCCGTAGTCGTAATCGACGACACCGTCGAAGTCCGTCACGCCGACGTCCTCGCCCGACTCGGCGTCGGTGGCTGCAACTCCGGTTGCACTTCCCGCCGCACCCGGTGTCGCGTGGAGGATCCCGTCGCGCATCGACAGCGAGACGCGCTCTCCCTCCTCGATCTCGCCGGTCGCGATCGCCGCGTCGATGTCGACCTGGCCCACGACGTCGTCGGAGACGTGGTCGACGAACTCCCTGAGTTCGGTCGTGTGCGAGATAAGCCAGTCGACCCCCTCCTTGGTGACCTCGTAGCGCCCGCGTCCGAGTTTGCGGACGTACTCGCGTTCGACGAGGTCCTGGAGGTAGTTGCTGACCGCCTGGGACGTGATGCCGATCACGTCGGCGATCTCCTGCTGGCTGACCGCTGGCTGGCGGTCCGCTATCTGGACGAGGATCTGGTACTGGGTCGCGTTGCGCTTGTTCCGGAGGACCGACGCGCTCGTCCCGGACGTGGCGTCCTTCGCCATCGAGTACTGTTCCGGCACCGACGTGCAAATACCTTTGCGTTAGTTCGCGCTCGCTTGCGCCGATCGGTGTCCTCTGGCCCCTTTGGACAACATGGGTTTGATTAATACAACCACAATTGTTTTACGAGTCACGGAAGTTGCACTAGTCGATGTCCCGCGTTGCGCTCCCCCACGACGCGAAGGCCGGACCGACCAAACCGGAGGTTCGGGCCGTCCTCACGAGTAAACTCGCGCTGTCAGACGCCGACCACTTCGTCGAGGTCGGGTCGTGTACCGGCGCCGTCACGATCGAAGCGGCCCGCAGGGCGGGTCGGGTCACCGCGCTCGAACGGAAACCCGGGCGCCTCGACGTGACCCGCAAGAACCTCGCTGCCAACGACACGGACGCGGAGGTCGAGTTGCGAGAGGCCGAAGCCCCGGACGGGATACCGGACGACGCAACGGTGCTGTTTCTCGGCGGGAGTCGGAACTACGAAGCCGTCCTCGACCGCGCCGTCGCGGCCGGCATCGACAGAGTCGTGATGAACGTCTCGCGCCTGGAAGTCGCCGGTGCGGCGACGCAGGCGTTCCGCGAGCGCGACCTGCTCGACGAAGTCCTCCAGTTCCAGGTGAGCCACGGCTACGAGCTGGCGGGCGCGACGAGCTTCGACGCGGAGAATCCCGTCTACATGCTCGTCGGCGGCGCCGGCGAGTCAGCGACCGACGACAACGCGGTCGCAGCCGACGGCGGACGCACCCCGACCACCGACAAACTGGCTCGATCCGACCCGGAGGGGTCCCGATGACGCTCTACGGCGTCGGGCTGGGGCCCGGACAGTCCGACCTCGTCACGGTCCGGGGCAAGCGAGTCCTCGAACGCGCCGACGTGGTCTACTCGCCCGGACGCCTCTCCCGGTCGGTCGCGACCGAACACGTCCCCGAGGAGCGCATCGGCGACCTCGACTTCCCGATGACACGCGACGAGGAGAAACTGCGTTGCGCCTGGAAGGAGGCCGCCGCGGCCATCGCGCCGACCGCCCGCGAGGGCGACGTCGCGTTCGTGACGCTGGGCGACCCGAACGTCTACTCGACGTTCGGTCACCTCCGGCGGACGATGGCGGCGTTCCACGACGACGTCGACCTGGAGGTGGTGCCGGGCGTCAGCGCCGTGACTGCCTTCGCGACCGCACTGGACGTCGAAATTCCGGCTGGGTCGGGCCTCGCACTCCGGGAGGCGGCCGGCGGTCACTCCCCCACGGGACCCGACAGGATGGTCCTGTTCAAGGTCACGGACGCGCCGGCGACTCATGAGGGGCTGGTCGACGCCGACTACGACGTGGTCTACGGCCGCCGCCTGTTCATGGAGCAGGGCGAGACCCTGGTCACCGACGACCCGGCCGACGTCGCCGAGCGGGACTACTACACCCTGGCCTACGCCGAACGCGACGACCCGACGGCCGACCTCGCGACCGCCGCGTTCGAGCCGACCGACTCCCCGACTGCGACGGACGGGGGTCGTCGTTCGAACGACGACGCAGCGATCGAACCGGCCGAGAGCGAGGCCTGTGGCGACGAACCGCCGGAGACGATCCGATGACGGGCTCCCAACCGGTAGTCGACGACGGGACCACGGCCGGTGAGCGTGACCCGCGCGTCCACGAGAAGACGGCCGGCGAGGAACAGGAGGGTATCCCCTTCATCGGCGCCGGACCCGGCGACCCCGGACTGCTGACGGTCAAAGGCCGGGAACTCGTTGAGGAAGCGGACCTGGTGGTCCACGCCGGTTCGCTGGTCAACAGCGAACTGCTCGAGGAGTTCTGCGCCGACGCCGAGCAGGTGTCGAGCATCGGGAAGGACCTGGAAGAGCTGATCCCCCTGATGCGCGACGCCTACGAGGCGGACCGGACCGTCGTCCGCCTCCACAGCGGCGACCCGGCCATCTACGGCGCGGCCCTGGAGCAGATGGACGCGCTGGAGCACGAGGGCGTCCCGACCTACTTCGTCCCCGGCGTCACGTCGGCGTTCGCCGCGAGCGCGACGCTCCGGACGCAACTCACTCTCAACGAGGTCGCCAACCACGTCGCGTTCACGCGCCCGCAGGGGAAGACGCTCTCCGAGGACGAGGACCACATTTCGGAGTTCGTCGCGATGGGCGACGTGACGACCTGCGTCTACCTCGGAACTCATGCGGTCCGCGACACGATGGACCGCCTGCTCGACGACGGTCGGGACCCAGAGACGCCGGTCGCCGTGGTGTACCACGCCTCCTGGCCCGACGAGGACGTCATCGAAGGGACTGTGGGGACTATCGCCGACAAAGTGGAGGACGCCGGGTACCGTGCCTCTGCGCTCGTCGTCATCGGCGAGGCGGTGAGTGGGTCGGGTTACGAGCGCTCCTATCTCTACGACGGCTGGGCGAATCGAGGATCTGATGGCGAGGACGCTGCCGAACAGACGGAGGCCGACGATTAGTATGGACTGCAACATCCCGCGAGAACGGCCCGAAAGCCCCCGCTGGCTGCGGTCCCGCGGCTCGCTGTGCGCGCTCGCTTCGCTCGCGTGCTTGTTCCGGAAGACTCGCTTCGCTCGCCTTCCGACGTTCGCCTCGTTGCACTCGGCTCACCGTCGCCGGGGTTCCCGCAGCCAGCGGCCCCTTTCAGTCCACCCGACGCGGTTGGTCGGTCGGCCACCGCGTGCGGTCAATTCACCGGCCGGTGATTTCCAATGAGTACTGAGACAGACGACACAGACACGAGCGACGCTGACTCGGACGGATCGAGCGGCCACTGTTCCACGCCGGATTCCGACGGGGAAGTGGCCGAGGAGATAGCCGTCGTCGCCTTCGAACGGAAGATGGAGACGGCCAGAGAGATAGTCGAGGGCATCGGCGACCGGTACGACGCTATCGAGATTATCGAGTACCACGGCGACGTCTTCGCCGAGCACTGGGGCGAGTACGACTGCTTCGTCGGCCTGATGGCGTCGGGCATCGCGATGCGGAAGACGGCACCGTTGCTCGACGACAAGTGGGACGACCCCGCCATCGTCGTCGTCGACGAAGCGTTGACCTGGGCAATCCCCATCACCGGCGGCCACCACGGCGCGAACCAGATCGCCGACGACCTGGCGTCGATGGGCGCCGTGCCGGCGATGACCACCGCCAGCGAGGCGGCGGACAAACAGGGCGTCGAGAAGCAGGCCAAAGCGCTGGACGCCCACGTCGTCAACGGCGACTCGACGGTTGCGACGAACCTGGCCGTGCTGGACGACGAACTCGGACCTATCGAGCGCCTCGACGGGCCAAAGGCAGTCATGGTCGGCGACGACGTCACCGTGCTCAAGCGGAACGCGGACGACGGAATCGTCCTCGGCACCGGGAGCGTCTCCGGCGCGACGGTTGAGCAGTTCCACGACGCCTGGGACGCCACCCTCGCGGAGACCGACTACGACCGCGGGGACGTGGAGTTCGTCGCGACGGGTACCCGAAAAGAGGACGAGGACGGGATGCTCGCCGCCGCGGAGGAGTGGGGGATGGGAGTCGTCGCCTTCGAGAAGGAGGACCTGGAGGAGTTCGAGGGACCGACCCCATCTCGATCCAGGGAACTCATCGGCTGGCCCGGCATCGCCGAGGCGTCGGCCATCGCCGGCGGTTCGGAGCACGAACTCCTCCTGGAGAAGAAGCGCCACGACGACGCCGTGACCGTGGCGGTGGGGCGGTAGCATGGCCGAAACCAGCGAGCAATCGGCCGACGACTACGGCACCCTGTACGTCGTCGGCATCGGTCCCGGCCTTCCCCACGCGATGACCCAGCGAGCGAAAGACGTCATCCAGTCCGCCGACGTCGTCGTCGCCTCGAACCTCTACCAGGAGTTCCTCCGGAAGGATGGGACACTCCCGCCGGAGAGCGCTGCGGTGGAGGCCGCCGCGGACGGTGGCAGCGGTGCCGTGGCCAGTGGGAACGACCTGACGGCAGCCGGCGAGGAGGGCACCGTCCTCGAACGGCCCGACGGCTCCCGACAGCTCCTGATCCGCTCGTCGATGGGCCGCCAGGTTGAGCTAGCCCGGGACGCCTTCGAGCGGGTTCGCGACGGCCAGGACGTCGCCCACGTCTCCGGCGGCGACCCGAACGTGTACGGCAAGAGCGACCTGGTGTTCACGATGGCCGACGCCGACGACGCGACGGACGTCCCTATCGAGATCGTCCCCGGCGTCACGGCGGCGCTGGGCGCGGCCGCCAACCTCGGCGCGCCGCTGTCGAACGACTTCTGCACGATATCGCTCTCGGACAAGTGGCGCGGCTGGGACGAGATAGCGGAGAAACTGCGGGCCGCCGCCATCTCGGGGTTCGTCGTCGTCCTCTACAACTGCTGGCGCAACTACGAACGAGCGGTCGAGATTCTGCGAGAGGAACGCCACGACGACGTCCCCGTCGCCATCGTCAACGACGCCGGTCGCGGCGATGCCGGACGCAACCTCGACGACGAGACGCACACCATCACGACGCTCGGCGAGGCCGCCGACCACGACGACGAGGTCGGCGGCATGGGAACCTCGCTGGTCGTCGGCAACGCCGAGACGGAGGAATGGGCCAACGACTACGAGCGGTACCTCGTCACCCCGCGCGGCGGGCGTGACGTGGAGGATTTCTGAACATGAGTACTGACAGCGACACCGAGACGGACGCGAGCACAGAGACCGAACCGAAGTGCGGCGCATCGAGCAGCGAAACGACCACCGACGACAACGCTTCGAAGTGCGGGGCATCGACCGGTGACCCCAATCCCTCGTCGTCGGACTGTGGCGCCTCCTCGTCGAATACTGTCTCCAGCAGTGAGGAAGAGGAAGTCGGCTCGACCGTCGAGGACTTCGACGCGGAGCCCGGCCGGCTCCTCGCGGTGGGACTCGGCCCTGGGCAACCGGAGGGCATGACCCAGCGCGCGCGAGCGGCACTGATGGAGGCCGAACACATCGTCGGTTACACCACCTACATCGACCTGATCCCCGACGAGATAACCGAGGCCGCGGACGAACTGTACGACACGCCGATGTGCGGCGAGGTCTCCCGGACCGAGGAGGCCATCGACCGGGCGCTGGCCGGCAACGACGTCGCCATCGTCGGCAGCGGCGACCCTAACGTGTACGCGCTCGCCGGCCTCGCCCTGGAGATCATCGAGTCCAAGGGCGGGACGGCGTCGATGGTCGACTTCGAGGTCGTCCCCGGCGTGCCGGCGGCACAGTCCTGCGGCGCCCGCCTCGGCGCACCGCTGGTCAACGACACCGTCACCATCTCGCTGTCGGACCACCTGACGCCGATGGAGGACATCGAGTCACGGCTGGAGGCCGTCGCGAGCGAGGGGTTCACGATAGCTATCTACAACCCGTGGAGCCGCAAGCGCCGGGAGAACTACCAGACCTGTTGTGAGATCCTGCTCGAACACCGCGACCCCGAAACGCCCGTCGGCGTCGTCCACGGCGCCGGCCGCGAGGACGAACGGGTCGAAATCGTCCACCTCGGGGGCCTCCCCGACCTCGGCGAGACCGACCTGGTCGACATGACCACGACGATCCTCGTCGGCAACGAGGACACCTACGTCTGGGACGACCGAATGGTGACGCCGCGGGGCTACGAGACCAAGTACGACTACTGAACCATGACCGACACTGAAACAGCGACTTACGACGTCACCGTCGACCGCGAGGCCTGCGACGGCGTGTTCGCCTGCCTCGTCCGCGACCCGCGGTTCGTCGAGGACGAGGACGGCCTCGCCAACGTCGACCCGGAGTTGGCCGTGTCGGTCGAATCAGACGGCGAGTTCGTCACCGCACGGTTCGACGACGGGGCCCTCGACGACGCGGGACAGGCGGCTGCTGCTTGCCCCCTGGACGCGATATCAGTCACGGAGGTGGACGGATGAGTATCCAGTCGGAAACGCCGAGGGACCTGCTCGCCGCCCACCCGGAGACGGCGTACTTCTGGGGCCGCGTCGCCGGGGATGGCGAGTGCGAAGAAGGGTGCGTCACCGTCAGAACCACCGACGAGACAGCCGCGCGACGCCTGGCCGCCATCGCTGGCGCGGACCAGATAGACAGGCGGATCCTCGAACGCGAGTACGCCCACGACACGGCCATCACCCGGAAAGCAGACGAGTACGTCGTGCAGGTGCTCGGCGACCTGGCCGACCGGGCCGGCGCCGCGCTCGGGCTTCCATTCGACGGCCAGCCCGGCGGCTACCGGTTCGACGTCTTCGCCGACCACGACCGACAGCTCCTCCGCGGACTGCTGGAGGGCTGTGGTACGGTCTGCTTCAAATCTGACGCCGGTGCCGTCGGCGTTTCCTTCGTCCACGAGGACGAGCGACTCCTCCGGACCGTCCAGTCGGTGCTCGACCGCATTCCGGTCGACTCGCCCCACGACGACCTCGCCGACGCCTCGTCGGGCTACTGGTTCGGCGTCGACGACGACCGCGTCCCGGCGCTCGGCGAGTGGGTCTACGACGGGACGGACGAGTCCGGGCTGTTCGCACCGTCCCGCCGGCGGAAACTCCGGAAGAGCCTGGATCGGATAGACCGATGAGCGAAGCGACTGCAGCCCCCGAGACGCTCGACGACGAGGCCGTGTTGCTCGTCGGCCACGGCTCCCGTCGTGAGAAGTCCAACGAACAGGTCAGGGAACTCGCTGGTGCGCTCGAATCGCGGCTCCGGCTCCCAGTGGACGCCGCCTTTCTGGAACTCGCATCGCCGGCCATCGACGAGGCCATCGCCGGCCTCGCACCGACCGTCTCGCGAGTCACCGTCGTCCACCTCTCGCTGTTCGCGGCCAGCCACGTCAAGAACGACGTGCCGCTGGCGGTCCAGCAGGCCCGGAGCCGTCATCCGGACCTCACCATCCGCAACGGCGCCCACCTGGGCATCCACCCGGCACTCGTCGACCTGCTGGACGACCGCGTCGCCGCCGTGGAGGCGGAGATGGACGCAGACCGGGAGACGGACGACGTCGCCGTCGTCCTCTGCGGCCGCGGGTCCAGCGATCCGGACGCGAACGCGGATGTCCACAAACTCGCCCGGTTGTTGTACGAGGGTCGCGAGTTTTCGCGCGTCGACGCGACGTTCATCGGCGTGACGGAGCCGGACCTCCCGACGACGCTGCACGACGTCGCCAAACACCGGCCCGACACCGTCGTCGTGCTTCCCTACATGCTCGGCGACGGCGTGCTGACCGAGCGCATCCGGGAGCGGACCCGAGAGTTCGACGACGAGTACCCCTACGTGTCGGCCGCGCCGGGTGACCCACTGGGCACCGACGACCGGTTGCTCGACGTGCTTGGCGACCGCTGGCAGGAGGCCCGCACCGAGAGCGTCGACATGTCGTGTGACACGTGCAAGTACAAGGTCGAACTCGACGGGTACGAGGAGGATACCGGCGGCGCGCGGGCGATGCTGCGCGCGCTGACCCACCAGGCGAGCCACGCGGACCGCGAGAACGTCGACGACGACCCGCACGTCCACGACGCCCCGGAGAAGCACGTCGCCGTCTGCACGAACCAGACCTGCGCGGCCGACGGCGCGCCAGCAGTCCTCGAACGACTCCGACAGGCCGCCCGCGACTCCGAGGAGTGCGACGCGCGCATCACGCGCTCCTCGTGCCTCGGTCGCTGCGGCGACGGCCCGATGGTCGCCGTCTACCCCGACGGCGTCTGGTACGGCGGCCTCGATTCGGCCGACGCTGACCGCATCGTCTCGTCCCACCTCGACCGGGACCGAATCGTCGGCGATCTCGTCGATCAGACGTTATAATACGTCGTATACAGACACTCACAGCTATGACTTGCCACGAACTCGAAGCGCTCAGACTCGGCCTGCTGAACGTCCTCGGTACCGAAGACCAGAGCGTCCGCGAGCACGCAGAGGCCGAACTGGACGGCGAACTGTCTGGGCCTATCGAGGCCCTCGCGAACGCCCAGTCGCTCGCCGAAATCGAACGCCACTTCGACGCCGCGCTGGTGGACCTGGAGGAGCAGGTCGCCGCCGCGGACGCCGACAGCCAGGAGTACGACTACCTGCGGGGCCGTCTCGTGGCTGTTCGGGACGCCGAGCGCGCAGTCCGCCGGCTCCGGAGCCAGGGCGAGGACGTCCTGGCGGGCCTCGGCGAGGCCCACCACGTCCTCCACGAGACGTTCCCGGTCGAGGACTGAAATCGACGCCCTCGCGAGATCTACTTTTGTCTCGACACAGTTCTGCGGGACGGGCCTGAGAAATTCTCCCGGAGGGACCGTAAACGCACAGCGTCGTTCAGTCGCTCGGGGCAACGAAATCCGCCGCTTCGACGGGTTGTACCGTGGAATCGCCGAGCCACGCGTGCACCCCGGCGAGCGTCGCCCACAGGCCGGCCTGTCCGAAGACGACTGTCCAGCGGAACGCGGCGACCAGGCCGGCGGGAACGTCACCGTGGACGACGTTGCTCGGCGCGAGTGCGACCGGAACGGCGAGCAGACAGAGCGGGGCCAGCGAAGCCACAGACCGGAGAGCCAGACGGTGCTCGTCAAGACGACTGTAGACGACCCCCGCCACCACCGCCACGCCGGCACCGGCGACCATCATCCCGGCGTACCAGGCGGTCCGACTCCCGGTCGCGAGCGATTGCTCGACGCCCGGCGGCTGGGGCGGCAGGACGAGCCACGGCGCCCCCGAGACGGTCAGGAACCCGGCGCCGGCGAGGATCAGCCGCTTCGTCACCGGACCGCCGGGAAGAACGGGTTCCAGGAAGTAGTAGGCGACACCGAACGCGACGATCCCGAACAGGAGCCCCCAGAGGACGCCACCCCCGATACTGACGGCGCTGGTCGTCAGCGACGAGACGGCCGGCTCCCCAGCGTGAGCGTGCCCGGACTCGAACGTCTCCAGCCCGGTGACGAACGGGTTGGCGACGAGCGCGACGAACAGCCCGTAGGCGAGGCCGCCGACCGCACCCGCGAGCGCGCCGCGTTCGAGATAGTCGGTCGTCATCGGTGGAACTCCTCCCGGGCCATCAGTGGCAGGTCACGCCGGCGCCGTGCCGGATGTTGTGGAGTCCGTCGTGGACCAGCGGGTCCTGGACGAACAGGAGCGTGAACCCGAGCGCGGCGATTAGCCCCACACCGACGGCCATCTGTGCCGGCGTCAGCGTCGCTCTCGCGTGGTCGATACGTCGACGAACGGTGTCTGTATCTCCGGCCATCTAAATCACAATTTCATTAGAACAAACCAGATTGTAAAACTTTCGCGTCCGACTCGATCGCTTCTCGACCAGCGGGGGCGGCCCACAGGTCAGTCGTCGCTGTGGGCCACGGAAGCGACGCTGTCGACACCACTCGCACGGAGTTCCGAGAGCGGGACCACCGATCCGCCCGTCGCATCCAGGATCACGTCGGCCAGACTGGCGCGCCCGTCCTCGCCCGCGTCGACGACGAGCACCTCGTCGCTGACCTGCCGAAGCCCCTCGGCGGCGGCGCGGGTGGCCGCCGTCGGCCGCTCGCCGACGTTCGCCCGGCCGTCCGTGACGACGACCGCGACGCCGACGTCCGGGTCGGCCCGGTCGATCACGTCCGTCGCCGTCCGCAGGCCCGCGGGCAGCGGCGTCCGGTCGGCGGTCGGGAGGTCCTTCAGGTGCCGCGCGGCGAGCGTCACGCTGTCCGTCGGCGGCAACAGCACCTCGGCGTCGTCTCCGGAGAAGGCGACGAACGCCACCTCGTCCCGGTGCTGGTAGGCGTCTTCGAGCAGTTCGAGCACGACGCCCTTGGCAGTCCGCATCGCCGGTCGCATGGAGGCGCTCGCGTCGACCGCGAACACGACCAGCGCGGAGGCGTCGCTCTCCCTGACGGACGCCCGGAGGTCCCGCTGGCCGACCGAGTCGTTCCCGCGCTGTGCGGCGGCCCGGACCGACGCGGCGGCGTCGATGGCGTCGCCGTCGCCGGCTGGGGTCGTCCGGACCCGTGCGCCGTTCGCACCCGTGCTGGACTGCCCGCTGGCTCGCGAACCGCTCGCCGCAACCGCATCGGCGTCGACATCGAGGGAGAGGTCGGGACTCGACGCCTCCCCGACGCCAGCACGGTTCTGCCCCGGAACGAGCGGCGTGGAGTCCACCGGGTCGTCTTCCGGGGAGGCGCCGTCGTCGGCGACACCGTCGTCCCGTCCACCACCACAGGCGGTCGATGACGAATCCGCATCGTCCGGCCCGCTGTCGGGCGCTGCAGACGGTGACGGAGAGTCCCGTCCGGCATCGCCATCGCTGTCGGAGTCCTCACCCGGGGACTCCCCGTCGCGTTTCTCGCCGGAACCCCCACCGTCGGATCCCACGTCGTCAGTTCCCGACTCGGGTTCGCTACCGCCGGTTTCGTCGGCGTCAGCTTCTCCCTCGTCACTGTTCCCGTCTCCGGCGTCGGAATTGGGTTCTCCACCGCCGTCTCCCTCGTCGCCGTCGTGTTCCGGTTCGCCCTCGCCGTCGTCGCTCTCGAAGTGGTCGTCGAGGACGTCGTCGAGGTCGGCTCCCTCCTCGAAGGGACGCGATTGGAGGCGATGTGGGAGGGCGAACTCGGCAGCGCGTTCGACGTCGGACTCCAGCACGCGGTCCCGCCCGTCGAGCGCCGCGAGCGTCCGGGCGGTTCGGGCAATGGCGATATCGCCGCGGTGGCCGTCGACGCCCGCGTCCCGGGAGATCTCGGCGGCCGTCTCGGCGAATTCCCGGGGGAGCACGACGTCGCCGTGCAACCGCTCGCGTGCGTCGCGGAGCCGACGCGCCGGTTCGGTCGACTCCGGCGCGGCCTCGCGCCGCTCCCCGTCGATGGCCTGCCGGATGATGGCGACGCGGTCGTCGACGTCGTCGCACGCAGTGACGGTCGCCTGGATGGCGAAGCGGTCCCGGAGCTGGGGGCGGAGGTCGCCCTCCTCGGGGTTCATCGTCCCCACGAGAGTGAACTCGGCGGGGTGGGCGACGCTCATCCCGTCGCGTTCGACGCGGTTCCGTCCGCTCGCCGCGGCGTCCAGTAAGACGTCGACGAGGTGGTCGTCGAGGAGGTTCACCTCGTCGACGTAGAGGATACCCCGGTTGGCACGGGCGAGCAGTCCGGGGTCGAACTCCGCCGCGCCGTCCATCGCGTCGGCGACGGAGAGCGTGCCGACGACGCGTTCGCGCGTCGCGCCGAGCGGGAGCGTCACCAGCGGGACTGGCCGTTCCTCGACCGGTGGGTCGGACCGTTTCCGACAGTTCTCGCACTGACTGCTGGGATTTTCCGGCGGGCAGCCGTACGGACAGTCGGCGACGGCGCGCTGGTCCGGGAGCAGGTCGGCGAGGCAGCGGACTGCGGTCGACTTCGCCGTCCCCTTCTCGCCACGGACGAGGAGGCCGTCCAGCGCGTCGTTGACCCCCACCGCGAGCAGGGCCTCCTTGAGGTCGTCCTGGCCGACGATATCAGCGAAGGACGGCGGCCCCGAACCTTTTTGCCCCGCGCGCAACTCAACCATACTTGTATTAGTGAAAGCAGAGGTTTAACAAGCTTATGTCATCCATCGGACTCTACACCGCGACGGAGAACGAACTGGGCGCCGTCCAGCGCGCCGCGGGCGAGGTCGACGCCGACCTGGTCGTCCGCTCGGAGAGCGACCTCGACGACGAACCCGCCGTCGAGTCGTTTCTCGACGAACTCGAAGACGCCACGGCCGCTCTCTTCTGGCTCCACGGCGCCGAGGACAGCATGCCGGGGTACGAACGCGCCGTCGAACGCCTCCGCGACGCCGGCGTCCCGCTGGTCGTCAAGGCCACCGGCGACGCCTTCGCCGTCGAGGACACGTCGGTCCCGGGCGAGGAACGGGAGAGGGTTTGCGAGTACCTGGACCGCGGCGGGACGAGCAACGTCGCGAACTGCGTCCGCTACCTCGTCGCACGCTACGGCGACGCCGACCCCGAGTTCGACGACCCCGTCGCGCTCCCGACGGAGGGCGTCTACCACCCGGACTATCCCGGAACCGGCTACGAGGAACTCGTGGCGACGTTCGACCCCCAGGCGCCGACCGTCGCGGTCTGGTTCTACGAATCCCACTGGACCCACGAGAACACCCGCTACGTCGACGCGCAGGTTCGGGCCATCGAGGCCCAGGGGGCGAACGCCCTCCCGATTTTCTGCGAACCCGCGACCGACGACGAGGGCCAGTGGAACGCGGAGAAAGTGACCAGGGAGTGGCTGCTCGACGCGGACGGGAATCCGGTCGTCGACGCCGTCTGCTCGTCGTTCATGTTCTCGCTCTCGATGGACGAGCGGGGCCGGAGCGCCAGCGACGAGGGCGACTCCGCGGAGGACGTCTTCCTCGACGAACTCGGAGTTCCCGTCATCCAGACCGTCACGACCATGCGCTCGCGCTCGCGCTACGAGGGAAGCGACACGGGCGTCATGGGCTTCGAACTCGCCCTCTCCGTCGCGCTACCGGAGTTCGACGGTAACGTGATCACCCATCCGATCTCGGGGAAGGAACGCACCGAGGACGAGGCCGGTATCGGGAGCGCCCCGAAACAGCACTTCCCGATCGAAGACCGCGTCGACCACGCCGCCCGCCTGGCGGTCAACTGGGCCCGCCTCCGCTACCTCGACAACGACGAGAAACAGGTGGCCGTCGTCCTCCACAACTACCCGCCGAGCGACGACGGCATCGGCACCGCGTTCGGCCTGGACTCGCCGGCGAGCACCGTCAACCTGCTCGCCGAACTCGCGGCGCGTGGGTACGACCTCGGAGCGGGCGCGGGGGACCCCGCCCCGATCCCAGACGACGGCCAGTCCCTCGTCGAGACACTGACCGCCCAGCTCACCCTCGACGACCGCTGGGTCGCGCCGGAAGACGTCCGTGACCTCTCCGTGGATACGGTCAGTCCCGACCAGTACGACGCCTGGTTCGCCGACCACGACGAGCGCTTCCGCGAGAACGTCGTCGAGGAGTGGGGCGAGGCTCCGGACCGACCGTTCGCCGTCCCCGGCGTCGAACTGGGCAACGTCCTCGTGACGGTCCAGCCGCCGCGCGGCTTCGGCATGGATCCCTCGAAGGTGTACCACGACTCGGACCTGCAGCCGCCCCACGACTACGTCGCCTTCTACGCGTGGCTCCGCAACCAGTTCGAAGCCGACGCCGTCGTCCACCTGGGGACCCACGGCAGCCTGGAGTGGCTGCCCGGCAAGACCGTCGGATTGAACGGCGAGAGCGCGCCGGACCAGTTGATCGACGACGTCCCGAACGTCTACCCCTACATCGTCAACAACCCCGGTGAGGGGACCCAGGCCAAGCGCCGCTCCTACGCCGCCATCGTCGACTACCTCACGCCCGTGATGCGCAACGCGGGCACGTACGACGACCTGGCCGACCTGGAGGAACTGGCCGACCAGTACCGCGAGGCCGGGATGGAGGACGCCCGCGCGGACGACGGCGAGCACCTCGAACAGTTGATCCGCGAGACCGTCGACGATCTGGATCTGGCGGTGGAGCTGGGGATCTCCGGGACCATCGACGAACAGGCCGACGTGCGCGGTCCGGACGAGGCAGGCGCCGAAGTTGCCGAAGGCGACGTGGACGGCGACGACGTCTCCATCGACGAACTCGTCGAACGCGTCCACGAGTACCTCACCGACGTCAAGACCACCCAGATCAGGATGGGCCTGCACACGATGAGCGAACCGCCGGCCGAGGAGCGACTCGTGGAGTACCTCGTCGCGCTCACGCGCCTGGAGAATCCAGGCGCGCCGAGCCTCCGCGAGAGCGTCGCCGGCGTTCTCGGCGTCGACTACCGGACGATGCTCGACGAGCCCGGGGCCTACGACGAGGACCTGGGGATGACCTACGCCCAGGCAGCCGACGAAGTGTTCGAGACGAGCCTCGATCTGGTCTCGACCCTGGCCGCACACGACTTCAACGTCCCGGAATCGAACGTCGACGCCACCGCGGACGAGGAGGTCAACATGAACCTCCTCGTCGTGGACGTCGACCCGCTCGGCGACGCGAAGGCCCAGTCCGGGGCGCACGACGACCTGCGCGAAGTCCTGGCCTACATCTGCGAGGAGGCGGCGCCCCGCGTCCGGGGTGCCGAAGACGAAGTACCGCGGACGGCGGACGCGCTGAACGGCGAGTACGTCCCGCCGGGCGGGAGCGGCGCGCCGACCCGCGGCGGCGTCGACCTGCTGCCCACTGCCCGGAACTTCTACACCCTCGACCCGCGGAAGGTCCCCGCAAAGTCGGCCTGGGAAGTGGGTAGCGAGGTGGCAGACGGGGTTGCAGAGCGTCACCACGACGAGAACGACGGCGAGTATCCCGAAGAAGTCGGCGTGGTCGCGTGGGGGACACCCACCATCCGTACGCGCGGGGAGACCATCGCCCAGGTGCTCGCGCTGATGGGCGTCGAGCCGGTGTGGACCGACGCTGGCCGGGTCGACGACGTCGAACCGATCCCACTGGACGAACTGAATAGGCCGAGAATCGACGTGACGACGCGCGTCTCCGGGCTGTTCCGGGACGCGTTCCCCGCCGCGGCGAGCGTCGTCCACGACGCGGTCGACGCGGTGGTCGACCTCGACGAACCCCTGGAGATGAACTACGTCAAGAAGCACGTCGAGGCGGAGACGGAGCGCCTCCTCGCGGAGGCCGACGATCCGGGATTCGACGAGAGCGACGCCCGGGCCACCGCGAAGCACCGCGTGTTCACGACCCGACCCGGCGGCTACGGCGCGGGGACGAACAAGGCCGTCGACGAGGGCAACTGGGACGACCGCTCGGACCTCGCGTCGGTGTACGTCCAGTGGGGCGGCTACGCGATGGGCTCCAGAGGGAACGTCAGCGAGGCCCACGACGCCTTCGAGCGACGCCTCTCGTCGGTCGAGGCCACCGTCAAGATAGAGGACACGGCCGAACAGGACGAGTTCGACTCCTCGGACTGGTACGCCTTCCACGGCGGCTTCATCACCGCCGTCACGGAGATGGCGGGCGAGGAGCCGGCCTCCTACGTCGGCGACTCCAGCGACCCCGATAACGTCGACGTCTACACCAACGAGGAGAAGGTCCGGAAGGCGATGCGCGCCCGCGTGCTCAACCCCGACTGGCTCGACTCCATGGAGGAACACGGCTACAAGGGCGCCGGCGACCTCTCGACGACGGTCGACGTGGTGCTGGGCTGGGACGCGACGACTGGCGTCGTCAGTGATCGGCTCTGGGAGGACGTGGCCGAGCGCTACGCGCTCGACGAGGACCGCCAGGAGTGGCTCCGCGAGGTCAATCCCTGGGCGCTCGACTCCATCACTGAAACCCTGCTGGAGGCCATCAACCGCGACCTCTGGGAGGCCGACGACGAGATGCGAGACAGGCTACGAGACGTCAATTTGCAGGTGGACGGTGATCTGGAGGCCAGAGCGAGTGGTGCGAATCAATCGGAGGTGACCAGCGATGACGACTAACCCGGAAAACGAGGCCGGTAAAGGGCATGACGAAGCGTTCGAAGAGTACGCCGACCTCGGGGCGACCACCGCGGACGCGATGGAGATCGCCGAGACGAGCATGGACCGCGTCCGGGAGCTCGTCCCCGACGAGACGCTGGCCGACCGGATCCGCCAGAAGTCCGTCCACGCCACCGGCGACCCCGAATTTCAGTATCTCGTCCGGTTCACTGGCGCGGACGAGGACGAACCCGTCAGAGTGGGAGCGCGCGCGGTTCTCGACGAACAGCCCATCGTCACGGACATCACGATGGTGCAGGCGGGGATCACCGGCCGCGGCCACGACTGCCCGGTCCGGAAGGCCATCGGCAACGGCGCGGAACTGGCCGCCGAGACGGGGATGACGCGGACGGCGGCCTCCGTCCTCGAACTCGACAGCGAGGGCGTCTACGACGGCGCGATAGCCGTCGTCGGGAACGCGCCGACCGCCGCGCTCGCCCTCGCGGACTGCATCGAACAGGGCACTCGGCCCGCCGTCGTGGTCGCGACGCCCGTGGGGTTCGTCAAAGCCGCGGAGAGCCGCGAGCGACTGCGGGAGGTGGCGGCCGACCACGGCGTTCCCGCTATCACCAACGTCGGTCGGCGCGGCGGCAGCGGACTCGCCGCCGGGCTGACAAACGAACTGGTCCACGTCGCGAGCGACGTCCGGGAGGGCGAGGTCGGGCTATAGGTTACGCCGGCCGCTCACAGTTCTTTCACTCTGACCGCGACGGAGGCCTGCGCTATCCCGAACGGCGTTGGCCGAGAAGATTCTCCGGCGGGCTACAGCGGCTCGCCCTCGCCGTCGCTAGCGAGAGCGTGCGCCCCCGACCTCAGCGCGGCTTCGAAGGAGTGCGGGCTCCCTCTCCTCGCGTCCGTCAACACCCGTTGCCTGGCGACCTCCGCCTCGATGGCATCCGTCACCAGCGAGTGGTCGCCGAGTGGGTCCGCGTACTCGATACCGCCGCGCTCGAGTTCGAGCTTCGCGGGAATCTCTTCCTCCGTCGCCGCGCCGGGATCGACGAACATCGGTGCGGCGACGGCGCGGTCCGTCGAGACGTTGTACCGGACGCACTCGACGGCGGGGTTCTGCATCAGGTAGCACGCCATCACCTCGCCGTAGTCGGACTGGCGGCGGATCCGGGCGGCGTGGTACTCGACGGCCTGGCGGTTGTACGGCGTCCCGCCGGAGCCGAACCCGACGAGGACGATTGACGCATTAGCGCCGGCCGCGACGTGGCTCGTCGCGCGTTCCAGGACCGCCCCGGTGACGGCCGGACTGTGACCGACCGGCTCGCAGTAGGTGACTGGAGCGGAGACGGCCGACAGCGCCGACGGGATGGCGTCCGTGGTCTCGCGTGAGTGTGACAGACACATCGGAATCGCGAACACGCGGTCCGCGTCGAGGCCGGCGAGCCGGTCGCGGAGCTCCCGGACGGGCTCGTGCTGGTACCTGGCGACTTCGACGGCGTCGGCCACGCCGCGGGTTCGCAGGCGCTCGCGGTGCGTTTCGACGGCGGACCGACCCTCGCTCTCGCGACAGACGAGAAGGAGCGTGTCTCGTGGCATGGGTGGATTCGCGGGTTAACAAGCTCGCTTTGGTTAACCCAAACTGGCTTGGTATGGGCGACGACGGGGACTCACATATACGTTGGGGTCCCGGCCGACTCCGGGATCAGGATCCGGAGTCGCCATGCTCACGGCCGAGGACGACAGTTTAGGACCTCGCGTGTGTACCGGTCGCACATGGACGTCGGTATCCACCGCTCGGTTCGGCAGATCTTCCCACCGGGCCACCTCCGCGAACTGATCGCCGACGTCGGCTCGGTCGCCGTCGTCCCGGACGACCGGCCGGTGGAGGACTGCGACGCGCTGGTCACCTTCGCCTACGAGCCGGCGTTCCTCGACGCCGATCTCGACTGGATCCACTCCGTCCAGGCGGGCGTCGACCGATTTCCCTTCGAGGACCTCTCGGACCGTGGGATCCGGTTGACGAACAGCACCGGCATCCACGGCGACGCCGTCGGCGAGACGGTCTTCGGCTACATGACGAGCTTCGCCCGTCGCCTCCACGTCTACCGGTCGAATCAGGAGCGACGGGAGTGGGGGCCGCCGGCGTGGGACGAGGCGTTCACGCTCGCCGGACAGTCCGTCACCGTCGTCGGCCTCGGGACGCTCGGCCGCGGGGTGGCCAGCCGGGCCGACTGCCTGGGGATGCACGTCACGGGGGTCCGGCGCACACCGACACCCGTCGACCACGTCGAGCGCGTCTACACGCCGACGGACCTGACCGAGGCCGTCGCCGACGCGCGATTCGTCGTCCTCACAGTCCCGCTGACAGAAGAGACGCGGAAACTGGTCGGCGAGTTCGAACTCGACGCGATGCGGTCCGACGCCTACCTGATCAACGTCGCCCGCGGCGCCGTCGTCGACCAGGCGGCGCTCCTCGATGCGCTCGAATCGGGTGGGCTCGCCGGCGCGGCCCTGGACGTCTTCGAAGACGAACCGCTCCCGGCCGACTCACCGCTCTGGGAGATGGACGACGTGGTCGTTACACCGCACGTCGCGGCCGCGACGCGGGACTACGCGGACCGCATCGCGGCTTTGGTCCGGGAGAACTGCCGTCGCCTGGAAGCCGGTCGGTCGCTGGCGAACGAAGTCGTGTGAACAGGGAATACCGGTCCCTCGCGGTCGCGGTCCGGTGCTAGAGGCCGTCGGCGTCCCAGCTATCGCGACAGTCGTCGTCGCAGAAGTGCACCGTCTCCACTGCGCCGTCTTCGACGCTGGTGGTCACCCGGTGGGTCGATTCCATCGCGACCGTCGCCCCGCACGTCGCACACGTCGGCGCGTCGGCGTCGTCGACGTCCTCGTTGAGGTCCGAAGTCGGATCTACCATTACGTCTTCACACGGCGGGGATAGGTCTCAAGTCACCGGTTGGTGCGAAAATGGCCAGCGGCCGTCAGCGGTCGCGAGTGACCGATTCGCCGGGCCTGGACACAGCGCCGGTCGACAGCGTCACACCGGGGTTGATGCTGGTGTTGATGCCGGTCTTGACGCCGTCGCCCGCGACGACGCCGAACTTTCGGCGACCGGTCGAGACGCGTTCACCCTTGACGGTGTGGGAGACGGTGGCGTCGTCGTGTCGCAGGTTCGCCACCTGCGTCCCGGCGCCGAAGTTGACGTCTTTCCCGAGCACGCTGTCGCCGACGTAGGAGACGTGCGGGACGGCCGACCCCGCGCGGACGACCGAGTTCTTTATCTCGACGCCGTGGCCGACGTGGGTATCCTCGCCGAGCAGCGTTGCGCCCCGGACGTAGGCGTTCGGTCCGATTTCGGCGCCCGCGCGGACGAGCACCGGGCCCTCGATAACGACGCCGTGTTCGACAGTCGCCCCCGCTTCGACGACGACGTCGCCGCGCAGTTCCGCGTCGCCGCGGACCTCGCCGTCGATGCGACGGTCGAGTTCCCCGATCTTCCACTCGTTGGCCTCCAGCAGTTCCCAGGGCCGCCCGCAGCCGAGCCAGCGGTCGACTTCGACCGTCCCGACGGAGCGCTCGTCGATGACGCGCGCGAGGACGTCGGTGATCTCGTACTCGCCGCGTTCGCTCATCTCGACGTCCAGCCAGTCTCTGGCTTCGGCGGGGAAGACGTAGGCGCCGACGTTGACCAGGTCACTCGGCGGGTCGGCGGGCTTCTCGACGATGCCGGTGACGACGTCGTCCTCGAGTTCGAACACGCCGTAGCTCGTCGGGTCGTCGACCCGATAGGTCCCCACTACGGGCCCGCGCTCACCGGCCTCGACGAGTTCGGCCACGCTCTCGTCGTCGTAGAGGTCGTCGCCGTTGAGGACGATGAACGCTCCCTCGAGGTGTTCGCGAGCCGACCGGACGGCGTGTGCGGTCCCGAGTTGCTCCTCCTGGACGGCGTAGTCGACGGGGACGCCCCGGTACTCGTCGCCGAAGTAGCCCCGGACCTCCTCCGCCTCGTAGCCGACGACCAGGACCAGGTCCGTGACGCCGGCGTCGACGGCGGCGTCGACCGTGTGCGCGACCAGCGGTCGGTCCGCGACGGGCAGCATCGGTTTCGGCGTCGACTCCGTCAGCGGCCGCATCCTGGTTCCCTCACCCGCGGCGAGGATGACTGCTTGCATGCCCGACAGGTCGCAGGGACCCGGTATATGCCTACCGCCATTCGCACGACAACGGGTCCCGAGCACCTCGCGAACCGGTGCCCAATAGCGGTCCGATCCCGCCGATCTATTGCCTGTTGACATAACCCTGAACACGCAGGCCGTCTGATGAAGTCTCTCTCGCCCGAACGAAGACCTGCTATGTCCTTGGCAGAGACGGTCTCCAAAATCGACCGACTGAACGACGACCAGCGCGAGTGTATCGAGAACTGCAACGAGGCCACAGAGGTGTGCGAGTGGTGCGCCGACGAGTGTCTCGGCGACGCCGATATGGAGGAGTGCGCCCGCCTCTGTCGCGACGTCGCCGACATCGCGTCGCTGCACGCCCGGTTCATGGCTCGCGGGTCGGACTACAGCAGCGACCTCGCGGAGACCTGCGCCGAGGCCTGTGAGGCCTGCGCCGAAGAGTGCAGCCAGCACGATGCGAATCACTGCCAGGTCTGTGCCGACGTCCTCCAGGACTGCGCCGAGAGTTGCCGGAGGATGGCAGGCGCGTAACGGCCGTCACCGAGGTCCCCGCTTTTTTCGCCCGGCGCTACTCACCGAAGTCGATGGTGTATTCTGGTCTCGAAGCACCACGGAGTCCCGAACGCTGGTTGTTTACAGGCCACCGGACCAACGGGGACCCATGACGACCTTCGACCCCGAGAAGTTCGAGGACAAGTACGTCCACTACATGGACGAACTCCAGACCGCCTACCACGACGCCTACCAGCACTTCCACGGGCGGTACGACTCCTCACTTCTGAGGGCCATCGACCGACAGGTGCTCGACGGGAGCGAGCCGTTCTACGAAGGGGACGGCGAGTTCCGCGTCGAACTTCCCGAGAATCCCCGTGAGCGAGTCGGCGACCTCTCCGTCAGCGACGAGCGATTCGACGACGTCCTCCGGGAGTTCACCGAGCAAATCGAGGTCGAGTTGCGACGCGTCTTCGGGTTCGAAGAGGAGTGACGGCGCGCTAAACCAGAGAAATTGCTCGGTCGGGGATATTTTGAACCACGCCCAGACGTTCCTGCTCGTTCGCTTCGCTCACTGCGCGGGCTGCGTCTGGTCTACTTCAAATCCCGCTCCCTGTGCTGTTTCTTCGTCACTGCGTTCCTCAGAAACATGCTCGGTCGGGGATTTGAACCGAGGCGAGACGGTCCGGGCGTGCGGCCTCGCTTCGCTCGGCCGGCCGGGCTGCGACTCGCGTGTTCAAATCCCGCTCCCTGCGCGTGGATGTTTCTCGCTCCCGTTGGTCGCTCGAAAATCCATGCTCGGTCGGGGATTTGAACCCCGGTCATCGGCTCGAAAGGCCGAAATGATTGGCCGGACTACACCAACCGAGCGCTGCAATAGAATGGTTCGGCTGGGGGTATAAAAAATCGTCTTTCTTCGTCGGGTATGCAAGGGCGTGACTCGGACCCCCGTCAGTGTTCGCGGCCACCGACAGCCGCCTCCGAAACCAGCCCGGTGTCGCCTATCGGTCCCGGAGCGCGGCGATCCGTTCGTCGGGTTCTGGATGGGAACTCGGAAGGGTCCGTTCGCAGAACCGGTCCCAGCGGGCGGCGATGCGGTCGAACCGGTCCGCGTCGCCGTCGTCGGGGCTCGTGGATTCACCGACCGCGTACGGGAGGATACACAGTTCCCTGATGCCGGGCGTCGCAGTCCGCAGGTCGGCCTCCGGCCGACGGTCTCCGGTCAGGGTCTCGAGCGCGCTCGCCAGCGCCGCGGGCGACCCGCAGATGGCGACCCCACCGGCGTCGGCCCCGTACTCTCGAACGCGGGAGAGGAGGCGATAGCAGCCCGAGCTGGCGAAGTAGATGACGCCCGCGACCGGTACGAGGACGACCACGAACAGCAGGTTCCTGAGCGTATTGTAGCCGTGAACCACGTCTCGCCACCGCCACTCGGCGTCCTCGCCGCGGAGTCTGGCGCTCAACCATCCGTCGCCTAGTTCGGTTCCGAACGAGCGGACGACTCGGCGCGTTGCCGTCGGGAGGAACGCTGCGGCCGTCATCACGAACGCGTCGCCGTTGTCGAGGTGCGCGAGTTCGTGGGCCAGTATGGCGTCGAGTTCGTCGCCGTCGAGGACGTCGTCGTCGAATGTGTCGAGGAGGCCCGTCGTCACGAACAGCGTCCGCTTGCCAGGGCGACTGACGACGAAGCTGTTCGGCGTCTCGTCGGGGACGACGGAGACGCTCGGGGGCGACATGCTGGCCGTGTGCGCTAACTTCGTGACGCGTCCTTCGAGCGCGGCGACCCGCGCTTCGTCCACGGGCGCGTCGTCAGCCGATGCGTCGATCGTCTCGACGTGACGCAGTGTCTTCCGGTAGCCGAACACGGACTGGGCGACCAGGACGGCGGGCGTCCCGAGGAGGACGAACAGGTCGAGCGGGACGACGTCCATCGCGAGCGTCGCGGCAGCCAGGTCGGGATTGAACTGCGTCGCCATCATGACGGCGAAAAAGAGGTGTCCGAGCACGTACGCGGCGACGACCGCGACGACGTCGAAAGCGACGAGGACGGCGAGGAGGGCGACGAGGCGGAGGTGACGTCGGAGCGAGGATCGGTGACGCAGGGCCATCGTTCGACGCCACTCGTCGGCGAACGAAAAAACTGTCGAACGAAACGAACGTCTGGCGAATCGTCTGCAAACCGTACCGGACTACGCGAGTGCGCTGCCGGCGCGGATAATCGCCTTCTCGCCGAAGGCAGGGCCGACGAACTGCATCCCGACCGGGAGGCCGTCGCTGGTCTCCTCGATGGGGACCGAGATGGCGGGCAGGTCGGCGAGGTTAACCGGCGTCGTGTTGGCGTCGGCGAGGTACAGCGCCATCGGGTCCTCGAGGTTCTCGCCCCGCTCCATCGGCGGGACGGGCATCGTCGGCGCGGCGAGCACGTCCGCGTCCGAGAGGGACTCGTCGAAGTCCTGCTTGACCCAGGCGCGGGCGTCCTGGGCCTGCTTGTAGTACTTGTCGTGGTAGCCCGCGGAGAGGGCGTACGTGCCGAGGACGACGCGGCGCTTGACCTCCTTGCCGAAGCCCTCCTCGCGCGTCTCGGCGAAGGCCTCGTTCCAGTTCCCGTCCGAATCACTGGAGTAGCCGTAGCGGACGCCGTCGAAGCGGGCGAGGTTCGAGGACGCCTCGGACATCGCGATGACGTAGTAGGCCTCGACGGCGTGCTCGACGGAGGGAAGGTCGACGTCGTGGTAGGACGCGCCCTGGGATTCGAGGTCGTCGATGGCCGACCAGAACGAGTCGGTGACCGCCTCGTCGGCGGGTTCGACCAGTTCCGTCGGGACGCCGATTGAGAGGCCGTCGACGTCGCCGTCCGCGGCGGCGGCGAAGTCGTAGTCGGTGCCGTGGTCGGTCGCGTCTTCGGTCGTCGCGTCGTTCGGGTCGGGCCCGGCGACGACCTCCAGCAGTTCGGCGGCCTCCTCGACGCTGGGGGCGATGGGACCGATCTGCTCGAGACTGTTGGCGTAGGCGACCAGGCCGTAGCGCGAAACCAGGCCGTACGTCGGTTTGATGCCGACGACGCCGCAGAAGGCGGCGGGGTTCCGGACCGACCCACCGGTGTCGGTCCCCAGCGCGAGGTCGGCGTCACCGGCGGCGACGACGGCGGCCGACCCACCGGAGGACCCTCCGGGGACGTGTCCCGGCGCCGCGGGGTTGTCGGTCGGGCCGAACGCCGAGGTCTCGGTCGTGCTGCCCATCCCGAACTCGTCCATGTTCGTCTTGCCGGTGATGGTCGCGCCGGCCTGCTTCAGGCGCTCGACGACGGTGGCGTCGTACGGCGGGACGTAGTCCGCCAGCATCGCGGAGCCACAGGTCGTCCGGACGCCCTCGGTGGAGATGTTGTCCTTGACAGCGATCGTCTTCCCGGCGAGCGGTCCGTCGTCGTCGCCGGCTATCTCCGTCGTGGTGACGTAGCCGTTGTAGTCGGTGGCGTCGTCCGTTTCGTCGCCCACGTCGACGGCGTCGGCTGGATCCGTCGCCATGGTCAGGACACCTTCGGGCCCTTGAAGTGGCCCTCCTCGGACTCGGGCGCGTTCCGGAGCGCCTCCTCCTGGCTGAGGCAGTCGTGCGGTTCGTCCGGTCGCATCACGTTCGCCAGTTCCTCCTCCCGGTCGACTTCTGGGACCGCGTCGAGGCGGTCGAACGATTCGAGGATGTCGGCGAACTGGTCGGTGAACCGGTCGACCTCCTCGTCGTCGAGGTCGACCCGGGCCAGGTCCGCGACGTGGCGGACGTCCTCCGGGTCGACGGCGTCGTCGCTCATATCGCTTCGAAACGCTGGCCCAGCGGTAAGCGTTTCGATACCGCGGGTGTGGTAACCGACGGCCCACAGCCCGGTACGCGAGCCGCGAACAAACGATATGAACAGTTACGCAAACCTGAGTTTCCGAATCGAAAACAGGCCTTCACAGATAGGGAAAGGTTTTAAGTTCTGACACTCACAATATATCTACTGTACAGTGAGTTTTGCGGGTGTCCGACCCGTCAGTCAGTAACCAATGACAGACACTACCATCCGGCGTTATACGAGCGAGGAGGAGGACGACGAGGAGAGCCGAGCGGACGAGACGCAGGGAGAGCAGATGGTCTGTCCGGAATGTAGCGGGAATCTCGTTTCGGACGGGGAGCGTGGCGAGACCGTGTGTGAGGACTGCGGGCTCGTCGTCGACGAGGACGAGATCGACCCCGGGCCGGAGTGGCGCGCCTTCGACGCCGCCGAGAAAGATCAGAAGTCTCGCGTCGGTGCCCCCACGACGAACATGATGCACGACAAGGGCCTGTCGACCAACATCGGCTGGCAGGACAAGGACGCCTACGGCAACTCCCTGTCCTCGCGCCAGCGCGAGAAGATGCAGCGACTGCGTACCTGGAACGAGCGCTTCCGGACCCGCGACTCCAAGGAGCGCAACCTCAAGCAGGCGCTCGGCGAGATCGACCGCATGGCGAGCGCCCTCGGCCTGCCCGAGAACGTTCGCGAGACCGCCTCCGTCATCTACCGCCGCGCGCTCGACGACGACCTGCTTCCCGGCCGCTCCATCGAGGGCGTGGCGACGTCGTCGCTCTACGCCGCCGCGCGACAGGCGGGCACGCCCCGGTCGCTCGACGAGTTGACGGCCGTCTCCCGCGTGGAGAAAGACGAGATCGCCCGCACGTACCGGTACGTCATCCGCGAACTCGGCCTCGAGATCCAGCCAGCTGACCCGGAGAGCTACGTCCCCCGCTTCGCCAGCGATCTGGACCTCTCCGAGGAGGTGGAACGCCGCGCCCGACAGCTCCTCCAGAACGCCAAGGCCGAGGGCGTCCACTCCGGCAAGTCCCCCGTCGGCCTCGCTGCCGCGGCGGTGTACGCCGCCTCGCTGCTCACCAACGAGAAGGTGACCCAGAGCCAGGTCAGCGACGTCGCGAACATCTCGGAAGTGACCATCCGCAACCGGTACCACGAGCTGCTCGAGACGGAAGAGGACATCCAGGCGGTCTGAGGACACTTTTTCAGCGAGACCGAAACGCCAATCTCCCCCGTCGCCCACGGCGATGGCATGGAGACGACGCGCCATTTTACCGCGACCGTCTACGTCGTACATCCGAGCGACAGCGGTGACGCGGTCGCCCTGCACGAACACGACAAGCACGGGCTCTGGCTCGCCCCGGGCGGCCACGTCGAACGCGACGAACTCCCCCACGAGGCCGGCCTCCGCGAGGTTCGGGAAGAACTCGGCTTCGAGGTGGAACTCGTCGCCGACCGGGACGACGTCGAGAGCGAAACCACCCGGTCGCTCCCCCAGCCCACCCACGTGCAACTGGCCGACATCAACGTCACTGACGAGGGAATCGGCCACCAGCATATCGACCTGATCTACTACGCCGAGGCTCCACACCGTGACATCGACCCGGAACCCGGCGAACAGCCGGCCGATCACTGGGAGTGGGTCACGAACGCGGAACTGGCGGACCGCGAAGAGATCCCGTCCGACGTGACCGAGATCGGACGGCGGGCCATCCGGACTGTCGCCCAGCAATAGCACCAGGGAAAAGACGGCGCGGCCCCAATTCGAAGCCATGCCCCGACGGTGTCCCGACTGCGGCGTCGAGATGGGCGAGGTCGACTTCCAGATGAGTAACGCCTACCATCCGAACGTCAAGCTCCCCGAGCGAAGCGAGGGTATCCTCGGGTCGCTGGGCGTGAAGGAGCGACGCGACGTCTCGGTGTTCATGTGCCCGGAGTGCGGACTGCTCCGGTTCTACGCGGACATCGAATAGTCCGGGCGAGGCGAACAGCGGTGGCGGTAGCCGTCGTACGGAGTAGCGACGGCGTGACGATTGTGGCAGTCACTGACGCTCGATTTCGGGAGTTTATTGGCAAACAGGTGAGGGTTGCAGTTCATGGACAGGAACTGCCCCGACTGCGACGTCGCCCTCCAGACGGTCAGCTTCGGCATGAAGGTTGGCGTCAACGACGCCTGGAGTCCGTACGTCAAGACCGAACGATCCAGTGGTGGATTGCTCGGAACGCTCGGCGTTTCAAAGAAAAACGACGTCGATGCACATCTCTGTCCCGACTGTGGGAGGGTGTTGCTCTACGCCGACGTTTGATGGAACGTGCGCGATGTCAAACTTGGTCGACCAGCGACACCCCGCCCTCAGCTTCAAGTAAGAACACGGGGCCAGAAAGCGCGTGCGCTGAGGATCTCCCCGTGACGGCCTCGCGACGCCGGCGGCACACCGTCACGGACAACAATCGTGCCGTCCGTTCGCTACAGCAGCGACGCCACGTACTTGCCGACGTGGTCGTCCATCCGGCGTTTGAACCCGGCCTGACGGGCAAGTCGGTCCAGTTCTCGGGAGACCAGGCTCCCGTACTGGACCGCCTTCTTGTCGCGCTCGGCGATTTCGTCCGGAAGCCACTCGCGCGCTGCCCGCCGGAGCGCGACCTTTCGGGTTCCGTCACTGGCAACGAGCAGGTCGCCCGGGAGTTCGAGTGCCGCCTCGACCACTGAATCGTGGAGCAGCGGCGCGACCGGTTCGACGCCCGCGGCCCGTAACGTGAGCACGTCCCGTTCCAGCTGGTCGGGGAGCCCCAGCACGACCTCGCGTCGCGCGCCACGAACGGTGTCGGCGTCGACGCGGGGGTCGTCGGGCGCTTTGGCGACCTTCGCGTAGCCGCCGAACAGTTCGTCGGCGCCCTGCCCGACGGCGAGGCGGTCGAACCCGTCGCCGGCGGCCCGGTCCGCGGCCAGGAACAGGCCCAGCGCTATCTGGACGTCCATCGCGTTGGTCCGGCCGGTGGCGCGGGCGATTCGCGGGACCGCATCCACGAGGTCGTCGTGGGTGAGTTCGACGACGGTCAGGTCCGCGTCCAGCAGTTCGGCTGCGGATCGAGCCGCCTCGACGTCGTGGCTGTCCGGGAACCCGGCGACGTACAGCGGCGCGTCCAGTCGGGCGGCCAGAATCGCCGAGTCGAGGCCGCCGGAGAACGCGATCGCGAGGCCGTCCGTCGAGACGGCGTCGACGCTCTCCGAGACGGCGTCGCGGACCGCCGCGACGGCTGCTGCGTCGTCCGGACACGGCGATGGGTCGGGGAGCGAGAGCACCTGCTCGCTCCTGGACGCGTCCACGCGATGTCCAGCGGGAACGCTCTCCGGGTCGGTCAACTCGGTCGGGTCGAAACTCCAGTCGCCCGAAGCGGCCGGGTCTCCCGCTTCGCGCTCGTAGAACGCCGGATAGCGGCCGAGGACGTCGCGGACGAGCGCGCCGTCCAGTTCGCCGGCGAAGCCGTCCGTACCCGACAGCGGGTCTCTGTCGGAGAGCGCGCGACGCACGACTGCTGGGTCGGCGCCGTCCATCATGCGAGGAACTGCGTGAGCCAGTTTCTGGCGCGCCGTTTCGCCCCGCCGGCCGCCTGCCGGAAGCTGATGCGCCACGGCGTCCGCTTTCCCTCCACTGTCGTCTGTCCGTCGGCGACCGCGTCGAGAATCGCGTCTGCCGACGACGCTTCGGCGTCGACCAGGGTGACGGCCTGGCCGACCATCTCGCTGATGTGGGCGTCGCTGCCGGCGGTCATCGGCAGGCTACGTCGGCGGGCGTACCGGGCAGCCTGGCGGTTCGCCCGGCCGGTCAGTAACCTGGAGTTGTACACCTCGATGGCGTCCGCGTCGGCGAGGTCTTCCTTCGAGATGTTCGCGAGGACGCCGCTGCGGGACTCCTGGAACGGGTGAGGAACGACGGCGATCCCGCCCTGGTCGCGGATGGCGGCGAGCGTCTCGTGAAACGGGAGACCGGCAGGGATCGCCTCGTGGATGCCGAGCGCGAGCACGTGGCCGGCGCGACTGGTCACCTCCATCCCCGGGATGCCGACCAGCCCGTACTCCGGGGCCAGTTCGGCCGCTTCGAGGCTCGCGTCGATCTCGTCGTGGTCGGTGATCGCCAGCGCGTCGAGCCCGACGGCCGCCGCCTGTTCGAGCAGGAGTTCGACCGGGTCGCGGCCGTCGTACGACAGCGCGGAGTGGGCGTGAAGCTCGACCGATAGCACGCCCGTGGGTTGGCGACGTAGTATGAAAAACGCCCCGGTCCGCGATACGCCCGTCAGATGCCTCTAAGACGGCTGCTATCGGGCGAAACCGAGATTACTGGGCTGGTGATCGGGCACTCGCAACTAGATCGCCAGTAACAACGTCGAAACCAGCGGAAGAAAGGGCCTTACTGCGTCGTGAGCGGGCAGGAACGCCCGGCCCGTCACGCGCCGTCCGCGGAGAGGCCCACCACCGTGTCCGAGCGGATCCACGCCTCGGGCTGGGACTCGTCGCGGATGACGAAGGCGCCGTCCTCGGTCTCGTAGGCGACGTAGCTGTCGCCGCTCTCCGACTGACGGACTGGGGCCCCGGGTCCGCTGGGGGCGTCGTCGTTTGAGGTCATCACCTGCGGCTAGGAGATGGAAGTACTTGAGTTATGCAGTCGTTTCTCACACACTGCGACGGGATCGGGCCGTCGTCGTCCGGCCGTCGTCGTCTGGCCGTCGTCACGGGCGGTTCGGAGACGAGAGGTCAGTGCAGGAACCGCTCCAGCGATTCGGCGTCCGGATCGTATCGTGTCCAGCCCCGGGCGTCGAGTAGCTTCGTCATCCCGGAGAGGTGGTCGAACCCCACGACCGCGACGACGCTGCCCCGCTGGCGGACGTCGGCCAGGCTCGCGACCATGGTCTCCTCGCGGGCCGCGTCGACGACGTCGTTGGCGAGAGGTTGTTCGAACGCTCGCAGCACAGAGAGACTCCGCGTGAGCTGTCGGTGTTCGTCCTCGGCCTGCATCGACGGCGTCGCGTCCCGTCCGATGTCGTGTTCGTTCGCGCGGTCGTTGACGGGAGCTGCCGTCCCGAACCGGCCCAGCGCGGCCGAGAGGCGACAGGAGAGCGCGTGACCGGCGACGTCCGAAACGGAGCCCAGAACCCGTTCGAGGGTGTCGAGCGACGCCGATTCCCGGCGGAGTTCGGACAGGAGCGACCTGGCGAACCGCGGACCGAGCGTGTCGATTCCGGTTCGGTCCGCGCCGGTGTTCGCCGCCGCGGCGAGGGCGGCGCTCATCTCGCCACCGGTGGAAGCGTCGCCGTTCGCATCGCGACCGACGCGTTCGAACAGGGGGAGTGCGAGGCGGGGCAGTTCGACGCCGACGACGTCCGGTCGGAGTGATTCGACGAGTGCGCGGGCCCGGAACGTGCTCGCCGGATGGTCGTGGACGCATCCCACGACGAGCACCGGACAGCCGTCGGGGTCGTCGTAGAGACGTAACTGTTCGGAGTTGATGCGGGGGTCTGCGAGGAGGGCAGCCGGATCGCGGCGGGGAACGTCCGACATCGTAGCGTTGCCATCGGTTTGCCGTACTGCGGTTTAACTGTTTCTTACCCTGCGATAACATTCTCTTACGACGTCAGGTCAGGGCGGAACGGTGGGGTGCCCAGACAGGGATTCCGGATCCCGGGGCGGAGCCAGCGAGGACACGTGGCACGCTCGTCAGAGCGACGTTCCGTCACTGAGGGCAGCGGGTACAACCCCGCATGGAAAGCGATTTAGCCGGCCGGTGGCGACGGGCAGGTAATGAGCCTGTCCGACGCAGACCACGACCTCGTGGTAGCCGAACTCGGCCGGGAGCCGACGCCCGCCGAGGCGGCTCTCTTCGAGAACCTCTGGAGCGAGCACTGTGCCTACCGGTCCTCGCGGCCGCTGCTCTCGGCCTTCGACTCCGAGGGCGACCAGGTCGTCGTCGGGCCCGGGGACGACGCCGCCGTCGTCGCCCTCCCGGACCACGGCGACGGGGACGGCGAGACGTACATCACGATGGGAGTCGAGAGCCACAACCACCCCTCCTACGTCGACCCGTTCGACGGCGCAGCGACGGGCGTCGGCGGCATCGTCCGCGACACGCTGTCGATGGGCGCCTACCCCATCGCGCTCGCGGACTCGCTGTACTTCGGCGACTTCGACCGTGAACACTCTCGCTACCTCATGGAGGGCGTCGTCGAGGGGATCAGCCACTACGGCAACTGCATCGGCGTCCCGACGGTGACGGGAAGCACCGCCTTCCACGACGATTACGAGGGGAACCCCCTCGTCAACGTGGCCTGCATCGGTCTCATCGACGACCCCGAGCGCATGGTCACGGCCGAGGCCCAGGAGCCCGGCAACAAGCTCGTCCTCGTCGGCAACTCGACGGGGCGTGACGGCCTCGGCGGGGCGTCCTTCGCCAGCGAGGACCTCGCCGAAGACGCAGAGACGGAGGACCGCCCGGCCGTCCAGGTCGGGGACCCCTACACCGAGAAACTCCTCGTCGAGGCCAACGAGGCGCTCCTCGACGAGGACCTGGTCGAGTCGGCCCGTGACCTCGGCGCCGCGGGCCTCGGCGGCGCGAGCTCCGAGATGGTCGCCAAGGGCGGCCTCGGCGCCGATATCGAGCTCTCGAACGTCCACGAACGGGAGCCGAACATGAACGCCATGGAGTACCTGCTCGCCGAGAGCCAGGAGCGGATGTGTTACGAGGTCGAACCGGAGAATGTCGACCGCGTGCGCGAAGTCGCCGAGCGCTTCGACCTGGGCTGTTCGGTCATCGGCGAGGTCACCGACGGCACCTACCGGTGTACGTTCGAGGGCGAGACGGTCGTCGACGTCGACGCCCACTTCCTCGGTGAAGGTGCCCCGATGAACGACCTCCCGATGGTCGAACCGGCGGAACAGGAGCGCGACCTGCCGGAGGACGTCGACCTCACGGAAGCGTTCGAGGCCGTCGTCGGCAGTCCCAACACCGCCTCCAAGCGCTGGGTGTACCGACAGTACGACCATGAGGTCCAGGTCCGGACGTCGGTGCTGCCGGGCGACGATGCGGCCGTGCTCGCGGTTCGGGAGGCCAACACTGGGCTCGCCTTCTCCTCCGGTGCCGACCCTAACTGGACCGACGCCGCGCCGTACGAGGGCGCCCGCGCCGTCGCACTGGAGAACGCGACGAACGTCGCCGCGAAGGGCGCCGAGCCGCTGGCCGCCGTCGACTGCCTCAACGGCGGCAACCCCGAGAAACCGGAAGTGTACGGCGCGTTCAAGGACATCGTCGACGGCCTGGCGGACATGTGCTCGACGCTCGACGTCCCTGTCGTGGGTGGTAACGTCTCGCTGTACAACGACTCCGTCGCCGGTCCCATCCCGCCGACGCCGACGCTCGCGCTCGCCGGGACGAAGCAGGGGTACGACGCACCCCCGATGGGCCTCTCCGGTGAGGGAACGCTCCTGCTGGTCGCCGCTCGCGCGCTCGAGGGCGACGCCGAACCCCGCCTCGGTGGGTCCGAGTACCTCGCCCAGTTCGGCGGGACGGATCGCTTCCCGGAACTGCCCGCGGACCCTGCCGGCCTCGTCGCCACTATCGCCGACGTCGCGAACGAGGCGAACACGCTGGCGACCCACGACCTGAGCCACGGCGGGCTCGCCGTCGGACTGGCGGAGATGGTCACCGAGGGCGCCGGCGCGGACGTCGCCATCGACGCGCCGAACAAAGGGAGCGCCGCCGAGTTGCTGTTCGGCGAACAGGCCGGGCGCGTGATCGTCGAGACGACGGATCCGCAGGCTGTCCGGCAGGCCTTCGACGGCGTCGCGCCGGTGTACGACCTGGGCGAGGCCGACGACTCCGGTACGCTCGACGTGACCGTCAACGGCGAATCGCTGGCTTACGACGCGGCTGCAATCGCCGAACTTCGTGACGTCTTCGAGCGCGAGCTGGCGTAGTTCGGGTTCACCTCCGTCCGAGCGGTAACGCTCGTTCTCACGTCCCCTCACCTCACGCTCGGAGTCGAAGTCACGTAGCAGACGCTCTCTCAGTTCCGTTCGGCGACACTCGTCGAGTTCGGTCACGTCCGAGTAGCGCGAGCGCGGTCGCTCGCGTCGAAAAAACAGACCGAGAGGGGGACTTCGGGCTACAGGTGACTCCTTACAGGAGACCGAACAGCCCGGCGTCGGCGTTCCCGGAGGCGCTGACGTTGCCGCTGGCGTTCACGGTCCCGTTCGTCGTGTTGGCGTCGACCGTACTGTCCGACTCGACCGAGGCGTCCGCGTCGGCGTCGGCATCGGCGTCACCGTTCGCGCTCGCGTCCACACCGGCGTCAGCCGAAGCGTTACCGGCGTCCACACCAGCGTCAGCCGAGGCGTTGCCGGCGTCTACACCGGCGTCAGCCGAAGCGTTCGCGCGGACGTCAGCGGACGCGTTCGCGCCCGGTCGGTCGTCGTTCGCCGCGGGGTTGTTCTCCTGTGCGAACGCCGAGACGTCCTGGCCGATGGACGCGCTGGCGTCGACGATGGAGCCGACGAAGGCGGAGATCTGGGCGCCGAAGCCGCCCTGGCTCTCTGCCGCGGACCGGTCGTCGGACTCACCGCTGGACTGGCGGTCGTCGCCGTCGTCGCTCTCGGTGCTAGACTCGTTCGATTCAGTCGCCTCGTCCGACTCGTTCGACTCGTTCGTTTCGGTCTCGTCGCCGGCCTCGCTCGCGACCTCACCCGCCGACGTGGCCGAGAGCGTGATGGTCGCCTCGCCCTCGACTGCCGGGTCGGGGTCCAGGACGACCGTCCCGTTCGCGCGGGCGTCGTCGGACTCGACGGTCAGTTCGACGGTCGTCTCCGCGTCCGGGTGGGCCAACACGACCTGCCCGTCCGCGTCCGTCGTGTGCGTGCCGTCGCCGCTGTAGGACGCGTCACCGACCGAGTCGACGTGGACGTCCACGTCCGCCGCGGCGGAGCCGTTCTCCTCGACGGTGACGATGGTCGCGTCCTCGGTCACCTCGACGGTCGCCGTGAACGTCTGGCTGGCTGTACCACTCGTCTGGGCGGCCGCGGGCGCCGTGCCCGCGAGGAGCACCGCCGCCGCGACCGCGATCGTCAGCAGGGTTCGGTTGGCGAACATTGCACTCGGTTCGTGAGCGAGGATGGGAGATAAACCCGGTCGGACGTTCGGTTCTGTTCGAATTGGTCGATACGAGTGCAGAACGTTTTGTACGGTTTATCGGCGTTTGTGGCCGTTTGTTTAGTACAGGGAGACAGAATAACTAACGTTCACTCGTGTGGACCGATGCCACACCTCCCGCGCTGGACGGTCGCGAACGCGACTCTCGCTGGTCTCTGGTTCAACTCCGCCCTGAACGGGCGTTTTAGGGATTCTCTATTGCGTGACTCCGTTCCGCCGTAGGATGGAACGTACACCTGTGTACTGAGTGGGTGGTTCGTCGCGATCTCGATGGAAGAAACAAGACCGCTAACACCCAGAAAGCCCTCGCGGCGCTCGCCCTTTCAGTCAGCCAGGCACCGCAGCCCTGCCCTTCCCATGGCCGCGAGAGCCTCGCTTTCGCTCGGCTACTCGCTCCCGGCCGGGCGGGTGCGGAGCGGGCAGGAAGCGTGTCGCGCCGCCAGGCGCGACCGGGGAGGTTTGGTGGTCCCAATCGCGAGCGCGTTTTATCGCGCGAGCGAGGCTGTGCCTGGAGGACTGAAAGGGCGAGGTGCGGTCGACGACGTCCGAACCCGCAAGCACGCGAGGCACGAGCGCGCACAGCGGGTTCGCACGAGTCGAGCGCGCCGAGGGCTTTCGAGGTGTTGTCGTTACCAGTCGCGTCACCAGTTCGAAACCTACCAAACGATACCCCTACACACTGTACTGATCACGAATCGACGTATTCAGAAAATCCGTAGCGCGCGGGCGTACCAGACAGCGCTCACCGGCACTCCCAGACTCGTCAGGACGAGCGCTGTCCGGTGGTACTCGAGTATCGTGGACATCGAGAACTCCAGGAGCGGGTTCCCGGGGAGAGTGACGGCCCACAGCAGCGAGATGACGAACATGAACAGCCCGAGGACCAGCGCTGCGCCGGCGACCAGGTCGGGCGGTGACCGGCCCTGCCGGCCGGCGGCGAAGACCATGACGGCGACGAGTGCGAACAGCCCGACGACGAGTGGGTTGACGGCGCCGCTGGCGTAGTACGTGGCGACAGCGCTCCCGGCGTCGACGAGCGCGTACGGAATCGTCAGCACGAAGAGGACGAGCGCCGAGGCGACGATACCGACGGACGGGGCGAGTCGCGTGGCCTCCATACCGCAACCTGTGCGAGGGCGGGTCTTAACGACGGCGTTCTCGGGTCGCTACGCTCGCCTCACTTCCCTTCGAACTCGGGTTCGCGGTCCTCCTGGAACGCGGCCATCCCCTCCCACATGTCGTCGGTGGTGAACAGATGACCGAAGGCGAAGTTCTCGACTTCGAGCCCGGCGTCGGTGTCGTCCCGGCCGGCGTGCATCGCCATCTTGGTGAACTTCTGGGCGACCGGCGGGCCGGCGGCCAGGTCGCTGGTCAGCTCCGCGACGCGGGCTTCGAACTCGTCGTTCGCGACGACCTCGTTGACGAAGTCGTAGTCGTACATCGTCTCGGGGTCGTAGTCCCGGCGCGCCGTGAAGATGATCTCCTTGGCCCGTCCCTCGCCGACGATGGCGCGGAGCCGCTGGGTGCCACCCCAGCCGGGCAAGAGGCCGAGGTTGTGCTCGGGCTGGCCGAACTGCGCGCGCTCGCTCGCGATCCGTATGTCGGCGGCGGTCGCGAGTTCCATGCCGCCGCCGAGGCAGTAGCCGTCGATCGCCGCGACGACGGGCTTCGGGCACTCCTCGAACCGACCGAACGTCTGCTGGCCCTTCCGGGACAGTTCCTGGGCCTCGATGCCGCTCCCGGCCGCAGCGGTCGAGGCGTCGAACCCGGCCGAGAAGGCCCGGTCGCCGGCGCCGGTCAGGAGGACCGCGCGGACGTCCTCGTCGGCCTCGAACTCGTCTATCGCGGCGTCGATCTCGTCGAGCATCTCCAGCGTGATGGTGTTCATCCGGTGGGGACGGTCGATCTCTACCCGTCCGACGCGTTCTTCGACGGAGACGGTGATGGTCTCGAACTCGCGGTCTCGGCCTCCGGACTCCTCGGTCCCGTAGAAGCCGCCCGACTCGGCGACTTCGCGCAGGTAGTCGGCGGCCTCGTAGCGCGGGTGATCGTGTCGCTCGTGCCACTCATCGAGCGTCTCGACGAGGTCAGCCAGGCCGTGCTCGTCGGCCATCTTCGCGGGTCCTTGCGGCCAGCCGAGGCCGAGCATGACCGCCTCGTCTATCTCTGCGGGGTCGGCGACGTCCTCGTCGACCAGCTTCGCGACCTCGTTGGCGGTCACGGCGACGAACAGCGACTGGAGGTCTTCGCGGCCCTCGTCGCGGGGGATCTGGACGCCCTCGCCCCCGTCGTAGTCGTAGAAGCCTTTCCCGCTCTTCGTGCCGAACTCCTCTGCCTCGACCTTCTCCCGGAGCAGTGGACAGGGCTCGTAAGCGCGGCCCAGCTCGCCGTTAACGTACTCGAGAACGTCGAAGGAGACGTCGAGACCGACGTAATCGGAGAGCTCGAACGCGCCCATCGGCAGGCCCATGTCGTGTTTCGTCGTCGCGTCGACCTCGGCGATCGTCGCCTCGTCCTCGGAGACGAGCCACGCGGCCTCGTTCATCTGCGGGACGGCGATGCGGTTGACGATGAAGCCGGGCGAGTCCTTGCGGACGCGGACCGGCGTCTTGCCGAACGCCTCGGCGAGTTCCTCGACGGCGTCGAGCGTCTCGTCGCTCGTGTGGGCGCCGGAGATGACCTCGACGAGCTGCATCCGGACCGGCGGGTTGAAAAAGTGCATGCCGCAGAACTGCTCGGGGCGCTCTGTGACTTCCGAAAGTTCGGTGATAGAGAGACTGGAAGTGTTGGTCGCGAAGATGGCCTCGTCGGGAGCGTGTTCCTCGACGTCGGTGTAGACGTCTTTCTTGATCTCCATCTTCTCGGGGACGGCCTCGACGACGACGTCGGCGTCGCCGACAGCTTCTTCCAGGTCGACCAGTGGCGTCACCCGGTCGAGGGCCGCCTCGGCCTCCTCCTCGGTGATCTGGTCCTTCTCGGCCAGTTTGTCGAGGGACCACTCGATGCTGTCGTAGCCGTCCTGGACGAACTCGTCCTCGATGTCGCGCATCCGGACGTCGTAGCCGGCCAGCGCCGCCACCTCGGTGATGCCGTGTCCCATGTTACCGGCGCCGAGTACCGCGACGGTGTCGATGTCCTCGAAGTCCATGTCACTGATTTCCACTCCCGGGAGCCGTTTCAACGTTTCTCTCGGGAAACAACAACGATCGAGTTTATTCAAGATTAAAAACCATTATGCCTGGGCATCGATAACAAAGACCACATGGAGTTCGCTCTCTCTGACGAACAACGGCAGGTGCGCGAGGAGGTCCGCCGCTTCGCGGAGAACGAGATCGCCCCCGTCGCACGGGAGCACGACCGGGGGGAGACGTATCCTCGAGACATCGTCGATCAGGCCGCTGAACTCGGACTGACCGGCGCGAACATCCCGGTCGAGTACGGCGGCGTCGGCTACGACACGCTCACCAACGCGATAATCGCCGAGGAACTGTTTGCCGTCGACCCCGGCATCGGGCTGTGCGTCCAGTCCGCGGCGTTCGGCTCGGACGCGATCATCGGCTTCGGGACGGAGGACCAGAAGGAACGCTTCCTCGAACCCGTCGCGACCGGCGAGGCCGTCATGGGCGCCGCGATCTCCGAGCCCCACGCCGGGTCGGACGTCTCCTCGGTGTCGACGGCCGCGGAGAAGGAGGGAGACGAGTGGGTGATCGACGGATCCAAGATGTGGATCACGAACGGCTCCGTCGGCGACTTCTTCGTCGTCCTCTGCCAGACCGACCCGGACGCCGAGGGCCGGTACAACGGCTTCTCACAGATCGTCGTCGAGTCGGATCGCGACGGCTTCGAGGCCGAGAAGATCACCGGCAAGATGGGGATCCGGGCCTCCGACACGGCCGAACTCGTCTTCGACGGCGTCCGCGTGCCCGAGGAGAACCTGATCGGCACGCCGGGGGCCGGCTTCCTCCAGTTGATGCAGTTCTTCGACGAGACCCGGACCGGCGTCGCCGCCCAGGCCGTCGGCATCGCGAAGGGTGCCGCCGAGCGCGCGCTGGAGTACGCCCAGGAGCGCGAGCAGTTCGGCCGGTCCATCAGCGAGTTCCAGGCCATCCAGCACAAACTCGCGGAGATGCACACCCGGACGGAGGCCGCCAGGCTGCTCACCTACAGGTCCGCCTGGAGCGTCGATTATTCGGACGACGACCTGACGATGCTCGCCTCGATGGCCAAGGAGTTCGCCTCGCAGGTCGCCGTCGACGTCGCCGACGAAGCCCTCCAGATCCACGGTGGCGCGGGCTACGTCGACGACTTCGACGTCGAACGCCTCTACCGCGACGCCAAGATCACCCAGATCTACGAGGGGACGAGCGAGATACAGAAGAACATCGTCGCCCGCGAGTTGCTCGGCAAGGGGATGGTCTGAGCGGCCGTTCCGTCGCGCCGCCGACGGGTCGCTCTCCGCTACCGGCTAGTCCGACTCGTAGGCCGCCCAGATGTACCGCGCCGCGACCGACCGGTAGGGCCGCCACGCTTCGGCGATCTCGCGCATCTCCTCCCGGGTCAGCTCCTCCTCGCCGTCGCCGTACAGCTGTTCGATCCCGCGCCGTATCGCCAGGTCGCCCAGCGGGAGGACGTCCTCGTGTTCCAGGACGAACATCATGTACATCCGGGCGGTCCACTCGCCGACGCCCTTGATCTCGGTCAGCTCGTCGATCACCTCGTCGGGCGTGTGGTCTGCCAGTCCCGCTCGCGTGAGGTCGTTCTCCTGGAACGCTTCGGCGGCGTTGCGCATGTACTCTATCTTCATCCCGGAGAGGCCGGCCTCACCGAGGGCGTCCTCGTCGGCCTCGAGGACGGCTTCGGGCGTCACGTCCTCGTCGAGCAGGTCGAACACGCGCTCCTTGACGGCCGCCGCCGACGCCGTCGAGAGCTGCTGGTTGATGATGGAGACGCACAGCCGCTCGAACTCGGTCCAGTCCGCCTCGGCGTAGGGGTCGTGTTCCTCGAGCAGTTCGGCCATCACGGGGTCCTCCCGCAGTACTGGTTTCGCGTCGTCGATCATTCGAGTAGTGGGAACAGGGGACCGAGGCAGGAAACTCTCTCGGTCCGACCGGCGGCGCCGGACGCATCGACTGCCTTTAAGGTCGTCCAGCGTTGACTTCTGATCATGTCCCACGGGCGCGCGTCACCGTCCGACCGCACCGCCGTCCAGCCAGCCGACGCCGCGTCGGCCGGCTGTTGTCGGTGAACGTCCGCTCTTCTCCGCGCCCGTATCGCCTTCGTCACTATCCACGGTACCCGACTCACACCACCACAATCGATGTTCGACCGACTCAAAACGGACGTTCGAACCGCCACGGAAAACGACCCTGCCGCCACGAGCCCGCTGGCGGTCCTGCTGACCTACTCCGGTCTCCACGCCGTCTGGATCCACCGCGTCGCCCACGCCGCCTGGAACCGGGGACACACCCTCACCGCCCGACTGATCGCCCACTTCGCCCGGTTCGCCACCGGCGTCGAGATACACCCCGGCGCGACGCTTGGGGACCGTGTGTTCATCGACCACGGGATGGGCACGGTCATCGGCGAGACGAGCGTCGTCGGCGACGACGTCCAGATGTACCACGGCGTCACGCTCGGCGGCAAGTCCTCGAACCCCGAGAAGCGCCACCCGACGGTTTGCGACGGCGTCACGCTGGGCGCGGACTCGACGCTCATCGGCGACATCACCGTCGGGACGGAAGCGACCATCGGTGCGGGAGCGGTCGTCGTCGACGACGTCGCACCCGGAACGACGGTCGTCGGCGTCCCGGCCGAACCGGTCGACGAACCGGACGAGGACCTGGGCGACGTCTCCTGTGACGACGCCATTCCGGCCTGAGTGCCGGCAAAATTGCTTCTCTACCGGACTGTGCGTCGGACCGCGCTTACTCCAGTGCTTCTTCTTCCTCTTCGGACTCGGGGACGCTCTCCTCGTCCGCGCGGCGCGTCACGTCGACCTGGTAGTGCTTGAGGATGTCCCGGCCCAGCAGGAGCGGGTAGTCCATGTGGTCGCGGTCCTCGATGCTGGCGGTGACGGTGTGCTGGGTGCCGCCGACGCCGACGACGATGTCGACGACCGGACGGGACCGACCGCTCTTGGAACTCCCGGACTTCACGCGGACGATGTCCTTGATCGGACCCGTCCCGATGCCGGCCGCCAGTTCCGTGTCGATGCTCGTCCGCGTCGCGCCGGTGTCGGACTTGGCCAGCACCGTCTCGGACCCGCGCGTGCCGGAGACGATGACTTCCTCGATGTAGCCGACGGAGACGTTCTCCGACTTCTGGACCTTGTCCTTCGCTGGCATGCTCGACGGCCGCGAGTCGTCGAGGTGCTGGGAGATCCGCCGGACGTCCTCGTCGTCGACCTCGCCGCCGGCGCGCTCGATGGCGAGCTTGGCGATGTAGGGCGCGGGGCTGATACCGGTCGCCTCGAAGAATCCCTTGAATCCTGCCGTCGGGTTCACCTCGAGGACGTAGTAGCCGTCCTCGCCCTCGACGACGTCGACGCCGGCGTAGTCGAGGCCGACGACCTCGGCCGACCGCCTGGCGATTTCGGCCACTTCGCTCGGGAGGTCCTCGCTCATGTCCTCGACGGCGCCGCCGAGGGCGACGTTCGTCCGCCAGTCGCCCTCCGGCGCGTAGCGGTTCATCGCGCCGATGACCTGGCCGTCGACGACGTAGACGCGCAGGTCGTGGTGCTGGGTCTCGTCGCGGTCGATGAACTTCTGCAGGAAGGCGTGTCGTTGCCCGACCTGCGGGTTCAGCGGTTCGTCGAGGTCGACCATCCACGTCCCGCCGCCGTGGGTGCCGATGGCGGTCTTGTAGACGGCGCTCTCACCGAAGCGCTCGCGGCCCGCGTTGAGCCGGTCGCCCGAGAGCGCGAGCAGCGCGTCCGGAACCTGGACGTCCGCCTCGATGAGGGCGGCCGCCGTCGCGAACTTGTGGAGCGCCGTCGCGACGGCCCGCGGCGGATTCAGCATCGGCTGGAGCCGTTCCAGCGTCAGGGCGAGGCCGAGCCCCTCGATGGGCTGTTCGTCGTTCGACAGCAGCATGCGATTGGCGATGACGTCCACGTCCGGTTCCAGCGCGGCGCTCCCGGCGGTGACGTCGACGGCCGTGTTCTCGGTACGGAGCCACTCTGTGTCGTAGCCCAGGTCCTCGGCCGCGTTGAGGATTGCCTTCGTCTCCTTGCTGTTGTGTAGGCTCAAAACACCGACAGTGATGTCGTCAGAAGCGCTCATACGGTAATTACCGCTGGCCACCACAAATTGGTGACGGTCGACTCACGGCGATTGTTCTGATCTCTGACCCGCGATAATCCGAACGAGGGAGCTGATAGCCGGTAAACAGCGACAACAATCACTATCACGCCGTCGTGTCCCACAGGTTAATGTCCTCCACGTCTTTGTGGCGCTATGAGCGAGGCCGACCCGTTCACCTACGACGGTGGCCGGGTGGACCCGGGCGAGACGCAGAACGTCCGGTACACGATAAGCGAGACGTACATGGGGGACCCGGTGCGGATGCCAGTCACCATCGTCAACGGCGAGCAGCCGGGCCCGACGATGTTCCTCTCGGCGGCCGCCCACGGCGACGAGCTCAACGGCGTCGAGGTCGTCCGCGAGGTGGCCCACGAGTGGGACCACGCGGGACTCGAGGGCACGCTCGTCTGCCTGCCCGTGCTGAACGTCCCCGGGTTCATCGCCCAGCAACGCTACTTGCCGATCTACGACCGGGACCTGAACCGGTCGTTCCCGGGCCACGAGACGTCGACGAGCGCCAGGCGGATGGCCCACCGCATCTTCCACAACTTCGTCGAGCCCTGTGACATCGGCCTGGACTTCCACACCTCCACGCGCGGCCGGACGAACATGCTCCACGTCCGCGCGGACATGGACGACCCCGACGTCTCGCGCCTGGCCAACTCGTTCGCCTCGAACGTCATCATCTCCTCTTCGGGTCCGTCGGGGACCCTGCGCCGCGAGGCCTCGGACCAGGCCGTTCCGACCATCACCGTCGAGATGGGGGAGGCCCACCGGTTCCAGCGCGACCTCATCGACCGCGCCCTCGACGGCGTCCGGTCGGTCATGGCCGAGTTCGGACTCGACCCGGACGAGTCGGTCCACTGGCCCGGCTGGCGGACGGTCGTCGACGGTCAGGACGAGAAGACGTGGATCCGCGCCGACGTCGGTGGGCTCGTCGAGATGCACCACGCGCGCGGCGCGTTCGTCCCGGAGGGTGACCCAATCTGTACGATCACGAACCCCTTCAAGACGGAGACGACGACCGTCGAGGCGCCGTTCCCGGGCCTCCTCGTCGGGAGCCTCGAGAACCCGCTCGTCTACCCCGGGAACCCGATCTGTCACCTTGTGGAACTCGACGAGCGGACACAGCGAGCACTCGCGCGCAACGGCGGCGTGAGCGACGGGGACTGATACTGTCGGTTGCACCTCCTTTCAGCGACGACCGACACTACTGGCCGACTCGCCGTTCGACGCTGCCACTCTTCGGTGAGTCGTTCCCGTGGCGAGTGACGGCCAGCGAACCCGCACGTCGTGTAGTCGAAATAACTATTCGTTCCGATCCAGACGTGACGGATATGACCTCGGAGAGCTCGCCCCCACCGCGGGACGCTATCGAGCGGAGCGCTACCGCGCACTGCGTCATCCGGGACGGAACGATCACCTACGCGAACCCGGCGATGGAACGCCTGTTCGGCGCCGGGTCGGGGTCGCTCGTGGGCTCGCGCTTTCCCGACTTCGTCGCCGCCAGCGACCGTGAACGGGTGACCGAGGCGCTGGCGAACGCCGACGACGCGGCGGGCGTCGACGACCCCATCAGGGTCCGGTTCGACCTCGATCGAACCGACGGGAACGCGGCCGGAACCGAGGCCGACGCGGTCGTCGTCGAGAGCGAGTGGACGGTCGGCGAGGGACGCGACGACCGGAGGCTCGTCGGCGCGCTCCGGGACGTCACGGACTCCGTCCGCCGCGACGCGGAACTCGAACGCGAGCGGGAGATGCTCGAGTCCCTGCTCGACAACATCCCGATGTCCATCTACTTCAAGGACCGGCGGAGCCGCCACGAGCGCGTGAGCGCCGCCATGCTCTGTTCGGACCCGGACAGCTACATCACGGGCCCGGAGGGGAAACGGCACGTTCACCCGGCGGATATCGTCGGCAAGACGGACTTCGACCTCTACGACCCGGATCTGGCCGAAGGGGCGGTCGCCCAGGACCGGGCGGTCATGGAGTCAGAGGAGTCGGTGGTCGACGACGTCGTCGAGTCGACGACCAACCTCGGCGAGACGATCTTCACGTCGACGACGAAGGCGCCGCGGTACGACGCGAACGGCGACGTCGTCGGCATCGTCGGGGTGACGATGGACGTCACCGACCGGCTGGTCTACGAGCGGGAACTCGAACGGCAGAACGAGCGCCTCGAAGAGTTCACGGAGGTGCTCGCCCACGACCTGCGGAATCCGCTGAGCGTGGCGACGTCCTGCGTCGGGATGTTTCGGGAGGAATACGACGACCCCACTGCGGAGAAGGCCGAGGCCGCCCTCGACCGGATGTCGACGATGATCTCGAAGCTCCGCACGTTCGTCATCCAGGGCCAGACGGTTGCGTCGCCGGACCCGGTCGACGTCGAGACGGTCGCCCGCGACGCCTGGCGCGCCGTCGAAACGGCCGACGCCAGCCTCGACGTACCGGCGACCCAGACGATCCGCGCGGATCCGGACCGGCTCAGCCGACTGTTCGAAAACGTCTACCGGAACGCGGTGGAGCACGCCGGATCAGGCGTCTCCGTGACCGTCGGTGACCTGGCAGACGGTTTCTACGTCGCCGACGACGGCCCCGGGATCCCGACCGACGCGCGCGAGGAGGTGTTCGATCGCGGGTTCTCGACCAGCGAGGGCGGAACCGGGTTCGGTCTCCCTATCGTCCGGAACATCGCGGAAGCCCACAACTGGTCGGTCGCGGTAACGGACGCCGCGGACGGCGGCGACTCCGGCGGCCGGACCGAGCTTGCGTCTGGCCAGCGCCACGGCGCGGGCGGTGCGCGCTTCGAGTTCACCGACGTCGTGCGCGTGGCCGGCGACGGGTCGAGCGACTGCTGAGACCGCCGATAGGTTATCCCACTGCGTCGTCGATTCGTTCGAAATGCAGGCCAGAAAACACTACTTTGTCCACCTCGTCCGAAAACTCACGCCCCTTTAAGGAAACTTCTATTTATCACCGCTCCAACCCCCAACTGTATGAGCCACTCGTACGACCGCGGCTTTATCGAGGACTTCGGGCGGTGGCGTGAGTTCTCGGCCGGGATGTGGGCGTGGATCTTCCACAAGTTCACCGGCTGGGTACTCATCGGCTACCTCTTTACGCACATCGCGGTCCTGAGTACCGCGACCGCCAGCGACCCGGCGGTGTACACCGACACGTTGCAGGGGCTGGAGGCGCTCGTTATCGTCCGGTTCCTGGAAGTCGGCCTGCTCGCCGTCGCGGTGTTCCACATCCTCAACGGCGTGCGCCTCCTGTTCGTCGACCTCGGCGTCGGCCTGGAGGCCCAGGACCGCAGCTTCTACGCGTCGCTGGTCCTGACCGGCGCCATCACCGTCGCGAGCGTGCCCACGTTCATCGGGGGGGTGCTCGCGTAGATGGCAGAACACTACTCCTCGTTCCAGCGCGGCGGCACGCGCTGGCTGCTCCAGCGGGTCACCGCCGTCTTCCTGATCGGCGTTCTCGCCTTCCACTTCTTCCTGTTGCACTTCGTGAACCACGCCTCGGAGATCACGTTCATGGGCACGCAAGCTCGGATGAGCCAGTTCGGCTACTTCGCGACGATGTGGCTGTTCCTGGTCACCGCGACGTTCCACGGCGTCAACGGCGTCTACAACGCGCTGATCAACCAGGGCCTGGAGGGAACCCGGAAGAACGCAGTCAAGTGGCTGCTCGTCCTAGCCAGCCTGCTACTGATCGCCCAGGGGACCCGCGTCGCTATCGCCATGACGAATCTCGTCTAAACAATGAGCACGCAAACAGAACCCGAATCCGAGACAGAGATCGAAGAGTCAGAGGCCGCCGCGACGGAGACGGAGTCGGCCGTCGAATCGCCCGGTGACCGCCGTCGCCGCGAGAAGCAAGAGCGCGCGACCGAGCGCGAGGCCGAGCGGGCGGAGGCCGAAGAGACGCTCGACGAGGAGGAGACGGTCCAGATCAAGGTGTTCCGCTACGACCCCGAGGTCGAGGGCAAGCAGGAACCACGCTTCGACGACTTCCACGTCCCCTTCTTCAAGGGGATGACCGTCCTCGATGCGCTCATCTACGCGCGCGATACCTACGACTCGTCGCTCACGTTCCGCCACTCCTGTCGACAGGCCGTCTGTGGCTCCGACGCGCTATTCATCAACGGTCGCCAGCGGCTGGCGTGCCAGACGCAAATCGCCGACCTCGATTCGGAAACGGTCCGCGTCGAACCGCTCCCTCACCAGGACGTCGTCAAGGACCTGGTCGTCGACATGGAGCACTTCTACGACCAGATGGACTCGGTCGAGCCGTACTTCGACGCCGACGAACTCCCCGAGGACGACGAGACCCAGCGCCAGACGCCCGAGAACCGCGAGAAGGTGAAGATGTCCACGCGGTGTATCTGGTGTGGCGCCTGCATGTCCTCCTGCAACATCGCCGCCGAGGACAACCAGTACCTCGGCCCGGCCGCGATCAACATGGCCTACCGCTTCGCCATGGACGAACGCGAAGGCGAGATCCGCAAGGAGGACCGGCTGAAGATCGTCGAACAGGAACACGGCGTCTGGCGCTGCCAGACCCAGTTCTCCTGTACCGAGGTCTGTCCGAAAGACATCCCGCTCACCGAGCACATTCAGGAGCTCAAGCGGGAGGCAGTCAAGTCCAACCTGAAGTTCTGGTAACTCATGTACGAACACGACGTCATCGTGGTCGGCGCGGGCGGCGCCGGCCTCCGTGCGGCGATCGCGGCTCACGAGGAAGGCGCCGACGTCGCCCTCGTGACGAAACTCCACCCGGTCCGGAGCCACACGGGCGCGGCCGAGGGCGGTATCAACGCGGCGCTCCACGAGGAGGACTCCTGGGAGCTGCACGCCTACGACACCATGAAGGGGTCGGACTACCTCGCGGACGCCCCCGCGGTCGACACCTTCGCCCGGGACGCCCCCGAAGAGGTCATCAACCTCGAACACTGGGGGATGCCCTTCTCCCGCGAGGAGGACGGCACCGTCTCCCAGCGCCCCTTCGGCGGCCTCTCGCACCCGCGGACGACCTACGCCGGCGCCGAGACCGGCCACCACATGCTGCACACGATGTACCAGCAGGTCGTCAAGCGCGGCATCGAGGTGTACGACGAGTGGTACGTCACCAACCTGGCCGTCACCGACCACGACGACCCCGAGGACCGCCAGTGTCACGGCGTCGTCGCCTACGAGATCGCCACTGGCGAGATCGAGGGCTTCCGCGCCAACGACGGCGTCATCCTCGCCACCGGCGGCCCGGGCCAGGCCTTCGACCACACCACGAACGCCATCGCCAACACCGGCGACGGCGCCGCGATGGCCTACCGCGCCGGCGTCCCGATGGAGGACATGGAGATGATCCAGTTCCACCCGACGACGCTCCCGAGCACGGGCGTCCTCATCTCCGAGGGGGTCCGCGGCGAGGGCGGCATCCTCTACAACGACGAGGGCGAGCGCCTGATGTACGAGTACGGCTACGCGAACAACGCCGGCGAACTCGCCTCACGCGACGTCGTCGCCCGCGCCGAGCTGACGGAAGTCAACGAGGGCCGGGGCATCGAGGACGAGTACGTCGACCTCGACATGCGCCACCTCGGCGAGGACCGCATCCTCGACCGCCTGGAGAACATCCTCCACCTCGCGGAGGACTTCGAGGGCGTCGACGGCCTCGAGGAGCCGATGCCGGTCAAGCCCGGCCAGCACTACGCCATGGGCGGCGTCGAGTGCGACGAGAACGGCGAGACCTGCATCGACGGCCTCTACGCCGCCGGCGAGACCGCCTGCGTCTCGCTCCACGGCGCCAACCGCCTCGGCGGAAACGCCCTGCCCGAACTGCTCGTCTTCGGCGCCCGCGCCGGCCACCACGCCGCCGGCCGGGACATGAAAGAGGCCGAAATCCAGACCGGCTACTCGGCCAAGAGCGAGGACGGCGACGTCGAACCGCCGGTCGAACCCGGTGCGGTCGGCGCGAGCGGTGAGGACGCCGCCGCCGACGGGGCGGTGGTCGACGCCGACCAGGTTCTCGAGCACACAATCGAGCGCGAGCGCCAGCGCATCGAGGACCTGATGGAGGGCGACGGCCTCAACCACGCCGAGGTCCGCTCGGAGGTCCAGGAGTCGATGACGGCCAACGTCAACGTCTTCCGCCAGGAGGAGAACCTCCGTGAGGCCCTGCGCGACATCCGACACGCGCGCGAGCGCTACGAGGACGTCTCCGTCTCCGACCCATCGCGCACGTACAACACCGACCTCATCCACACCATCGAGACGCGCAACGTCCTCGACGTCGCCGAAGCCATCGCGCTGGGCGCGCTTGCCCGACGCGAGTTCCGCGGCGCCCACTGGCGCGCGGAGTATCAGGAACGGCGCGACGAGGACTGGATCAAGCACACGATGCTCGCCTGGAACGACGGAACCCCTGAACTGTACTACAAGCCCGTCCTGCTGGAGAGCCAGTGGAAGGAGTACGAGCCGAAGGAACGCTCCTACTGAGCCGCCGCCGTCGACTTTTCTCGCCGTTCGCCGTCGCTCCCCGGAGAGCCATCATTCGTACGTGCACACTCGTGCGAACGATCGCCGACCACCGCTGGCGCTATCGAGTGACGAAAGTAGGAAAGGTGGGTGGGTGGGTGGGGTGGCACCGGGATGGTGCCTATCGAAAACTGGTGGCTGCACGATTAAAACCGTTGTGGCCGATTATCGGATCTGGTTTGATGGGTAGCGCGAAGATCGGTTCGAGAATGCGGTCATAGGCAGTATAGGCCAAATCTGTACGCAACTACCTCGAATTATCACTGGTGATTCTCTGGGGGAGGAACATTCGTACGAATCGCCACGCTGGTGACCCGGTTCGTGACGGCGTTCGCAATCGCTGGCGCGATTGCTCACCGGACGAAGACGTTCCTGCTCGGGCCGTCGGCCCTGCGCGGGCTGCGACTTCCAGGGTTCGCAATCGCTGGCGCGATTGCTCACCGGCGGACCCTTACGGGACAGCGTCCTCTGTCGATGGTCTCGCCAGTCTGTAGTTTGCGTCGGTAGGAATTGTGCGTGGGTGCTGATCCCGGGTAGGGACAACACCTGCATCGTTCTCGGCGGGTGTGCCGCCGTGCGATGCGTGGGACCGGATTTGAACCGGCGGACCCCTACGGGACAGCGCCCTCAACGCTGCGCCGTTGGCCTGGCTTGGCTACCCACGCTCGCTGTCTCTCTGCACTCTGTGCTATCCGACGGTTGGATAAAAGCGCTTTCGTTTGCGTGTCCGGACGGCACTCGTTCGCACCCGCTCGTGAAGCGCGTGTTTCAAATAGACACGGGACCCAAAGCGGCCCATGGCCAAGTACTCCACCGGTAGTGGCGGTGGGAGCGAGAGCGACAGTTGCGAACTCTGTGGCGCGGACGGCGTCGATCTCCAGACGGGGACCGTCGCCGGCGCGACCCTGCAACTCTGTTCGGACTGCGTCACCCACGGCGACGACGCCCAGTCGCGCCGTTCGGGCGGCGGAGGCGGCGGGGGCGGTGGACAGTCCAGTGGCGGACAGCCCGGTAGCGGGAGCGAGTCGGACCGACGCCGGCGCGCCGCCCGCAACGCCGCGCGGATGCGCGACGCCCAGCAGGCCGACAGCTCCCACTGGGAGGACGGCGCGGACTACGACGACGACCAGCTTCCCTACCTCGTCAGGGACTACGGCGAGCGCGTGACCGAGGCGCGCCAGGACGCGGGCCTCCAGACCCAGGAGCTTGCCGACGAGATCGACGTCGACGAGTCGGACCTGCTCGCCGTCGAACAGGGCCGCGCGACCAAGGCCGGCGTCGGCGGCTCCGTCATCGGCGCGCTCGAGAAGCGCCTCGACGTTCAGCTCGCCGAAGATACCTGAGCGGGCGGACGAGCTCGGTACCTCCACGGGCCCGGACCGTTTCGACGGGCCCACACCTTTTGCGGAGGCCGTCGTAGGCCAGCTATGGATCTGTCGCCCGAGCAGGCGGCGATACGCGAGACCGTCCGCGAGGTCGCCGTCGAGGAGATACGGCCGACGGCCGCCGAGTGCGACCGGGAGGAGCGGTTCCCCGAGGACGTCTGGGACGCACTCGCCGAGTTGGACCTGACCGGACTGACGGTGCCGGAACAGTACGGCGGCTTCGACGCCGACCGGCGGACGTACGCGCTCGTCAACGAGGAGGTGGCCTACGGCTCGCTCGCCGTCGCGACGGCGCTGTCGGTGCACTGTCTGGCCACCTCCTGCGTCGCGGAGTTCGGCGACGAGGAGCTGCGCGAGGAGTGGCTCCCGGAGATGGTCGACGGCCGCCCGGTCGGCGCGTTCGCCCTCTCCGAACCCGGCGCGGGGTCGAACCCGCGGGAGATGAGCACCGTCGCGCGGCGCGACGGGGACGAGTACGTCCTCGACGGCGAGAAGCAGTGGATCACGAACGGGGAGCGCTCGGGCGTGCTGGTCGTCTTCGCCAGGACTGACCCCGGCGACCCCGATTCGATAACGCAGTTCCTCGTCCCGAAGGAGACGGACGGGCTGTCCGTCGGCGACCCGGAAGACAAACTCGGCCTGCGCGCGAGCGACACGACGAGCCTGACATTCGACGGCGTCAGGATTCCCGAACGGTACCGGCTGACCGACGAGGGCGACGGGCTGGCCGCGGCGCTCTCGATTCTCACGGGCGGGCGCGTCGGCATCGCTGCGCAGTCCGTCGGCCTTTCCCAGGCGGCCCTGGACGAGGCAGTGGAGTACGCGCAGGACCGCGAGCAGTTCGACGGCCCCATCGCGGATATCCAGAGTATCCGGCACAAACTCGCGGAGATGTGGACGACGGTCCGCGCCGGCCGCCTCCTCACCTGGGACGCCGCGCGGGCGATGGACGCCGGCGAGAACGCCCGTGGCCTCGCGAGTATGGCGAAGTCCTTCGCGACGGAGGGTGCGATGGACGTCAGCAACGAGGCCGTCCAGATCCACAGCGGCTACGGCTACGTCTCCGAGTTCCCCGTCGAACGGTTCTACCGCGACGCGAAGGTGACGACCATCTACGAGGGGACTACCCAGATCCAGCGGAACGTAATCGCCAGGGAGCTACTGGAGGACTGAGCGGCCCACGCGGTCCGGCGGGGAATCCAGGCGGGAGCCCGGGCGGTGAGGCGGGCCGGCTAACCGACGCTCATTTGACGGCCCGCCGACTATCCACGGGCGTGACAGCAGCCGACTACGACGCCGTCGTCTACGACCTGGACGGGACGCTCGTGCGCCTCGACGTCGACTGGGACTCGGTGGCCCGGGACGTGGACGCGGCGCTGGCCGACCACGATATCGACACCGACGGCCACGACCTCTGGGACGTGCTCGAACGCTCCGTCGAGACCGGTCACCGGGACATCGTCGAGGAGGCCATCGCGGCCCACGAGCGAGACGGCGCGGAGACGGCGTCGATACTGGCGCTCGCCGAGGACCTGCCCCACGAGGTGCCCGTCGGCGTCGTCTCGCTCAACTGCGAGGACGCCTGCCGGCGCGCGCTCGACCGCCACGACCTGGCCGACCACGTCGACGTCGTGATCGGTCGCGACACCGTCGGGACGTTCAAGCCCGACCCCGAACCGCTGCTGGCCGCGGTCGAGGAACTCGGTAGCGAGCCGTCGCAGGCGCTGTTCGTCGGCGATTCGGAGAGCGACAGGACGACGGCGGAACGGGCCGGGACGGACTTCCAGTGGGTCCGGGACCGCGTCTAAATTTTCGGGTCCGGACCTGCAGCCTCAGTCCTGGTACTTCTTCGCGTAGCCGAAGGCGCTCGCGGCGGTCAGAAACCAGACGACGGCGCCGACGCGGATGGCGAACTCCGCGCGCGCACCCCAGGTCGGCAGTTCCGTCCCGAGCGAGAGCACGGCGACCAGCGGCGCACCGACCAGTATCGTCACGACGAAGGTGACCTGCATCACCCACCCGAAGTCGACGCCCTCTGGGTCGGTCCGCTCTACCTGCTCGGGCATACGGCCACACTCGTCGTTCCGGCGGTAATCAGTTACGGATGGCGTCGGCGCGTCACGTGTCGCCGGAGCGCCCCGTCGGCCGCGGTTCCATGACAGTGTTTAACCAGTCGCCCGCCGCAGACGGGGGTATGCGGGCCAAAGACATCCGGGCAAAGGCCGGCGAGGAGCCGGTGACGATGCTCACAGCTTACGACGCGCCCACCGCGAGAATCGTCGACGAGGCCGGGACGGACGTCGTCCTGGTCGGCGACTCGATGGGGAACCTCCGCCTCGGCCACGACTCGACGCTGCCGGTGACCGTCGACGAGATGGCCAGCGCGACGGCAGCGGTCGCCCGAGTGGTCGAGGACGCCTTCGTCCTGGCGGACATGCCCTTCCTCTCGTTCGGCGCGGACGAGGCCGCGGCGATCGAGAACTGCGGCCGGATGGTCAAGGAGGCCGGGGCCGACGGCGTGAAACTCGAGTGTGGCCCCCACACCGTCGACCTGACGCGGCGGCTGACACAACTCGGCGTCCCCGTTCAGGCCCACCTCGGCCTGACACCCCAGCACGAGAACGAGACCGGCCTCTTCCGGCAGGGGACCGAGGAGGAGACAGCCCAGGAGATACTGGACCTCGCGCGCGAGCACGAGGACGCGGGCGCGTTCTCGCTCGTCCTCGAACACGTCCCGGCCAACCTCGGCGCCGCCGTCACCGATGCCATCGACATCCCCACCATCGGCATCGGCGCTGGACCGGACTGCGACGGACAGGTGCTGACTGTGGACGAAGTGGTCGGACTCACGGAGGGCGCCGCGCCGTTCTCGAAGCGCTTCGGCGACGTCCGCGGCGAGATGGAACGCGCCGTCGGCGACTACCTCGACGCCGTCGAGAGCGGGGAGTTCCCGGCCGACGAGCACAGCTACGTCGAGGACGAGCTAGACGACCTCTACTGAGTCGAGGAAGTCTGCGACCGCCTCGTCGAACTCGTCCGGTCGCTCGACCATCGCCAGGTGCGCCGCGTCGGGGACGGTCTCGAACTGCCCGTTCCACACGTTATCGGCCAGATACTCGTGGTACTCCGGCGGGGTTAGCTGGTCGTACTCGCCGCAGACGGCGAGCGTCGGAACGCCGATTCTGTCCAGCCTGTCGCGGACGTCGAACGCGTGGCAGGTCAGGAAGTCCCGCCGGGTAATCCGCTGACCGACGTTCCGCATCTCCGCCTTCGACCGTTCGACGGTCTCTGCGCCCGCGTCGTGAAACAGGCGGTCGTCGCCGTGGAGGAAGTCGACGGCCCGCCCGAAGTCCTGGGCGAGTAACTCCCGGAGGTGCTCGTGGACGGTGAGCCTCGCACCCGTTCCGGCGAGAACGAGTGCCGACGGTGAAACCACGCCGTCGAGGACGGCCTGGAGGACGACTGCGCCGCCGAGCGAGTTCCCGACGAAGACGTCGGCGTTCGTTTCCCTGGCAACCGCCGTGACGTCCGCAACGTACGCTGTGAGCGTCTCCGGGCCGGGGTCGGTGTCGACGTCCACACTGTCGCCGTGGCCGCTCAGGTCGACTGCAGCGGCCGGGTGGCGAGGTCCGTCGGGGCCGTACTGGTGTGCCCACGCGCGATGCGTCGCGCCGCTGCCGTGGACGTAGAGGATCGTAGCGTCACCGACCGATTCGCCGGCGCCGCTCGTCCGGCGAAACGCCGTGGTCCGGCCGTCGTGGGCGACGGTGTCCATACCTGTCGTTCGAAAGCAGCACTGATAAGCGCCGGGCGGTCGAACCGATCGGTGTGAACCGCTTTCAGTCATCTTCCGCGTGATCCCGACAACGGGTGGTGTTCGGCGGCGCAAACTTTAAATACTCTCGGTGTTTACTATTGGTTAGTATGAATGGAAACCAGCAGCTCGTCGACGACGCGCCGGTGCGCCGATTCGAGTACGACGACGGTACGAGAGTACTCGCGGCAGACCTCGGCGTCGCCGGTGACGCCTCCGTCGACGTCGTCGACGAGACGGCCATCGTCGTCTCCGGGTCCGACCAGTACGACCTGGCGCTCCCTGCAGGCGACGCGCAAGCGTTTATCAAAAACGGGGTCCTCACTGTCGAAGTGACGAGCGACTCCGAGGAGGCCCACTAATGAAACTCACTGTCAAACCACTCAAGCAGAAGGACGCCGGTCGTGGGCTCGCCGCCATCGACCGGGGCGCGATGAACGAGATGGACCTGGAGAACGGTGACTACATCGTCATCGAGGGCGGCGAGAACCGCGTCGTCGCACGCGTCTGGCCCGGCTACCCCGAGGACGAGGGCCGGGGCGTCGTCCGCATCGACGGCCAGCTCCGCCAGGAGGCCAACGTCGGCATCGACGACAACGTGAACGTCGAGAAGGCGGACGTCCAGGTCGCCAAGGCCGTGACGGTCGCCCTCCCCCAGAACCTCCGCGTCCGGGGCAACGTCGGCCCGATGATCCGCAACAACCTCAGCGGCCAGGCCGTCACGCAGGGACAGACCGTGCCCGTGAGCTTCGGCCTCGGCCCGCTCTCGAGCATGAGCGGACAGAAGATTCCCCTCAAGATCGCCGAGACCGAACCCGAGGGGACGGTCGTCGTCACGGACCAGACCGACATCGAGGTCTCCGAACAGCCCGCCGAGCAGATCAGCGGCGGCCCCGGTCGCGGTGGCGGGGGCGGTGACCGCGAGACGCCCGACGTCGCATACGAGGACATCGGTGGCCTCGACGACGAACTCGAACAGGTCCGCGAGATGATCGAGCTCCCGATGCGCCACCCCGAGCTGTTCCAGCAGCTCGGCATCGAGCCGCCGAAGGGCGTGCTCCTCCACGGTCCGCCGGGTACCGGGAAGACGCTGATGGCCAAGGCCGTCGCCAACGAGATCGACGCGTACTTCACGACCATCAGCGGCCCGGAGATCATGTCGAAGTACTACGGGGAGTCCGAAGAGCAGCTCCGCGAGGTCTTCGAGGAGGCCGAGGAGAACGCCCCCGCCATCGTCTTCATCGACGAGATCGACTCCATCGCGCCCAAGCGCGGCGAGACCCAGGGCGACGTGGAACGCCGCGTCGTCGCACAGCTGCTCTCGCTGATGGACGGCCTCGAGGAGCGCGGACAGGTCATCGTCATCGGCGCCACCAATCGCGTCGACGCCATCGACCCGGCGCTGCGCCGCGGTGGCCGCTTCGACCGCGAGATCGAGATCGGCGTCCCGGACAAGGAGGGCCGCAAGGAAGTCCTGCAGGTCCACACCCGCGGGATGCCTCTGGCCGAGGGGATCGACCTCGACGCGTACGCCGAGAGCACCCACGGCTTCGTCGGCGCCGACCTCGAACAGCTGACGAAAGAGAGCGCGATGAACGCGCTCCGTCGCATCCGGCCCGAACTCGACCTCGAATCGGACGAGATAGACGCCGAGGTGCTGGAACGGCTGGAGGTCAGCGAGGACGACTTCAAGGACGCGATGAAGGGCATCTCGCCCTCGGCGCTCCGCGAAGTGTTCGTCGAGGTCCCGGACGTCTCCTGGGAGGACGTCGGTGGCCTGGAGGACACCAAGGAACGCCTCCGCGAGACGATCCAGTGGCCACTCGAGTACCCCGACGTGTTCGAGGCGATGGACCTCAACGCCGCCAAGGGCGTCCTGCTGTACGGCCCGCCGGGGACCGGGAAGACGCTCCTGGCCAAGGCCGTCGCCAACGAGGCCCAGTCGAACTTCATCTCCGTGAAGGGGCCCGAACTGCTGAACAAGTTCGTCGGCGAGTCCGAGAAGGGCGTCCGCGAGGTCTTCGAGAAGGCCCGCGAGAACGCCCCGACCGTGATCTTCTTCGACGAGATCGACTCCATCGCCGCCGAACGTGGTGGCACGAGCACGGACTCGGGCGTCGGCGAACGCGTCGTCTCCCAGCTCCTGACGGAGCTCGACGGCCTCGAAGAGATGCAGGACGTCGTCGTGGTCGCCACGACCAACCGACCCGACCTCATCGACTCGGCGCTCATCCGCCCCGGTCGCCTGGACCGTCACGTCCACGTGCCGGTGCCGGACGAGGAGGCCCGCAGGGCCATCTTCCAGGTCCACACCCGGAACAAGCCCCTGGCCGACGGCGTCGACCTCGACCAGCTCGCCCGTCGCACCGAGGGCTACGTCGGCGCGGACATCGAGGCCGTCACCCGCGAGGCCTCCATGGCCGCGACCCGCGAGTTCGTCAACAGCGTCGACCCCGAGGAGATCGGTGACACGGTCTCGAACGTTCGTATCACGATGGACCACTTCGAGCACGCCCTCGACGAGGTCGGCCCCAGCGTCGACGAGGAGGTCCGCGAGCGCTACGAGGAGATCGAGAAGCGCTTCGACCACAACGAGGCCGGTATCGGCGACGAGGAGACGGTCGGCCGGACGTTCCAGTAGTCCCTTTTTACTTTCGTTCGAGAGAGCTTCGCTCTCTCGTGATGACGAAAGAGCGCTCCGCGCTCTTTCGAACCACCTCGGGTGTCCTCGGGGCGCTTCGCGCCCCTGTGGGCACCTCTCGTCGTAAAAATCTACGCTACCAACGTCCTTCTCGCTCGGCTTCGCCTCGCGAGAAGTGAAACCGCGTCTTCGCGAACGGAGTGAGCGAAGGCTCGAAAGATGCTGCGCATCTTTCGGCGACCTTCGGTCGCGGTCTGCTCGTTTCACCGCTTCCGCGACCGCCCCGCCACTATCGTTTTTCCAACGCCGCCCGGTAACTGACCGGGTCGAACGGTCGTCGTACCTCGCACACTTTCCAGCCAGTAGCGTCTGCTGCCTCGCGCAATTTGGCGGGGCTGAACAGTCTGAAGTAGAGCGCCTCGTCCACCTCGTCCTCGTACTCGAACCACTGAACGCGATGAGCGAGGCCCGGCGTCGGATCGTCCCGAAATCCGAGCAGGTCCTCGATGCCGTCGGCACCTGGGTCGTAGCTGTGAACGACGGCGGTGGCGTCGGGCGTCGTGACGTGGGCGAGGTCGGCGAGGAACGTCCGGAGGCCCTGCATGGAACCCGCGAGGCACAGCTGGGTCCCGAGGGCGAGGGCCGACTGGAACCGTCCTGCCTCGAACTGCTCGCGGAGTTCGAACATGTTCCCACGCCGAGCGTCCTCGACGCCCCGGGACGCCATCGTCTCGACGAGGTGGTCGCTGACCTCGATAGCCACCGTCTCGAAGCGGTCCTGAAAGTGAAGCGCGTCCCGGCCGGCGCCGGCACCCAGATCCAGCAGTGGCCCGTCCAGCCACAATTCGAGCCAGGAGCCGTAGTCGCTCTCGGCGTCGAACTCGCCGAAGTAGAACGCCTCGATGGGGTGTTCGAGGACTTGCTCCCCGTCGCGCTGCAGCAGCGGCTCGTTCTGCTCGTCCCGGTCCCAGTCGCGGATCGCGCGGCCGAAGGCGTCCGGCATGCGTCGAACGTCGGGCCGGGGATTTGTGTGCGTTATTGTGACGAGGTACCGAGACTCACTGGGGTGGGCTGCCTTCGTGACCTTCAATTGTATTAGGGATATTCAGCCGTTCCCAACCGGTTCATGGCCGTTTAGGGAAGGACGTATATACTGGCGGTGTGTGATAACAGGTAACATGCCAGAGTGCGACGACTGCGGTGCCACCGTGTCGGAGGTATGGCGCCACAGCGAACGATCAGAATCGATGACGCACCGAACGATCAGGTGGACCTGCCGGGAGTGCAATCCCGACGTCGACAGACCGATAGCGCCGCTCACCGGCGCTACCGTTGGTTCACGCGGTAGCAACGGCCGCCAGCCGTCGGACTGAGGGTTCGAGAAAACCCCGGACCGTTCAGTCCAGGTCGTCGAGGAGTTCCTCGGCGTGGCCTTCCGGGTCGACGTCCTCGTAGACGTGCGTTATCGTCCCGTCCGTCCCGACGACGTACGTGTTCCGGAAGACGCCGTCGAAGGTGTCGCCGAACATGTTCTTCTCGCCGTAGCTGTCGTAGGCGCTGGCCACCTCGCCGTCCTCGTCGGAGAGCAGCGGGAAGGACAGGTCGTACTCCTCGGCGAACGCCGCCAGGTCGGCGACCGGGTCGTCGCTGATGCCCAGGACCGCGACGTCTCGTGCCTGGAACTCAGCCAGGGTGTCGCGGAAGCCGGCGGCTTCGGTCGTACAGCCGGGTGTGTCGGCGCGCGGGTAGAAGTAGAGGACGACGCGCTGGTCGGCGTAATCCGAGAGGGCGACGGGCTCGCCCTCCTGGTCGGTCAGTTCGAACTCGGGAGCGACTTCGCCGGTGTCGAGCATGGTGGCCGTCGGGACGCGCGGGACAAAACGCTGGCCATCCCGAGAAGGAAACCGGCTTGTCTCCCGACGGCCACCACCCACTATGGAGCTGCAGGTCCGCGACCGGATTCCGTCGCTGACTGCCCTGCTTACGATCGTGTCGCTCGCCCTCGTCGTCGGTGCCGTCCGCGGCTACGTTCCGGCCGCGGTCCTTCCCCGCGCACCCGAGGTCGTCCTCGACGCGATTCCGCCGGTCAACGCCGCGATCAGTGCGCTCGCCATCGTCGTCGTCCTGTCTGGGCTACGCGCGATCAAGCGAGGGAACGTCGACCGCCACCGCCGCCTGATGCTCACCGGATTCGGCCTCTTCCTGGCCTTCCTGGTGCTCTACCTCTACCGCGTCTCGCTCGTCGGCCCCACCCACTTCGCCGGCCCGGGGTGGGTCGAGACGTCCCTCTACCTCCCGATCTTGGTCGTCCACATGGGACTGGCCATCGTCTGTCTCCCCCTGCTGTACTACGTCCTGTTGCTCGCCTACAGTTATCCCGTCGCCGAACTCCCCGCCACGAACCACCCCCGCGTCGGCCGCGTCGCGGCCGTCCTCTGGCTCGTCTCCTTCGCGCTGGGCATCGTCGTCTACCTGCTCCTGTACGTGGTCTACTGAGCCGGAACGCTCATTACGTGCGATACTGACCCCGTTGACATGGTCGGTACAGTCGCGCTCGGCACTGTCGCCGTGAGTCTCGTCTTCTTCGGCGGTTTCACTGCGGTTCTCGTCGCGGTGTTTCGCACCCTCGAACGTGACCGGTATCGAACCACGGGACGACGAAAACTCGCCCGTAGCTCCTTCGGCTTCGGCGCGGTGGCCTCATTCACGACGCTCGTCGCGCTGTCGACGACGTTCGTGCTCGACATCCGGAGCGTCTTCGGATTCGACGCGATGCTGGCCGGCGTCGGTGCAGTAACCGTCGCCGCCGTCCCGCTCACGCTCGGCCTCGTGCTCGCTCTCGACGGGGAGAAATTCGACTGGTACTAGACGAGCTCGTTCAGCATTCCCAGCAGGTCGACGCCGACGTCGGCCCACTCCACGAGTTTGTACCCCAGGTAGATGCCGACGATGCCGAGGATGCCGGCGAGGTTCGGCGGTGCCGGGATCGGGATCTGGAGCGTTCGGAACAGTGCGCCGGCGACCAGACCGGTCAGGAGCGCCAGCACGAGTTCGAGGTTCATGTGATCGAAGGGACGGGGACGGGCCACTCAAAATTTCGCACTGTCGGGCACGTCCACCCGCCGAACGTGTTGGTCCGGGAGCGATCTAATCGTCGGCGCTGACTTCACCGCCGCCGATGACTGGCCGCTGAACGTCCCGGTCCGTCTCCTCGCCCTCGATCTCGTAGGGATACTCGCCAGTGACACAGCCGAGACAGAGGTCCGACTCGCTCGTCTCCAGGGCGCCTGCGACGGCGTCGATGGAGAGGTACGACAGCGAGTCGGCACCGATCTCCTCGCGTATCTCGTCGACCCCTTTCTCGGCGCCGATCAGTTCCTCGCGGGTCGCCATGTCGATGCCCATGTAACAGGGTGCCAGGATCTTCGGTGCGCCGATGCGGACGTGGACGGCCTCGGCCCCGGCGTCCCTGAGCAGTTCGACGAGCTGGTTGGAGGTGGTGCCGCGGACGATGGAGTCGTCGATGATAGTGACGGTTCGCCCCTCGATGGTGGACTTGATCGGGTTGAGCTTCAGCCGGACGGCCCGCTCGCGCTCGTCCTGGGTCGGCATGATGAACGTCCGGCCGACGTACCGGTTCTTCATCAGTCCCTCGGCGAACTCGATGTCTCTGCCGGCGTCCTGGGCCGCCTCGGCGTAGCCCGAGGCGAACGCGCGCCCGGAGTCGGGCACGGGCAGGACGACGTCGGATTCGATGCCCGATTCCTCCCAGAGCGACCGGCCCAGCTCCCGCCGGACGTCGTACACCAGCTTCTCGTCGATGGTGGAGTCCGGCCGCGCGAAGTAGACGTGTTCGAAGAAGCAGTGGGCCGTGTTCTCCTGCTCGATGAGCTGGTAGGTGTCGTAGCCCGACCCGTCGTCGTGGAGGACGACGAGTTCGCCCGGTCGGACGTCCCGGACGAGTTCTCCGTCGAGGGTGTCGATCGCGGCGGACTCGGAGGCGAGCACGTAGCCGTCCTTCAGTTCGCCGATACAGAGCGGGCGATTGCCCTCGGGGTCGCGCACGCCCATCACGGTCTCGTCGTGCATGATGGTCAGCGAGTACGAGCCGTGGATCCGGGACATCGTCCGCTTGACCGCACGGACGAGGTCGGCCTCGAGGAGGTTGCGCGCCAGGTCGTGGGCGATGACTTCCGTGTCGCCGTCGCTCGTGAACGCGTGGCCCAGTTCCGCGAGTTCCTCGCGAATCTCGCCGGCGTTGACGAGGTTCCCGTTGTGCGAGAGCCCGAGCGAGCCGGACTTGAACGAGACGGAGAAGGGCTGGGCACACGAGGAGTCGACGCTCCCTGCGGTGGGATAGCGGACGTGACCGATGCCGTTGGCGCCGTTCAGCGACGCCAGGTCGTCGGGTGCGAACGCGTCCCCGACGAGCCCCATCTCGACGTGGTCGTGCTGCTGGAACCCGTCGTGGGTGATGATGCCCGCCGACTCCTGGCCGCGGTGCTGGAGGGCGTACAGAGAGTAGTAGAGAGGTCGGGCGGCGTCTCGGTCGTCAAGTGCGATGCCGACGACGCCGCACTTTTCGTGCATAGTGTGGAGCTATTCGCCGGACTTGCTCTGCCAGGCGTAGTCTCGGCGCTTCGCGGACTTCCCGAAGCCGCAGGACGCACAGACGCCCTTCTTCGAGTGGTAGGATTTCTCGCCACAGCGGCGACACTTGACGTGCGTGGTCGTGTTCTTCTTGCCCTGACTCGGAGTTCCTGCGCCAGTCATGTGTTGATGGAAACGACGTTGTCGCCGCGTATAATCGTTGTGTCTTCGCCCTCGATGACCAGGTTCATGTGCTGGTCGTATCCCGAGAGCTCGCCTTCGAATACCTCGCCGTCCTTGAGTGACACTGTGACGGTCTCGCCCAGCGACGCCTCCAGCACGTCGAGCGGTCTTCCACTCATACCACTAACGGGCTGGCGACTCGTGCATAAACGTACCGCTTGCACTCCTATATCGAGACGCTAAATGGGGCGAATTCCTCGGCTCGCACCGCGAAGCCGGCAAGCAGATCCGCGACCGCGTCGAGATCGTCGGGGTCGATCACCTCGACGGGGGTGTGCATGTACCGGTTCGGCAGGCCGAGGTTGAGCGAGGGGATGCCGCCGCGGGAGGTGTAGAAGGCGTCCGCGTCGGTCCCGGTCCGGCTCCCCGTCGCCTGCAACTGGACGTCGATGTCGTCGCCGTCGGCCGCCTCGCGGAACCCCTCGACGAGGACCGGGTGGTTCGCGCTGCCGCGGGCGACGACGGGACCGCCGCCGAGTTCGACGCCGGAGGAGTGCTTGCCGGGCGAGTCGGGCGTGTCCGTGGCGTGGGTGACGTCGACCGCGACGGCGGCGTCGGGGTCGAGGTCGAAGCCGACCATCTTGGCGCCCTGGACGCCGACCTCCTCCTGGACCGTGGAGACGGCGTACACCGTCGCGTCGGTACCACGCTCGCTCGCACGACGCAACCCCTCGGCGGCCGCCCAGGTGCCGATGCGGTTGTCCATCCCGCGGGCGGCCAGGCGGCCGTTCGCGAGCTCGGTGACCGACTGGTCGAGGGTGATCGGGTCGCCGCGGTCGAGGAGTGCCTCGGCCTCGTCGCTGTCCGTCGCACCGACGTCGACGTGCTGTTCGCTGATCTCCGGCACGGAGTCGTCGTCGCGGTCCCGGAGGTGGATCGCCGTCTGACCGATCACGCCGGAGACCGGCCCGTCGTCGGTGTGGACGGTGACGTGCTGCCCGCGCGAGACGGTCTTGTCCGACCCGCCGATGCGAGCGATGCGGACGAAGCCGTCGTCCGTGACGTCACGCACGATGAAGCCGATCTCGTCACCGTGGCCGGCGAAGGCGACCTCGCTGTCGCCGTCGCCGTTCAGGACGGCCACGGCGTTGCCGTAGTCGTCCGTCCGGACGTCGTCGGCGTACTCGCTCACGTAGTCGATCCAGACCCGCTGGCCGGCGGTCTCGTACCCCGAGGGGTTGGCCGTCGCCAGCAGGTCGTCCAGGAACTCGCGTCGTCGTTCGTCCATGGCCGGTCCTTGTCGCATTCGACCAAGAAACCCTGCGCTTCCGGACGCGGCGCCGACACGTGGAACCGCGGCTACCAGGAGGTTATCTCGACGTCCCGGAGCGGTCGTTCGAGCGGAACGTCGACCTGGCCGCCGGTGTAGTGTGAGAGGTAGAAGCCGACGATGATCTCCAGCGAGCGAGTCGCCTCCCGCCCCGTCGACCGATTGGTGGCCGTTCCGTCGAGCAGCTCCTCGACGTGGCGGGCGGCGTTGGCGAACGCCCGCTGGTAGTCGTCCTCCCAGGTCCAGGAGCCGTCGATGCCCGGGAGTGGTGCCTCGACGTGGTCGCCGTCCTCCAGTCGCCAGTAGCGCCACTCGCCGTCGTCGTTGTTCACGTACAGTTTGCCCTCGCTGCCCACGAAGTTCAGCAGCATCGACGAGTCGGCCCGCGGGACGGTGCAGTCGACGGTGACGAAGGTGCCGTCGTCCATCACGACGAACCCGCCGCCACCGGCGTCGTCGACCTCCCGGTCGGCGCCGAGCGAGTCGATCGCCTCGTTCTCCCCGGTGATGTACCCCGACACCTGGTCGGCGCGGGCGTCGAGCAGGTAGACGAGCGTGTCGAGCAGGTGCGTCGAGTTTCGCAGGAGTTCCATGCGGAACTGGGTGGTGACCGAGTGAACCTCGCCCAGAATCCCCTCCTCCTGGACCAGTTCACGGAGCCGCTGGAGTTTCTCGGTGAACCGGAACGAGTGGTTGACGAGCAACGCCGTGTCGGTCTCCTCACAGGCGGCGACCATCTCTTCGGCGTCGGCGACAGCGGCGGCGATGGGTTTCTCGCACCAGACGACGGCCGGGTCGGCGGCCGAACGGGCCGCGTCGACGACGTGGTCGTGGTGGAGGAAGGAGGGAGTACAGACGGAGACGACGTCGAGGTCCTCGGACGCGAGCATCGCCTCGTGACCGACGTACTGCCGTTCCTGGGGAATTCCCCAGACGTCACCGAAGCGCCGGAGCTTCTCCTCGTCCACGTCCGCGACGGCGACGAGTTCTATCCCGTCCGTCGCGTCGTAGCCGCCCGCGTGGCTCGCCTCGACCTTCTGCTGGCCGAGTTCGTCCTCCTCGTGCATCCCCAGGATGCCCATCCCGGCGATGCCGCCGGTGCCGACGATGCCTGCGCGATACGGTGTCATACCGCTCGCTACGGGACAAGTCCCCTTGGTAGTTCGTCTCTACGCGGGACCGAGACGGTTCACTCGTAGACGTGGACGCTGCCCGTCGCGTTGCGCTCGATGTAGTCCCATTCGTACTCGACGCCGAGGCCAGGGCCGTCGGGGACGGGGACGGTGCCGTTCTCGTCGACGGTGTCGATCATGTCGGAGTAGTCGCCCTCGTAGACCGGCGGCTGGGTGTTGGGCGCCTCGGGGTGGACGAGGGCGAGTTCGTAGTAGTTGGCGTTGCGCGCGGCGGCGATGCAGTGTCGCTGTGCGGGCCCGGGCGCGTGGAACTCGACGTCGATGCCGAATCCTTCCGCTACTTTGGCGCGCTTCATCGCGCCGGTGATACCGCCGTCGTACTCGGGGTCCGCGCGCACGAAGTCCGTGGCCTCGTTGGCGACGAAGTCCGTCGCGGGTTCGAGCCCGCGGACGTGCTCGGTCTGGAGAATCGGCGTGTCGAGCATCTGGCGGAGTTTGCGGTGGGCGTGCTGGGAGATGCCGCCGTCGCGGTACGGGTCCTCGTACCAGAAGAAGCCTTCCTCGTCGAGGGCGCGCCCCAGCTCGAGCGCGTCGGCGAACGTCTCCAGCTCGCAGGCGGGGTCGTGCATCAGGTCCATCTCGTCGCCGACGCGCTCGCCGACGGCGTGGACCGCCGCGATCTCGCGGTCGAGGTTGCGGAGTTCGTCGCCGCCGCCCCAGCCGTGGATCTTGAAGCCGCCGTAGCCCATCTCCAGGCACTCCTCGGCGAAGTCGGCGAACGCCTCCGGCGAGTCCAGCCCGCCGGCGTCGTCACCGTGATAGGTCGACGCGTAGGCGGGGAGGCGCTCGCGGTACGTGCCCAGCAGTTCGTGGATGGGGGCGTCGTATCGTTTGCCCGCGTAGTCCCACAGCGCGATGTCGATTGGGCCGATACCCATCCGGTCGTACTTGCGCAGGGCGCGTTTGATCTCCGACCAGTGTTTCTCCCGCTGGAGGGGGTCTTTGCCGACGAGGTAGTCGGCGAAGGTGTTGATCTGGGCGGCGCCGGGGGAGTTGCCGCCGACGTACTCGCCGGTGATCCCCTCGTCAGTGTAGATTTTGATGCCGAACAGTTTGCGTTCGGTCGTCGTTCCGGGTTCGTAGACGAGGTTGAACCCGTTCTCGTCGGTGCCCACGTCCGGGATCTCGTAGGCGAACTCGACGCTCTCTATCTTCGTGATTTCGGGCGACATACTAGCCGGGACCGGTGGCGAGGTGATAAAAACAGGGGCGCCGGCCGTTCGGCCGCTCCGGACCGCCTGCGAGCCGTGCACAGGTCGTCACTCGCGTCAGTGCGCCGACTCGGTCACCTCGTGACCCTTCCGCCGGCGGTCGAGCGCGTCCATCACGTAGTTCGCGCTGATGCCGTGGACGACGACGGAGACCAGAACGACGAATCCGAGGATAGCCCAGAGTTCGTCGGCGGCAAGCAGCAGTTCGATCTCCTGGAACGACGCCTCGTTGAGCGCGTAGGCGAGGTAGTAGAACGAGCCGATTCCCCGGATGCCGAACGCCGAGATGACGAGCCGTTCGGCCATCGAGACGGAGCTGCCGAGGAGGGCGATCATCCCCGCGACGGGCCGGACGACGAAGACGACCACGAGGCCGACCAGCGCACCGGTCCAGGTCAGTGGGGCGAGCAACCCGCCGGCGATGGCGCCGCCGAACAGCACGAGCACGGCCGCCATCAGCAACCGCTCCGTCGTCACGGCGAAGTCGTGGAGGTCGAAGTAGTAGTCGTGGTCCCACTCGTAGTTCCGGAGGACCAGCGCGGCGACGAACACGGCGATGAACCCGTATCCCCCCATCAGCTCGGCGGCCGCGTACGAGATCAGCGTCGCGGCCAGCGCCTCGGCGCCCGCCATGACGCGCGCCAGGTCGGTCGTCGCCGGCGAGCCGAAGATGAACCAGGCGAAGACCCGACCGGAGACGTAGCCGATCACCGTGCCGGCCGCGATCTTGTAGAGCAGTTCGTACAGTGCCCAGTCGGCGAGCCAGACGAGCGACGACGTGCCGCTGGCGGCGGCCACCGCGATGGCGAGGTACGTGAACGGGAACGCCAGCCCGTCGTTGAGGCCCGCTTCCGAGGTCAGCGCGAACCGGATCGTCCCCTCCTGTCTGGTTGCGTCGACGTCCTCGTCGACTTCTTCGGTCGGCGGCGTCGCCTGGACGTCCGAGGCGAGCACCGGGTCCGTCGGTGCGACGATGGCGCCGAGCAGGATGGCGGTAGCGGTGAGCGTGCCGAGCACGGTCACCCCGAGCACGGCGGTGACAAGGATGGTGATCGGCATCGCGATCAGGAGGAGTCGCCAGGTCGTCGACCAGCCCCGCGGATCGAACGGGCGGTCGATCTTCAGGCCGGCCCCCATCAGCGCGACGATGACGACCAGTTCTGTCAGGTGTTCGGCGACGAGGACCTGTTCGATCGGGTCCGGGGGGGTCGTCTCCAGGGGGAGGGCGAACAGGACGAAGCCGACGATCACGTACACCAGCGGGAACGACATCGGCTTGTCAGACAGGACGCGAGGCAGTGCGACGGCGCCCATGATCGCGAGACCGACGAAGAGGAGGGTCACCTCGTAGGAGGCCATTGACACGGAATAGTAGTCAACCAATACGTAAATCTTCATTGACCTGTCAGCCGTCGGATCAGGGAGCGGGCCGCCGTCAGAGAAGCGACGCGTGTGGAACCGTCGCCCGGTACGAACGAATAAGTGACAGACGGAACAAGTGTACGTATGGTTCGATTCACCCTGTTCGAGGTCAACCTGGACGGTGCGGAGTTCAACGCCGCGGCACCCTTCAGCGGGGCCGACGCCGATAGCGCCACGGAGAGCGTCGGTGAGACGATCGAGGAGCGACTCCAGGGAGACGCGGAGCCGTCGGGCGTCGGGACGTCGCCCGCTGCACTCTTCGCGGGCCTCGTCCTCGCGGCCGGCGCCATCGCGCTCGGCCGGAAGCTGCTCTCCCGCGGTCGTTCCGACCGCTCGGACGCCGAAGCGACCGAGCAGGCCCCGGTGTTCTAGGGAGAAGGCATATCCCGACTGACACCAAAACGGTGGTATGGGACTGTATCGGAGCGTCCAGGCCGTCGCGAACGCGTCAGGCGACGGTCCTATCGACTGGCACGCCGTCGCCGAGGCGGCCAAGGGGTCGGTCGCACCCGGCTCTGTCGACCTGTCCGAGGCGGAACGCGAGGGCTACGCGGGGGACGTCCGCGACGCCCGCGACCGGGTCAGCGACGTCGGCGCGGTGGAGTTCGACCTCCCCGGGACCGTCGAGGTCCAGGACCGCCACCACTGGATCGACGCCAACGTGACGACGTTCGAGCGCCTCATGCGCCCGCTCGAACAGCAGGCGAAGTACATGCCGGGCCTCGCCCGGCTCGCCAACACCGGGTCGATGGCCTTCGCGCTCTCCTTCCTCGGCAACAACGTGCTCGGTCAGTACGACCCGCTCCTCCTGGCCGAGGCCGACGACCACGCGCTGTACTTCGTCCACCCGAACATCGAGCGCGTCGCTGGACAACTCGACGTGAACCGGGACCGATTCCGCCGGTGGATCGCCTTCCACGAGGTGGCCCACGCCGCCGAGTTCGGCGCCGCCCCGTGGCTCTCGACCCACCTCGAGGAGACGATGGAGGAGACCATCGGCGCGCTGACCGACGGGCGACTCGACCGGGACTCGCTGGGCGAACTCGACACCACGATGACCGCCGTCGAGGGGTACGCCGAACTCGTCATGGACCGTGCTTTCGACGACGAGTACGACGACCTCCGGGCGAAACTCGAGGCCCGCCGGAGCGGTCGTGGCCCGATCGCGATGCTGGTCCGCCGCCTGCTCGGCCTGGGCATGAAGCGCCGCCAGTACGAGCGAGGCAAGGCCTTCTTCGACGTCGTCGCCGACGAACGCGGCGTCGCGGGCGCGAGCAAGGTCTGGGAGGACCCCTCGCACCTCCCGACGGACGAGGAACTCGACCACCCCCGGCTCTGGCTCGGGCGAGTCGCAGAATAACTTCTGGTCCGTTTTCTCTCGCGTTCGGTACCCGGTCGTCTCAGCCCACCAGCTAAAATATATTTTAGCTAACATATTTTCCACCCCTGCCCGAAGTCCGGGGTGATGACCCGACCAGAACTGCGACCGAACTCACCCGCACGACCGATTGGCTCGCCAGAAGACGCCGAACTGATCCCAGAAGCGTCCCTAGCGAAACGTCCGTCGTCCGGTAGGCAGACGGACGACGTGTCGCACGATGCCCCGAGATTCGAAACCGGGACGACCATCGTCGCGCTGCGAGCGACGGACGGCGTCATGATGGCCGCCGACCAGCGCATGAGCCTTGGCGGTCAGTTCACAGCGAACAAGGACGTCCAGAAGATCGAACAGGTCCACCCGACGGCGACGATGGCTATCGCCGGGTCCGTCGGCCCAGCACAGGACCTGATACAGTCGCTCCGGGCCGAGGCGAGCCTGTACGAATCGCGACGCGACGAACCCATGAGTATGACGGCGCTCTCGAACGCCGCCGGAGAGCACGTTCGGGGACTGCCCGTCGCCCCGCTGCTCGCCGGCGTCGACGAGTCGGGTGGACACGTGTTCGAACTCGACGGTGGCGGAAGCGTGGTGGGGGATAGCTACGCCGCGGGCGGCAGCGGGATGCAGGTCGCTTACGGCGTGCTCGAACGACGTGTCGACGCCGACGCGGACGTCGAGGCGGCCGCCGACACGGCCGTCGCTGCCGTCGAGGCGGCGTGCGAACGAGACACGGCCAGCGGTGACGGGGTCACTCTCACCACGGTCACCGCCGACGGAGTCGCCTTCGACGAACGGAGGGCCAGCTAATGCAGTCCGATCGCCAGCGAGCCTACGACCGGGGCAGTACCATCTTCTCGCCGGACGGGCGCCTCTACCAGGTCGAGTACGCCCGCGAGGCCGTCGAACGCGGGAGTTCGACCGTCGGTGTTCGCACGATCGACGGCGTCGTCCTCGCGACGCACAGGCGCCGCCGGTCGTCCCTGGTCGAACCGGAGAGCATCGAGAAACTCCACGACGTGGACGGGCGCCTGGGAATGGCCACGGCGGGGCACGTCGCCGACGGCCGCCACCTCGTCGACTACGGTCGACAGTACGCCCAGCGCGAGCGCCTGCGGTACGGGGAAGCCCCGGGCGTGGAACCCGTCGCGAAAGCTCTCGCCGACTACGTCCAGGAGTCGACTCAGACCGGTGGAACCCGACCATTCGGCGCGGCAGTGCTTCTCGGGGGTGCCGTCGACGACGCTCCATCTCTCTACGAACTCGACCCGTCCGGGACGCCCACCGAGTGGCGGGCGACGGCCGTCGGCGCCGGGAGCGAGGCGATCCGATCGCACCTCGAAGCCGAGTACGACCGGGAGGTCGACGTCGAGACCGGACTCACGCTGGCACTTCGGTCGCTCGCCGAGGGAATCGACCGCGACCTGACGGCGTCGGACCTCGCCCTCGCGTCCGTCGACGCCGACGGGTTCGAATCGTTCGACCGGGGCCGCCGCCAGCGTGCACTCGACGAGGCCGGGCTCTCCCGGGCGTCGTAAGTCGGTTTCCGCTCACGCAGTGGCGTCGTCTTCTCGCATCTCGTCGGCGGGCCCGTTCTCGCCACCTGCCGAACCGGTGGGGTCCAGGTTCGCACGGTTCGCGCCGAGACCGGCGTCGCTAACGGTGCGTCGACGGTGTTCGACGATGTTTCCGTCGACGGAGACGTACAGGTCGAGGACGTCGTTGTCGAGACGAGTACTGACCAGTACGCACCACGGCTCGCGCGAGACGACGTGTTCGCGCCACTCGGGGCCGACGTTCCACACCGGCCGGTCGCGGACGTCCTCGCCGTGGTCACGGTAGAACGAGACGACGGCGGGGTGGTCGAGGACTGTCAGCGACAGCGGACAGCGGAGGCCCCTCCCGCACCCCTCGCAGTCGAAGGTCGCCTGCACCGGTCCGTGTGCCGTCTCGTCCCGGTCCCGCTCGCCGCCGTCCGCGAGTTCGCCCCCGGACGCGGGTTCGACGGCCACGGTGACGGCGCCCCCGCAGTCCGGACAGACGCCGTCGCCGTACGAGCGGATCCGGTGGCGATAGAACGAGTCGAGCGCGGCCGGGAGCGACCCGTCGTCTCGCTTGGCGTATCCACTGGGCGGAAGTGACAGGCCCAGTACCGGCGTCTCACAGTCCTCGCAGGCGACCTCTGTCACGTTGTCCGCCGCGTGCGCGACGAGACCGGTCTCCTGGCAGAACGGGCATCGTTCGTCGAGTTCGACCGGGCCGACGGCCACGCTATCGGTGTAGACGCCGGCCCGAATTCCGCGCGCGACTTCCCGGCCGGCCCAGGTCAGTTCGTACCTGTCGTCCGCGCGCTGGCGGACGAAATGGCCGTCCAGTTGCCGGAGGTGGTAGGCGAAGCCGGCAGAGGTGTCGACGCCGCTGGCGTCGTGCAGTTCGGAGAACTGCTGTGGTCCGTCGGCGGCGAGCGCCCGAAGGACGGCGGTACGCGCCTCGCCGCCGAGGCTCTGGAACGCGTCGCTCGGCGTGAACACGTCCGTCTCGGCCGCGTCCTCGTCGTCCTCCCGATGGTCAGTCACGTCGGGGAACTGTGACCGGCGGACGCAAAGAGCTATCGGCGGGTACGCGGGTCGTAACGGATACCGTCCGTGCGATAGCAACGAGCCCGGTGGTGGCGCCTCTCTCGGCTCTGGCCCCGTCTACCGCCGCCCGCGCGGGCCCGTGGCCATGCTGTCCGGGAACACCCACCACGCGAGCGCAGCGCCTGCGGCGGTGCCCGCCAGAAAGGCTCCCGCGAGCATCGGCAGGGACCCGTCGCCGGCCACCACGACCAGGGCCATCGACGCGCCGACGAACAGCGAGAACCCGACGCGGAGGCGGAAGAGAAACTGCTCTCGTTCCTCGTCGGTGATCGACGGGCCGACCATCAGATATCGCCCGCCGTGGAGACGTGCATCCCGACGACGCGCCAGTCGCCGTCGGCGGAGGGTGAACCGTCCCCCTCGCGTCGTTCGAGCGTCCCGCTCCAGCGTGTCTCGAACTCGTACCGGATCGGCGGATCGGAGCCGGTCCAGCCCAGGAACACCTCGTCCGAGAACCAGGCGTGGTCGTCGCGTTCGGTGACGGCCAGCGCACGGCTGTCGACCGTCCAGCCGCTGGTCGTCTCTGTCTGTTCGCGCAGTCCGTCGGCCACCGCCTCCCCGCCGACGAGTCGCTCGGAGATGCCGAACTTGACCAGGTCCTCGTCGTCCGCGAAGAACGGTCCCAGCGGGTCACCGTTGCGGAGCGCGTCGTAGTACGCGCGGACCGTCTCCCGCGCGCTGGACTCCGTCCCGACGGCGTCGTCGCTCATACGAGATCAGAGTAATCCCGGCGGTATAAATCAGTAGAATCCGCGGTCGACGTCCTCCTCGACCACGTCGTCGAACTCCGCCTCGAGCAGTTCCTCGGCCTCCTCGAAGGTGTCGGCCAGGTCGTCCATCTGCTCGGGTCGGTCGTACTGGTCGAACTCCATCGGGCCGTAGGCCGGCGAGTCCATCGCGTCCATCACGTCCTCGAAGAGGGCGTCCGGCGTCGTCGGCGCGTCGGCGTGGGCTTCCAGGACGCTCTCCAGTTTCCCGGCCACCGCCTCGGCCTCGTCCTCGTCTTCGACGGGTTGCTGGACGCCGAAGCCGCCAGCGCCCCGGTCGGGAAAGAGCGGCTCGAGTTCGTCGTCGATCTTCCGGGCGACCTGTGACCCGACGCCCTGGACCTCGAAGGGGTTCTTCGCGTACGTCTTCAGTTGGAAGACGCCGGCAGAGGGGTGGCCCAGGTAGAGGTCCTCGCCGATACCGCTGGCGCGGTCCCCGCCCACCGCGCGCCACTGCCCGGCGTCGGCGTTCGATTCGACCACGTCGTCGAGGATGTCCTGCCAGTCGCGAACGCGCATAGATATCGCATGCGTCCCGGCAGAAAAGTACGTGTCGGTTCCCGCGACGGTGCGCCCCGGAGGACCGTCGACTGCACAGCCTGCATCGAGACCCGGGGCTTCTTTACTACCGAAAGTGACAGTGGGACTAGTTCCAGTACGCCGCCGTTCGGTCGGCCTCCCGTCGTGGGTGCGGGAGTCAGACGAGCGAGAGCCGAACCGGCGGCGTGCAGACAACGCCAATGTCACACACGAACCCGGCTGGACCCCTCCCGAAGCTGGCAGGCGAGCCCCGACAGCTCGTCTTCCTCGCGCTGTGTAGCCTCGCACTCGTCGTCGCTGCATTCGCGGCCCCGCCGACCGCTCAGGGGTCGTCTTCCCCCGACGTCCCCCTCGGGGACCTGTTCGGCAACGAGTCCGGGCAGACCGGCGACTGCGTCGTCCTCCTCTCCGAAAATCCCGTCCCGGGACGCGACGTGACGGTCGCCGTCCGTCGCGGTGGCGAACCGATCCAGGACGTTCGCGTGTGGTTCGACGACCGGTCTATCGGCGTCACGAACCGGTCCGGCCAGGTCACGGGCACGGTGCCCTACGTTCGGAAACTGTCGGTGAAAGTGGGGCTGCCCGGCGGCGGGTCCTGCGAGTTCGAAACGGTGACTGGAGGAACCGCGGTGCAGCACCAGTCTGCCGCGCTCGGCGCCCCAGCCGGCTCGTCGAATCTCGCCGGGAACGCCGCGCCAGAGACGGGTCAGTCCACGGGACAGGCCGCCGCGCAGGCGACCGACAGTCCGACCCCCACGCGGCCGACAGACGCGGTCAACGTCTCTGACTCGTTCCGCTTCCTCGGCCCCATCGGCGTCGACGTGGTGGGGGAACCCAACCCCGGCGAGACCGTGACGCTCGTCGCCACTATCCGGGGCGACCCGGTCCCCGCGGCGACGGTGTCCGTCGACGGCGACCGGGTCGGACGGACCGACGAGAACGGGGAGTACGCGCTGACGATTCCCGACGACGGGACCGAACGGCTCCGGGTGAACGTCCAGCGCGGGGAGATAGAGGGCCGGACGTTCGTCGACGTCAGGCTGTTGCGCGTCGCGGTCCAGGGCGAGCGGTTCCCCCTCCCGGGCCAGTCCGCGACGGTCCGGGCGGCCATCGGCACCGACGCGGCCGCGGACGCCGCGGTGACCCTCGACGGTGAGCGGGTCGCCACGACGAACGCGACGGGGCAGGCAGCGATCACGCTCCCCGGGGATCCGCTGGCGACGGTGACCGTGACCACCGGCGACCGGACCGCGAGCAGGTCGATGCTGTCGGTGTTCGCGCCGACGATCGTCACTCCCGTTGCCGCCCTCCTCCTGCTCGTCGGGAGCCCGCTCGCCGTCTACTGGGCGGACGGCCGGCGCGGCCTCGCCGTGCTCGTCGCCCTCGCCGCGAACCTTCTCGCCGGGACCGCTGGCTACGTCGTGGCCGGCCGCGACGGTGCCCTCGTCGCCGTCGGTTCGACGCTGTTACTGCTGGCGCTCGTCCTCGCCGTCCGCCGGCCCGACCTGGTCTCCGGGGCGGGCGACAGGCTCACGGCGCTGGTGACGCCCGGCGGATCGGCGGGTGACGTCGCCCGTTCGTGGATCGACCGCGTGACCGATGGCGTGCTCTGGATCACGCGGCGCGTCGAGCGCCTCGTGGACCGGATCGAGACGAGTCTGGGTGCGGTCCTCCGTCGGCTTCGCGAGTTCGAACTCGCCGCACTCCTCGCAGACGTCCGGACCCTGTTCGGTGGGCTCCCTCGGCGGTTCGTGGCCGGGATCCGGTTCCTCGTCGGCCTTCCCCGGCGCCTCCTCGGATCGATACTGCCCGGGTCGTCCGACGACGAGTCGGAAGTGACCGACCCAACGGGGCAACCGACCCCCGAGCGCCGACCGCCGGGCCCGGCGATTCGCGAACTCTGGCGTCGCTTCGCCCGGCGCGTCGTTCCGGACCGCTGGCCCCAGCGGACGCCTGGCGAGGTGTCGCGCCAGGCCATCGACGCGGGCTTCCCGAGAGACTCCGTGGTGGAACTCACGTCGGTGTTCCGCGACGTCGAGTACGGCGGCGAGTCCCTCTCCGACGACCGGTACCTGCAGGCCCAGCGCGCGTACGACGCCCTCGACGCCGGGGAGAACGAGTCTGATGGGACTGACGGCGACGGAGCGACCGACGCCGACGACGGCGGCGAGGTGAGCGGGTCGTGAGAGCGGCCCTCGCTGCGGTGTTCGGGGTCGCGACCATCGTCGGTGCGGTCGTCGCACTCCTGGCGAGTTCCGGGACGGTCTCGGACAGCGCCCTGCTCCTCTCGATGGCCGTCCTCGTGGGCGTCGTCGGCGTCATCGGCGCGCTCGTGAAGGTCGCGGGCTCCGAGTCCGACGGGGGCGTGGCGGCCGCCCCCTGGGAGGAATCGGGCGTCCTCGTCGAGCGCGCGCCCGAGCGCTCGCCGGCGGCGTCCGACCTCTCGGGAGAGGCGCTCGCCGACGTCGTCGCGGCGGCCGGCGAGGCGGCACGTGACGACGGCACGGTGGCCGCCGGCGTCGACGTGGTTCGACCCCACCTTCGCGAGGCACTCCTGGGCGTGTTCGTCCAGGGTGGCACCGACCGGTCCACGGCGGAGGCCCTGCTCGCTCGGGGAGACTGGACAGACGACGCGACGGCTGCCGCCGTGCTCGACGACGCAGTCGACCACCCGGGCTGGAGCGTGCTGCAACGGTTCGAGGCGTGGCTCTTCCCCGAACAGGTCCTCCGTGAGGAGGTCCGGCGGGCGATGCAGGCCATCGCGACGGTCGCGGACCGTGAACTCCCGACCGTTCCCGGCCAGCACGCTCCCCGCACCGTGCCAGTCCTCGCGCCGACGCTCGAAGATCTCCGTCGCGGCGCCGATGGCCACCTCCAGCGTGCCGTCGAGCCGCTCGGTGGCCGTACCCATGGCGACGTCGACGGCGGACGGGCGGCCCACCACACTGGCAGTACCACCGACGAGCCGGCCGGAGGCGGCCTCAGTCAGTCACAGCAGGACGACCCAGCGGCCGGGGAGCCCCGTCGCCGTTCGGCGACCGACTCACTGGCCGATATTCGGGTCGGGAGCCAGCGGGACGGAACGGCGGCCGACGACGTAGTCGCCGACGAAGCGGTGGACGAGGACCAGGAGGGAGAGGGGGTGTCCCGTCGATGAGCAACCCGACGCTGCGCTGGCGCGGCGGCGTCGCGGCGACTATCGTCCTCGCCGTCGTCGGCCTCGCGACCAGCAACGGACCGATACTCCTGGCGGCGGTCGTTCCGCTCGCCTACGTCGCCTACGGGTCGCTCGCGACGGCGGAGCTTCCGACGGAGCTGACGGCGAGCCGAACCGTCGAGCCGACGCCGGCGCCGCCGGGCCGTCCGGTGGCCGTCACGCTGACCGTGACGAACGACTCCGACCGGACGCTCTCGGACGTCCGCGTCGTCGACGGCGTCCCCGGGGACCTGGCCGTGATGGACGGGTCGCCGCGCGTCGGCACGACGCTGGAACCCGGCGAGTCCGTGACCCTGGAATACACGATGGTGGCCCGGCGCGGGGAGCACGCCTTCGACCCGCCGCGAGTCCGCCTCCGGAGTCTCGGCGCCGGCGCGGCGGCGACGGCCGACCTCCCGGTCGACGGCGACGTCGAACTGGTCTGCCGGCTCGACGCCGAGGCGCCGCCGCTGGCCGACGACGCCAGCAACCACGTGGGTCAGATCACGACCGACAGCCCGGGCCGGGGCCTGGAGTTTCACTCGACGCGCGAGTACCGTCACGGCGACGACGCGAAACGGATCGACTGGCGCCACTACGCCAAGCGCGGCACCCTCGCGACTGTCAACTACCGGGAACACCGGTCGGCCTCCATCGTCGCCGTCGTCGACGCCCGCGAGGTGTGTCGCGTCGTCCCCGGACCGGGTCGCCCGACTGCGGTCGAACTGGAAGCCTACGCCGCGACCCACGCCGTCGGCGAGTTCCTGCGCACCGGCCACGACGTCGCCGTCGCCGTCGTCGGCCTCGACGGGCCGGGGCCCGCGGGACTCCACTGGCTCCCGCCGGGCGGTGGCGACGGCCAGCGCTCGCGCGCACTCGACCGGTTCGAACTGGCGGCCGACGCGGAGACGACGGTGGAGGACCCCGAAGCGCAGTTCACGCAACTGCTCGGGCTCGCGCCGCCGGGCGCCCAGATCGCGCTGTTCTCGCCGCTGCTCGACGACACGCCGGCCGACGCCGTCGAGGCGTGGCTCGCCCACGACCACTCCGTCGTCGTGCTCTCGCCGGACGTGATCACCGGCAACACCGTCAGCGGCCAGTACGAACAGGTCCGCAGGGGGGCCCGACTGGCGCGCTGTCAGGCCGCTGGCGCTCGCGCGCTCGACTGGCGTCGCGGCACGCCGCTCCCGGTCGCGCTGGAGTACGCCTTCGCCGCCGACGCGGGCCACGCGGCGCGCCGCCGCGCGGACGCCGGTACCGGCGCCGGCACTGGAGGTGACGCCTGATGCCGCTGTTCGGTCCGCGACTCGACAGGCCGTCGGCCATCGGCGACGAGGGGCGACCGCGAGCGACCAGTCTCACCATCGCCTCGGTGGTCGTCTTCGCCGTCGTCGCCGCAACCGGCTGGGCCGGTGGGTTCATGCGCCTGACGCTCGCGCTCGGGACGCTCGTCGGGCTCTTCACCGTCGGACTCTCGCTGCTGAACCGCGAGCGGTTCCTCGCGCTGTTCCTCGGTCAGCTCTGTTACGTGCTCGGCGGGACGGGACTGGTCGGGTTCGCCCTGTTGGTGCTCCTCCTCGCGCCGGCGTACGGGCTCGTGCTCACCGGCTTCGCCCTTGCACTGACCGGGCTGGCGACGACCTGGGCCGACGTGGCCGACGCCGAGAGTACCAAAACCGCGCTGTTCCAGGGCGGCGCCTCCTTCGTGTCGATGCTCGTCTGGTTCGTCTGTCTGATCGTCGTCGCCGGGACAGTGCTGGCCCTGTGGACGTTCCTCACCGGCCCGGCGACGTCGGTTCCGCCGACGCCGTCGCTGATCGTCTTCCTGTTCGCACTCTGTGTCACCGGCGTCCTGGTCTGGCTCGGGACGCGGTGGCTCCCGTTCCGACAGCTCACGCCGCGCGACCGTCGCCCGCGTCTGGAACGAAACCTCGGCCGGTTCCGTCTGGTGACCGCCGTCGTCGCGCTCGTCGCCTTCGCCGGGATCGTCGTCGCAGTGGTCGCCTGGCTTCTGGGCGGATTCGACCGGCTGTACGCGGCGCTCCCGCCGTCCTCGGCCGTATTCGGCGGCCTCTCCTCGCCGTTCGTCCTCGGGCCGCTGTTGCTCGTCGGCGTCGCCGTCCTCGCCACCGCGCTCGTCGCGCTCGCGCTCCGCCGGGTGACCCGGCCGACCGACAGGCGCGCCAACCAGTTGCTCGCCGCCGTCGTCGCGGGGTTCGCGTTCACGGTGCTCACCATCCCGTTCTACTTCTCCGTCGTCCCGGGCATGCCCCTGCTTCGCGTCGTGGTGGCGGTCCTTCTCGTAATCCTCGGCCCGCCAGCGCTGTTCGTCGCGGGGCTCGCCTTCCTGGGCGGTGTGACCGTCGGGGTCTTGCCCGACCGCGCCGGCGGCCCGGCCGTGGCCTCGGCGGGGATGGTCGTCGCGACCGTGGGCGCGGGTCTCGCCGGCGTCCCGCCGGTCGCCGTCTTCGCCTGCATCACCGCCGGCATGGTCGCCTGGGACGTCTCGGCGTTCGGCCTCGGCGTGACGGCCGACCTGGGCCACATCCCCGAGACGCGTCGCCTCGAACTGTTCCACGGGGTCCTCGGCGTGGGCGTCGGTATCGTCGTCGTCGCCGTCCTGGCGGGGGTCGACCTCCTGCGGACGGCGGTCGCCGGCGGCCTCGTGGCGGGCCCCGCCATCTTGCTCGCCGTTGTCGCCGTCCTCCTGCTCCTGATCCCCGTCCGCGGGTGAGGTCCCGTCGCCACTTCTCGTCTCGAAGTCAGTCACGGGATTGATAGTGGTCGGCATAGAGGTCGTTCGTATGACAGACGAGCTGCAGGGTCGGACGGTCGAGGCCGCCGCCGACACCTGCCTCGACGTGGTCGAACGGGTGGAAGAAGCCGCCGTGGTCGAGCGGGGGGTCCTGCTGGCTATCCTGGCCGCCGTCGTCTCGAAGGGTCACGTCCTCCTCGAAGACGTCCCCGGGACGGGCAAGACCGTCACGGCGCGGGTGTTCGCCGAGGCGCTGGGCCTGGAGTTCAAGCGCATCCAGTTCACCCCGGACCTGTTGCCGGCCGACGTCACCGGGTCGAACGTCTACGACGAGCACACGAAGGAGTTCGAGTTCTCGAAGGGCCCCATCTTCGCCAACGTCGTGCTGGCCGACGAGATCAATCGCGCTCCCCCCAAAACGCAGGCCGCACTGCTCGAAGCGATGGAGGAGGGCCAGGTGAGCGTCGACGGGACGACCTACGACCTCCCGGAGCCGTTCGTCGTCATCGCGACGCAGAACCCCATCGAGCAGGAGGGGACCTTCCGCCTGCCGGAGGCCCAGCGCGACCGCTTCAGCGTGAAGACCTCCTTCGGCTACCCGGACGTCGACGGGGAGATGGCCCTGCTCGACCGGCGGGCCGGCCGCCGGACGCTCTCGCCCAGCGTCGAACCGGTCGTCGACCGCGAGCGCGTCGTCGAGCTACAGGACCTGGCCGAGGACGTCCGCGTCGACGAGAAGGTCCGGCGGTACATCGTCGACGTCGCGCGGGCGACGCGGACGGACGACCGCGTCGACGTCGGCGTCTCGCCCCGCGGCGTCCAGCGCGTGTTCGAGGCCGCCCGGGCCGCGGCGCTCGTCGCCGGGCGCCGGTACGTCACCCCCGACGACGTCAAGCGTCTCGCGGAGACGACGATGGCCCACCGGCTCGTGCTCACGACAGAAGCGACCGTCGAGGGGGTCCAGCCCGGTGACGTGATTCGTGACGCGCTCGACTCGCTCGACGTCCCCGCGGTGTCGCCGGACGCGAGCGAGTCAGCGGACGGGAGCGAACCGACGGACGCGGACGGCTCCGCTGGCGACGCCGACGCGGCCGAACCGGCCACAGACCAGCCAGACTCCGACGGGACGACCGAGACCGACGGATCACCCGGCGAGGGAGACGCGTTCGCCGATAGCCCGTCCCAGGTCGACTGATAGTACCGGTTGTAATTCTGTCCCGGCAGTTTGCTGCCGATGGTTGGTGCAGTCCCAGATTGTCCTCGATAGCCGATGCAGGTCGAGCGTAGTTACAACCGGTACTATGACATCCAGGCCGACGACCGACAGGGTTTTTCCGACCGCTCTCTTGCCTTCTCCCGTGCAATTACGTGGGGTCGTCGTGGACGTATCCGACGCCAAGACGGTGAACACGCAGTACGGGGAGAGCGACCTCTGCGAGGTGACGTTCAAGCCGGAGGGCGGCGTCGCCGAACCGGTCACGGCGACGCTGTGGGGCAAGTGGGCGGAGACGGCCGACTACCTCGAACCCGGGATGGAGGTCGCCGTCTACGACCCCGACGAACGCGAGTACCAGGGCGAGACCCAGTACTCCGTCGGCGGCGATTCGACGCTCGTCGTCGAACCCGACTTCCTCGTCGACGTGACCGACGTCCGCTCGTGGGTGCAGTGCCCGCGGATGTACTACCTCAACAAGATCGGCGGCACCGACCACGCCTACCCGGTCGTCAAGGGGACCATCGTCCACGAGGTGTTCGGCGACCTGCTCCGCGGCCGGGACCTCGACGAGGCCATCGACGACCACGTCGACGACGCCGGCCTCGACCTGGGCCTCCTGGGCCGGGACGCCGAGGAGGTACGCCAGGAGGTCCGGGACCACGCCTCTGCCATCGAGGGGTGGCTCCAGCAGGGCCTCCTCACCGAGGAAGACGAGTGGCGCTCCGAGATGACGCTCGTCTCCGAGCGCTTCGGGATGAAGGGGCGGGCCGACGCCGTCCGCCGCGGGATGCCGGTCGAACTGAAGACCGGGAAGAACACCAAGCGCGACCCGCGGTTCCAGGACAAGATCCAGGCCGCCTGTTACGCGCTCATTCTCGAAGAGCGAAACGGAGAGGCGCCCGATACGGGCACGCTGCTGTACACCAAGAACGCCGCCGTCGAGCGCACCGAGGAGTCGGGCGACCTCTCGCCGGCCAAGGAGTTCTCCATCAACGGCGGCCTGCTGAACTTCGTCGTCCGGACGCGCAACGAGATCGCGGCGATGGAGTACGACGCCAGCGTCCCGACCGGCTACGAGGCCGACGCCAGGTGCGAGTACTGCTTCGAGCAGGACACCTGCATGGTGGTCTCCGGCCGCCTCGACCAGGAGTCGAAGGCCGGCAAGATCGGGTCGGCGATCCCCGAGGAAGAGCGCGAGTACTTTGACCGGTTCTACCAGGCAATCGAGCAGGAGCGCCGGGCCGTCCACCGCGAGTACGCGAAGCTCTGGGACCAGACGCCCCAGGAACGGGCCGACGACGACCGCGCGCTCGTGGATCTGGAACCGGCCGGACAGACCCAGCTAGACGACGGCCAGTGGGAACTGCGGGCGAAGGGAACGACTGCCGTCTCGAAGATCCGCGAGGGCGACCTGGCACTGGCGAGCGACGGAAACCCGATAACGGGCGCCGCCGAACTCTGCCGGATCGAGCGACTCGACGAGGACGAGGTGATCGTGACGTCGGACGAACCGGTCGAACTCCGCCGGCTCGACGTCTACCCCTCGGAGATCGGCACCGACCGGATGCTCACGGCGCTCCACGACGCGGTGCTCACCCGGCCGCCCGAGCAGAAGGACGTCCTCTTCGGCCGCAGGGAGCCCGAGTTCGCCGAGGTGACCGAGACGTTCGTCGACAACAACGCGGCCCAGAACGAGGCCGTGCAACTGGCCGTCGGCGCCGAGGACTTCGCGCTGGTCCACGGCCCGCCGGGCACGGGCAAGACGTACACGCTGGCTCAGGTCGTTCGGGCTTGCGTGGCGAGAGGGGATCAGGTCCTCCTCTCGGCGTTCACCAACCGCGCGGTCGACAACTGCCTGGAAGCCCTAGAGGACCAGGGATTCGAAGACGTCGTCCGCGTCGGCACCGAGAGCGGCGTCCGCGACGACATGCAGGCGTACCGCCTCGACACCGCCGGCGACCCCGACGAGTGCGTGAGTCAACTCGAAGACGCCGCCGTCGTCGCGGCGACGACGGCCTCGTGCAGTTCGCGTATCATGCGGACCCAGGAGTTCGACACCGCCGTCGTCGACGAGGCGGGTCAGCTGACGGAACCGGGCACCCTCGCCGCGACGGCGCGGGCCGACCGCTTCGTGCTGGTCGGCGACCACCAGCAGTTGCCACCCGTCGTCAGTTCCGAGAAGGCCAACGAGGTGCTCGGCCAGTCGCTGTTCGAACGACTAATCGACGAGTATCCCGACGCCAGCGTCCTGCTCGACCGCCAGTACCGGATGGCCCAGCGCATCCAGGCGTTCTCTTCGCGGGAGTTCTACGACAACCAGTTGCGCCCCGCCACGGGCGAGGTCGCCGCCCAGCGCATCGGTGACCTGCCGGACGTCGACCCGGAGGCCCTGCCCGAGAACCTCAGAGACGGCGCGGCGTTCGTCGACCCCGACGGGAGCGCCGAGGGCAACACCAACCCGACGGAGGCCGCCGAGGTCGCACGGGTGGTGTCCGAATACGTCGACGCGGGCCTCGACCCGAGCGATATCGGCGTCATTGCGCCCTACCGTGCCCAGGTCGCCGAGATCAGCAAACACGTCCCCGAGAGCGTCGCCGTCGACACCGTCGACCGATTCCAGGGCTCCAGCAAGGAGGTCATCGTCGTTTCCTTCACCGCCACCGGATCACTCGACGGACCGATCTTCGAGGACTACCGCCGGATCAACGTCGCGCTGACCCGGGCGAAGAAGGCGCTCGTGCTGGTCGGCGACGCCGACGCGCTGGCGACCGACGAAGTGTACGGTCGCATGGTCGAGTGGGCGCGCTGACGCTGTTGTCGCCCGATTTATGTGGCCCGCCGGGGATGCGTCGACCATGTTTCGGCTCGAAGGGCTGTCGCGACTGATCTGGGAGTCGGTCCCGGCGGGCGCGGCGGCGCCGTTCGGGGTGATAACGGCGCTCGGGAGTGCGACGTTCCTGCTGCTGGCGCTGTCGCTCCTCTATTGGCTCGACGAGCGGCGGTCGACGGCCGCCGTGGTCAGCTACGCGCTGATCGCGCTGGCCGTCGTCGTCGGGCTCAAGGCCGCGCTCGCGCTCCCGCGACCGCCGGAAGCCGTCAGGCTGATCGCCCTCCACGCGGACCCATACGGGTTCCCCAGCGGGCATGCCGTCGCCGCCGTGGTCGTCTACGGCGGCCTCGTCACTGTCCGGGACCGCCTCGACGACCGACGGGCCGTCACCGGCGTCGCCGTCGTCGTCGCCCTCGTCGGACTTTCCAGAGTCGTTCTCGGGATGCACTACGTTGGCGACGTGGTTGTCGGGACCGCGCTCGGACTGGCGCTGCTCGCCGTCTGCGTGCGCCTCGTCGGCGACGACCCGACTCGTGGGTTCGCGCTCGCGGCGTTGCTCTCGGTTCCCGCGCTCGCCGTCACCGGACTCGGGGCCGAGGCGCTGCTCGCGTTCGGCGGGAGCCTCGGCGGCGTGCTCGGAGGTCTCCGTCTGGACGGCCTGGCGGAACTCCAGTCTCGCTTCCACGGCGTCGTCCTGACTGCAGTCGGTGTTCCATTCGTCTTCTTGACCGACGCACTCGCCGACGGACTCGTCGAACCGGTGCTCGTCGTCCTCGCGTACACGCTTCTCGTCGCAGGGATACTCCGCTTGCCCGCGCTCGTCCACCGCCTCCCGCTGGACGCTGTCCGGCGAGCGTCGAAGCCGCGATAATACCGGGAATCGAACGCTCGTCCGTCCGGACGTGGTGGACACGCCGTCTGGAGAACCCGTCTTTTCAGACCCGCGAGCGCTCGGCGAGGGGTGCGTGTTCGAGACCCGACTCGTCCCGGCGGAGTCACCTGAGTGCGTCGGTGCTCCCGTCGTCTTCCTCGGCGCGTCGACGCTGGATGTCCTCTCCGAGACGCGTGCGAAGAACGTCGTGGAGCGTCCGGGCCGTCGCGTCGTCCACGTCGTGGGCCGTCGCGTCGCCGCCCATCAGGCTCGACGTGCTGGCGGTGTCGGCGGTGACGCTGGCCAGGTCGCGGTACCGCTGGAACACGCTCCGGCTTCCGATGACCGTCTGGACGCGGTAGTACGGGACCGAACGCGTCGTCCGGGTCCAGAAGCCGCTCCGGGCGACGAAGACGTCGTCAGTCGTCGCGTGCCCACGATGTTTCCACGTGAGGTGGCCGGCCACAGGGGCGAGGACCAGCAGCGCCAGCGGCGCGTACCACCAGCCGACGTCGAGGAGGAACTGGTCGACGAGGAGGGCCAGTGCGGCGACCGCGAGTGGCAGGAGTGCGAACCTGACGGCGTATCGCCGGCGCGCGCGCCGGGGTGGCCGCTCGACCGGCGGCGTCTCGAACTCCCCGAGCGATTCGGCCAGCTCGGTGACTGTCGCGCTGTCGTCGAGCGGGATGGCCGTGTTCGACGCCTGGCCGTCGTTCGCGCCCGGACCGTACCCCGCGGTCTCGACGGAGAGGCCGGCGTAGCCGAGGGATCGCATCGGCGCCGTCTCCTTTATCGACACCGTCTGTATCTTCTCGACGGGGATCGACCCGCTGTATCGGTTGAGGAAGCCCCGCTCGTAGCGGAGTTCGTCCCCGACGCGCCTGAGCCGGAAGTCGTAGAACTCGACCATCGTGAGGACGGCGCTGACTACCAGCGTGGCGAGGGCGAATTCGACGAGCGTCACGCCCGCGACGATGGCCAGTTCGGTCGGCGAGTACGTCGGCAGGAGTTCGAAGGCCACCCGCTCGGGACCACCGAGAGCCGCGGTCGTCGCGGACAGGACGGCCAGCGCGAGGTCGCCGAAGAAGGGCGTCCCGACGACGACGAGAACCGGCGCGCCCGGTTTCGCCGTCATCGCACCGAGCCGGAGCAAGTCGGCGTGGTCGAGTCGGTAGAGATCCTCTTCCTCCGGCGCTCGTCGCCGGGCCGTCGTCGGCTCGTCGCTCGATGCGTCACCGGCCACGCCACCGCCGGCCGCTCCGTCGCCACCTGTCTCGACGGCGCCTGCTCGGTCGGTCCCGGCCGATGCCGTCGACGGCGCCGATTCGCCGTCTTCACCGATGGTTCCACTGGCTTCGTCCACCGCTTCGCGACCGTGGGCAGCGACGAACTCCTGGAGTCGTCGCGCTTCCTCCAGGTCGACGGCGTTCAGGACGGCCTCCGTCGAGCCGCCGCCGGCCGTCTCGAAGTTCACGACGGCGAGGCCGAGCGCCCGCTGGATCAGGTTCCGCGTGACGTCGACGTTCTGGATCCGGCCGAGCGGAATCTCCCGCTCCTGGCGGTTCAACACGCCCGACGAGACGGCGAAGGTGTCGCCGGCCGTCTCGTACGTGAACCGCAGGTAGCGAGCGACGCCGTAGGCGGCGCCGGCGAGGGCACCGACACCACCGAGCGCGAACGTAGCCCAGAAGGGCGCGAGGTCGAGCGGGCCGGACAGCAGAATGCCGAGGAAGAAGCCGGTGCTCCCGAACCGGAAGGCCGTGGCGATCACTCGCTGGACGGCACTGAGTGGGTGGAGTCGCCTCATACGGCGTCGGATCCCTCGCTCTCGATGGCGAGGTCGCGCAGGCGTTCGCGCAGTCGATTCGCTCGGTCCGGCGTGAGACCTGGGATGGAGATGTCCGCGCCCCGCGTCCCGGCGGTGTAGACGACGAGGCTCGACAGGCCGACGAGTCGCTCGACGGGCCCCCGCTGGGTGTCGACGTGCTGGACGCGGACGTATGGCACGGCGGTCTCGACTTCGGTGACGACGCCGCGGACGAGGTACAGCGCGTCGTCCTGTATCTCGAACCGCCAGCTCCGGTAGTACAGCAGCGCGTGGACCGCGCCGAGCAGGGCGGCAGCGACCCATATCGCCGCGACGAGCGCGTTACTCACGGCGAAGAACCGCTCGGGGACCACCCGGCCGACGACGAAGGCGATAACGGCCAGCACCGTGGCGGTCAGGAGGGCGCGACCGATCCACAGCAGCCTGACCCGCGAGTGAGGGCGTTCCATGGGCCGAACGGCGCAGGGGAGGTCAAAAAGGGTTGCCGTCGGTCCCGGTGGACCGGTCGGGCTACCCGCGCAGCTTCCGTCCCGTCACTCGCTCTCGACGGGCGGGCTCTGTCCGGTGCTCCCGTCCCCGTCTATCTCGTCGAGGACGCGGCGGTGGAACTCCTGGAGGACGGCCGACTCGTCTTCCGCGAGGACGACGTCCGTCGCGGCGAGCGTCGCGAGGCCGAACGCCCGTGGCGACGGCGAGTCGACGCGGACCGTCTCGACCGAGAGGTCCCCGTCCTGGATGGCGCCGGTCACCTCCTCGATGCCGGCGACGTTGAGCTTGTCCTCCAGGATTTCGCGGTAGGTCTCCTCGATGACGGCGAACGCCTCCAGGTCCTCGGCGAAACTCAGCAGCATCTCGGAGCTGACCTGCTGTTCGGCCGCGGACTTCTCGTAGCCCTTGTACCGCTTGAGGATCATCAGGGAGCGCGTCGCGTTGATGCGGAAGTACCGCTGGAGCAGGTCCGTCCCCTGGAGCGCCCGCCGGAGGTCGGTTCTCACGTCGTCCGGTTCGATGTCCGTCAGCAGTCCCTCCACGTCGACCTTGCGGTTGAGCGGCATCGAGAGGGTGAAGCCGTTGTCCGCGACGGCGACTTTCACGTTGGCGCTGGTCGCTTGAGCCACGCGATACGCGAGCAGGCGGGAGAAGCCGTCGTTGAGCCGCCGGCCGTAGCCCGAGTGGACGTAGTAGTGTCGTTCGTACTCGTCGTGGTCCAGGGCCTCCTCGACGACGAGACGGTCGTCCGTCGACAGCGAGTTCGACCCCGCGTAGGCGACCTGCTCGGAGAGCATCCGGGTGATGGCCCGGACGCTGTTCTCGTCCAGGGGATACTCCCGGAGCCAGTGACGTATTGCCGGTGGACCGCCCTCACCCAGTTTGTCGAGGAACTCCCGCTGGAACTGGAGTATCTCCTGGCCCAGGTCGTAGGAGAGCGGGAGACGCTCGGAGAACCACGAGGGAACCGTGGGCCGGGCGCTCGTCCGGTCGACGTACACCTTCGACCCGCGGCGGTAGCTGTACTGGAAGTGGTCGCCGCCGAGGACGAAGACGTCGCCCTTCTCCAGCGTGTCGAGGTACTCCTCGTCCAGTTGCCCGACCCAGTCGTCGCTCCCCCGGGTGTAGACGTCGCAGGTGAACGAGTCCGGGATGGTGCCGATGTTGGTCATGTAGATGACCCGGGCGAGCCGGCCGCGCTTGCCGATCAGTGGCTCGCCGACGGGGAACTGGTCGTAGTGGAACTCGCCGTCGGGCGCGTCGTTATCGTCGCGCCAGACCTTGGCGTAGACGTTCTTGTCCTCCATCCCGGCGTAGTCGGCCGTCAGGTAGCGCATCAACTGCTCCCAGTCGTGCTCGTCGTAGTTCCGGTAGGGATAGGCCCGCTGGAGGGTCGCCTTGACGTCTTCCTCGCGGCGGACATCGTTGATCGCCATCCCGTAGACGTGCTGGGCGGCGACGTCCTGGGCGTTCTCCGGGACGAACACCCGGTCCACGAACCCCTCGTGGGCCTTCTTCAGCATCACGGCGCACTCGATGAGTTCGTCGCGGTCCAGCGCGACGACTCTCCCTGTCACCGTCTGGCCGAGCTGGTGGCCGGCACGGCCGATGCGCTGGAGCAACGCAGCGACGGACTTCGGCGAGCCCACCTGGACAACCAGGTCGATGTGGGGCATGTCGATGCCCAGTTCCAGACTCGTGGAGGTCGTCACCACGTCGAGGCTTCCCTCCTTCAGTTGCTCCTCTATCTCCTGGCGCCGGTCCTTCGAGAGGCTGCCGTGGTGACAGCCCGAGTTCTCCTCGTCGTAGCCATCGTACTTCTCACGGAGGTTGTGCAGGACGCGCTCGGCGCCCGAACGCGTGTTGGTGAAGACGAGCGTGTTCGTGTGGCGCTGGATCAGGTCGTGGAGCTGGCCGTAAAAGCGGCCCTGGACGACGTCGCGAGGCGTGTCGATGAGGTCGTCCGTCGGACAGGTCAGTTCCACGTCGAACTCGCGGGCGAAGCGGGCGTCGACGATTTCGTAATCTCTGGTTCCCTCACCCGGCTCCTCCTGGCCCACCAGGTACTCCGCCATCGTCGACAGCGGCTCGACGGTCGCCGAACAGCCGATGCGGGTGGGCGAGCCGTGGGCCATCTCCTCGAGCCGTTCAAGCGACACAGAGAGGTGGGTGCCGCGTTTGTTCTCGGCGAGGCTGTGGATCTCGTCGACGACGACGTACTCCACGGTCCGGAGCTTCTCGCGGAACTTCGGGCTGTTGAGCAAAATGGCGAGCGTCTCCGGCGTCGTGTTGAGGATGTGGGGCGTCGTCTCCAGCATCTTGGACCGCTCTGCGTCACTGGTGTCGCCGTGGCGGATGGCGTGTCGGATCTCGACGTCCTCGCCCCGTCCGTCGAGTTTCTCGGTGATGCCGTCCAGGGGCACCTCCAGGTTCCGGTGGATATCGTTGGCCAGCGATTTCAGCGGCGAGACGTAGAGACAGTAGACGCTGTTCTCTAGCTCTTCCTCCCGGGCCTTGCAGAACAGCTCGTTGATGATGCCGGTAAAGCTGGCGAGCGTCTTGCCCGACCCCGTCGGCGCGGCGATGAGGGCGTTCTCCCGCTCGTGGATGAGCGGGATGGCTTCCTTCTGTGGCGGCGTGAAGAAGCCGCCGTTGTCGGGGACGAACTCGCCGAAGCGCTCGGTCCACCACTCCTGGACCACCGGTTCCAGCAGTTCGAGCACGTCCGCGTCGTCGATGGCGACGTCGCTGGGATCGAACGTGGGTTCGACCGCCGCGAGTCGCTCGCGTCCTCCCATCTGCTACGTCGAAGGGGCCGCGCAGTCAAGTGGGTTTGGTCCCCGGAGTGAAAGTGAAACGATAACCGCACGGGCACGCAATCGCTCCCATGGCCGATTCCTTCGACCTGCGCTGTCCGGTCGTGACGCCGATGAACGAGGACGGGTCCGTCGACCTCGACGGCCTCGAAACGCTCGTCGACTATCTCGTCTCGTCGGGCATCGACGGCCTGGTGCCCTGCGGGACGACGGGCGAGTTCTCGGCGCTCACCGACGAGGAGCGTCGCGCCGTCGTCGAGACGACTGTCGACGCCGCCGCCGAACGGGTCCCGGTGATGGCCGGCGTGGGCGGCACTGCGGTCGGTGAGGTCCGTCGGCACGTCTCGGAGGCCGAGGCGGTCGGCGCGGACTCGGTGCTCGTCGTCCCCCCGTACTTCGGCGGCCAGTCCTCGGCCGACGGCAACGAGGCGTTCTTCCGGGCCGTCCTCGACGACTCGCCGCTGCCGGCGTACCTGTACAACATTCCCCAGACCGTCGGTCAGGAGCTACAGGTCGACGCCGTCGCCGAACTCGCCGACCACGATTCGGTGGTGGGGATCAAGGACTCGGGGGGCGATCTGACCTACTTCGGCGACCTCCTGCGGCGGACTCCCGACGACTTCGAGGTCCACCAGGGCTGGGACGCCGCGTACCTGCCGTCGCTGGCGATGGGGGCCGACGGCGGGATCAACGCCCTCTCTCACGTCTGCCCCGACGCGTTCCACGAGGTGGCCGAGGCGGTGGCCGGGGGTGACCTGGAACGCGCCCGTCGCCACCAGCGGGAGACCATCGATCCGGTCTTCGAGTTCTGCCGGGACCACGGGTTCGCGCCGTCGGTGAAGGCCGCGCTGGCCCACCGCGACCTCGTCGATTCGGGGACGGTCCGGCCACCCCTGGACTCCCTGCGCGGCGAGGCGTTCGACGAACTCGTCACGGTGCTCGACTGACAGTATCGGTTGTCCCGCTTTTCAGGAGCCACACGCCACCGGGGGCGTTTCGGGGCTGCACTAACTGATGGCGGAGAACCATGGAAAACAAACCACAGCTGACACTAGGGCCCGATACTCGACGGACGACAAAGGTCAAATCGTGACTGAGCGTCCACGAGATACTTAACGGCGGACGTTCCTCTACTGCTGTATGTCGCTGTTGCCCTCGCGAGGTCCGGACGTCAGCACGGCCCAGGAGGGCGAGATGGAGGTGATCGGCGTCGACGAGGACGTCGACGGCGTACTCGACGCTCTCGCCTCCAACACCGCCAGGGCCGTGCTGAACGCGATCTACGACGACCCCGGGACCCCCTCCGAGATAGCCGACCGGCTCGACATGTCGATCCAGAAGGTCTCCTACCACCTGGAGAAACTGGAAGACGAGGAGCTCATCGCCGTCGCCGGCACCCGCTACTCCGAGAAGGGTCAGGAGATGAACGTGTACGAGCCGCCGGAGGACCCGCTGGTGCTTTTCGTCGGGACCCGCGAGCGCAAGGACTCGCTCCGGACGATGGTCAAGCGGTTGCTGCCGACGGTCGGTATCCTCGCCCTGGCGAGCGTCGCCGTCCAGCGGTTCCTCGGCCGCGACGGCGGTGGTGGACCAGTCTCGCTGTCGTCGGGAGCGGGCGGGGCCGACTCGGGGGACGGGAACGATCTCGACGCCGATTACGAGGCCCAGGACCAGGCTGCAACCCAGACCGAGGCGGCGACGTCGACACAGCCGGAGTTCAGCGCCGACTCCGGCGACGGCGGCAGTAACTTCTCCGTTCAGGACGCAGAGACGACCGAAACCGCGGCGGAGACCGCTACCGAAGCGCCGACGCAGACGCCCGTCGGCGAGTCGCTCGACACCACCACGCAAGTGACCGAGGCCGTCGCCGGGAGCGCCGGCATCTCGCCCGGGGTCGCCTTCTTCCTCGGCGGTCTGCTCGTCGTTGCCCTGCTGGTCGGCTGGTGGGGCTACCGGACCTACGGCCGCTGAATTGCATTCTTCCGGCGTCTCTCGTCCGGATCACCGTTCGACGCACCCCGCTACCGGTCGCTAAAAATCCGTTTTGAGTCTTGCGCGGTGTTTTGATATGCCGGTGTGTACACTGAATCGCGCCACCGTGGGCCCTCCCCCAGACCCAGACTGCCCGCTGGGTCTGTCGGTCGCTGACACCGCGGCCCGCGGCCGGCCACCTGCGCCCACCGGCGGCGTGGGTCCCTGAATTCGGTTCCCGCTGACGCCAACTGCTTTGGCCCTCCCACGAGTCGGTCCCCGTATGCGCGTCACGTTTCTCGGCACTGGTTCCGCGATGCCGACTGGCCACCGCTTCCAGACGGGTCTCCTCGTCGAGTCCGGCGACCACAGCCTGCTCGTCGACTGCGGCAGCGGCGTCCTCCACGCGCTCGAACGGACGGAGACGGGCTACGAGGACGTCGACGCCGTCCTCCTGACCCACCACCACCTCGACCACGTGTCGGATCTGGACGTCCTCCTCAAGGCCCGCTGGCTGGCCGGGGCGACGGAGTTGACCGTCGCCGGGCCGCCCGGAACGGAAGACCTGGTCGAGGGGATCTTCGACCTCCACGAGTACATGCGGGACCGCCTCGACCTGACCGTCCGCGACGTCGAGGGCTCGTTCTCCCTCGCCGGGTTCGACGTGGACTCGATGGCGGTTCGCCACTCGATGCAGTGTTTCGCCTACAGGTTCGTCGGCGCTGAGGGCGGGCCCCCGTTCGTCTTCAGCGGCGACACCGAGGCGTTCACGGAACTGGTCGAGTTCGCTGACGGAGCGGCGGTGTTCGCCCACGACTGCTCGTTCCCCGACGACGTCGACGTGTCGAACCACCCGACGCCGTCCCAGCTCGGCGGGGCCCTGGCCGAGGCGGACGCCGACCTGGGACGCGTCTACCTGACCCACCTCTATCCGCACACGGAGGGCCGGCACGAGGAGATGCTGGACTCCGTGGGCGACCACTACGATGGGGACGTGCGGTTCGCCGAGGACGGGCTCACCGTCACGCTCGACGAGGCCGTCGACGAGGCCGACCGTTCTCACTCCAGCTCGTAGGTTCTGACCGTCGAGAACGTCGCTTCGCACGGGTCACCGGGGACGGCGCTGGAGACGGCGAGGCTGGGACGCACCGGGTCCGCGAGTGCGACCCGTCGCTGGTCGAGGGCCACCCAGTCCGTCCCGTCGACGGAGACGGAACAGGTGAGTGTCTCCCCGGTGCGTTCCAGGCGGAACCACTCGTGGGGCTCGTTCTCGACCAGCACCGTCCGCGCGAGGTCGCCACCGGGTTCGGGCCGGTAGACGAGTTCCGTCTGCCCGCCGACCGTGCGCCCGATGGACCCGAACGCGTCTGTCTCACCGAGACCGTCGCCCATCCACAGGCCGGCGCTGCTCCTGTCGTGGACGTGGTCGACGGTCCGCAGTCGGGCCTGGATCCGGACCGAGCCGTCAGTCACGGCGTGGGCGACGTAGCAGGACCGCGGTCCAGTCTCCCCGGCCGTGTCGCACCGGACCGTCCACGTATCGGAACTCGGATCGTAATCTGCACTCCCAGCGACGTCGCCGCCGGGGACGGCCGATTCCTCGGTGAGGCGAATGCTGGGGCCGGTCTGGTGTGCGCTCTCGGGCTCCGTAACGACGAGGGCGTCGCGAAACTCGAACCTGGCGCCGCCGTCGGCACTCTCGGTTATCCGTATCGACCAGCCGTTCCGCTCGGCGACCTCCGCGACCAGTGCGAGCCCGGTTCCGCTCCCGTCCTCGGCCGTCGTGTACCCCCGCTGGAGGACCGTCTCCCGCTCCGACGGCGGGATGCCGGGCCCGTCGTCGCCCACGTAGAACCCGTCGTCGAGGGCGCCGACCCGGACGGTGACGTCGGCGCTGCCGTGTTCGACGGCGTCCTCTGGAGCGTCAGCGACAGAGGGCTCGCCGGACGGCTGTCGTCCGGCGGCGTCCTCCCGAGCGTGCGAGGGAGGGCTCGTGGAGCTATGCTCCACGGCGTCCGCTGGAGCGTCAGCGACAGCGGGCTCGCCGGACGGCTGTCGTCCGGCGGCGTCCTCCCGAGCGTGCGAAGGAGGGCTCGTGGAGCTATGCTCCACGGCGTTCCTGAGGAGGTTCTCGAGCAACGGCCGCAGTTCCCGTGCGGGCGCCCTGATGCGGGTGGGTTCGGGCATCTCTACGACCAGTTCGGCGTCCTCGGTCGCGACGAACGACCAGAGCTGTCGGGCGACGAACGGGACCTCGACGTACTCCCCGCCTCCGGCTCGCGGCGGCTGGCGGGCGAGGTGGTCCAGGTCGGTGAGCATCTCGTCGACGCGGTCGAGGGCCGCCGCGGCGGTATCGAGGGCGTCCTCGTCCCCGTCCTCTCTGGCCATCTCCAGGTGGCCGCTGGCGAGGTTGAGAGGGTTCTGCAGGTCGTGACTGATGTAGCTCGCGAACTGTTCGAGGCGCTCGCGCAACTGTTCGGCGCGGCGTTCCATCTCCTTGAGGTCCGTGACGTCCATCGCGACGCCGATCAGTCCCTTGTTCGACCCGTCGTCGGCTGGCCAGGGAACCTTGCTGACGCGCGTCCAGTGTCGGTTCCCCGGGGGGCCGGACGCCTCGTCCTGCTGGTGTATCGAAACTCCCTGCTCGACGACGCGCATGTCGTCGGCGTAGAACTCGGCGGCGGCCTCCGGGTCGTAGCTGTACACCTCGCGGTCGGTCTTGCCGACGATGGCGTCCTGGTCGGCGCCGCCCGGGACGTCCGTCATTCGAAGGTGGCGGCCCGCCTCGTCCTTGACGAAGACGGGGATCTCGAGCTCCGAGGTGAACGCCCGCAGCATGTCGCTCTCTTCGGCGGTCACGCGCTTTCGGTAGTAGCGCTCTCGTGACTCCTCGAGTACCTTTCGCAGTACCGACTCGGCGACCGGGCGCGGGAGGTACGTCGTGGACTCGAACCGCGAGAGGCGACTGAGCAGCGCTCGGTCGGCCTCGGGAGCGAGGTACACGACCGGCAGGAGATCGTCCCGCTCGGCGAGTTCAGTCCGGAAGGAGGCGACGTCGGGCACGCTCTCGTCGAGGACGACGCAGCCGATTTCGTCGAGGTCCACGAACGTATCGAGTGCGTCGCCGGGGTCTGGTTCGTGTCGGACGGTGGTATCGGACGCGTCGGCGAGTGCCGTTCGAACCGTCGCTACCGTCTCCACGTTCTCGCTGACGACGAGGACGGACGACGGTTGCTGGAGTATGACGTTCATCGGAACGCGGGCTGGCGGATGCTACGCACAAGGGCACGCGTCTCGGTATTAACTCTTGTTACACGGCCTGACGCCGGAGAATAATATCGCGACCACCTCCGAACCGCGTTTCTGGACGCGCCGCTCTCCATCGAGCCCCGTTCAGTCCGACGCGAATCGGCTTCCGTTCAGACTCGCTCTAACCGGACCCTGAACGCCGCTCCGCCCAGGTCGCTGTCCCCGACGCTGACGCCGCCGCCGTAGGATTCGGTGAGCGCGCGGACGAAGCCCAGCCCGAACCCGGTCCCCGTGCTCTCGGAGCCCTTGGCGCCCATCGCGAAGACGTCGTCTCGAACCCCGTCGGGGACGCCGCTCCCGTCGTCGTCGACGCTCACGACCACGTCACTGGGCCCGGTCTCGTCGACGGCCACTCGAACGGTCACTGGCCCGTCGTTGTGGACGGCCGCGTTCGAGAGGAGGTTACTGAACACCGATTCGAGCAGTTCTCCGCCGTAGACCCGGTACTCGGCGGCCGCCGGGTCGAACTCGACGGTGAAGTCGTCGAACTGCGACCGATTGTCCTCGACGACCTTCGTGAGGATGGCCCGCAGGTCCCGCGGTTCGGGTTCGTCCTGGGCTTCCAGCGTCGAGACGAGGTCGCCGACGCGGTCGATGAGGTCGGCCGAACTCTCCGCCGCGCGGTGGATGCGCTCGGCGTGTTCGCGAGCCTCGCCGTCGAGATCGGAGACGAGCGCGTCCGAGAACCCCGTGATGACCTGGAGGTCGTTGCCCAGGTCGTGGCGCAACAGCCGGTCGTACAGTTCGATCATCTCCTTGCGGCTCTCCAGGTCCTGGTGGGCCCGCTGGAGGCGCTCCCGGGACCGGATGTTGCTGATCGCCGTGGCCGCGTGAGACGCGAGGATGCCCATCGGCCGGACGTGCGCGTCGCCGAACGCTTCGTGGGAGGTCGACCGCATCACGAGGACTGCGGTCACCTCGTCGACTATCTGCGCCGGCACTGCCATCGCCGCCGTCACGCCGGAGTCGGGGTCGACGCGCGCCGCGGCCCCCTCGCGGACGGCGGTCTCGTGAGTCTCGAAGGCCTCGACGGCCATCTCGCTCGGTTCGTCGCCGGGCGAGAGGGCCGGGTTCGTGCTGTGACTCACGCTGAGGTCGCCGTCGCTCACCTCGACGAAGGTGGAGTGAGCCGTCCCGAACAGGAGCGACATCGCCTCGAGGGTGAGTGAGACGACCTCCTCGACCGTCTCGCACCGGTTGAGCGCCTGGCCGTACGTGTTGAGGTCGGCTACCTGGCTCGCGAAATCCGCCTGGTCTTCGAATGTCATGTGGTGGCGTGGCTCCCCGATGGCCCGGATTACCTGAACGAAGCCGTACCGGTAAAAAACGGTTTCGGCGCCGGTATCAGAAACTGAACTACTCGATCCGGTAGCGCAACAGCGCGGCGATGCCGCCGAGGTTGGCGAGTTGCTGCCCGGGGTCGAACTCGCCGGAGAAGACGACCACCTCCCCGCCCTTCTGCTCGGTCGTCTCGATTATCTCGTCGACGTCGACGCTCCACTCCGCCGCCGAGCGCTCGCGCCGGAGGTGTTCGTCGAGGACGAGCAGTTCCTCGATGGCGCCGAAGTCGGCCGCCTCGGCGACGGATTCCGGCCCGTAGGCCACTTTGGCTCCCTCCGCGATGCGTTTGGTCAGTTCGTCTATCTTGTCGGCCTCCTCCGCGATGCGAGTCTCCGCCTGGACCTCCTCGACGGCGCCGCGCTTGAGCACCTCGTGGACGCCGCGGTCGCCGACGCCGCTGGTGTCGACGACGCTCATCTTCTCTGCGACCTCGGGCGCCTCGTCCTCGATGTAGTCGAGTGCGTCTTGCTTCGTGAAGCCCGGCCCAGCCAGGATGTAGGCGTCGACGTCCTGCCGGCGGAGCACGTCGGTCAGTTCGGCGAACAACTCGTCGCGCGGGCGAGCGTAGTCGCCCTTGCCGGTCGTCGCCGTGATGGTCGCTCGCTCTTCCGTCCCGTACTGGGCGACCGTGTGGAGGTGCGCCTCGCCCTCCTCGACGGTGGCGATGGCGACGTCGGGGTTCTCCGTCGCCTCGACGGCGTCCTGCAGGCGCTCCTCCTGGTCGGGTTTCCACCACTTCTCGACCTCGATTTCGGTGTTGGGTTCGACGTTGACCGTGTGGTGGAAGCCGAGCTGGTCCTCTCGGGAGCAGCCCACGATCTCGCCGCTCACCCGCAGCCGGTTGGCGAACTTCGCGAACTCGACGTCCTCGACGCGGAGGGCGACCCACATGTGCTCGCGCTCCCCGCCGGTGTCGCGCATCTGGTCGTCGTTGCGCTGGATGCGCCGGGTAGTGTCGCCGGAGACGGTGTCGCCGGGTTCGAGCACGTAGGTGAGGTGCCAGAGGTCGTCGAGCGTCTCCGGCACGAGTTCGACGCGCTCGCGACCCTGCTCCGTCTGCTCCCGGCCCTGGATACGCATATACTGTGACTTCCGGTTCGCAAAACAAGTGTGCTGTTATTCGGACCGCGCTCTCACGCGGCCGACTCGTCGATGGCGACTTCCTCTCGCTCGGCCACGACGGGCAGATCGCTGATCCCCTCGCCGATGGCGTAGGCGGCCGCGATGGTGCCGTAGTAGACGACGAACGCACCGAGGATGGCGCCGATGCCGGTCGCGGAGAGGGCGCCGCTGATCGCCGAGGCCACCAGCGTCACCGCGAAGGCGACGACCCAGGCGACGGCGAACCCGCGGTGACCACCGATGGACCGGAGCTGTGAGGGCGAGAACGCCGCCCCGAGTCGGTCGGTCCGGGCGAACGCCGCCACGGCAGCGGGCACGACGTACGCGAACGCGAGCGCGACGAGCATGGAGAGCAGGAACACCACCAGGCCGACCAGGAAGCCGAGGGCCGCCAGGCCGCCGCTGGGTTCACCGCCGTTCGACGCGACTACCGGCACGAACCAGCTGAACACCGCGAAGGCGACCAGAGCGGCCGGGATCAGCGAGTAGACGACCGAGATGACGAACACCTTCAGGCCGTCGACGAACAGCGTCCCCCAGTCCTCCCAGGCCGGCGGCTCTGCGACGTCGCCCCTGCTCACCCGCCGGATGACTTCGAGCCCGTAGCCGAGCACGAAGAACATCGGCAGGACGAATACGCCCAGGAGCGTGAGAATCCCTCCGATGGCGACGTTCTTGACGTTGTCTGCTCCCTTCCACGGATAGCGAATGGCTTCTTCGAACATTGTGTGTCTCCGTTAACCCCGGGAGGCCGTCACCGACCGCGGTGGCGTTGCTGCCGACCAGTAATTAACGTCTAGTGATAGGTTCGGTGAGGAGATAAAGCTAGCTGGTCTGTGTGGGGTGGCGCTGTCTCGCTTCGCCGAGTGATTGCCGTCCGGGCAGGGGCTCAGTCGTTTGGCCTGCCAGCTCGTCGGGAGGGAGGCCACCGACGCCCGCTCATGTGAAAATTAATGACAACTCGATATGGAATCAAACTATGGGCGAGTCGCTGTTTCGCGTCAAACTCGGTCTGGTCGGAGTGGTTTCGATACCGATCGTCGTCGTGATCATGCGTGCAGGACTCGCGAAGGGTGGACCGTGGGACCCGTTCGAAGCCGCAGCGGTCGCGATTATCATAGTCGCGATTCTCGTCTTCAAGGCGACCGAGGCGGAGCTCTCCACATCGCAGGGGGGAATCGCCCTGGCGCTGTTGCTCCTGCTGGTCCTCGGGATGGTCCTCGTGAACGCGATTAGCACCGGCGAGCGCGTGAACCGTGCGTTGCTCGGCAAGTTCGGGCTCGGGTTCGCAGTCGCAGCGGCGTTCGTCGGGTGGCCGTACCTGTCTGATCGCGGCGACGAGTGAGGACTGGTCCGCCGTAATTCTCGCGTTCGCTCACTCCACCGACCGACTGCCGCCGGGCGGCAGGAACTCCTGGATGCGGTCCGGGCTGGCGACCTTGCGCACGAAAGAGTCGTCCGCGAAGCGCGTCTTGAACTCGCGGTAGAGGCGCTTGGCGATGTCGTTCTGGGCGAACTGGCCGGGTTCGACGCGGATGGTCGTCTCGGCCTTCGGTTCGATGGCGGGCGTCGGCCCGCCGACGACCTGCGTCTCGTCCTCGCAGGTGATGCCGACGGAGACGTCCACCTCCTGGTCGCGGAAGTACGTCCGGTCGCCCCGAATCGCGAAGCCGCCCTTCTCCAGGTACTCGCCGCTCTCGGGTGTCTTCGACACCTGGTCGGGGTCGACCATGTACACGTCGCCGGCGTGTTTGCCGTCCTTCCAGACGGAGGAGTAGGAGACGGCGAACGTGGCCGCCTGGTCGAGACTGGAGTCGGGGAGGTCGACGTCCTTCGCCGCCTCGCTCGGCCCGGTGGCCTTGAGCACGGTGATGGGGCCGCCGTGGGCCTGCGCGTGGAACACCTTGTCCCCGTTGTCGAGGTACTTCTTGACGAGTTCCTCGTTCTGGTCGGCGTTGCGCCCGCCGATGACGAGGAAGCCGTCGCTGGTGTGGAACCAGCGGAACCGCTCGTACCACTGCTCGGTCTGGCGGACCGGGATGGAGTTCATCCCGAGCCAGTCGACGTCTTCGTTCTCTCCGTCCGCGTCCTCGCCGTCCCCCTCGGCTGCGCCGTTCCCCGCTTCCTGGTCCGCGGCCTCCCACCGGTCGCGCCGCGCTTTGGCGTCCTCCAGGTCCTCGCGCGTGTCCTCGATGGCTGCCTGGGCGCCCTCCTTCTTGCCCTCGATGCGTTTCGCCTCCTGGTAGAGCAGGTCGGCGTTCTTCTCGACGCCCATCGAGGCGTCGACCGTGACCTGCGTGTCGTCGATGTCGAGGGTGACCGTCCCCTCGCTGCCGTCGAGGCCGACGACGGCCTCGGCTTCGGGGATGCCCTGTTCTTTCCCCGCCTCGAACTTCGCCTCGATGTCCTCCCACGGGACGTCCTCGTCGCGGGCACCCTGGATCGTCGAGAGGATCTCGGCGACCAGGTCGTAGCGCGCGTACAGCAGTTCGGCCTTCTCCCGCTCGGCGTCGGCCTGTTCCTCGAAGTCGTCGATGGCCTCCTGCTGCTGGCGGATGATGTGCTCGTACTTGTTGATCTCCGCCTCGAAGTCGGGGCGGTCGCGGCCGCCGCCACCGCTCTCGGCCGCGTCCGTCTCGAAGTTGTAGAAGTAGTCGTCCAGCGCCGCGGTGAACGTCTCGAACGTCTCGCTCCGGAGGTGCGAGTACTCCTCCAGGGCGATGGGCGTCGCGTCGACGCGCCGGCCGGGAGTTCCATCCTCGCCGTCGTTCCCTTCGCTGTCGCTCCCGGCGGCTTCCGCCCCATCTTCGCCGCCGTCCTCGTCGTCCATCTCGTAGTAGACCCGCGGGTCGAGGTCGGACTCCCGCAGTTGCGTCGCGAGCCCGTCGACGGCGTCGTACAGCGCCTCGAACTCCTCGTCGGTGGTGTCCTCGACGGCCTGGTTGTACTCGACGCCGGCCCGGCTGCACAGCTCCTCGCCGTAGAGGCCGCCGAAGTTGAGCTGGGTCGCGAGCGTCCGCACCACGTCGGCGTCGGACTGCTTCAGCCGGGCGACGAACCCCTCGTAGTCCACCGTCAGGGGGTTGAACCGCGCCGACGGGAACTCGTAGGTCGCGCCCGGGGCGACGGTCCGGGATTTGAGTCGCACCGTCTCCAGGCAGTCGACGACCTCGCCGTGTTCGTCCAGCACGGCGACGTTGCCGTCGCCGAACAGTTCGGCCACGACCGTCGTCGAGTTGTCCTCGCGCTCGAAGTGGAACTGGACGATCCGGTCGAACTCGAACTGCTCGATTCCGACGAGGTCGGCGCCCGACAGGCGGTTCCGGAGCATCATCGCGAAGTTGGGCGGCCGGCCCGGCGCGTCGGGGACGTGTTCCTGGGCGACGACGTGGGCGCGCTTGGTCTCGCCGACCTCTATCAGCAGTTCGACCCGCCCCTCGTCGAAGTCCCGCAGTTTCAGCCGGAGGAGTTCGTCGTCCTCGTAGAGGTAGGCCTTGTCGAGTTTGGCCCCCTCGTACCGTCGCAACTCGCCGACCAGCGCCGCGAGGTCGACGCTCGTCAGCTCCCGCTTCTGGTCCATGCTTGGTCCTACGGTGCGCGACGCAAAACCGCTTCGAAGCCCGCTCAGCAGCCGGCCGCTACCCGAGCCGCTCCGCGACCGCGTCGCCGGTCTCCAGCCCGCTCCGGACCGCCGCGTGGAGTCGCGCGTCGCCCGCGACCCAGTCGCCGGCGAAGAAGAGGTCGTGGTCGGTGGCGTCGTCGAGCGCTCCCACGGCGGGCCCGCCGTTCGGCAGCGCGTACCGCCAGTGCTGGTGGTCGGTCCAGTCGGGGGTGCCGAGTCGCTCGTCGTCCAGCAGCGCCGCGGTCTTCTCCGACGCGGCGTCGACGATCGAGGGCGCCGGCTGGTGGTAGTACTCGGCCGACCAGTCGGGCGCCATCTGGACGAGCAGCAGGCTCTCGCCGTCGGGGACGTGTCCCGGCTTGCACTCCTCCCGGGCCACCCAGCCGACGTCGTGACCCTCGCCCTCACTCTTGCCCTCGTTCACGAGCGCGTAGTAGGGCACGTCGAGTTCGAAGGGGTAGTGGAGGACGACGGAGATGATCGTCCGGAACGGGACCTGCGCGATGGACTTCCGGAGGTCGCGACAGTCGCCGTGCTCCCACGCCGCCTGTCCCAGCAGGTCCGCCGTCTGCGGCGCCGGCGGCGTCAGCACGAGCGCGTCGAACGTCCCCCGGTCGTCCCCCTCGTCGTCGACGACGCGCCACGTCTCGTCGTCGCGTTCGAGCGTCTCGACGCGGGTGTGGCGGTGGACGCTCGCGTCCGTCGCCGCGAACAGCCGCTTTGCGAGTTGCGTCAGCCCGGACTCGTAGGTCCACTTGTGGTCGGCAGCGTCCCCGTCTCCTTCCGCTATCTCCCCGTCGTCGTCGAAGGTCCACACCGGCTCTGTCACGTCGACGAGTCCGTCGGTCGATAGCTCCTCCGTGACGAGTTCGCTCACCCTGTCGTCGTCGCTCTTCAGGTAGTTCGCCCCGTACTCGTAGGTGCAGCCGCTGGCACGGCGCGTCGCGGCCCGCCCGCAGACGCCGCCGCTCTTCTCGAACACCGTCACGTCGACCGGGGCATCGCGCAACGCGTACGCCGCCGCGGCGCCCGCCGCTCCGGCGCCGACGACGGCCACCGTGGAACTCATGTGCCCGACGACGGCCTGGTCTCACTAAAATACCCCCTCTATTCGAGTATTGGAACGGGGATTCGACGGAAAGGTGTGGTCGCTATTTCTCGGTGCATACGGGAATCTACCACAGCGAACCACATTCTACTCGAAGCTCGGGTCGAACTGTTATGGATTTGTAGTGACACGTCTTCCTTACACAGTATGGCCGGAACATTCGTCGTGCTTGAGGGGGGTGCTGGAACCGGCAAGTCGGCCCTCTTGGATGCGCTTTCTGGTGAATTCACCCGAAGGGGTATTTCGATAGAAACCGTCCCCGAGTTCGCGGAGGCATCGGTTGGAGAGTTCGTGGCGGATGAACTTGATAGGGGTGACGGTCAGCAGTTCCAGGAACGAGCGTGTTCGTTGAGTGCAGGAATGCTCGCTAACTGCTGTTACCAGGCTGAGACAGTGATAAATGATGCACTCGAGACCAACGAGATCGTCCTCACCGAGCGATACCTCGACTCGGTAGCCGTCTACAATCTGCCGCTGGTCGAACAACGTTCGGGGAGTACATTTCCACCAATTATCGACGCTACCGATCGAGCTCTGCCAGTCTCTCCCGACCTAACCGTCCTGTTAACGATGAACGACCAAACGAGGCGGGAGCGCTTCCGGAACGACCGGCCGGAATTACTGGAACAGGGGTCTGTTCCAGACCGGTTTTCCCAGCGGCAAGCCCGGTTTCGAGAACGACTCGCCGGACGTGATGACGTGTTAATTTTCGAAAACGACGACTCCCTCGAAACCGCTGCCGCCACGTTAGCCGAGGAAATAAACCGCGAACGGTAGGCAGGTCAACTACGTCGATCCGGAAGAGATGCACTCTATCTCTGTACACGAATCACAGACGTTCGGCCAGCGCGAGCAGGGCATCGTCCCCACCGGATCGAATCGGTTCGCCGTGGGCCATCGCGGCGATATCGAACGGACCCGTCCGCTCGGCCAGGTCACGGATGCTCTCCCGTAATTCTCGCATATCGTACGAGTCGAGCCAGAACGGTGGGGTGAGCGCGCCCTCGTCCTCCCAGACGAGGTCACCGAGAAATGCCACCCCGCTGTCGTGGACGTAGACGGCGTGGCCCGGGTTGTGCCCTGGCGTCAGGTAGACCGTGAACTTTCCGACGCGGTCGCCGTCGTCGACGGGGCGGACGTCCATCTCGCCGGGGAGCGGGAACAGCCGACGCGTCACGCGGTGGAACAGGCCCTTGTGGTGGGCCCACTGGGGGTGTGAGTCGTGATTGAGGAAGTCGTAATCGGGCCGGCCGAGGTAGACTGGACCGTCGAACTCCGGGAGGAGGCGCTTCAGCCCGCCGACGTGGTCGAGGTCGTAGTGGGTGATGAGAACCCTGTCCAGATCACCGACGGCGTAGCCCGCGTCGGCGAGTTCGTCGCGCACGGAGGGCTCATTCCACCAGAGGCCGGCGTCGACCAGTGTGAGGTCGCCGTCGTCGACGAGAAAGGAGTTCGAGGCGAACGGCGGGATCAGCCCAAGGTCCAGGTACCAGGCCCCGTCCGCCAGCTTCCGTGCCATTACTGGCTGACTAGCGGGTCAAGGGTCAAAACGGCGGCGTATTGTGGCGCTGAACGTCCCCTTGTCACCCTGCCTCGACTACGATAACCACTGGTCGAGCCAGACCAGTTCGGTCGTGAATTTTGTCGGCGGGTTCTGTGACAGTCCTCGCTCGACCGCGCGAACGACGCTTTCTGGGTCGTCGCGGAGCAGGCCGGCTCTGTGTAGACAAAGATTCCGTCGTAGTCGACGGACTCGGACAGGGGTCCCGCAAAATTCTTCTTGTCGTTCGTCCCGGGATTCGACCGTCGTCGGCGCAGAATTCGATCTGTTGCTCGTCGTCAGTCCCCTCGCCGAGAGCGCCGTTAGCCCTCAGCACCTCGTGACCGTTCGAACAGAGCGCCGAGATGAATACTCTCGGAACGTGCTCGTCGGTCAGAAACTGCATTCGGTTCTGTCGAAACCTGTGGCAGATGATATACTCTCACCTGGTTCAGTCAGTACAGGGAAAGCACGCCTCGTTCACCACAGAACGTGTGTGCAACAAATTAATGGGAGGCGTTCGTCCACCTCCACTATGGCACTAACCGACCTTCTCGGAGAGGATTTCTGGGCTCGGCATACGAATCCGTGGAGTGGCTATACTCGCCTCCCGATGGGGCCAGTCTTACTGCTCGGTCTGTACCGTCGGGACTGGCGGATGGTCGGCCTGACGCTGCTTTACGTTCTTCTCAATCCGATTCTCTTCCCGGAGCCCGAAAGCAAGGACGCGTGGATAAGCCGGAGCGTCCTGGGAGAGCAACTCTGGCTCGAAGACGGCCACGAGGTATTCGAGGCCAATCTGCCCGGTCTTCTCAACGGGCTGAACGCCATCGCGTACTGCTACGGTCTCTATGGAGCGTACAAACATAATCCACGAGTGACAGCGCTTGGCAGTGGGATCGCACTCTCGTGTAAACTCGTCTACCTCGACGTCCTCGTGCGGTACTACGACGAACACGCCCCCGTAGAGGACTGAACCTGCGCAAGCCGACCGGGGTGCACTCTCACATTTCGTCGATGCATACGTGCGTCTACTGTAGCACCCCGATGCGGATCCCCCTCGATTCTGGGATCTCCGCCGAGGGTCCCTTCGCTACGGAGGATCTGAGCCATTACGTCCAATTAGCCCGTCCCGCGATACAAGCATCCGCTCACAACCGCTTCGAGACGTACGGCCCGTCCTGGCGATACCCGAGCTTCTCCCGGTAGTACTCGCGCACGCCGATACCGGAGATGACGGCGAGCTTCGCGTAGCCGGCGTCGGCCGCCAGCTCCTCGGCCGTCGCCAGCAGGCGGCGGCCGTAGCCGCGGTGCTGGTGCTGGCCGACGGCGTCGTCGCCGGACTGGTCCTCGGCGCTCTGTGCTACGCTCCCGACGCCGACCTGACTCCCGTAGACGTGGAGTTCGCGGACGATTGCGGCGTCGTCGAGTTCCCGTCGCACGGGGTCGTTCGGGAACCGGAGTCGACAGAACCCAACCAGGAGGTCCTTCTCGAAGTCCTCGAAGGAGATGAAGTGCTCCGTGCCGCCGCCGGACTCGTAGGTCATCACGTCCAGTTCGACGTTCTCCGGGTCCTCGTCGTTCATCCCGACCTCGCGACAGCGGACGCAGTCGCAGGTCCAGCCGTGTTCCGCCATGCGCTGGCGGGCCAGCTGGCGGAGGTTGGACTTCCAGACGCCGCCCTCGATGAAGTCCGCGGGGATGTCGCGCTGGACGCGCTGGAGGCGCGTGTATCGGGGGATCATGTCCTTGATCTCGGCGACGAGTTCGGCGGCCTCCTCGTTCTCCAGGGGCTGGAACTCGTCCTTGCGGTACCAGTCGTAGGTGACGGTGCCCTCGACGACGAGCGTCGGGTAGATCTTGAGGTAGTCGGGCCGCCAGTCGGAGTTCTCGAAGATGCGCCGGAAGTCCTCCAGGCACATCTCCTTGGACATCCCGGGCTGGCCGGGCATCATGTGGAAGCCGACCTTGAACCCCGAATCCCGGAGCCGTCGGTTGGCGTCGATGGAGTCCTGCGTACCGTGGCCGCGGTGCATCTCGCGGTTGATCCGCTCGAACGTGGTCTGGACGCCAACCTCGACCTTGGTGCCCCCCAGATCGAGCATCCGGTCGATCTGCTCGGGGTCGCACCAGTCGGGCTTGGTCTCGAACGTCGTCGCGACGTTGCGCACGTCGGCCGTCTCGTTCTCCGCGACGACGTCCTCCAGGTAGCGGAACTCGTACTCGTCGGGGTCCTCGGCGAAGCTGACGCCCTCGGCGGGTTCGGGCGGCGCGTCGACGTCGAAGTCGTTCATCGCCTCCAGCGCGCGCTTGACGAACCACTCCTGGTAGTCGTGTGACCGGGCCGTCATCGTCCCGCCCATCAGGATCAACTCGGCCTTGTCGACGGGGTGACCGATCTGTCGCAACTGGTTGAGCCGCAGCGTCACCTGGCCGTAGGGGTCGTAGTCGTTCTGCTCGCCGCGCGCGGCCGCGGGCTCGTGGCCGGTGTAGGACTGCGACGACGAGAACTCCGAGTCGGGGCCGCCGGGGCAGTAGAGACACTTCCCGTGGGGACACCGCTTCGGCGAGGTCATGATGGCGATGGGAGAGACGCCCGACGCGGTCCGGACGGGCTTGCGCTGGAGGACCTCCTCTAACTCTTCGCGCTGCTCGTTCGGGACGTAGTCCATCAGCTCCGAGTTCTTGGGGACCTTGGGCGCGGAGTACTCCGAGCACACCTCCATCTTCGCGCTCTCGACGTCGTCGCGTTCCAGGTCGCCCGCGAGGATTCGCGAGACGAGTTCCTCACAGACCTGCTCGAATGCCTCCGTCTCCGTGGGGTCTGTCGTCTCGGTACTCATCGGTTCGGTTGCCTGGATGTGGTCGTTTCGCGCGAATAAGGGTATCGCTCCGAGGAAAGGTGTTCTCAGAGTCAGCTCGAATCGTTTAGTTGAGTGTGTGTAGTGAGGGGGTGGTTCTTCTGGGCTGGTGCTGGAAGAAACGAGACCGCAAACAACCAGAAAGCCCTCGGTGTGCTCCGGTCCCGGGGCTTGCTGCGCTCCTCACTCCGTTGCGGTGCTTACTGCGCCCGGGTTCCCGGAGCCCACCTCGCCCTTTCAGTCCTCCAGGTCCCGCACCGCAACCCTGCCCTTCCCCCGGTCGCGGCATGAACGCCGCTCCCGGCCGGGCGGTTGCCGAGCGGTCAGGAAGCGTGTCGCTGGCCGGACGGCGAGCGACCGGGGAGGGTGGCGGTCCAATCGCGAGTGCGTTTCACCGCGAGCGCGCCGAGGGCTATCGACGTGTTTGCGTCTGTGCTCGCTGCGAGAAGTACGAACCAGCCAGCAGCTCAGTATTTCACCTGCACATATCTATTTGAGGGTTCACTCTGGAGCCGATGTATGGAAGTAACCGACTACGAGCTGTTTGAGGTACCGCCGCGCTCATTGCTGTTGAAGGTCGAGACGAACGATGGCCTCGTCGGATGGGGCGAACCAGTCCTGGAAGGACGGGCGCAGACGGCCGCTGAGGCGGTTCGGGAGCTGATGGACACCTACATTGTCGGTGCTGACCCCTACGACATCGAACTGCTCTGGCAGCAGATGTACCGCAGCGGCTTCTACCGCGGCGGTGCGGTCCTGATGAGTGCGCTCTCGGGCATCGATCAGGCGCTCTGGGACATCAAAGGGAAGGCGCTGGGGGAACCCGTCTACGAATTACTCGGCGGGAAGGCCCGCGAGCGGATCAAACTGTACGCCCACGTCAGCGGGGATGACCTCGGAGACGCTGCGCGCAGCCGTGTCGAGGAGGGGTTCAGTGCGATCAAAAGCGGACCCGGCGTCGATCTCGAACACATCGACCGGACTCCGGCCGTCGAGGAGGCCCGCGAGAACGTGCGAACGATGCGCGAGGCTGTCGGCGACGACGTGGACCTGATGTTGGACTTCCACGGCAAACCGTCGAAACCGATGGCAAAGCGACTCGTCGGCGAGCTCGAAGAGTTCGACCCGATGTTCTACGAGGAACTCCTCGGCCCGGAAAAGAACGACCTGCTCCCGGACCTCGCTGAGCGAACAAACGTCCCTCTCGCGACCGGCGAGCGGTTGTACGGACGCTGGGAGTTCAAAACCCTCCTCGAAAGCGGCGCCGTCGACGTCATCCAGCCAGACATTTCCCACGCCGGTGGAATCACGGAACTCCGGAAGATAGCGAGTATGGCCGAAACGTACGACGTGGCGCTCGCGCCTCACTCGCCGCTGAGTTCGGTCGCGCTCGCAGCAAGCCTTCAGGTGGACGCCTGCACGCAGAACGCGATCATCCAGGAGCAGATCGTGTTGAACGAGGACGTCCCGAACTACCTCACGGATATGAGCGTCTTCGAGCACGACGACCAGGGGTACGTCGACCTCCCCAGCGCCCCCGGACTAGGCATCGAGGTCGACGAAGACTTCGTGCGTGAGATGGCGACCGAGGACGCGTGGGATGCGCCGGTCGTGCGCCGGAAGGACGGTAGTATTTCCGAGTGGTAACCCGGGGACCACTGTGTAGTTGAAGGGATTGAGAAGTGAGCAGGCCGTTGCGAGAGGTGTTCACGTCACTCGCAGACCTGCTCGGAGAACCCTGGTAATGGACAGCCAGGACGTCTGGGAGAACGAGCGTACACCGACACCAATCCGGCGGTTTGGGGCGCGTCTCCACACGACGGGGCTGTCGATCAGCGAGCCCTACCCGAACGGACGTGAGGGTATCCCGCTCAGCGATCGCGAGCGGGAGGTCGGCTCCGCCGCCAAGCAAGGCGAGGGCTTTCAGGCTGTTTTCCCCAGCAATCCCGTTGTAGTACTACCCCTCCGCAGACGCCTTCACCTGCTGACCGATCGATCCACGCGCTACGTCCCCAGTCACTCTTCGTCCCAGTACGCCACTTCCGCGTTGCGGTCGAGGTACGTCGAGAGCGTCCGCTCGTCCTTCGCTCCGCCCGGAGCGCTCCCGGCGTACAGTCCCACTTTGTCGTCGTCGGGATAGACAGTAATATCGGGCTCGTTCATCGTCGACATCATCAGGTAGCGCAGGCCGCCCTCGCCGCCTTCGATGGCGTGGGTTCCCGCTTCGCCGCGCGGGAGCGCGACGTAGTCCCCTGCCGAGAGGTCGTGTTCCTCGGCGTCGGGCCCGAGAGAGATAGTCCCAGTCCCGGAGAGCACGAAGAGTGCCTCTTCGTTGCCTTCGTGGTAGTGGCGGAGCCAGTCCTGCTTGCCCTCGGGTAGTTCGTACAGACTACAGCCGAGTTCGTCGCCGGCAGTCGCCGCGCCGAGTTGCTTCCGCCGGAACTCGTGGTCGCCGTGTTCCACGTCGCTCCACTCCAGGTCTGCCTCGTCGACGAGCTGGTCGTCTGACATGCCGCGACGGTACCCGGCAGTACCCCTTGAATCATTCCCCGGGCTGGGAGGCGTTCACATCCGGAAACGACCGTGAGCGTCGTCACTGGCGAGCGAAGCGAGCCGGAGGAAGGTGGTCCGTTACTGCGTGCCGGCGACGACGTCGAGCGTCGCGTCCAGCACGTCGTCGCGCTCGCCGGCGAGGAACCGGATGCTCTGCTCGCGCGCACTTCGCGCGCTCACGCCCGCGTCGGGGACGCGCTCGGCGACGTCCCAGGCGACCTGGTGGACGTCGACGTGGTCGTCGGTGCGGACGTATAGCGTGTCCGTGTCGAGGCCGACGAGGACGTCCACGTCGTCGCTCTGCTGACGGTACAGTTCGTCGAGCAGGAGCGTCGACGGCGGGAAGTCGTAGCCGTGGGTGAACGCCGCCGTGTCGAGGATGGCGACGTCGACGTCGCCGACGGTGTCGACGTCGAGGTTCGCGCTGGCCGTCTCGACCTCGGTGTCGAGTTTCGTCCGGAACTGCTCGGCGATGTTGGCGGCGAGGCCGCCGACGTCCGTCTCGTCGTCGCCGAACAGCAGGTCGATGACGAGTTCGCGCTTGTCCTCGTAGGACTGGTAGAACGCCTCCAGCGCGACGGCTTCACGGAGCTGGCGGACCGCGTCGGCGTCGTAGCCGGCGTCGGCGGCGGCGTCGAGGTACGCCTCGGGCGTGTCGTCCCAGAAGCTCACGGCGGGGAGGTGCTCCAGGTCGGCCCGGACGTCCTCGTTGACGTGGGCGGCGACGTTGGCGGCCAGCGCCGTCGCGGTGGTCTCCGGCGAGTCCGAGAGCGCCGGGCTGAGGATGGTGTCGACGGACTCGACCACCTCGTCGTCGGCGTCGGCGTCGTCGAGGACGACCCGCGGCGCGCCGTAGACGTCCAGCAGTTCGAAGCCGTCGAGGCTCTCGCGGGTGCCGCCGGCGGCGACGAAGACGAACAGCGGCACCTTCTCGTCGTGTCGCTCGCGGTTCTCCAGCATCTGGGTGGCGTCCTTGGTGGCGTCGTCCATGTCGTAGACGCCGCCCTCCAGGGGCCGCCGGTCGAAGTAGTGGTACTCGGCGTCGGCGCGGCGGTGCTCCTCGCGGACGAGGGGCAATGTCGCGCGTTCGATGGCGACGCCGGCGACGTAGCCGTCGGCCGTCGCGGAGTGGCGGACGATGACCGGGCGGTCGGTGATGACGGCCTTGCGGATGGCCGTCGCGGCCTCGACGAGACTGTCGCTCAGTCCCTCGATGGCCGGGTCGTCGGCCAGCGGGTCGACGGCGTCGGGGCGGGCCCGCGCGTCGAGCGCGTCGGCCATCCGCTCTTCGACCGTCTCGCGCTCGTCGGCTTCGAGCGCCTCGAGCGACTCGGTCTCGACCTGCAGTTCGCCGCGCCGGTCGCGGACCTCGCCGTCCAGGCGGACGACGTCGTCCTCCTCGACTTCGGGGTAGGCGCGCACGCCGGCTTCGACGAAGGCGGCGCAGTCGACCGTCCCCGTCTCGTCGCGGACCTCGAACACCGTCGGGCCGCTCGTCTGGCGGACGTTGGTCACCTCGCCCTCGAGGCGGACGTCGTCGCCGACGCGGTCCTCGAGGTCGCCGATCTGCACGCGCTCGTACTCGCGCTCCTGGACGACGGCGCCGCCGGCCGTTGCGGTCTCGGCGACGTCGGAGCCGTTCCGGTCGTCGGCCGAACTGGCGCCTTCGCTCGCGGCGTCGCCGGTACTGCTCTCGGCGATGGCGCTCGCGGCCTGCTCCACGCGCTCGTCGTCGGTGTCGTCGACTGCGCCGTCCTCCACGTCGGCCGCGCCGGTCGAAGCGGTCTGGCCGGATTCGCCAGCGTCAGTCGACCCCTGCCGGGAGTCGTCGCGCTCGGACTGCTCGGGGGGCGACGACTGGGTGACCGTTACCTGGCTGGCGTCGTCCTCCGACGCGTCCGTGCCAGCCGCCTCACTCCCGTTTCCCGCTCCGTCCACCTCGTCGGCGAGACGGGCGTGGTCGAACTCGGGGTCGTCGACGAGGACGCCGCGGAACTCGCGCTCGTCCTGTCGGATCGACCAGCCCAGGTCGATGTTGCCGTTGTCGCGGACGTTCTTGACCTTCACGAACACCTCGTCGCCCGGGTCCCAGTCGAGGGAGTCAAGGCGGCGGTCCAGTTCGCTCCGGTGAAGCAGGCCGGTGACGCTGTCACCGATGTCGACGAAGACGCCGAACTCGGCGAAGCCGTCCACGGAGCCACGATAGTAGCGGTTGTTCGTCAGTTGATTCGGGTGGTCGCCACGGAACTCGAACAGCACGTCTTCCTGGTGAAGGTCGCAAATGTGACCGTCGACAGACGTGCCGCAGATGATACACGAACCCATTGCACGGTGAAAGAATGCCGCCACTAAAACGGTTGTCGAATCTCCGCGAGGCCGGCGCGGGGAGGTTCGGCCCGAATTCGACGCCGGGATCCCCGTTCCGTCACTCGAATATCGCCCCTGTCACTCGAAAACGGGACTGTCCTCCTCCAGCATCTCCACGCCGCGGGCGATCTCTCGGGCCTGCTCGGGAAAGAGGGCCACCTCGATCTCCGAGCCGTCCTCGTCGGTGAAGCCGATCTTCACCCGCTTGTCGCCGTACTCGCGGACGTCGACGCCCTCGACGTCGTAGAGTTTCGCCGTCGCCGTGCGGTTCGAGGGGCCGACGTGCTTGATCGCACCGTCCTTGAGTTCGAACGTGAAGTCGTCGAGGTCGAGCGTGAGCATGGTATCGATTGCGCGTGGGGCGACCGTAAAGCTGGCCGTCGGTCGAACGCCGCAGACACGGCGGCCGTCCACGGAACCCAGCTCAGAAAAGCACCTGCACGGCGGCGACGCCGCGGAAGGCGTAGCCGAACACGAGCAACGCGGGGACGGCCCCGAGGAGTGCGGCTCGTGGCAACGAGAGGTCGTGGATAACGCTCGTCCCGACGACGTACAGCGCGCTGCCCCAGAGCGCACAGAGGATGCGCAGTTCCGGGAACGGCAGGCCCGCGAGCACGCACGGCGCGGTCGCGTACGCGATGACCTGGACCGTCTGGCTCACGCCGCCACGGTCGGGCGCGAAGGGCGCGAGCAACAGCGTCTGGAGAGCGGCCGTCAGGTGCAACACCGCCGGCGCGACGAAGACGACGACGGCCAGCAGCGCGAGCAGCGATTCCAGCGGTCCGAGATCGCCGATGAGGGGGTACGGAAACGGACCCGTCGAGAGGACGCCCCGGGAGGCGAGATCGACGACGGCGAACCGACTGGCCTCCTCCACGAGGACGACGACCGAGGCGAAGACGAGGCCCGGTGCCTGGTCGCCCGGCGCGACGCCCCGCTCGAAGAAGCGCCGCGGCCGGGTGAGTACTTCGAACCACGCGCGCACGAGCGCGACGGGCCCGCGGTCGCGTCCGCCTGTCGGGTCCTCGATCCACTGTGTCATAGTGTGTCCGTCCCTCCGGGGTCAGTCGTCCGCACCGACGTTCTCCTCGCTCTCCATGCTCGCCGGGTCGGGCGTTATTCGGGCGTACTTGACGGCCTCCTCACCGAGCGTGGTGATGCGACGCCGGACCGAGTCGTCGACCAGTTCCTCGCCGCGGAAGGCGCTGCTCGCGCGCGGAATGGCGGCCTGGTGGGGGATGACCCAGCAGTCCAGCGCCCGGCACACCGACCGGAGGTGGTCGAGCGCGGTGATGGGGAAGCTCCCGCCCGCGACGCACAGCAGGCCGACGGTCTTCTTCTCGAACTCGTCGAAGCCGCTGTAGTCCAGCGCGTTCTTCAGCGGCGCGGAGTAGGAGCCGTGGTACACCGGCGTCCCGAGGAGGATGGAGTCGGCCGCCTGGACCGCTTCGCGGAACGCCTCGCCGTCGCCGGCGTCCTCGTCGTCGGCGTCGAACACCGGCAGGTCCCACTCGCGCAGGTCCAGCAACTCGGTCGTCGCGCCGAGTTCCTCGGCCGCGTCGAGGGCTATTCGGAGCGCCTTTCGCGTGTGGCTGTCGTCGCGGAGGCTCCCGCAGAGGGCCACGACGTGCGTCTCGGTCATTACGTCGACCGAGGGCGCGCCGGGATAAAAGCCCGACCACTTCGTACCGGCGGCCTGCTCTGTCGAGTCGGTTACCGGGCCACACCGCCGATTGCAGCAGTTATTCAACCCTGGAACCCTCAATTAGCATACAATCAACGTTCGCTCACGCCGATGGCCATAGCGACCTGCCACCGAGGACAGGCGGCCTGAGCGCCCTCGAGGTGAAAACTGTCTGCGATCGAACCCCCTGCGGTAGTTCACTCAGATGAGTCCGGAACTGTCGGTGGTGACGACGGCGATCGCCCTCCCGTTCGTCGGTGCTGCAGCCACGCCGCTGATCTACCGCTGGTTCGGAGAGCGGACGGGGTACGCGGCCGCCGTGCTCGCGCTCGTGAGCTTCGGCCTGCTCGCGACGCAGGTCGGGGAGTACGGAACCGTCGTCGCCCCGTGGATCCCTTCGCTCGGCGTCGCACTGCGATTCACCGTCGACGGCTGGGCGCTCCTGTTCGCACTCCTGGCCAGCGGTATCGGCGTGCTCGTCTTCACCTACTCGGCGGCGTACATGCACGGTGGTCACAGCTTGCGCCGCTACTACGCCGCCCTGCTCGCGTTCATGGGCTCCATCCTCGGCGTCGCGCTGGCCGCGGATCTGGTCGTCGTCTTCCTCTTCTGGGAGCTGACGAGCCTCGCCTCGTTCGTCCTCATCGGTCACCACACGACCGACGGCGAGTCGCGCTACTCAGCCCGAATGGCGATGCTCGTCACCGTCGGCGGCGGGCTCTGCCTCCTCGCCGGCCTGCTCGTCCTCTCCCTCGCGGCCCGACAGGCGCTCGGCACGGCCACCTTCGACCTGGCGACGATGCTCGCCAACGACGAGGCGATGCGGACGGCGCTGCGCGACCAGGGGCTGTTCGTCCCCGCGCTGGTCCTGATCGCTATCGCCGCCGCCGCCAAGTCCGCGCAGGTCCCGCTGCACTTCTGGCTGCCGAACGCGATGGTCGCGCCGACGCCCGTCTCGGCGTTCCTCCACTCGGCGACGATGGTGAAGGTCGGCGTCTACTTCGTCGGCCGACTCCGCCCGCTGCTCTCCGGGCCGGAGTGGACGCTACTGTTCGCGACGCTCGGGCTGGTGACGATGACGGTCGGCGCCTTACTGGCCGTCGCCTCGACGGACACGAAGGAGTTGCTCGCCTATTCGACTGCGAGCCACCTCGGCCTGATGATCGCTGGCTTCGGGTTCGGTGCCGTCGCTGGCGGGGAGGCCGGCGCGTTCCACCTGCTCAACCACGCGCTGTTCAAGGCCCCGCTGTTCCTCGTCGCCGGCATCCTCGCCCACGAGGCCGGCTCACGAAGTCTCGACAACATGAGCGGCCTCCGGCGGGAACTCCCGGTGACGGCCGCGATTTCGGTCGTCGCCGGGCTTAGCATGGCCGGGATTCCGCCGTTCAACGGCTTCTACTCCAAGGAGCTCCTCTTCGAGGCGGCCTACGAGTTCGGCCACGAGACCGGGGGACTGGCGTGGCTCTACCCGGGTATGGCTACGGTCGCGAGTATCTTCACCGTCGTCTACTCGCTGAAGTTCCTCGCCGTCTTCTTCGGCGAGCGCCGCGCACCCCAGAAGACTGTCCCGCGACCGCCCGCAGCGCTCGTGGTGCCGCCCGCAGTCCTCGGGCTCGGCGTGCTGGTCGTCAGCGCCGTCCCGCAGTTCGCCGTCGACCTGATCGTCCAGGGTGCCGTCGACGCCACTGCCCGCGGGCAGCCGGAATTCAGCGTCCACTTCCCGCCGGAACACGTCACGCCACCGCTCCTGATGTCCGGCGTCGCCATCGTCGGCGGTGTCGCCGCGTACTCGGTCACCGACCCCACTGCCCGTGCTATCGAGACGGTCCGTGACTCCACTGTCCTGATCAGGCCGAACGACTGGTACGACCGGGCGCTCTCCGGAACAGAACGCGCTGGCGCGCGGGTCGGCCCGCTCGTCCACACCGGCGTGCTCAGGACCTACGTCGTCTGGTGCCTCGCGACGGTGAGCGCGCTCGTCATCGCGGGTTACGTCGCGACCAGTGCCAGTGTTCTCGCCTTCGACGGCCTCGGCGTTCCACTGATCGTCGCGCTCGTCCTGTTGATCGCGCTGCTCGCCGGGTTCGCCGTTCCCACGGCGCCCTCGCACGTCGCGGGCGTGCTCACCCTCTCTATCCTGGGGTTCGTGCTGGCGATCTTCTACATCGTCGCGAGTGCGCCCGACCTGGCGCTCACCCAGCTCGTCGTCGAGACGCTCGTCCTGTTGATCTTCCTGCTCGTCCTCCAGCGGCTGCCGGAGTTCTACGCGGACCTGGACCGGTTCGTCGTCGGCCGCGACGTGGTACTCTCGCTCGCCGTCGGCGTGATGGCCTTCGTCTCGACGCTGCTCGTCAGTCCGGACCCGGCGGCGGACCCGACGGAACTTGCGCGCTACTACGCGACGGAGGCCGTTCCGGAGGGCGGCGGTTCGAACGTCGTCAACGTGATCCTCGTGGACTTCCGCGGCTTCGACACGATGGGGGAACTCGTCGTGATCACCATCGCGGCCGTCTCGGTCCTCGTGCTCGTGACGATGCGGACGCGGGGTGAGACGTAGTGACGACGACGATCATGAAGACGACGGCGCGGATCGCGGTCCCGATCATCCTGGTGCTTGCCGTCTCGCTGTTCTTCCAGGGCCACAACCTGCCCGGCGGCGGGTTCATCGGTGGCGTGCTGACGACGACCGCGTTCGTCCTCGTCTACGTCGCTTACGGGCTGGACTACCTGGAGGCCGGCGTCCTCGACCGCGAGGTCGACCCGGGGACCGGTATCTTCGAACACCGCTCGGTCACCGCCTACAGGCGGACGTTCGTGCTCGGGCTCACTATCGTCGTCGGGAGCGGTCTCGCCGGACTGCTACTCGGCGGGTCGTTCCTGGCCCAGGACTACGTTATCCTCCACGACGTCCCCGTCTACCACGAGGTCGAACTCGCGAGCGCGCTGGTGTTCGACCTGGGTGTCTATCTGGTCGTGGTCGGTGGCCTCCTCACGATACTCTCGGTGGTGGGTGCCGAATGAGCGTCGCGCTGGCTGCGGTCGTCGGCGGACTGTTCGCCGTCGGTACGTTCCTCCTGTTGCGCCGCAATCTGGTCCGCGTCGTCTGGGGGATCGCGGTCATCACCCAGGCGGCGAACGTCTACCTCATCGCGATGGGCGGGGTCCAGGCCGCGACCCACGACCTGGTCCCGGTCCTCGAAGGCCACGGCAGCGAGGTGCCCCAGACGGCCGACCCGGTCGTCCAGGCGCTCGTGCTGACGGCCATCGTCATCAGCTTCGGGACCACGGCGCTGGCCCTCGCGCTCTCGTACCGCGCCTACGAGGAGAACGGGTCCATCGACGTCGCGGAGTGGGGTGAAGCGGAGTGAGTTTCCTCGTCGTCGCGCCGATCGTGGTGGCCATCGCCGGCGTCGTCCTGGCGTTCCTGGTCTCCCGGTGGCCACGGGTCCAGCGCGCGACGAGCGCCGCGACGGGCGCCGTCTACGCCGGGACCGTCGCGACTGCGGTGTGGCGGCTCGTGCTCGGTCCGGACGCACCTGGTGCGGCGGCCTACCAGCTCGGCGGTCACCCCGCACCGTTCGGCATCACGCTCGTCCTGGACGGGCTCTCGGCGTTCATGCTCGTCGTCGCCGCCGTCGTGGGACTCGCGTCGATAACGTTCGCCGTCGTCTTCGTCGAGCGGGACAACCAGCGGGTGTACTACCACCCGCTCTTTCACTGCCTCCTCCTGGGCGTCACCGGCGCGTTCCTCACCGGCGACCTGTTCAACCTCTTCGTCTGGTTCGAGGTGATGCTGATGGCCAGCTACGTGTTCGTCGCCTTCTACGGCGGCGCCCGCCACACCGCGGCAGCCGTCCGGTACCTCGTTTTGAACGTCATCGGCAGCGCGTTGATGTTGCTTGGAATCGGCGGCCTCTACGCGGTGACGGGGACGCTCAACATGGCCGACATGGCCCGCCGGCTCGCCGACCCGGCGGCCTACGGCATCGACCCGGCACCGGTCGTCGGGCTCTCGGCGCTCCTGCTGGTCGTCTTCGCGCTCAAGGCCGGCCTGGTCCCCTTCCAGTTCTGGGTCCCCGCCGCGTACACCACCGCGCCGCTGCCGGTGACGGCGATGCTCGCCGGCGTGACGAAGAAAGTGGGCGTCTACGCCATCGTCCGCCTCTACTTCACCGTGCTGGCGGGCGCCGCGATTCAGGTCGACGTCCTCGGCGTGGCGGGCCACTCGCCGCTTTCGTTCCTGGCGCCGGTACTCGCCGCGATGGGGGTCGCGAGCATCGTCGTCGGCGGCCTTGGCGCCGTCTCCAGGGACACCCTGGAAGGAACCTTCGCGTACTCGAGCGTGGGACAGGTGGGCTTCATCGTCGTACCAGTCGCGATCGCGGCCGCCAGTACCGGCGAACTCCGGCAGATAGCTCTCGTCGCCGCGCTCGTGTACGCGCTCCACCACTCGCTGGCCAAGAGCCTGCTCTTCCTGTCGGCCGCAACCGTCTCCGACGCAACCGGGACGAACCGCGTGCGAGACGTCGGTGGACTCGCTGGACGATCCCCCGTGCTCGCCGGCGCGTTCTTCGTCGGCATCCTGTCGCTCGTGGGGCTCCCGCCGCTGGCGGGCTTCTTCGGGAAGTTCTTCGTCTTCGACGTCTCGATCCGGTGGTACGCGACGGCGCCGGGCTGGGTTCCCATCGTCGTCTTCCTCTCGCTGCTGGCAGGCGCGCTGCTCACTATCGTCTACACGACCCGGACCTGGACGGGCTGTTTCTGGGGCGCCGAGACGTCGGCCGTCGACGGCTCGGTCGTCGACGGGAGACAGCTGGCCGTCCTCGTCGCGCTCGCGGCGGTCGTCGTCGGCGTCGGCGTCGGTTTCGACCCCGTGTACCGCTTCGCCGAGACGGCCGCCACGGCCGCGACGGAGCGCGGCGAGTACGTCGAGGTCGTCTTCCCCGACGGAGGTGGGGCGGCGTGACGCGCCGCTGGCCGGTCGCCGGCGTACTGTTCGGCGTCCTCTGGGTGTTCGTCCGGGGCGCCCCCCTCTCGCCGGACCCGATGCTCGGGCAGTTCCTCTTCGGCCTCGTCGTCGGGATGCCGATCGCGTTCGTGTTCAGGCGGCTCTATAGCGAGGGGATCGACCTCCGGCGGACGCTGCGGTCGATCCCGTACGTGTTCCTGTACGTAAGCCTGTTCACCAGAGAGGTCGTCGTCGGTAACATCGACGTCACGTACCGCGTCCTCGCGCCGTCCCAGCCCATCGAACCGGAGGTCATCCTCATCCCCCTCCGGGTCCGGACAGACCTCGGTGTGACCACCATCGCCAACAGCATCACCATCACGCCCGGGACGATAACGCTGGACTACGACGAGTCCGAGAACGCGCTGTACGTCCACGTCATCGACGGCCGCGACCCCGAGGCGATCGTTCGGCCCATCAGAAACTGGGAGGACTACGCGCTGACCATCTTCGACGAGGATCTGTCGCCGGGCGACCCCGCGCCGGACTTCGCCGTCTACCCGCCCGACCAGACCCACCCCGTCCTCCAACAGGCCGGGGGCGGGCCCGACACCCCGCCGGCGGAGGCGGGCGAATCCGACCGTCAGGCCGATGACGAAGAGAGCGAATCCGACCGTCCGGCCGATGGCGAAGAGAGCGAATCCGACCGTCCGGCCGATGGCGAAACGGGCCCCGAGTCCGGAGGTGAGGCCGATGGTCGCTGAGAGCGGGCTGGTGACTACCGTCGCCGACGTCGCCATCGTCCTCGTGACGCTCCTGAGCCTCCTCTGTGGCTACCGGGTCGTCCGCGGCCCGACCGTGCCCGACCGCGTCGTCGGCCTCGACGCCATCGCGACCAACGTCGTCGCCATCGCCGTCCTGTTCGCGCTCCGGACCGGCCGCGGGCTCTTCGTGACTGTGAGCCTCGTGCTCGCGGTCATCGGCTTCCTCTCGACGGTCGCCGTCGCGAAGTTCGTCACGGAGGGCGACATCATCGTCCGACAGGAGTGACCATGCACTACCACACACCACTCGACGACCCCTCGACGCGTTCGCGCAGTGAGCGAGCGGCAGCCACCGGCAGCGAGACGATCGGCGGTTCGACGGTTGCGGAGGGGTGGATCTGATGGCCGGACAGATCGAATCGTTCCTCGTGGTCGGCCTGATCGTCGTCGGCTGTTTCTTCCTGACTGTCGGGACCATCGGGCTGCTCCGGTTGCCGAACGTCTACAACCGGATGCACGCGACGAGCAAGCCGACGACGCTGGGCACCGTCTCCATCTTCCTCGCGGGATTCGTCTACTTCGGTCCCGGGGGCGCCGGCCTGCCGTCACTCGTCGGCATCGCCTTCCTCTTCCTGACGGTGCCGACCGGTGCGCACATGATATCCCGTGCGGCGGAGCGGACGGGGGTTCCGTTCCTGGGGAGCGTCACCTGGCCGGGGAAATCGGACGACGAGTGACCAGTCCGGGTCTCGACTCGCCGCGTCAGGGTTCGGTGTTCGTGGGCGCTACCGGCCCGACACCGTCGGTCTGCCCGGTTGCCGAGGAGGGGCCGTCGACGAGGTCGACGTCGGAGAAGACGAACCGGGCACCGCCGTCGTGGCCGTCGGTCACGTGGACCGACCAGCCGTGCGCGCTGGTGATGGACTCGACGATCGCGAGACCGAGGCCCGTTCCGTCGCTGTCGGTCGTGTACTCGTACTCGAACACTTTCTCCCGCTCGGTCGGGGCGATTCCGGGCCCGTCGTCCTCGACGTAGAACCCGTCGTCCTCGGAGCCCACGCGGATCGTGACGCCGGCGCCGCCGAACGACAGGGCGTTCCTGAACAGGTTCTCGAAGACGTTCTGCAACCGCGTCTCGTCGGCGAACACGCCCGTGTCGGGGTCCAGTTCGACCTCGAGGGTCGCGTCCGCGGTCGCAGTGGTCTTCCACGCCGCCTCGGCGACGTCGGTCAGGCCGACGAACTGCCGGTCGTCTATCGTCCGTCCCTCGCGCGACAGCGTCAGCAGGTCGTCGATTATCTGCTCGATACGCTCGATGGCGTCGTCTGCCCGTTCGAGCCGCTCGGTCGCGCCCGTGTCCATCGCCAGTTGGATGTTCCCCTGTGCGACGTTCAGCGGGTTCCGGAGGTCGTGGGAGAGCGTGCTCGCGAACCGTTCGAGCTGCGTTGTCTGCTGTTCGAGGTCGCGGATCCGCCGTCGCCTCTCGGTGACGTCGTGGATGATGAGCCCGTAGCCGTGACAGTTCTCCTCGCTGGGGAGGTGGGACACCGTCACGTCGTAGATGCGCGGTTCGCCGTCCCTGTAGGACGTGAACGATGACGGAAACGGCCCCTCGCTGTCGCCGTCGTCGTCGCCGGCGAGTGCGGGAACGAGCTCCGTGACGTTCGTTCCGATCTCACCCTCCAGTCCGGGGAAGGTATCGATGGCGACGTAGTTGTAGTCGAGCAGCCGGTGGTCCCGGTCGACGACGACGACGGCGTCGTTCAGTTCGTCGAACACCATCTCGCGAGCGAGTGGCACCAGGTCGAAGAGGTTGTACCGGTCCACCGCGCGCCCGACGAAGAGGCCGGACAGGACCGAGCCGAAGAGGAAGGCCCCGTTGGCCGGGACCGGAACTAACTGGCCCAGCCAGAGGAACATGACGACGAACGGGACGGTGAACGCCGCGAACAGCGACGCCGTCTGTGCGCGCGTGACGCCGGTGTCGGACAGCGCCCTTGCGCCCAGCAGCGCCGGCGGGGCCACCATGAACAGCCAGACTGGGAGCGAGAGGACGCTGTAGAGGCCGGTCGGCATCCCGTAGACGTACGTGATGGGGCCGTCCACGACGACGAACTCGCCGTACGCGAGCCCGAGGACTGGATCGGTAACGGCCAGTCCGGCCAGCAGGAGGTACCAGGCGGCGAAGACACCGAGCACGCGTCGCGACAGCCACCGGGCACGACCAGTGTAGGCGAGCGTGAAGAGGAAGACCAGGAGCGGGACGAGCGAACTGATAGCGTTGCTCACGGCGTAGAGGGTCCGGGCGAACTGCAGGTCCGGGGCCACGACGTGTGCGATGGCCAGGATCCCGAGAACGGGGTAGATTGCTGCCCAGTAAACGATCAGTTTCGCGGCGAAGTTCTCGGCGTACGACCGTATCCACGCCGCTAACGAGAGCATAAACGTGCTCGAGAGGAGCATGGCGATGATGAACATCGTTTCGGCGACGGTCGAATTCACTGCTGATACCAAGGCCGGTCTTTCCATATGGTTCTTCGGGCCACGTCCGGTCTGAGAGAGAGGAACTCGCAGCAATTCGGTCGCGGTTTTCCACCGTCCTGACCGGAACCGATCGTTCGTCCGGTGGCGTCCTCAGGCGCCGTCGACTGCGAGCCGATCGGCCGCGTCCTCACCCACTCGTTCGGTCGCTTCGGCCTTCTCGACCACGACGTCTTCGAGGACGAGGACGTCCAGCCCCATCCCGAAGAAATCCTTCAGCGCCTCGGTGGGAGTCGTGACGATCGGTTCTGCGTGGTCGTTGAACGACGTGTTCAGGAGGACCGGGACGCCCGTAATCGACTCGAACTCGGATATCAGATCGTGATATCTGGGATTCTGTCGCTCCGAGACCGTCTGTGGTCGCGTCGACCCGTCCGCCGGGTGGAGGACTGCGGGAATCTCCTCGCGCCTGGACGGCTCGACGTCGGCCGCAGTTATCATGAACGGCGCGACTTCGCCATCGGCCAGGTACTCGTCGGCCGCTTCCTCGAGTAGCGACGGCGCGAACGGTCGCCACTCCTCGCGGTGCTTGACGAACCGGTTCACCCGGTCACGTGACTCCGCCGTCCGGGGGTCCGCCAGGATGCTCCGGTTGCCGAGCGCGCGCGGGCCGAGTTCGAGGCGGCCCTGGAACCACCCGACCAGGGCGCCCTCTGCGAGTCGCTCGGCGACGTACTCCGCGACGTCGGTGGGTTCTGCGTAGGGAATCTTGTTGGTGGCGAGCAACGACCGGATCTCGCTGCCGTCGTACTCGGGCCCGTAGTACACCGTCTCCATCTCCGGCACGTCGCCGGGCGGCCGTTCGAGCATCCCGGCACCCAGGGCGAGGCCGGCGTCGTGGGCGACCGGCTGGACGAACAGGTCGTCGACGGCGTCGGACTCCCCCAGCCGCTTGTTCAGCTTGCAGTTGAGCGCGACGCCGCCGGCGACGGCGAGCTTGTTCGTCTCCTCCATCCAGGTGTACGTCTCCGCGATGCGGACGACCGTCTCTTCGAGGAGTTTCTGGGCCGTGTAGGCCAGGTCCTTCTCCCACTGGGTGAACGCGCTCGGGCTCTCCTTCCGGTCGCGGCCGAAGGCGTCCTCGAGCCGCTCCACGCCGTAGCCGGTCCCCCACCGTTGCGTGAGGTCGGTCACGTCGTAGTCGACGCCGGTGTCGACGAGGGACCTGAGCGTTCGCTCGATCTCCGGGTTCTCGTCCCCGTAGGGGGCGAGCCCCATCACCTTCCCCTCGCCGTTGAACATCCGGTAGCCGAGGAACTCGGTGACGACGGCGAAGAAGAGTCCGAGGCTGTTGGGATGTTCGTAGGTGCGGACGCGTTCGAGCCCGTTCTGGTGGCCGCGCCAGACGACCGTCGCGTCGTACTCGCCCTTCGCGTCGACGGTGAGGACGACGGCGTCCTCGAAGCCGGAGGGGTGGAACGTGCTCGCGGCGTGACACAGGTGGTGCGAGCGCGTCTCTATCGGCGGGACGGCGTCGCCCAGTGCCGCGAGTCTGGACTCGATCTGGCGCGTCGGGAACAGCTGGGCCTGGAGCTGCGTCTTCACCGTGTTCTCGACCGCCGCGAGTTTGCGGACCGGGTCGCGTACTCTCACCGCGTCCCGCAGGTAGTGAGAGAGCACCTTCGACTGCAGCCGCGGATCGTAGGGCAGTATCACCTTCTCGACGTCCGAGAGCGCGAGGTCGCGGACGTCCAGGCAGGCCTGGATCGCTTCCTCGGGAAACGTGTTCACGGCGTGTTTGTCGCGCGTGAGCCGCTCCTCCTCGACGCCGTAGACGAACTGCCCGTCCTCGAAGAGCGCGGCGCTGGGGTCGTGTTGCCCGTAGAGACCGATGGCGGGCTTGAACGTGAGCACGTGCGTAGACATCGGAAGTTAGTTGCCGTCGCCGGCGTCCTGCCGGGGGTGCGGTCGTTTCGAGCGGTTCGAGTCACGAGCGAACTGGCGAGAGATATGTGGTGTCATCGATGAAGCCATCTATTCTGATACGACGTCGGTGACCGGAATAAACGTTGTAGCACGTTCGCAGCGGCTGCGAACGCGCTGGAATCACTGATCCATCGACGGAACCTACCTGACTATTCACCGCCTAAGTAAGGGCTCAGGAGGGTTCGTTCCGTCACGCCGTGGTAGAAACCGACCCGCGAAACGACCAGATACTCGAACTGCTCAGCGACGACGTCGTCAAGCGGATTCTCACCGTGACGGACCAGCGAGCCACGTCTGCCCAGGGGCTCGACGACTACTGCGACGCGTCGCTCGCGACGATCTACCGACGCATCGAGGACCTGCTGGAACTGGGCCTGCTCAGGGAGCGGACGGAGTTCCAGGCCGACGGGAACCACTTCAAGAAGTTCGAGTCCAACCTGGAGTGTCTCGCTGTGAGCCTCGACGACGGGACGTTGCAGGTAGCCGTGGACAGGCGCGACGACGCGCCCAACCGGTTGCGGACGATCTGGGACGCGATGCAACCGGGGTGGGAGTGAGTGTATCCCGGGCTGCTGGCGGTGAAAGCAGTCATCGTCCTCCTCGGGCTGGTCGTCGCGTTCCAGGGGTTTCGCGCGGCGCGGCGCGAACGGAGCCAGCGGATGTTGCTCACCGCCGGTGGGTTCACCTTCCTCAGCGTCGGGTCCGTCCTCGGCGGCGTCTGCTACGACGCTTTTCAGCTGTCGCGCCCGCTCTCCGGGACGGTCCAGAGCGGCGTCGTGGGCGTCGGGATGGTCCTCATCTTCCTCTCGGTGTTCCTCCCCGGGTCGTCGCCGCAGTGAGTCCACTGTCGTCCGTCGGACGGCGTTCGAGCGACGGCAGCAGGTTCACGGTCCGTGCCAGCTAGATACCCTGGACGGTCTCGATGAGGCCGAGCGACTCCAGGGTCATCCAGACGAGAAACAGCGCGTACAGTCCCAGGAAGCCGTAGGCCTCGAGGTTGGTCAGTTCCAGGTCCGTCCTGGTGAAGACGATGAAGACGAGCGTCGCGAACGCGAGAAAGCCCATCGTCGGGATGGCGGCGAGGAAGTTGATGGTCGCCGACCCGGCCAGGAGGACGCCGACGGGGATGGCGACGAGGAGGTTGAACGTGTTGCTCCCGAGTACGTTCGTGATGCTGGTGACGTCCTCGTCGTTGCGCGCGGCGCGGACGCTGACGATGGCGTCCGGGAGACTCGTCGCGGCGGCGATGACGGTCAGCCCCCACAAGAAACTCGGCGTGTCGAATATCTCGCCGAGGGAGAGCGCAGCGCGGACGATGCCCTCGACGCCGCCGGCGATGAGCACCAGAGCGACGACGAGCGCCGCCCACTCGCGACCCGGCCGGACGTCGACGGACTCGTCGGCCACGTGTTCGCTGGCGTCCTGCTGGTGGAGGAAGACGTAGATGCCGTAGGTCGCCAGCGGGAGGATGGCGAGCGGCGGGGTCAGTATCGCCGCCTCGTTCGTCCCGCCGGGGACGTACGTCGCCCCGAGCGCGAAGACGATGAACAGGACGAGCACGCTGATGATGTAGAACTGGGCGTCCTTGTGGACGATGTCCCGGGTTGCCCGCAAGCGGTCGCTGACCAGCGCCGACAGCGCCGGGATGACCAGCAGGTTGAAGATGGCGCTCCCGACGATGGCGCCGACGCCGAGCGAGAACTCCTCGTGGACCACCGTGCTGATGACGACGGAACTGAGTTCGGGGAAGCTCGACCCCACCGCGACGACGATGGCGCCGTGGACGGCCACCGGGAGTCCGTAGTGCTTGCTGAGCCGCTCGGCGGCGCGTTCGAGGAGCACGCTCCCCTTCCAGATCACGGCGGTGCCGACGACCGCCAGCCCGAGAGAGACGAGAAGACCGTTCACGGCCTCGTGTTGTCGGGACCAGTGAAAGGCGTGTTCACTTCCGGAATCCGTCGTTCGCCGCACCCGGCGCGACCGGCAGGGAGGCGAAGGTCGGCGGCGGTCAGCGCCGGAGGCGGGCGACGACCTCGCCCTCGCCGTCGCCTTCGCTGTCGCGCTCCTCGACGTCGACGAGACCGTCGTCCGACAGGTCCGAGAGTAGCCCCCGAAGCCACTCGCGGCCGTACTCACCGTCGGGAGCGTAGTCGACGCGTATCCGCGGCCCCAGGTCGTCGAGGGCCTGCTTGTCGTACTCCTTGAGTACCGAGACGACCTTGCCGCGCATCTGCCGGCGGCTCCCCTCGAAACTCGGCTGGGTGGGGACGTCCGGCGCGGTGAAATCGCCCGTCTCGTAGGCGTGACACCACTCGCGCCAGGGACACTGCGCCCCGTCGCAGGCCGGCGTCTTCTCGCAGGCCACGCCGCCGAGTTCCATGACGGCGTTGTTCCAGACGCGCGACTCGCCCGCGGGCATGAGCGCCTGGGCCACCTGCTCGAAGGCCGCGTCGTCGTCCGGGACGTCGAATGCGCGGTACAGCACCCGTTTGACGTTGGTGTCGACCACGGCATCGCCGTTGTTGAACGCGAACGACGCGACGGCGTTGGCGGTGTACGGACCCACGCCCATCAGCTCCTGGAGTTCGTCGGGGGTATCGGGGAACTCGCCGTCGTACTCCTCCGTCACCTGTCGCGCCGCCTCGTGGAGGTACTTCGCCCGGTTGTTGTACCCCAGCGAGTGGCTTGTCCAGAAGCCGACGACGTCGGCCCGGTCCGCTTCGGCCAGGTCGGCGGCCGTCGGCCACCGCTCCAGGAAGTCGTTCCAGGCCTCGACGACGCGGCCCAGCTGGGTCTGCTGGCTCATCACCTCCGAGACCAGTATCTCGTAGGGGTCCTCGGTCACCCGCCACGGGAACTCGCGGTGGTCGTCCTCGTACCACTCGATCAGGGCGTCCCGGACCGCCTCGACGTCGTCGGGCACCTCCCCCGCCAGCTCGCTCATCGAACGGAAGGTGGCGTTTGGACGGTTTGGGTCTAGCGATTCGTTCCGGTCGTTTCGAGGTCCGAAGAGTGCGCTCTGATCAGTACAGTGTGTGTAGTGAGCGATCTGATGGGTTCGAGTTAGTGACGGAGTAGGAGACGACAACAATCAGAAAGCCCTCGGCGCGCTCGCCTCGCGCGGACCACGCTGCGCGCGCTCGTCCCTCGCGTGCTTGCGGGTCCGTGCTTCGGCCAGCGCACCTCGCCCTTTCATTCCACCAGGAACAACCTTGCTCGCGCGATAAAACACGCTCGCGATTGAGTCCGCCAACCCTCCCCGGATTCGCGCCGGACGGCGCGAATCACGCGTCCTGCCCGCTCCGCAACCGCGCGGCGGTCGGCCGGGAGCGCGTTTCATCGCGCGACCAGGGGAAGGGCAGGGCTGCAGTGCTGTGCTGAGCCTGGCGGACTGAAAGGGCGAGGCGGGGTCCGGGAACCCGGGCGAAGGTGAGCCGAGTGAAACGAGGCGAACGTCGGAAGACGAGCGAAGCGAGTCTTCCGGAACAAGCACCTACTGGAGCGCAGCGAGCCCCGGGACCGGAGCGCGCCGAGGGCTTTCTGGGTGGTAGCGGTCTTGTTTCTTCCATCGAGATCGCGACGAACCACCTGTTCAACTCACAACCAGAGTGACCGCGGAGTACGAAATGTCGCTGGGCTACGACAGATCCACGACGCCGCCGCCACCAAACAACCGGAGTGGTAACCAGACATTCCCAGTCGAAACTCGTTTCCGCGCTCTCGCGAATACCACGGGTATGACACTCGACGACCTCTCGGACGACGTCTCGGACCAGTACTCGGACCTCGGCGACGAACTCGCCGTCTCGCTCGACCGCGAGACGCGGAACGAACTGGCGCTCCTGACGACGGCGCTGGAACCCGAGAGCACGGACGAACTCGTCCGGCGGGCGGTGCACATGCTGTTCCAGACGGCCATCGAGACCGGAAACATGGACTTCCACCTCCGGTCGGGCTACGACTGCACCTACGACGAGTACCTCTCGGGGATGACATTCGACGAGATGACGGGGGCGAACCAGTTCCCGCAGGCCCAGGAGAAGGACGACCGGCGCTACCAGTTCTGAGCGCTGGCGTCCGGACGACTGGCGCGTAATCGACGACCACCCGGCTTGCGGTAGCGTAAATCGGGAATTTATCATCCCCTTATTTTATTCGTAGGTGGATCTCAAGGGGAATTAACAGGTCCCGACAGCCAATGCCCCTCCAGCTCGGATTCGTCGATCCGATCGGACTCGCCGGTCTGGTAGCGCTGGTGCCGCTCGTGATTCTCTACCTCGTGCGGCCCGACCCGCGGGAGCTGTCGCTGCCGACGGTCCAGTTCCTCGCCGAGGAGCGCGACGACGGCGGCGCCCACCCCGTGTTGCGGCGGCTGACGCGGGACCTGCTCTTCGTGCTCCAGGTGCTCGTCGTGCTGGCGCTGGCGGTTTCGCTGGCCTCGCCGTACGTGACGGTCGACCGCCAGACTGCCGGGGAATCGACCGTCGTCGTGCTCGACACCAGTGCGAGCATGGCGACCGAGACGGGCGAGGGAACCCGGTTCGACGCTGCTCGGGCGGCGGCGCGCGACGCCGTCGCCGGCGAGACGACCGTCGTGACCACTGCGCCGGCGGCGGGGACGCTGGTCGACGCCGGTGGCCCGGCCGACGCGCGGGACGCGCTCCGGACGGTGCCCGTCACCGACGCGTCGGGCGACCTGCGGGGCGCCATCTCCCGGGCAGCCACGGCGGCCACGTCGGCCGACGACGGCGCCCGCGTCGTCGTTCTCAGCGACTTCGTCGACGAGAGCGGCTGGCGGTCTGCGGTGCGGACGGCCCGGGCAAGCGGCGTCGACGTCCGGCTCAGGCAGTTCGACGGTGGTGGCGCGGCGAACGTCGGGATCGTCGGCCACGACGTCACCGAGCGCGGCGCGTCGGTCACCGTCCGCAACACCGGTACCGAACGAGCCGAGCGCACGGTCAGCCTCGGCGACCAGTCGACGGCGGTGACCCTCGAACCCGGCGACGTCCGCGAACTCTCCTTCGGCGTACCGGCCGGCGGCGGCACCGTGGAGCTCTCTCCCGGGGACTCGTTCCCCGCCGACGACACGGCGCCCGTCGCGGCACCGGCGGACCCCACCGTCGAGGTGCTGCTGGTGACGAACGAACCCGACTCCAACCTCGCGACGGCGCTGGACGTCATCGGGAGCGTCGACCTCACCGTCGCCCAGCCCCCGGCGTCCGTCGACGGCGACTACGACGTCGCGATCGTGGGTCAGGTCGACGCCGGCGAAGTGCTCGACAGCACGGTCGAGACCGTTCGAGCCATCGCAGCCGACGGCGGCGGCGTCGCCGTCGTCGCCCAGCCAGCCCTCGCCGACCTCGGACTGGGTCCCGTCTCACCGGTCGAGCCACGGCGGATGACCGCCCAGCCAGGCGTCGAATCGCCGGCGGACCACGACCTCACCCGGGACTTCGAGTTCCCCCGGCCGGAGCGCGCGCTGGCGGCGAACCTGACGCGCGGTCGGGCGCTCGTGAACTACACCGACGGCTCGCCGCTCCTGGCCACTGCTTCCCACGGCGAGGGGAGGGTGCTGTACTACGGCTACGTCCCCGACCACTCGTCGTTCCAGCGGGGCGTCCGCTACCCGATATTCTGGAAGCGCGCGGTGTTCCACCTCGCCGACCGGCCGACAGTCGCCGAGTTGAACCGCGAGACGGGCGCGAAGTTGCAGTTTCAGTCCGAGCGGACGGTCAGTGGGCCACGCGGCGACTGGACCACGACGGTCGTGACCCTCGACGCCGTCGGAACGTACGACGTCGACGACCGGCGCTACGCCGCCGCGCTCGCGGACCCCGCGGAGTCCAACGTGACGGCGCCCTCAATCGACGAGGTCCGGTCGGCCGGACAGTCGGGCGGCTCCACTGGTACTGCGTCGGTCCCGGTCGAACTGACGCCGGCGGTCGTCGCCCTGGCGACGCTGCTCGTCCTGCTCGAACTGGCGTACCTCCGCCGGCGGGGTGACCTCTGATGGCCGTCGAGACCACTCTCGGCGGCGTCCGCGTCGGGCTGGTGCGACCGCTCGCACTGGTCGTCACCCCACTGCTCGTCGCAGTCGTCGCCGCGCTCGTCCTCCGTACTTCGGAAGCCGGGTGGGTTCGCTCACGCCGTCGCTGGCTGCTCTTCGGCTCGCGGGTGTTCCTCGTCACAGTCCTCGTCGTCTCGCTGGCCGGCCCCTACACTGTCCAGAGCCGGACCGTCTCCGAGGAGCCATCCGTCCGGCTTGTCGTCGACCGGTCGGCGAGCATGGCCGTCACGGACAACGAGACGGGCGAACTCGCGAGGGCCCTCGAACAGCGCGGCGTCGACGTCGACACCACGACCGTCGGCTCGGCGACCGAGTCGCGGGTCGGCGACGCCGTCGCGAGTTCGCTCGCCCCGAACGCGACGGTCGTCGTCGCCTCGGACGGGCAGGTAACCGGCGGGCAGTCGCTCGGCGAGGCCGCCGAACTCGGCCGGCAGGTCGACGCCACGATCAGTAGCGTGGACGTGACCGCCGCCGAGACTGAACGGTACGTCGGCGTCACCGGTCCGTCCAAGGTCAGCGCCGGGGTGAACGAGAGTTTCCTCGTCACCGTCGACGGGACGCAGTTGAACGGCACCGAGACGACGCTCGAAGTCACCGTCGACGGCGAGACGGTCGTCGAACGTACCGTCACCGGCGCGGGGTCGGTCGAGTTCGAACACACCTTCGCCGAGACGGGGAGCCACCGGGTGACCGCGAGAATCGACGGCGACGACCGGTTCGCGCGCAACGACGTCGCCCGGAAGACGGTCCGCGTCGTCGAGCCACCGCGTATCCTCTACGTCTCGCGCGGGTCCTATCCGCTCGAAACCTTCCTCTCGGAGCTATACACGGTCGAGCGCGCCGAGTCGGTGCCCTCGGACCTCGACGGCTACTACGCCGTCGTCGTCCAGGACGTGCCGGCCGACGAACTGGGCGACCAGGCAGCGCTCCAGCGGGCCGTCGTGAACGGCACCGGGCTGGTCACTGTCGGCGGCCCGCAGGCGTTCGAGGCAGGCGGATACGGCGACGCGCCGATCGGCGACCTGACGCCGGTCGATTACGACGACCGGGACCGGCAGTCGACGGTCATCCTGGCCGTCGACGTCTCGGGCAGTTCCGAGCAGTCGATGGCCGTCCAGCGCGGCCTCGCGCTCGACGTCCTCTCGCAACTGGGCGACCAGAACCAGGTGGGCGTCGTCGCGTTCAACCACAACTCCCACGCCATAGCACAGCCCCGACAGCTCGGGGGATCCCGGGACGTCCTCCGCGACAGAATCCGCCGGCTGCAGAGCGGCGGTGCGACGAGCATCGACGTCGGCCTGGCGGGCAGTGCGGCGATGGTCGACGACGGCGACGCGACCGTCGTCCTCGTCACCGACGGACACTCGAACAGAGAGCCTGCGGTGGCGAGAGCGGCGGCGCTCTCCGAACGAGGGATCGAGGTCGTCACCGTCGGCGTCGGCGGGAACGTTCGAGAGGGGCGGCTGACCGCTATCGCGCGGGCGGGTGGGGGCACCTACCTCCGCGCCAGCGAGACCAACCGGCTCCGGCTGTTCTTCGGCGACGACCAGCGCCAGTACTCGGGCGACGGGCTGACCGTCGTCGACGGGACTCACTTCGTCACCGAGGGCGTCCGGTTCACTGCCGCGCCGGGGTCGGCCAACGACGTCTCGGTTCGCGACCGCGCGAGCTACCTCGTCGCCAGCGGGGAGGGGACGCCGGCGATGTCGGCCTGGCGCTACGGGCTCGGCCGGTCGGTGGCCATCACGGCCCACGACGGGAGCGGCCGCCTCGGCGGGCTCCTGACCAGCCCGGACTCACTCGCCGTCACACGCTCGGTGAACTGGGCCGTCGGCGACCCGGAGCGCCTCGCGACGGACGTGACCGACGTCTCGGACACGCGCGTCGGCGAGCGGACGACCATCACCTACCGCGGGTCCGAGCGCCCGGGCACGGACGACCCGTCGTTCGTCCGCACCGGCCCGCGGGAGTACCGGGCGACGGTCACCCACGACGACGCCGGGTACCAGACGGTGCGGGAGGCGACCTACGCCGTCGACTACCCGCGCGAGCACGCCGGTTTCGGCAAGTCGCCGGCACTGACTGCCGCCGTCCAGACGACGGGCGGCCGGACGTTCGACGCGGACGACGCGGCGGCCGTCGCCGAGTACGCCCGGCAGCGCTCGGTTCGCGAACGCGCCGTCGAGCGCGAGTGGGGGTGGCTCTTCCTGGCCGCCGCGCTCGCGCTGTTCGTCCTCGAAGTCGGCGCCCGGCGCGTCCAGACGATCAGACACAGGAGACAGGACTCATGAGCTACGTCGGAACCAAACTCAACCTCGGACTCGTCGTGGTGGCCGTCCTCACCACCGCGACCATCGGCGGATCGACGCTGTACTACCAGTCGTCGGTCGGCGACGTGACGGCACAGAACCAGGAACTCCGGACGGAGAACGCACAGCTCCGGACCGAACTCGCCACCGCGCGCGAGAACAGTACCGAGTTACAGACCCGGCTGGAGAACCTCGATCAGAGCCTGTCGACGCGCCAGGACGACCTCCAGACGTTGATCACGCAGCTCAACGAGACCGAAGGGGAGCTGAACACCACTCGCGCAGAGCTACGTGAGGCCCAGGATGACCTCGAAGAGTCCCAGGACCGAGTCGAGGAACTGGACGACGAGGTGTCCGAACTGGAGCGGACCGTCGTCACGGAACGCGAAGAGCGCCGGACGCTCGAGACCGAGAACGAGGAGTTGCGTGACCGAGCCACCGAGGTCGAGACCCGCAACGCCGAACTGGAGACGCAGGTCGCGACGCTGGAAGAACAGATCACCCAGCTCGAACAGGAGAACGAGGACCTCAGAGACCGGATCGACGAACTCGAATCGCAAGTGGAGGGCGGATCGTGACCGACCCCGAGACGCTCGACGCGGCCGTCGACGAGGTCCGCAGGGAGGGGTACAAGGCCGCCGCCGTGTTCGCGACGGCGGACGCCGTCCTCGCGCTGCTGGTCGTCAACGTCGGGCTGACCGTCGTCGCCGTGGACGTGCCCTCGATCTCGGCTCTCCCCGTGGGGACGGAAGCCCTCATCTCGGCCGTCGTCGGGCTCGCAGTCGGGGTGGCGAGCGGCGTCGTCCGGGCCCGCCGGTACGGGGTCGAACGCTTCGAGGCGGCCAACCCCGAACTCGGGGCCGCGCTCCGGTCGGCCCGCGATGCGGCCCACTCGGCGCACGACGACACGATGGCCCGGCGGCTCTACGCCGACGCGCTCGACCGGCTGAAAGACGCTTCAAGCGGCCGCCTGCTGGACGAACGACGGCTGGCGCTCCGGATGGCGGTCGTCTTCGTCCTCGCGGTGGGATCCATCCACGTCACGGTCGCCGGCGTCGCCCTCGACCCGCTGGCCGATTCCCCAACCGTCGGCGGGTCGGACGGTTCCGATAGCGACCAGGGACCCGACGATCCGCAACCGGATTCGAGCGAGAGCCTCGACTCGGACCCGATTTCGAACACCGACGGCAGCGACGTCCTCGGCGACCCCGGCGAGGTCGCGCGAGGCGACGAGGCGCTGACGGCGAATCTGTCGGACCGGTCGGGGTCCGGAGCTGGCGACGAGCGGGCCCGGTACGAGAACGCGGGCCACCCGTCGGCCGGGGATATCTCGCCCGAGCGAGCGGGCTACGACGACCCGGGGTCGGTCGAGGACCCGGAACTGGTCAGGGAGTACACGCTCCGTATGAACGAGGCAAACGACGATGACTGAGAACCAATTCGACGACGAGGCGGTACAGCGACTCCAGGACGCGCTCGACGCCGTCCGGGACGAAGTGCGAAAACGGATCGTCGGCCAGGAGGCCGTCGTCGACCAGTTGCTCGCGTGCATGCTCTGTGACGGTAACGCCCTGCTGGAGAGCACGCCCGGCCTGGGCAAGACGCTGCTCGTCCAGACACTGGCCGACGCGACGTCGCTTTCGTTCAGTCGGGTCCAGAACACGCCGGACCTGATGCCGTCGGACGTCACCGGCACCGACATCGTCCGGGACACGGCGGAGGGCCAGGAGTTCGTCTTCGACCCTGGGCCCATCTTCGCGAACGTGGTGCTCGCCGACGAGATCAACCGCGCGACGCCGAAGACCCAGGCCGCGCTGCTGGAGGCGATGCAGGAACAACAGGTCACCGTCACCGGCGACACCTACGACCTGCCTGAGCCCTTTTTCGTGCTGGCGACGCAGAACCCCATCGAGCAGGAAGGGACCTACCCGCTCCCGGAGGCTCAGCGCGACCGCTTCACGATGAAGATACTGCTGGACTACCCGGACGACGAGGCGGAGACCGAAATCGTCGACCGCTACACCCGCCGCCTCGACGACGACATCCCGGTCGAGCCGGTGCTCACCCCGGAGTCGTTCCGGGACGCCCAGCGACTCGTCCGTCAGCTGCCGATCGCCGACGACGTCCGTGACCGGGCGGTCGGCGTCGTCCGCGAGACGCGGCAGGCCGACCGGCTGAACTACGGTGCCAGCCCGAGAGCGAGCATGGACCTCGTGCTCGCGTCGAAGGCCAGGGCGTTCCTCGCGGGGCGGAGCCACGTCGCGCCCGACGACGTGGAGGCGATGGCTCGCCCAGTCCTGCGCCACCGCGTCGTCGTCGACTTCCGGGCCGAACGCGAGGGCGTGCGTCCGGACGACGTGGTCGGCGACCTGCTATGATCGACGCCGCGTTCCTCGACGAACTGGACCGGTTCGACGGCTCGCTCTCGCAGGTGACCGACGCCCGCCAGCGCGGCGAGCAGCGGTCGACGGAACTCGGCGAAGGCCAGCGCTTCGCCGACTACCGGTCGTACGTCCCCGGCGACGACACGCGACTCGTCGACTGGAAGCTCTACGCCCGCACTGGCGAGCGCTACGTCAAGCAGTTCGAGGCCGAGCGTGACCTGACCGTCCACGTCCTGCTGGACGCCAGTGCGTCGATGGACGTCGGCGGGGAGGAGACGCACAAGTTCGATTTCGCCGCCAAACTCGGGCTGGGCTTCTGTGCGCTCGCGGCCGCGGAGCACAACGACTTCCGGTTTTCCGTGTTCACGGACCGCTTCGACCGCATCGACGCCGGCCGGTCGAACCGCGGGGAGGTGCTGGCGCTGATCGACCGGCTGAACGACGTCGACCCCGTCGGAGAAGCGGACTTCGACCACGCACTCGTCGAGTACGCCGCCACCATCGACTCGCGGTCGCTCGTGCTCGTCGCGAGCGACTTCCTGGCGGACGTCGACGACGTCGAGGCGGGCGTCGAGGCACTGGCCCGGAACGACGTCGTCCTCGCGCAGGTGTTCGCACCCGAGGAGGTCGACCCGCCGACGAGGGGCGACACGATATTCCGCGGACTGGAGCGGGACCTGGAGTTGCGAACGTACTTCGGTTCGCCACAGCGTCGGACGTACGCCGAGCGACTCGAGAGCCACGTCGAGCAGGTGTCACAGAGCGCCCGGAACGTGGACGCTCGCCACGTCCGTGTCGAGAGCGATGCCGAGTTCTTCGACGCCTTCGCCCGGACGTGGGTCGAGTAATCTCTTCGAGTCGTCGTCCCCGAGCGGCATCGCGCCGACCTGTCTGGACCCACTCGCACGTTTTCACACCGTTGCTTAAGCGGTGCGACGACGTGCCCGCTGGACTGTAATCGGGGTCAGACCGTGACGACGACCGTCACCGCAGTCGCGGCACCCAGTAGTGCCAGACTCCAGACGGCGACGCGGTAGGCGAACCCGCGGTTGGGGCTCGCGAGCGTCAGCCCGGCCTTGACGACGATGCTCGCGGCCGTGGCGAGGAGGACGGCGATGGTCGCCTCGTCGGCACCGATGGCGCCGCCGCGGTAGAGCACGACCGCGGTGGTAGTCGCGCCCGCGCTGGAGACCAGCCCGGACAGCGCCGACGTCACGTAGAGGCCGGCGGAGCCGAACTCGGCCCGCGCGACGGTGCCGGCGACGAGCACGACGAGGAAGATGGCCCCGAAGACGAGGGCGTTCCGGAGCGAGAACGGGCTATCGAGGTCGATGTCGACCTCCTGGGACCAGTCCGCGGTGTAGGCGGCGACGGCGAAGCTCCCGACGATGACGGCGCCGAGCGGGACGACGGCCTCGAAGAGGACGCCCCGCTGGACCGTGAACGCGACGGCGATGGCGAGGTTCCGGAGTGCCATCGCCGCGTCGGCCAGCAGGATGGCCGCGACGGCGTACGAGACGGCCTCCGGTCGCTGTTCGACCTGGTCCAGCATCGTCCCGACGACGGCCGTCGAGGACGCCAGCCCGCCGAAAAAGCCCGTGACGGCGACGCCGCGACCCCCGTAGGACTGGACGACGGCGTAGTTGACGATACCGATGCCAGCGACGGTGACGACCAGCAGCCAGACGATGCGGAGTTCGAGCGCGAGCGAGAGCGAGGCGACGGAGACGTCCAGGGGCTCGGCGGGCAACAGCGGGTAGACGACGAACGCGAGGATGGCGAACTCCGTCGCCGACCGCAGTTCCTCGTGTGTGAGGTCCCACGCGAAACTGTGGAGCTCCCGCTTGAGGACGAGCAACAGCGAGGAGAGCACGGCGACGGTGACGCCCTCGAGGACGTAGCCGTCGGCGACGAGCGCACCGACGCCGTAGGCGACGAGCATCGAGACGGACGTCGTCAGTGAGAGCCCTTCCTCCTCGTCGATGAGCCCCTCGACGCCGAGGAACACGCCGAGTACGACGACCAGCAACCCGCCGACGGCGAGCAGCAGCTCGCTGCCGACCGTCGTGAAGACGGCCGCGAGGAGGCTCACGAGCGAGAAGGTTCGGATGCCGGCGGACTTCTGGGACCACTCGCGTTCGAGGCCGAGGAAGAGACCCAGGGCACCGGCGAGGACGATGCGCTCGACGGCGGATTCGAGCGCCAGGGAGCCGAGTTGGCCGAGAACGGTCACTGGTGGACAGTAGGCGGCCCCGGCATAAATCGTTCCGTCATTTCGTAGCGGGAACATTTTTGTATCCCGCTGGACTGTTCGGGGTATGGTCCAGTTCGAACTGGATATCAACTGGCCACGAACGGTCTGGATCGTCTTCGGACTCGTGCTGGCCGGAGCGGTCGTCTTCGTCCTCCACTCGTTCGTCGGCACGTTCGTCTTCGGACTCTTCCTCTACTACGCGACCCGTCGGCTCCACCGCAAGGTCCGCCGCCGGGTCCGGCCGGCGAGTCTGGCGGCCGGCGTCTCACTCACGTTGCTCGCGTTGCCGGCGCTCGTCCTGCTCTACTACACCGCGGCCATCGCCCTGGAGGAACTCGCCAGAGCAACGGACCGGCTGAACGACGTGGAGACGCAGGCCCAGATCGGTCCCTACCTCGACGTCGTGGAGCCCTACCTCGAACTCTCGGCGGTCGTCCAGGACCCGACGGCGGTCCTGACCGACGCCGGCGGCCTCGGCGCACTCTCCGAGACGCTGACTGCGGCGCTGGGCTACATCGGAATCGTCGGGACCGGACTCCTCCACCTGTTCGTCATGTGCGCGCTCGCGTTCTACCTGCTGCGTGACGGGCCGCAACTCGCGCGGTGGGGAACGACCTTCACCGACAGACGCGGCGTCCTCGACCACTACTTCCGCGAAGTTGACAGGAGCCTCGACAAGGTGTTCTACGGCAACATCCTCAACGCGGTCATCACCGGGACTGTCGGCGCCATCGCGTTCAGCCTGCTGAACCTCGCGCCGGCCCCGTTCAACGTCCCCTACCCGGCGCTGACCGGACTTCTGGCTGGCATCGCTAGCCTGATCCCAATCGTCGGGATGAAACTGGTCTACGTCCCGCTCGCGATCTACCTCGCCGGCCTCGCCGCAGTGAACGGCGAGGGCTGGTGGTTCGTGGGTCTGTTCGTCGCCGTCGCCTTCGCCGTCGTGGACGTCATTCCCGACCTGGTCGTCCGCCCGTACGTCTCCGGGGGGAGCCTCCACGTCGGCGCGCTCATGTTCGCGTACATCCTCGGCCCGCTGCTGTTCGGCTGGTACGGCATCTTCCTGGGGCCGATGCTCCTCGTGCTGGTCGTCCACTTCGTCAGAATCGTCCTGCCGGAACTCCTGACCGGGACGCCGATAGAACCGTACTCGGTGGATCCGACGCACGTCGTCGACGGGACCGTCGACGATCCGGGACCTGCTTCGTCGGGGTCCGCCGACGTCTCGCCGCCCGGGGCGGCGGCCGGTGACGGGATGCCCGCCGACGACGCCGGGCCGGCGACGGATTAGGACGGATAGAACTGAAGGATGCGGGATCGGTGCGCTCGACCGGCGATCGAGCGGTTACGCCTCGACGTACTGGTTCTCCCAGTCCCGACGAGCCTCGATCTCACGGCTCCCCCGACGGGTCATGCTGTAGAAGTTCGTCCGGCGGTCGCGCTGGCCCTTCTCCACGAGTCCCTTGTCCACGAGCGTGTCGAGGTTGGGATACAGTCGGCCGTGGTGGATCTCCTTCTCGTAGTAGTCTTCGAGTTCTTCCTTGATGGCGAGCCCGTGGGGTTCTTCTTCGCCAGCGATGACGTACAGCAAGTCACGCTGGAAACCTGTCAAGTCGTACATCGGTAATGTCTACACGCCCGTTACTGTCGGAATTGCATAAGTATGTCGGATTGGTGGGGAGATTCCGGCGGCTGAACCAGTACGTCCCGCAGAAACTGGTTACTGAATAGATAACTATGCTGATGATAGTGCGCGTTCCGTCACATCATTGACCAGTCATAACCGCTGGAGTTCACGTCGAAAAACGTATCATCGTACCGATCGAACGGAGGGTATGCCCGAAGAAATTCTCTTCGAGAGCGAACAGCAGCTGGACCGCGACGCAGTGGCCTCGTACCTCCGGACGATCGCCGACCGGCTCGAGGGCGGCGATCCCGTCTCGCTGGAGTCGGGTGCGGACTCCCTCTCCGTGACGGTCCCGCCGACCGTCGAGTTCGAGGTCAAGGTCGAACGAGAGGGGCCCGCCGACGGGCCGACGGATCTCGGGTTCGAACTCGAGATGGAGTGGGACGAGAACGCCAGCGGGGAGCGCGACGAGCGCAGTGGTGGACTCAGTATCGAGTAGTCCCGTGGCCCGAGCCGTTTCGGCTCGACGTGCAGAAACAGACGGAGAATCGACTCACGGTCGATAGTTCCTCGAAAGTGGTAAGCGAGTCGCGTGGGGAAAAGCCCACGCGACCGCTTGCCGCCCTGAATTGGTCCCCGCTGACGCTTCGGCCCTCCAAGCGAAGCGTCAGTTGATCGGTGGTATGTGAGTCACTTAAAAGTACCGGCAGCAGACAGCAACGGTCGAACAGCTGAACTGTACGTGGTACGCTCTTCAGATGTGCTCCTCTTCGAGGACCCATCCCAGGGCGCGCCGGTAGTGCGTGAACAGCATCCGGACGCGGTCGTGGCGCATCTCCTCGCTCTCCAGTTGCTCACAGAGGTACTCGTACTGGTCGCGTATCTCGGCTTCCGTGCGCATGGGCCCAGATTCGAGCCGGCGACAGAACTATCTTGAGGCGCTGGCCCACAGGTTCACCTATGAAAGTTCGCGGCCGCCGGGAGTGCAAGGAGTGTGAGACGCGGTGGTCCTACTTCGAGACGGCGAGCGTCCACTGTCCGAACTGCGGGTCGATGAAGAGCGTCGGCCTCGACGACCGGACGCGACACACCGACTCGCCGACCAGCCTCGACCTGACGCCGGTCCGGAACCGGATCGACGAGGACCCCCTGCGCGACGTCGCCAGCGCGGCGGTGGACCTGGCCAGGGAGTACGTCCGCGAGCGCGGCTTCGTCGACGCCGGCGAGTTGCTCCCACTCGACGACACCTTCGTGGCAGCGACGGAACTGCGCCACGTCGGCGCGGAACTCTCTCGCGAACTCCGCCGGACCGAGGCCGAGGAGCTGTACTTCCTGGACCTGCTGGCCGGCGCCGACGAGGGCGAGCGCCCGCCGGCCGAAGAAGTTCCCGAGGCCTTCCGGAGTGCGCACGGCCTCGCGATGGCCGACGCCGTGGGGGACTACCAGCGTGACCTGCGAACGTACCTGGACGAGCATCCCCACCCCGATGCTCGCTCGGTCTCCGGGAGCGTCCGCGACCACCGGAAGCGAATCGAGGCGCTGGACGGCGACGTCGACCCGAAGGACGCCGAGCGCCTCCTGCACGCGACCCGCGATCTGGGCAAGTACCTGATCTCGGGCGAGGAGAGCGCGCTCGTCACGGCGGACAACTGGCTCCAGGGAATCGAATAAAAGAGCCGGTCTGCTTCTCAGGGCAGTTCGACGTCGACGCCGGATTGCAGGCCGGCGGCCTTGACCGTATTATAGAGCAACATCGCCCGGGTCATCGGGCCGACGCCGCCGGGGACGGGCGTGATGGCGCCGGCCGTCTCCTTCGCGCTCTCGAAGTCGACGTCGCCGACCAGTTCGTACCCCTTCTCGTTGTCCGCGTCGACGCGGTTGACGCCGACGTCGATGACGGTGGCGCCCTCGCCGATCATGTCGCCGTCGATGAGTTCGGGGACGCCGGCCGCGGCGATCACGATGTCAGCGTCCCGCGTCTTCTCGGCCGTGTCGGCCGTGCGGGAGTGACAGACCGTCACCGTCGCGTTCCCGCCGTCGGCCTTCTGGAGCAGGAGGTTCGCCATCGGCTTGCCGACGATGTTCGAGCGGCCGACGACGACGGCGTCTTTGCCCTCGGTGTCAACGCCCGCCGATTCGAGCAGCTTCTGGATGCCGTGGGGCGTACAGGGTTTGTAGCGGGCGTCGCCGGCGACGAGTCGACCGACGTTCGTCGGGTGGAACCCGTCGACGTCCTTCTCGGGGTCGATGCGTTCGAGCACGTCCCGGTCGTCGACGTGGTCAGGGACGGGCATCTGGACGAGGATGCCGTGGACGGAGTCGTCCGCGTTCAGCTCGTCGATAGTGTCGTACAGTTCCTCGGCGGGGGCGTCGGGGTCGATGTCGACGTCGACGGCGTCGATGCCGACCTCCTCGCAGTCGCGCTGTTTCATCGAGACGTACGTCTCGCTGGCTGGGTCGTCGCTCATCAGCACCGTCGCGAGCGAGGGCCGGACGCCGGCGTCGTCGAGCGTCTCGATCGCGTCGCCGAGACCGTCGCGCACGTCCTGGGCCACCGCGTCACCGTCGATGATGTCGGTCATTACGTACACCGGGATGCCCGCGGGGTAAAAGCGTCACTATGACACTGTCGACACAGTCCGCGGTCGGCTGCGGGCGACGGCCAGACTGAACCTGCCGACTGAGTCTGGCCCTTGTGACCGACTGGTACCGAACCACCATCTATCCGACAGCCAAGACGGCAACCCGCCGGAACCAAGTGACCCGTACCACGCAAACCGGGTATTTGGCTCTCGGGCTATTACCCGTCGCAAACTGCCCCGGCGCTGCCGTGGACGCCGGACACTATCCATGTCTTCACCACAACTGCAGCCACTGACGGTCCTCCTCGTGTCGTCGAGCGGGCTGCTACCGGGAAGCGATCGGTCGCTGGACGCCGCCGACCCGATGATCGACGCCGAACGCTCCGACTCGGCCGACGGGGCACTCGAACGGATCGAAGCGAACGACGCCGAGGACGACCGGATCGACGCGGTCGTCTGCGGACACGACCCGCCGGCAGTCGACGCCGTCGAGTTCGTCACGACCCTCCGGAAGCGTCACCGCGAGTTACCGGTGATACTGCTGCCGGGCGACGGATCACCGGAGTTTGTCGAAGGGGCGCTGGCGGCAGGCGCGACCGACGTCGTCCAGGCGCCACCGTCGTCTGTCTCGCCGTCGGTGCTCGCCAACCGGATCCGGCAGTTCGTCCGGCCTGCCGATAGCGCCGGTGGCTCGCCGAACGACGCGTCAGGGGCCGAATCGAACGACCAGACCAGTAGTGAGGACGCGCCCACGGACGACCACATCTCGGTTCTCTCCGGGGCCGTCCGGGAGATACGCCACGCCGAGGAACGGGACGCCATCGCGACGGTCATCTCGGACGCGGTGAGGGGAATCCTCGACGCACCCGGCGTCGCGGTCTTCCTGTTCGACGACCGCGACAACCTCCTGCGCCCGGCGGCGATGACGGACGAGATGTGCGAGTACTACGGCGGCGAGACGGTCTTCGGCCCCGGCAAGCCCGACTCCATCACGTGGCGGGTGTTCGTCACGGGCGACTCGCTGCTGTTCGACGACCTCAGGGAGTCGGAGGCCTGCGTCAACGAGGACACCGACGCCAGGAGCAGCGTCTTCGTTCCCTTCGGCGAACACGGCGTCGTGGTCGCGTCCACGGACGCCGTCGGGACGTTCAGCGAGCGCTCGCTCGAGGTGATAGAACTGCTCACGACGACCGCCGAGGCGACGCTCGATCGGGTCGAGAGCGCCGAGAACCTGCGACGACGCGACCGCCGTCGCCGCGAACGGGAGACGCGCCTGGCGCACCTCGAACGGACTGTCGACCTGGTCGCGTCGGTCGACCGGGCGCTCGTCGACGCCGAGTCGCGCGAGGCCGCCGAGGCGGCCGTGCTGGAGTGCCTGGTCGAGGACGGCGAGTTCGACTTCGCGTGGATCGGCGGCGTCGACGCCAGGACCGGCGAACTCACGCCGCGGGAGTGGACCGACGGTGGGGGGCAGTACCTGGACGATCTTTCGCTGGCCGTCGACGACTGCGACGAACCGTCGTGTCGAACGGCACGACAGTGGCAGCCAGTCGCCGAACGGAACGTCGCGGAGACGCTCGACGGCGACGGCTGGGAACGGGACGCCCTCGCGGCCGATTTCCACTCGGTCCTGAGCGTTCCGCTGGTGTACGAGGGTGTCCAGTACGGCGTCCTCTCGGTCTACGCGAACCGACCCGGTGGCCCTACCGAGCCACTCGCGTCGGTCCTCGACGGCGTCGGGAAGACGACGGCCTACGCGATCAACACCATCGAACGACGGCTCTCGATGCTGTCGGAGGGCGTAACGGAGCTCGAACTCCGTATCGAGGGCGTCGACGACGTGCTCAACGTCGTCGCCGAGAGCGTCGGGACCACGGTCGACTGTCTCGAACTCCGGCCGTGGCCGGACGGTTCGACGGCGATACGGTTCTCGGCCCCGGACGTCTCCGTCGAGTCGGTCCTGTCGGCGACGTCGGGCCTCGTCGCCGTCCACAGCGTGACCCACGTCGGCGGGAACGGCGCCCATTGCTTCGACGCCGTGGTCGGCGGCGAGATGGTCGGGTCGGTCGTCGCCGCGTCGGGCGGCGTCACGCAGACGGTGACCGCCGACGGTCGGTCCCTCGTCGTGACCGTGACCGTTCCGGACAGTCTCGACGTCCGCACGTTCCTCGACCGACTGGCGCGACGGTATCCGGACACCGAACTCCTCGCGCGGCGCGAGCGCGAGAGCGCGTCGATGGCACGAGGGAGCTTCCTGCAGCGGCTCGAATCGTCGCTGACCGACCGCCAGCTGGAGGTCCTCCGGACGGCCCACGACCAGGGGTTCTTCCAGTCCCCTCGCGACGCGACCGGGCAGGACGTCGCGGACGCGCTCGGTGTCTCCCAGCCGACTATCAGTCACCACCTCCGCGCCGGACAGGGGACGCTGCTCTCGCTGCTGTTCGGCGAGGAGTGACCGTCGTCGCGGCCAGGGAGCAGTGGGTAGGGCCGAGGTTGGCGGGATGGGAGGAAGACGATGAGCGGAGTCGAGCGGATGGGTGCGAGGCACCGTGTGCCGTGGAACCGCTTCACGAGGGCTTCTAGCATGATAAGTGCGTGCCGGCTGGCGGTTACGTGTATCGAAGGTAACGCTATGCTGGCGTGTCCGCAATCGAACGGTTGTCACGATGAGTTCCCCCGCAACACACGGATTCGTCCAGCAGCAACTCTCGAACCAGCCGAGCGAAGACGTCATTATGGCGGTCTCGAGGCTCTCCGACGTAGACCCGCTCGACTTCGAACAGTGCCTGCACGACGTCGTCGACCCGGACGCGCTCGACAGCCTGACGGAGTGGGGCGGCGACGCCGACGTTGGCGTCTCCTTCACGTTCGAGTCCTACGCGGTCACCGTCGAGGGCGACCGGCTCGTCGTCGAGGACCGGCAGGATACCGAGTGAACGCGAGGACGAATGCCTCCTCAGCTGGGCGCAGACAGCGACCTCGCTCGGCGGTCTCCGGGTAAGCGTACCGGTAGAAACGGCGACCGGCCCCGCACGGGTCTCCCGGAAGCGCGCGCCGTCGCGCGTCAGTCGTACAGCGGGTAGGTGTCGGTGAGCTCGTCGACGCGTTCTGCGACCTCGGCGAAGACGTCCTGGTCGTCGGGGGAGTCGACGACTTCGGCGATGAGGTCCGCCACCTCGCGGCAGGCGTCCTCGTCGAAGCCTCGCGTCGTCAGGCCGGGCGTGCCGGCGCGGATGCCCGAGGGGTTGAACGCCGAGCGCGTCTCGCCGGGGACGGTGTTGGCGTTGAGGACGATGCCGGCGTCTTCGAGCGATTCCTCGACCTCCTTGCCGGTCGTATCCGGGTGGGAGGGGCGCAGGTCGACGAGCACGAGGTGGTTGTCGGTGCCGCCGGAGACGAGCTCGAGGCCGCGCTCATGGAGCTGGTCGGCCAGGGCCTTCGCGTTGGCGACGGTCTGTTCGGCGTACGCCTCGAACTCGGGTTCGAGGGCTTCACCGAAGCCGACGGCCTTGCCGGCGACGTTGTGCATGAGTGGACCGCCCTGCATGCCCGGGAAGACGGCGGAGTCGATATCGTCGGCGAATTGCTCGTCGCACATGATGATGCCGCCGCGGCCGGCGCGGATGGTCTTGTGCGTCGAGCCGGTGACGAAGTCGGCGACGCCGACGGGCGAGTCGTGGACGTCCGCGGCGACCAGGCCGGTGATGTGAGCGATGTCGGCCAGGTGGTAGGCGTCGACGGAATCGGCGGCTTCCTGGATCGACTCCCACTCGACCTCGCGGGGGTAGGCGGAGTAGCCCGAGACGATGATGTCGGGGTCGTACTCCTCTGCCTGCTCGCGGAGGTCGTCGTAGTCGATGTAGCCCGTCTCCGCGTCGACTTCGTACTGCTCCACCTCGTACACCTGGCCGGCGAAGTTGGCCGGGTGGCCGTGGGAGAGGTGGCCGCCGTGGGTCAGGTCCAGCGAGAGGATCTTGTCGCCGGGGTCAAGCACGGCGAGGTAGACGCCCATGTTGGCCTGCGAGCCGGAGTGGGGCTGGACGTTGACGTGGTCGGCGCCGTACAGTTCCTGCGCGCGGTCGATGGCCAGCTGTTCGACTTCGTCGGCGTACTCACAGCCGCCGTAGTAGCGCTCGCCGGGGTAGCCCTCGGCGTACTTGTTCGTCAGCGTCGAGCCCTGGGCCTCGAGCACTGCCTCGCTGACGTGGTTCTCGGAGGCGATCATCGCCAGCGTGTCGTTCTGGCGCTCGACCTCACCGGTGAGCGCGTCCGCCACTGCCGGGTCCTGGTCCCGGACGTGGTCGTAGTTCATGCCTGCCAGTCGACGCCGGGTCGTCAATAAACTACCTTTCCGTGGAGCAGAGTGCGACGGGATCACACACTGTCGCCGGCCGGTGACCGGCCCTGGCCCACGGTGACCGGCCCTGGCCCATGGTATGTGGCAACAATCTGAGTAGCAATAGTTATGGTTCGGGAAAGTAACACGTACGCCTACATGTTCATCAGGGGTGGGCCGGATGCCAACGACTGGGGGGACGGCATCGATGGGCCCAGCGGTGTCGAGATAGACGGACGAGACATCCTCGTCACTATCCGGGACCAGCTGGGGCCGACGAGCGAACCGGACTGGGACCTGGCGCCGTCCGTCGAACGGACGTGTTCCGGGACGGCGCGCAGGCTCGTGGTTCCGGGGCGGGACGTCACCGTCACCGACGTCGAACTGGGGACGCAGTACCCCATCAACTCGCCGACGGAACTCCCGACTGGTAAGTTCCGACTCACGAGTCGGGGCTCCCGGGGTATCACCGAGCAGAACAGACCCGCGACGGTCCACGTCCGGTTCGACGGTCCCGCGTCGGTCAAACCGAACAACGGTTCGGCCGTCCTCTCGTTCTGGGAGCGCACGCAGGTCACTGTGGGTCACGAGACCAGCGGGTCGTCGTTTCCGGCGCAGATGACCGTCGAGCCCACGGTACGAGGAATCGCGAGCGCCGTTTCACACCTCTCCGCGGCCCACCACACCACCGGGCCGGCCCGCTCGCACCCGGGATTCCGCGACCATCCGCCGCTCGTTCGCATCGGGGAGGAGACGGAGATCCCCTCGGCCGTCCGCGAGGACACGCCGGACGCGGGCCTCGCCGTCCACGTCCCGGAATCGCTCGACGCACTGTTCGTCGCCGCGCCGCTGGCGTACTACCTCGGCGCGCACGTCTTCGTCGACGACGCCAGGGACGCCCCGCGGCTGACGTCGCCGGAGGCGGACGTCGACTACCAGTTCGACCCGCTCCCGGCGTTCCAGCACCAGTGCGCGCAGCTTCTCAGGCGCGTGTTCTTCCTCGACTGCCAGGTCCGCCGCGTCGCCTCCTGTCGCGACCGGGCGCTGCGGCGACTCCAGAGCCAGTTCGGGCTCGACCCCGCCGCCGTCCAGTCGGGCCGTCCCGCCGAGCGGCTGGCACACTACCTCGACGTTCCGCCCCGCGAACTGGACCCCGAGTTACCCGACTGGCACCTGACGACGTACGTCTCCCCCGAGCCCCATCACGCGCGCAGCCTCCCGTATCTCCTCGATCGGCTCAGCCTCGTCTACCTCCCGCAGGCGTCCACGCTCGAACGTAGCGACCTGCTCCAGAGCACGCTGAACGACGCGTACCCGGTCCGCGGCGCGGCGACCCCGCCCGACGTCGTCCAGCCGACGCTCCAGGCGGGTCACGTCCACGCCTGGCTCGCGTCGGGGACGCCCATCGACGCGTTCAAGACGTCGACACGGGCCTTCGAGAACCAGTTCCAGTACCGGGACCGGACGAACGACCGCCTCCGGGTGTCGGTCGTGCTGAACGACGACAGGATGGCGGACGAACACGGGACCGTCTCGGACATCTACCGGGACCGGGCGGCGAATCTCCCGATCGACGTGACGGTCCGCGAACGCCTCCCGCGGGGCGACCTCGCGGACGTCTTCGAGTCCGAGAACGACTTCGTCCACTACATCGGTCACTGCGACGACGAGGGACTCCGGTGTCCCGACGGGAACCTCGACGTCGCGGACCTGGACACGTCGCGCACGCAGATGTTCTTCCTCAACGCCTGTGGCTCCTACGAACAGGGGCTGGAACTGGTCGAGCAGGGGTCGGTCACCGGCGCAGTGACGTTCAGAACTGTCCTCGACGGCCAGGCGGCCCGGGTCGGGACGGCCTTCGCGCGCCTGCTCGTCCACGGATTCAGCTTCGAGCGCGCGCTCTCGCTCGCCCGGCGCCGCATCCTCATGGGCAAGGACTACGCCGTCGTCGGCGACGGCACCTACGCCCTGCTGCCCAGCCCGAAACAGCCGGCCGTCGTGTGGATACGGGAGGCGTCCGACGACGAGTTCGTCGTCCGGTGTGAAGTCGTCAACGCCCGGTCGAACGGCGCGCGCTACCGGCTCCCCTTCGGCGAGACGCCGGTGCTGAACGGGAGCACGACGGAGTTCCGACTCTCCCGGGAAGAACTTGCGACGGCGCTCACGGAGACGTCCGTCCCTGTCGTCTACGACGACGACGTCCACTGGTCGGACGAACTCGTCGACCGGCTCTGAGACTGCCGGACGGCCGTCGTCGTGGCACGTTCTCTGTGCCTCCTCGCGGACTATCTGAAACAGCTACGTTCGTCAGCGTGAGTCTCGCCGGGCGGAGATTTGTGGTTTTATCGACCTCTCACAATATTTACTCACCCCCTTCAGTGACTCTTCTCTATCAGCTGACGAATTCAACTCGATATGGCCAGTAAAATTAAATATCTTTATCCGCTACTAACTACTAGATGATTCGATCGAATCTGCTCGAGGACGACGTCGGTTCCGTGTTGTCGACAGCGCTGTCAGACCTCTCGGGAACGATTTACGTCGTCAATCCGTCTCGTGACTCCATCTCTGAACTAGTCACTGTACTGACCGAAAGCGAGGATCCACCGGACGTACGCCTCCTGGCCGACGACGCGCTCCTCAAGGAAGTGATGGACGACTTCATCGTCGCGAGCAAGGCGGCGGACCTGGTCGACGCCGGCCACCTCGCGCTCGAAGTACTCGACCACGCGCCGAACCACTCGCTGATCGCCACCGAGGATACGACCATCTCGATCGTCTCCGTCGGCAACAGCGTCGCCGGGCTCGCCACCGAGGAGTCGGCGTTCGTCGACGACGTCGCCGACTACTACGAGAGCGAGTGGGACCGGGCCGAACAGTATTCGCTCCGCACGCCGCCGCTCGCCCGCGTCCGTGAGACGCTCGAATCCGACATCGGACCGGACGCCGCGGGCGACTTCGACGCCGTGCTCTCGTCGCTCCAGACGGCCCGCGGGGACGGCGACGGACTCGACGAAGTGACCATCAGCCTCCTCGTCGCCGCGCGCAACGGCGAACTGCTGTACGACATCAGCAAGTGGGGCGAGGACATCGGCCTCGCCAGCAAGGCCACCTTCTCCCGGACGAAGACGACCCTCGAGGACATGGGGCTCATCGACACCGAGAAGGTCCCCATCGACGTCGGCCGCCCGCGCCTGCGCCTGATGCTCGGCGACGAGCGTCTCGAAGACGCCAGCACTGACGAACTCGCGAGCGTCGCCCAGAGCCTGCTCGCCTCCTAGGCCTTTTTCCCCCGCCTCGTCGTTGCTCACGGCATGTGCCCAGCCGTCGCTGTCGTGGGGAGCGGCCCCGCCGCCGACGCCGCCGTCGCCACGCTGCACCAGTACGCCGAGCGGGAGCGCGACGAGGACGACCCGTCCGTCGTCGTCACGCGCCCCGGGCTAGCCGAATTCGACGACGCGGACCTCGTCGTCGTCGTGGACCGGGTCGGTGCCTCGGCGTTCGCCGATGCGAACCGGTCGGCTATCGAGTTCGCCACGCCCTGGATCGCCGTCGAACTCGGCGGGATCGGTGGCGTTCCCGTGACGACCGCGGCCGTCACCGGCTTCGACCCCGACGGCGCCTGTTACGACTGCCTCGCCGACCGGGTCGCGGCCAACGTCGACGAGGAGACCGACCCGGTCGGCGCGGTCGACGCCGAGAAACAGTACGTCGCGGGCGCCATAGCCGGCGAGGCGGCTGTCACCGTCGTCCGCGGCGATTCAGACGGGGCTGTGCTCGGTCGCGTCACCGAGATTCCACACGCAAAGCGGCGGCTTCTCCCGGTCCCGGGCTGTCACTGCGGCGGGGACCGCGACATGACCGTTCGCCGCGACTACGAGGCCGTCTCCGTCGAGGAGGCCCTGGGGCGCGCCGAGCGGGGGCTCGACGACCGCGTCGGCATCACCACCCAGGTCGGCGAAGTGGAGTCCTATCCAGCGCCGTACTACTTGGCGAATCTCTCCGACACGTCGGGCTTCAGCGACGCCACCGCGCCGCGCCAGGCCGCGGGCGTCGCGGTCGACTGGGACGCCGCCTTCATGAAGGCGCTCGGCGAGTCCTACGAGCGCTACGCGGCCGGCGTCTACCGCTCCGCCGACGCCCAGACGGCCCCGGCGACCGAACTCGACAGCTGCGTTCCCCCGTCGTCGTTCGTCACGCCGGAGGAACCCTCCTGGGACGCCGGGACCGAGACGGAGTGGGTCCCCGCGACCAATCTGGCCACCGACGGCTCGACGCAGGTCCCGGCGGACCTGGTCTTCCACCCGCCGCGGAACCGCGACGTTCGGCCGCCGCTGACCACGGGGCTCGGACTTGGCTCCTCGTCTGTCGGCGCGATGCTGTCCGGGCTATACGAGGTGGTCGAACGCGACGCGTCGATGATCGCCTGGTACTCCACGTACGACCCGCTCGGACTGGCGGTCGAGGACGAGGAATTCCAGACGCTCGCGGCGCGGGCCGGGGCCGAGGGACTGGACGTGACGACGCTCCTGCTCACCCAGGACGTCGACGTCCCCGTGATTGCGGTGGCAGTCCACCGAGACGAGTGGCCGAAGCTGGCGCTGGGGTCGTCGGCCCACCTCGACCCAGAGGAAGCTGCTCGCGGCGCGCTGGAAGAGGCCGTCCAGAACTGGATGGAGCTCCGGCGGATGGGCCCCGAACGAGCGGCCGAGGCGGGTGGAGCGATCGGTGAGTACGCCGATCTGCCCGACGCCGGCCGGGAACTCATCGACGTCGACCAGGGGGTGCCGGCAGCCTCGGTCGGGCCGGCCGACGTCCCCGAGGGCAGGGCTCACCTCGACGCACTCGTCGACCGGATTAGCGACGCGGGCCTGACGCCGTACGCGACGCGGACCACGACGCGGGACCTCGAATCGATCGACTTCGAGGCCGTGCGCGTCCTCGTCCCGGGCGCCCAGCCGCTCTTCCTCGGCGACTCGTTCTTCGGCGAGCGTGCGCGGACCGTGCCTGCGGACCTCGGGTTCGAGTTCACGCCCGACCGGCCCCACCACCCCTTCCCCTGACTCGCTCCCGCCTACTCGTCCCGCCTTGCCCCTCCGCACCCCGACCCGCCACCCTTCCCCATAATCCGTAATTTTATGACACGACCGCGTGAAGATCCATGTGGGTTGGTAGCGCGTGTGCGTTACCGTGAGCGCCGTGATCGAAGAATTCGACCTCCCGTGTGCGGAATGCGGGCACGAACTCGTACGCACTATCGTCGACGACCTGGGGACCGACACCGACGTCACCGTCGCCGACTGTCCGAACTGCGGCAGCCGGTACTATCCGCGAGGGGCGCTCGAACGCCTCTAGATGCCGAAGGTTACTCGCACCATGTCCCGGGTTCCCGGGCCGAGACCGACCGCGGTCACCGCGACGAGCAACAGCAGCGAGTAGCGCGGGCTCTCCTCCATGAACTCGTCGGTGAACAGCCACAGCACGAGCGAGGCGACGACCATCTTCACGACGAGGAAGGGCCAGGAGGTGCCGACCACGGCCGAGAGCGACGCCGGCTGGAGGGACTGGGTCACGTCGATGATGAACGCGTTGGCCGGGTGCTTCGGGTAGTAGTTGAAGTTCTCCGGGATGCCGATGTCGTGGATGAAGTCCGCGGAGATGACGTTCGCCACCCCGTCGATGGCGTGGCCCCAGAGGACGAAGAAGCCGACGGCGCCCGTCGCGCCGACGACTTCCGGCCACTGGCCCTCGATGGCCCGCCACACGCCGTAGGCGATGGCCGACGCGAGGACGACGGTCACCGCGAGCATCTGCGGGAACAGGTAGACGTACTCCGTCGTCGCACCGAGGTAGACGAGATAGGCCATGTTGAGGCCGAGCAGCGCGACGCCGACGGTGCCGAGGGCCCGGTAGCTGTCGTCGACGACGCCGCGGTCTTCGAGCACCACCGTCGCGAAGAGAACAGCCAGTGTGAACCCGAACATCACGAAGTAGATGATCGGACTCACGAGGAGCGAGTTCAGCGGGTAACTGATCAGGGGCTCGACCCCGGCGGCGACCGCCTTGTCCGTCGCGTCCTCGACGACCCGGAGCGTCCCGCCGAGGAGCATGAAGGGAACCAGCGGGTAGTAGAGGTCGACGTCACGGGCGAGTCCGTACCGTTCGAGGAAGAAGTACGCGCCGACCAGGAAGAACATCAGCGCGACCACGTAGCCCAGTTCGGAGACGAGGGTGTACCCCGGCTGGGCGTAGACGGCGCCGCTCGCCTGGGCGGCCGAACACGCGCCCGAGTCGTAGAGAATCTCGACCGTCCCACCCTCGTTGACTGCGCAGCTGGCGGCCTGGGCGTCGGCCGCGACGGGTCCCCAGAAGTACTGCCAGATGAACCTGTCCCAGACGAGTCGCGGGGCGGCCAGCACGCCGACGACGAACGCCCCGAGCAGGGCGACGAACGCCGCCAGCCACGCGCGCAAGGGGTCGACGCCGTCCAGTCGTGCTTCGAGCGTCTGCATGTCCGTGTTGGCATCACCCGCAAGTTTCAGCCTTCCGGTCGTGTGCGGCGCGTGCGCCCGGGCGTACTCTCGGTGCGTTCTGTCCGAGGGTTGGACGATCTGTCGGGGGCTATCTGTCGGAGGCTATCCGTCGAAGGCTATCAGTCGAGGGCCTGCCGCGCCGCTTCGAGGACGACGTCGTGGGCGTTGCCGTTCGAAGCGACGACGCTGTCGCTGTCGTGGCGCCACTCGTTCCCGTGGACGTCGGTCACGGTTCCGCCGGCGTTCCGGACCATGTGGACCCCGGCGACAGTGTCCCAGGGGCGCATCGGTCGCGTGCAGATAGCGGCGTCGAGGCCGCCGTCGGCGACGTAGGCGAGCGTCGTCTGGAACGACCCCACGCGGCGTTCGTCGCCGAAGCGCTCGGCGACGGCCTCGAAGAGGTCGACGAACTCGTGGCGCTTCTCCGGCGGCCAGTAGCCCACCGGCGACGCGACGAACGTCTCGGGGTCCTCGCGCTCGCTCACCGACATCGTCGTCCCCTCTCGCTCGGCGCTCTCCGGACCGCCGGCGTAGAGGTCGCCCATCGCCGGCATGTACGTCGCGGACCCGACCGCCTCGCCGTCGACGACGGCGGCGACGCTCGTCGTCCACACGCGCGACTGGCGAACGAAGTTCGTCGTGCCGTCGATGGGGTCGACGACCCAGCACGCGCCGCTGTCGGGGATCTCTTCGACCAGTCGCGCCTCGTCCGCGTCGGCCTCCGGACCGCGCAGCACGCCGCTTTCCTCCTCGCAGACGAAGTCGTCGTCGGGGAACTCCTCGCGGATGGTCGCCAGCACCTGCTGCTGGGCGTCACGGTCGGCCTCGGTGACGAGGTCGTTCTTGTCCCGCTTCGTCTGGACGCTGAGGTCGGTCCGGAAGTGCTCCCGGGCGACGGCGCCGCCCGCTCGCGCCGCTCGTTCCGCCATCGCGGCCCGGTGGTGAGCGTCAGTCATACCGCACCCTCGGTCTCGCCCCCTCAAATTCCCGTTGCTTCCATGTCGCGTCCCCGGATCACGCGCGGTCGGGTCGCACTTCGCCGGGTCCCGCGCCGTCGAATCACGTCTCGTCGACGTTCGCGTCGTCGACGGCGTCCAGGATGGACTCGGCGATGTCGCGGGCCTCCGACGGTGTGTAGAGGGTCTGGTTGCCCACGGACTGCTCGATGCGAACGTACCCGTCGTCCGGTTCGATGGCGAAGTACGCCGTGTTCTCCAGGGGCGGCACGTGGGACCTCCGGTCGCCGGCGTGTTCGCTTCCCATGCGTAATGGTAACATCCGAAGCTGCTTAAAGGTCGGTCCGGGCCGCCCACGCGGCGACAGTTCCGGGATCCGACAGATTAACCCCCCACACCCACTGGTGTGACGCATGCAACCAGTTCCGACGGTCGTCGCTATCTGCGGAAGCCTCGGCGACCCGAGTACGACCCAGCGAGCGCTCGGCCACGCGCTCGACGCGGCGGCGGACGCGGGCGCCGAGACCGAACTCATCGACCTCCGCGAGTGGGACCTCCCGCTGTTCGACCCCGACGACCGGGACCGGGGCGACGCCGAGAAGCTACGACGGGTCGTCGGCGAGGCCGACGCCGTCATCATGGGCACACCGGTCTACCACGGCATGGTCTCCTCGGCGCTGAAGAACGCCTTCGACTACCTGGGGAAGGACGAGTTCGCGGGTAAGACCGTCGGCCTGCTGGCCACCGCCGGCGGCGGGTCCTACGCCCCGACGCTCGAACACCTGCGCACGGGCGTCCGGACGGTCCACGGCTGGACGCTCCCCCACGAGGTCGGGATTCGCGGGGCCTCCAGCGCGTTCGACGCCGACGGCGAGTTCGTCGACCCCGACCTGGCAGCCAGGGTCGAGAAACTGGGCCGGATGACGGCGGAGTACGCGCTCATCGAACCGGAGAAGCTGTGAGAGGCCGTCTGCACAGCTATCTGGGTACTCGGCCAGAATGTTTTGCGAGGGAAGAGCGCTCCGAGAGCGTCTTCCGCATCACGGGGGTGGGCCCCGACGATGCGAGGGATGCGATTTGAACGCATGGACCTCTACAGGAGCGGATCTTGAGTCCGCCGCCGTTTCCAGGCTTGGCTACCCTCGCACGCAGTGGAGAGTCGCGGGGCAGGTAGCTAAAGAATTGCGACTCCGGACCGGTGCGTCACGAGTCGTCGTTTTCGCCCGCTTCCTCGCGGGCGCCCATCACCTGGGTGACGTGGGTGAGCGTCACGAGGCCGAGGCCGCCGGCGAGGTTCCCGGCGGTGACGACGCCGACGGTGACCGCCAGGGAGACGAGTGTGACCTGGGCGTCGAAGAAGAGGCCGAAGACCGCGTGGAGCGCGGTGACGACGACGTGGTCGAAGGGCCCCAGCGAGAGGAGGACCCCGACGGCGTAGGCCAGCGCCATGCGGCTGCCGGTGTCGTCCGCGGCCGCGAGCATGAACGAGAGGAGCGAGACGAGCGCCCCGCCGGCGAAGGCGCTGCCGAAGACGCCGGCGGTCTCCCGGCGGAGCAGGTGCTCGGCGTACCGGGCGAGCGCGTCCGCCGTCCCCGTCGGGAGCGCGCCCTCGAACGAGAGGAACCAGGCGAAGACGACGCCCCCCACGATGTTCAGCGCGAAGGTGACGACCCAGAGGCGGACGAGCGGACCGACGAGCCAGCCCTCGTCCGCGTCGACGGCCTTCGCGACGGGGTCGAAGAAGTTCTCGTTGAACAGCTCCGCCCGGCCGGCGACGAGGAAGACGACGCCGGGACCGAAGGCCAGCGCACCGGCGAGCGTCGACAGTTCGGGGACCAGCGGGTGGACCGCGGCCTCGACGATACCGAGTGCGACGATGCCGAAGATTATCGTGAACCCGGCGATGAAACTCGTCGAGACGAGTTCGAGCAGCGACTGGTCGAGGCGTCGCTCGCCCTCGTCGACTGCGCGCTCGAATATCTCGTCGGGGGACGGCGCGGCGCTCATACCGAACGTTTAGTTCGTTTGACTGAAAGGATTTTACCACACGGGGCTCCGTCCGACGGAGTTACACGCCTGCGGGGCCACGAATTTACCATGGACGACCACACTCGCGACCCGAGCGTCGACCCGCCGGCGGGGGACCCGACCGGGTGGCGCGAGGACGGACGGTGGGAGCACGCGACGCTCCGTCGCGCCGTCGTCCACGGCGTCGCGCTGTACAACGACGGCGCGTACCACGAATCCCACGACTGCTTCGAGGACGAGTGGTATAACTACGGGCGTGGGTCGACCGAGAGCCAGTTCCTCCACGGGATGGTCCAGGTCGCGGCGGGGGCGTACAAGCACTACGACTTTCTCGACGACGACGGGCTGCGCTCGCTGTTCCGGACGGCACTCCAGTACTTCCAGGGGGTACCCAGGGACTACTACGGCGTGGACCTGCTGGACGTCCGGACCACGCTGACGAACGCGCTGAACGACCCCGACGTCCTCGACGGCTGGCAAATTGCGGTCGACGGGGCGTATCCGACCGCCGACCGGGCCGACTACCGGTACGCGGAAGCGCTCGACTGACGACGGCGTTCTCGATCGACGACGGGGTCACGGATCGTCGCGCGGTGCGTTTGGCGACCGAACGCGGGCGCGCCCTTCGAACCCGGAGGTCACCGACGAGCAGTTTAACTGAGTCGATACGTTTTACCGAGACATGAGTTCACGACCGGGAGCCGCCGACACGGCGTTCTGGGGGGACGCCGACGACGGTGACGACGACGCCGACGTTGACGTCGCGCTCGCGCGGTACCGGACGCTTCTCGACACCATAGACGAGGGCGTCTATCAACTCGACGACGGGGGGCGCTTCGTCGCGGTCGACGACGCGGTCATCGAGACGACTGGATATTCCCGCGAGACCCTGCTCGGCGAGCACGTCTCGGTCGTCCTCCACGACGACGACGTCGAACGCATTCAGCGAGCGATCGCGACTCGATTGGCCGCAGATACGCGAGACGTCGCGTCGTTCGAAGTCACTGCCCGGACCGCCGACGGAGGGACGGTACCGCTCGAACTCCGGATCAGCCTGGTGGTCGAAGACGGCGAGTTCCAGGGGACCATCGGCGTCGCGCGCGACGTGAGTGAGGGCGAACGCGGGGTGGAAGCCGAGCCCGCGGAGTCCGACCGGCCGTTCTCCGGACCGATGGCGGACGTCCTCGACGAGGCGAACATCGGCGTCTTCGTCCTCGACGAGAGTTATCGAGTGGCGTGGGCCGACGAGACGGTCGCGACGTACTTCGGCCTGGACAGAGACGACCTCGTCGGCCGAGACAAACGGACGGTCGTGACCGAGCAGGCGGCCGACCGCGTCGAGGATTCCGAGCAGTTCGCCGGGCGCGTACTGGCTACCTACGACGGCACCAGCGGCGTCGAACAGTTCGGCTGCCACATCACAGCCGGTGACGACCGGGAGGAACGCTGGCTCGAACACTACAGCAGGCCGATCGACTCGGGGCAGTACGCCGGTGGCCGGATCGAGCTCTACTACGACGTCACGGAGCGAACGCGCTCGGCGGACGAGCTACTGGAGACCGAGGCCCGGTTCCATTCACTCGTCGACGCCGTCGAGGAGTACGCCCTCTTCCGCATGGACCCGGACGGACACGTCGTCAGCTGGAACGAGGGTGCGAAGGCGATCAAGGGGTACGAGCCCGACGAGATCCTGGGCGAGCACTTCTCGACGTTCTACACCGAGGCCGACAGGGAGGCCGGCGTTCCCGAACGGAACCTCCGGCAGGCGACCGAATCGGGGTCGGTCGAGGACGAGGGGTGGCGGGTACGAAAGGACGGGAGCGAGTTCTGGGCGAACGTGACGATAACGGCCGTCTACGACGACGACGGGACCCACCGGGGATTCGTGAAGGTCACCCGCGACATGACCGACCGGCGCAGGCGCGAGCGCGAACTGGAGAGCGAACTCCAGCAAGTGCTCGGCCGCATCTCGGACGCGTTCTACGCGGTCGACGACGACCTGCGGTTCACGCACGTGAACGAGCAGGCCGAGGCACTCCTCCAGCAGTCCGAGGACGAACTGCTCGGGACGCACCTGTGGGACGTGTTCCCCTCGGCGGCGGACACGGACGCGGTTCGCGACGCCTTCCGGACGGCGATGGAGTCACAGGCGGCCACCAGTTACGAGACGTACGTCGAGGCGTTCGACTTCTGGGTCGAGGCGAACCTCTACCCCTCCGAGACCGGCATCTCCGTCTACTTCCGGGACGTCACCGAGCGCAAGGAGCGCGAGCGCGAACTCGAACGCCGCGCTCGCCAGCAACACGTCGTGGCGGACCTCGGCCAGTTCGCACTCGAAACCGACGATCTCGACGAACTCATGGAGGAGGCCGCGCGACAGGTCGCCAGCGTCCTCGACAACGAGTACACCAAGGTACTCGACCTGGACGACGACCGGCGGGAGTTGCTGGTTCGCCAGGGCGTCGGCTGGGACGAGGGAATCGTCGGCGAGGCCACCGTCGCCGCGGACGACGACTCACAGGCGGGCTACACCCTCCTCTCCGAGGGGCCAGTGGTCGTCGAGGACCTCCCTGCGGAGACGCGGTTCTCCGGCCCGGACCTCCTCACCGACCACGGCGTCAGGAGCGGCATCAGCACGATTATCGGGTCGGTCGACGACCCCTGGGGGATCTTCGGCACTCACGACACCGGACCCCAGCAGTTCTCCCGGGAAGACGTGAAATTCGTCCAGAGCGTCGCCAACGTCATCGCCGAGGCGATCGAACGGGACCGGTATCAGGGCGAACTCGAGGACCTGGTCGCCGACCTCCAGGCGTCCAACGAGCGCCTCGAACAGTTCGCCTACGCCGCGTCACACGACCTCCAGGAACCGCTACGGATGGTCTCGAGTTACCTCCAGCTCATCGAGACCCGGTACGGGGACGAACTCGACGCGGACGGCGAGGAGTTCCTCGAGTACGCCGTCGACGGCGCCGACCGGATGCGCGACATGATCGACGGGTTGCTCCAGTACTCACGGGTGGAGACACAGGGCGACCCCTTCGAGCCGGTGGACCTGGACGACGTCCTCGACGTCGTCGTGGACGACCTGCAGGTGCGCATCGACGAGAGTGACGCGGTCGTCGAGACGACGTCGCTCCCCCGGGTGATGGGCGACCCGAGCCAGTTACGCCAGGTGTTCCAGAACCTCCTGAGTAACGCCATCGAGTACAGCGGGGACGAGCCGCCGCGTATCGACGTCTCGGCCGAACGCGACGGCTCGGACTGGATCGTCTCTGTCCGGGACCAGGGCGTCGGTATCGACCCCGACGACGCGGACCGGATCTTCGAGGTGTTCCAGCGCCTGCACACCCACGAGGAACACACCGGGACCGGGATCGGACTCGCCCTCTGTCAGCGGATCGTCGAACGTCACGGGGGAGAGATCTGGGTCGACGCGGCGCCCGGAGACGGGGCGACGTTCTCGTTCACGCTGCCGGCGATGGATGGCTGATGGTGGTGGTTGTACGCCCGTACTGGCGTTCGACGTACCCTGGCGTTCGACGTACCGGCCTCTCACAGTTCGGCCGAACCCCGGTAAAGAGGTACAACCACCACTCCGACGCGCCGGTCCGGAACCGGCGATTCCGCGTCCGGTTCGAAGCGGACCACTCTAATGGATCGCGTCCGAGGCATCTCACGTGTACGTCGAGCAGCTCGGCACTGGCGACCCAGAGATAGCCGTCGTGGGCGGAATCCACGGCGACGAGCCCTGTGGCGAGCACGCGGTCAGGACGCTGCTGGACGAACGGCCGGCCGTGCAGCGACCGGTGAAGTTCGTCGTCGCCAACGAACTGGCCCGCGACCGGAACGAGCGGTACGTGGAGGTCGACCTCAACCGGGCGTTTCCCGGCGATCCGAACGCGCCGACCCACGAGGGACGTCTCGCGGCCGCCGTCGCCGAGGAACTGCGGGGTTGCACTGTTCTGGGACTGCACTCTACCCAGTCCTACGACGGCATGTTCGCGCTCGTCGACGAGATGGGCCCGACGGCACGGTCGATCTGTCCGCGACTCTCCATCGACGCCGTCGTCGAGACGACAGGTACGAACGAGGGTCGTATCTACTCGGTCATCCCCGAGGCCATCGAGGTGGAGTGTGGCTACCAGGGCTCGGCACAGGCCGCCGAGAACGCGGTCCAGGTGACCCGTGAGTTCCTGGCCGCCACCGGTGTGCTGCCGGACGAGGGCGGCCCCAGGCAGACAGACCTGCCCGTGTTCCGTCTCCGCGGTCCGATCCCGAAGCGCACCGCCGACACGTACGACGTCTACGTCTCGAACTTCGAGGAGGTGACAGCCGGCGAGGTGTTCGCCGCCGTCGACGAGGAGAACGTCGTCGCGGAGGAACCGTTCCACCCCGTCCTGCTCTCCTCACACGGCTACGAGGACGTCTTCGGCTACCGGGCCGAGCGGGTGGGGACGCTCTCGGCCGACGAGCACTGATCTGTGGATGCCGACATCGTAGCTCTTCTAGCCGTTCGAATCGGGGCGTTGTATTCGGGGGCGAGGGGATTGGATAATCGGGCAGTGTTGCGGAATTTTGGGCGGACTGTTCCGTAATAATTGCAAAGGCACTTACACGAGAGCGGGGAATTGACAGAAGATCAGACATGTCCGACGTGGCCGGCAAGACCGAGGCCGAGTCCGTCGTGGAGGTCGAGTTTCGCGTCCAGAGCGAAACGTACCCCTTCGTCGGCGTGTCTGCCGCCCGGGAGTGTACGATGGAACTCGCGAAGATGCTCCCCCGTCCCGGGGGGCAGTACGCGGAGTTTTTCGACGTGACGGGGACCGATCCCGACGGGATCGTATCGCTCGCGTCCACCCACGAGACTCTCGACGCTACACTCCTCGCCGAGTACGAGCGCGGTGGTCTCTTCGAGTTCACCGTCTACGGTGACTGTCCGGCCTTCTCGCTGGCCGAACTCGGCGCCCTTCCGCGGACGGTCGAGGGGGTCGAGGGGACGGGTCGCATCGTGGCGGACATCCCGACGGAGTACGACGCCTCGGCGGTAGTGGCGGCGTTTCTCGACGAGCACGACGACGCCGAACTGGCCTGCAAGCGGGAGAAAGAGTCTGTCAGACCGATGTTCGCCGAATCGGCGTTCCGGACGATCCTCGAGAACGACCTCACCGACAGGCAACGTGAGGTCGTCGAGGCCGCCTACGATGCGGGGTACTACGACTGGCCCCGCGAGCGAACGGGCAGCGAGATAGCCTCAGATCTGGGTATCTCCTCGGCCACGTTCTCCGAACACATCCACGCGGCGGAGCGTAAACTCCTCACCGTCCTGTTCGGTGCCGGCGCTGGACGTGGGGTCTAGTCGGCGGCCACAGGAGAGACGATCGTTCGCCCGTCTCCGTGGATGGTGACTGTCGTGCCCTGGTATCGAAACCGAACACTGGACGTGAGGCCTTCCTCCCCAGTGGTGGGAGCCGATTCGACGACGGCATCCAGCGCGTCCGGGTCGATAGATCCGTAGAGCGGGTCCAGTGCCATCGGTTCGGTTCCAGTCACTGCGGCGACGGCCCGGACGACGCTCTCGGACGGCAATTCGTCGGGGGCTCGGGTGTACGTCGTCGTGTTCGAACGGCTGTTCCTCGGCTCGTCGGTCGGTGTGTCGCTGTGCGTTCCCATAGATACCCGTCCGATTACCGGTGTCACCACTAGCGGGAGCGACCACTTGGGTCGGATCCCTACAGTTCGAGGCTCCAGTTAGCCGTCTGCAGTCGTCGGGAACCAGGCTTCGCTCAGCCGTCTTCCGGCGGTGCGAACTCCACGAGCGTCAGGTCGCGGTCGAGTGCGCAGTAGTCGTGGGGCGGGTCACCGACCACCTCGTCGATGCGATACTCCTCGTCGAAGTCGGCGCCCGCGGGTTCACAGTACTCGTGACTCGGACAGCCGGTGTACGGGCACGGTCCCATGAGCGTCGCCTTGCTGCCGGCGTAGGCGCCCTTCGAGGCCACGTTCGCCCTGACGCGCGCGGGCTCGACTTCGACGGCGTTGACGCCGGCGTCGTGGACGGCGCAGTCGAGCGTCTGGCCGTCCTCGCGGACGTCGGTGACGCGATAGCGGACGCCCTCCGTGAGATTCAGGCACTGGGTCCGGTAGGGGCACCCTTCGCACCCGCTGGCTTCTCCCCGGTAGACGAACTCCTGGTCCACTTCGGCGAGGCGGGACCCGACTAGCGTAACCGTGGTCATAGCGGAGGCTAGTGGGGCGACGAAAGTAAGCGTATGGCCTGGCGCGTGCGAGCGGATCTGGCGCGTGCGTTCGGACCGTCAGTTCCCACGACCCGTCAGTTCGTCGAGGCGCTCGAAGTAGTCGGGGCGGGGGACCTGGTAGAGGTCGCGGTAGTCGATTTCCCCCGTCGCGAACGCCTCGGCGAGGGCGACGGCGCCCGCCACGGCTCCCTCGCGGTCCTCGTAGGCGTCTGCCTCGCGGGTGATCTCCGGTTCGAGCGCGAGCGTGACGTACCAGTCGGCCCCGACGCGCCGGCTGCCGGGCCGGCGGTCACGCTGGCCGCGAGTGAGGTAGATCGTCGGGAGACAGGGCGCGGGGAACTCGTCGCCGTCGAAGACGTCCGGGCGGAAGGCGAGGACGGCCTTCTCGCCCTCGTCGCTCCAGACGACCCAGTCATCCGCGAGCGAGTCGAAGCTCATGGGCAGCGCTTGGACGGGTGTGCGAAAGAGTCCACCGTTCCGGCGGTGGCTGGCGTGCCGGAACGTTTTAATACGAGATTATTCCGCGTGTGGGTGATGCGCACGGACGCGTTACACCCTGTAGTTTCCACCCGTACTGGCGCGGAACGATGATCGTTATGTACACGATTTGGGGAAAGGGTTATACTGGCACAGTCCTTCTACAATAAATAGTATCGGAAACAGTTCCGAACGGCGTATCGAAACAGATCCGGAGCATCGTCCCCGCGTTCTGGATCGGTAAGTGATAGCATGGCACGAATCGAGCGCAGTCGGCCCGGGCGGCCGGGCCGCGAGGCGGTTGTCGGCAGGTACGGACGGAGCGTTCGATGTTGGCCACCCCGTACTGTTCCCGAGACGCGCGGCAGCGATTCCACGTCGACCGCGTCTGGCACGCGAGCCAGCTACCGACGCGAACTGTCCGTGATAGCATGACAGACACGAAAGAGACACTCGAAGAGCTGAGCCGAGAGTACCAGGACGCCATCCCGTCGGACCTGCGAGCCACCCATTCGTTCGACTGGTACCTTGACCAGCTGTACGAAGACCCGCGAATCGCCCGCAACGCCCACCAGCGCGTTGCCGACATGTTCGACTACTACGGCACCGAGTACGACGAGGACGCCGGCGTCGTCGAGTACAAGCTGGCCTCGGAGGACCCCCTCAACGACGGGGAGAACACCTTCTACGGCCCCGTCGTCCACGAGGCGATGCACGAGTTCGTCAACAAGGTCAAGTCCGGCGCGCGCGGCCTCGGACCCCAGAAGCGCATCAAACTCCTGCTCGGGCCGGTGGGGTCGGGCAAGTCGGACTTCGACCGCCAGGTCCGGCGGTACTTCGAGGACTACACCACGCGCGACGAAGGGCGGATGTACACCTTCAGGTGGACGAACCTCTGTGACGTCATCGGCGACCAGGACCCCGCGGACGACGTCGTGCGCTCGCCGATGAACCAGGACCCCATCGTCCTCCTCCCGCAGGACCAGCGCGACCGGGTCATCGACGACATCAACGAGGACCTGGACGCCCCCTACACCATCCGCAACGAGCAGGCCCTCGATCCGGCCAGCGAGTTCTACATGGACCGACTGCTGGCGTACTACGACGACGACCTCCAGCAGGTGCTCGACAATCACGTCGAGATCGTCCGGTTCATCGCCGACGAGAACCAGCGCCGCGGGATCGAGACCTTCGAGCCCAAGGACAAGAAGAACCAGGACGAGACCGAACTCACCGGCGACGTCAACTACTCGAAGATCGCCGTCTACGGCGAGAGCGACCCGCGCGCCTTCGACTACTCCGGGGCGTTCTGTAACGCGAATCGCGGCATCTTCTCCGGCGAGGAGTTACTCAAACTCCAGCGCGAGTTCCTCTACGACTTCCTCCACGCCACCCAGGAACAGACGATCAAGCCCAAGGCCAACCCCCGGATCGACATCGACCAGGTCATCGTCGGGCGGACGAACATGCCCGAGTACCGGGACAAGAAGGGCGACGAGAAGATGGAGGCGTTCAACGACCGGACCAAGCGTATCGACTTCCCGTACGTCCTCAGCTACGAGGACGAGGCGAAGATCTACCGGAAGATGCTGCGCAACGCCGACCTCCCGGACATCCAGGTCGAGCCCCACACCCTGGAGATGGCCGGCCTGTTTGGCGTGCTCACCCGCGTCGAGGAACCCGACACCGAGACGGTCGACATGCTCCAGAAGGTCAAGGCCTACAACGGCGAGATCGGCGAGGCCGACGACGTCGACGTGAAGAAACTCCGCGACGAGGCCGCGGACAAGGCGGAGATCGGCGAGGGGATGGAGGGCGTCTCTCCGCGGTTCATCGGCGACGAGATCGCCGAGGCGATCATGGACTCGATGCACCGGGACCGGCAGTTCCTCTCGCCGCTGACGACGTTCAACCACTTCGAGGACAACCTGGAGAACCACGGCTCCATCCCGACGGACAAGTTCGATCAGTACTACCGCTACCTCGAACTCGTCCGCGAGGAGTACAAGGAACGGGCCATCGAGGACGTCCGCCACGCGCTGGCCTACGACGTCGACGAGATCCAGCGCCAGGGCGAGAAGTACATGGACCACGTGATGGCCTACATCGACGACGACACCGTCGAGGACGAGATCACCGGCCGCGAGCAGGAGCCCGACGAGCAGTTCCTTCGCTCGGTCGAGGAGAAACTCGACCTGCCCGAGGACCGCAAGGACGACTTCCGCCAGGAGGTCTCGAACTGGGTCTCCCGTCGCGCCCGCGAGGGTGATACGTTCAACCCGCAGGACAACGACCGCCTGCGCCGTGCGCTCGAACGCAAACTCTGGGAGGACAAGAAGCACAACATCAACTTCTCGGCGCTGGTCTCCAGCGGCGAGATGGACGACGACGAGCGCAACCAGTGGATCGACGCGCTCGTCGAGCAGGGCTACTCCGAGGAAGGGGCAAAGGAGGTGCTCGAGTTCGCCGGCGCCGAGGTCGCCAAGAGCGAGATGGAGGACTGACCACCATGACGGCAGAGGACTTCATCGGCCGCGCCGACGACGCGCTCGACGCCACCTACCAGGAGCCGATGACCCTCTCGGAGTACGTGGACGCTATCCTCGAAGACCCCGGGCTGGCCGCTCACGCCTCGAAGTACCTCCTGGAGGCCATCGAGGAGGCCGGAACCAGGACCGTCATCGAGGAGGGCGAGGAGAAGGAACGCTACCAGTTCTTCGACGACCCGCACAACGACGGCGAACACGCCATCCTCGGCAACACGGAGGTGCTCAACGACTTCGTCGACGACCTCCGATCGATAGCAGCGGGCCGGGGCAAGGACGAGAAGATAATCTGGCTCGAAGGCCCCACGGCGACCGGCAAGTCCGAACTGAAGCGGTGTCTCATCAACGGCCTGCGCGAGTACTCCAAGACCGACGCCGGTCGCCGCTACACCGTCGAGTGGAACGTCGCCGGCGCGGGCGAGACCAGCACGGGCATCACCTACGGGGACAGCCCGGTCGAGGACGAGGACGACTGGTACGAGAGCCCGGTCCAGGCCCACCCGCTGTCGGTGTTCCCCGACGACGTCCGGGACGAACTCGTCGCGGACCTCAACGAACGCCTCGACGACCACGTCCCCGTCCGCGTCGATGGGAAACTGGATCCCTTCAGCCGCGAAGCGTACGACTTCCTGGAGGAACTCTACCGGCGCGAGGGGAGCGAGGACCTGTTCTCGACCGTGACGGACCCCCGGCACCTCCGGGTGAAAAACTACGTCGTCGACGTCGGCGACGGCATCGGCGTCCTCCACTCCGAAGACGAGGGTTCGCCCAAGGAACGCCTCGTCGGGTCCTGGATGCACGGCATGCTCCGCGAACTGGACTCCCGGGGCCGGAAGAACCCGCAGGCGTTCAGCTACGACGGCGTCCTCTCGCAGGGCAACGGCCTCCTGACCATCGTCGAGGACGCGGCCCAGCACGCCGACCTGCTCCAGAAACTGCTGAACGTGCCCGACGAGGGCCACGTCAAGCTGGACAAGGGCATCGGGATGGACATCGACACGCAGCTCGTCATCATCTCGAATCCCGACCTGGAGGCCCAGCTCAATCAACACGCCGAGCGCGAGGGCCAGGACCCGCTGAAGGCGCTCAAGCGTCGGCTGGACAAACACGAGTTCAGCTACCTCACCAACCTCTCGCTGGAGGCCGAGTTGCTGCGCCGCGAGTTGACCAACGAGACGTCGGTGTGGCAGGCCGACTCCTGGGAGGAACTGGAGGAGTGGATCCAGGAACCCCTGACCGTCCAGGTTCGCGATAGCTCCAACGAGGTCACCGGCAAGGAACTGGCGCCCCACGCCATCGAGGCGGCGGCGCTGTACGCCGTCGCCTCCCGGCTGGACGCCGGTGAGATACCCGCCGGGCTGGACCTGGTCGACAAGGCCCTCCTCTTCGACCGGGGGTACCTCCAGGAGGGCGACGAGCGCATCGACGTCGACGACTACGAACTCGATACGGACGCCAACGACGGCGAGCACGGCATCCCCGTGACGTTTACGCGGGACGTCATCGCCGACCTGCTGCACGACCGGCAGGACCGCCACCACGCCGACCTGGACGTCGAGAACGTGATCATGCCCCGGGACGTGCTGAACACGATGGCGGAGAACCTCGGCGGCGCGCCGGTGTTCTCGCCGACCGAGGCCAGCGAGTTCGAGGAGCGCGTCGTCCCCGTGAAGAACCACGTCTTCACCGAGCAGGAGCGGGACGTCCTCGACGCCGTCATGCGCGACAAGCGCGTCGACCAGGCCACCGTCGAGGAGTACATCGAGCACGTCTACGCCTGGGAGGCGGGCGAACAGATCGAGAACGACCGCGGCGAGTACGAGGAGCCGGACCCGCTGAAGATGAAGGTGTTCGAGATCGAGCACCTCGGTCGGTTCGACGACCGGAACTACGAGGGGAACGCGCCAGACGAGGCCGTCCGCCACTTCCGGACCGAGAAGATCATCACCGCGCTCAACCGCCACGCCTGGCAGTCCCGCGACCACGAGTTCCGCGTCGAGGACGTCAACCCCAAGGAGATACCGGTCATCGAGACCGTCCTCGAGAGCCACGACTGGGACGCCGTCAAGCGGACCTACGAGGACTTCGACCCGCGGCAGTGGGACAACCCGCCGAGCGGGACGGAGACGGCCGACCTGAAGGCCAAGACCGTCCGGAACATGCAGGAACTGTTCGGCTACAGCGAGGCCTCGGCCGAGTTGACGAGTCGCTACGTCATGAGCCAGGTGAGCTACAAATGGGACTGAGAGAGGACCTCGAACGGTACCGCGCGGTCGGCGAGGAGCGTCGCCAGGACCTGGCGGAGTTCATCCAGTACGGCGACCTGGGCCAGAGCCGCCAGGACGAGGTACGGATCCCCATCAAGATCGTCGACCTCCCCGAGTTCGCCTACGACCAGCGCGACACGGGTGGTGTCGGCCAGGGCGAGGGCGCCGAGGAGGGCGACCCCGTCGGCCAGCCCCAGCCGCAGCCCGGCGACGGCGACGAGGACGGCGAACCGGGCGAGGAAGGCGGCGAGCACGAGTACTACGAGATGAACCCCGAGGAGTTCGCCCAGGAACTCGACGAGCAACTCGGCCTCGACCTCGACCCGAAGGGGAAGAAGGTCGTCGAGGAGTCCGAGGGCGACTTCACGGACATCACCCGGACCGGTCCCTCCAGCACGCTCGACTTCGAGCACCTGTTCAAGGAGGGACTCAAGCGCAAGCTGGCGATGGACTTCGACCGCGAGTTCGTCCGCGAGGCGCTCAAGGTCGACGGCTGGGGCCCGGCGACCGTCTTCGACTGGGCCCGCGACCAGCACGTCCCCGTCTCGAAGGCCTGGCTGGAGGAGACCTACGACGAGATAGACGACGCCGAGAAGGCCACGTGGGACTCCATCGAGGAGATGGAGGCGAACGTCGAGCGAACCGACACGGCGGCACGCATCCGCCGGGAAGGGGTCGACCAGATCCCCTTCCGCCGCGAGGACGAGCGCTACCGCTACCCCGAGATCGTCGAGGAGAAAGAGCGCAACGTCGTCGTGGTCAACATCCGCGACGTCTCGGGGAGCATGCGCCAGAAGAAGCGCGAACTCGTCGAGCGGACGTTCACCCCGCTGGACTGGTACCTCCAGGGCAAGTACGACAACGCCGAGTTCGTCTACATCGCCCACGACGCCGACGCCTGGGAGGTCGACCGCGAGGAGTTCTTCGGCATCCGTTCCGGTGGTGGGACGCGCATCTCCAGCGCCTACGAGGTGGCGATGGAGCGCCTCGAAGCGGAGTACCCCTGGAGCGAGTGGAACCGCTACGTGTTCGCCGCCGGTGACTCCGAGAACTCCTCGAACGACACCGAGGAGCACGTCATCCCGCTGATGGAGCAGATTCCGGCGAACCTCCACGCCTACGTGGAGACCCAGCCCAGCGGGAACGCGATCAACGCGACCCACGCGGAGGAGGTCGGGCGTCACTTCCGCGACGCGGGCGACGTCGCCGTCGCCTACGTCTCCTCGCCGGAGGACGTCGTCGACGCCATCTACGAGATTCTGAGCACGGAGGAGGAAGACGCATGAGCAGAAAGGACCGCATCCGCGCCCAGCGCGCGGCCGAGCAACTCGAGGAACCGGTCGAGGAGGCAGCCAACCTGGCCAAACACCTCGGACTGGAGCCGTACCCGGTGAACTACTGGATCGTCGACTACGACGAGATGAACGAACTCATCGCCTACGGTGGGTTCCAGCAGCGCTACCCCCACTGGCGCTGGGGAATGGCCTACGACCGCCAGCAAAAGCAGGGCCAGTTCCTCGGGGGCAAGGCGTTCGAGATCGTCAACAACGACAACCCCGCCCACGCGTTCCTCCAGGAGTCGAACGACCTGGCCGACCAGAAGGCCGTCATCACCCACGTCGAGGCCCACGCAGACTTCTTCTCGAACAACGAGTGGTTCGGGATGTTCGCGGACAATCCCGACGCCTCCGCAATGTTGGCCCGCCACGGCGACACCATCCGGGAGTACATGCAGGACCCGGAGATCGATCGAGCAGAAGTCGAGAAGTGGATCGACCACGTCCTCTGCCTCGAGGACAACATCGACCAGCACCGGCCCTACGCCCCCGTCGGCGACCCGGACGTCCCCGAGATAGACGAGGACTTCGAGGACGTCGCCGACCAGCTGGAGGACCTGAACGTCTCCGACGAGGTCAAAAAGCAGGTGTTCAGCCAGGAGTGGCTGGACGCCCAGTCGGCCGACGACGACTCGATCACCTTCCCCGCCGAACCGGAGAAGGACCTGCTGGCCTTCCTCCGGACCCACGGCATGCAGTACGACGAGGACGGCGAGAAGGCCGTCGAGATGGAAGACTGGCAGGTCGACGTCCTCGAAATCCTCCGCCGCGAGGCCTACTACTTCGCCCCCCAGAAGATGACGAAGGTGATGAACGAGGGGTGGGCCAGTTTTTGGGAATCGAAGATGATGGGCGAGGAGGGTTTCGCCGGTGACGACGAGTTCGTCCTCTACGCCGACCACATGGCGAAAGTGCTCGGCTCTGGGGGACTCAATCCCTACAAATTAGGCCTCGAACTGTGGAGTTACGTGGAAAACACGGTCAACCGCCGGGAGGTCGCCGAGCGACTCCTCCGGGTCGAGGGGATCACCTGGCGGAACTTCCAGGACGTCGTCGACTTCCGCGAGGTCCAGGACAACCTCGCGCCCGAACCCTGGCTTCAGGACATTCCCGGGTCGCTCGACGAGATTCCCGCGGACGACCCGCGGGTCGACACGGAGATGCTGGAAGCCGCGAAGAGCGGTGATTTCGACGTCGAACGGTACCCCTGGAAGGTCCTCACCTACGAGGGGCTGGCCGAGCGCCACTACTCGCTGGTCAAGCCCCAGTACCGCGGGTTCGTCTCGCGCATCGGGCAGGAGGACCTGGAGCGCATCTCGCGGTACATGTTCGACGACTCCCGGTACGAGAGCGTCGCGGAAGCCCTCGCGGACGTGGACTACGCCCGCGGCTGGGACCGCATGCGCGAGATCCGTGAGAGCCACAACGACGTCACCTTCCTCGACGAGTTCCTCAGCCAGGAGTTCGTCGACGACAACGACTACTTCACCTACGAGTACACCCAGTCCACCGGCGACTACCGGGTGACCTCGACGGACTACCGCGACGTCAAGAAGAAGCTGATGTTGCAGTTCACCAACTTCGGCAAGCCCACCATCACTGTGGAGGATGGGAACTATCAGAATCGCAACGAACTGCTGCTCACCCACCAGTTCAACGGCGTCGTCCTCGACATGGAGCAGGCAAAGGACACGCTCGAACGCGTCTTCGAACTGTGGGGCCGGCCCGTGAACCTCCTGACCATCGACAAGGTGTTCGACGAACACGACGTGGAGGTGGCCCGGCGACGGGACCGCGAACCCGAACCCGAGGAGGTGGGCAAGCGCCTGCGCTACGACGGCGAGGAAGTCACCGTCCAGGAGGTCGACTGGGCCGAGGTCGAACACCTCGCGGCCGACGACATCGACTACGACACCAAGCCCGAGGAGTGGCTGGCCTGAACGTCCGGTAGCCGACCCGATCGCCCCTTCTCCCGGACGTGGCGCGCCCGTGACGCCCCGCTTCGCCGGCTGACGGTCCGAACTTACCGCCGCAGTCTTTACCGCCGAAGTCCTTACCGCCGCAGTCACTTCCAGACTGCGTACGGAGTACCCGCCGGGTGGCTGCCGATTATTTAAACCCTTCGCCGGTGTGCGCGACCCCGCGGTCGACGTGCTGTTATCAAGGGGATGGCGGTCAGCCTCTCGAATGCGACGATGAATCCCACTGACGAGCCCTCCCGACCGACGCGTCGCTCCCTCCTCAGGGCCGGCGCGTTGGCCGCGACGACCGGACTGACGGCGAGCGCGGCGGGGTGTACCGGACTCCCGCCGCTCGGTAGCAAACCATCGTACGGGCGCGTCGACGTCCCCGACGCCGGCCCGCCCGACTACCGGCGATGGCTCCCGTCCCAGTCGGTCGTCGAAACCGACGACGACTGGCTGATCACGTACGCCGAACCGGGACCGTTCGACGGCCCCGTCCCGGAGGAGTTCGTAGCCCGCAGGGGCTACCACCGGGCCGAACTTGACTACTTCGGGATCGGATACGAGAACTACGACCGACTCGTCACCACGAACCTCGCGACGGTGATCGAGGCCGAGTTCGCCGCCGACGAGGTCGCGGCGACGCTCGCCGACACCGCCTACGAACCGGACGGGTCCTACCGCGACTACGACCTGTACGCCCGCTCCGACGTCCCCCGGCGCGTTGCGGTGCGCGACGGCGTCGTCGTCTGGACGAGCAGCGTCGGCTTCGACGCGACGAACCTGGAGGCGACCATCGACGCGGGGCGCGGCGACGTCGAACGGTACCACGAGGCCGACGACGACTTCGCTGCGGTCACCGAGGCCGTCGGAGCGAGTCGGCTGCTGTACGTCGGCAGCGGCCACCCGGGCCTCGCCACGGAGTACGCGACGATGGGCGCGGACGCCTTCAGGATCAGCGACGCCAGCTACCAGATCCTCCTGGAGCGGTATCCCGAGGGGCAGGCCGTCCCAGCCGGACGGATCCGGCGGATCCTCGAGGACGAGCCGCACGAACTCACGTCCGAGGCCGAGACGGCCGACGTCGGGGTGGAAGGGCGCCTCGCGCGGGTCGAGGCGCGCGTCCCGCTGGCGCCGGACCGGGACCGCGACCCGATTCGCGATCCGCCGCAGGTCACCTGGGGGGCGTCGTTCGACGCCGACGCGCGGACCGTCACGATCCGACACGAGGCCGGCGAGGAGGTCGACGCGGACTGGCTGTGGTACGACGTCGACTTCCCGGACGACTACGGCGAGATAGCGAAGGAACCGCTCTGGTCGGAGCGGGACGCCGTCGGTCCGGGCGACCGGGCGACTATCGACCTGAGTGACGGCCCCGACGCCGACGGGATCCAGCTAGTGTACGGTCCCGAGGGCATCGGATCGAGGACGCTGTTCTACTATCGGCTGGAGGGAGACGAATGAGCGCGGCCGCCGGTTCCCGCTGCCCCGGGCCGGACCGCACGTCGGCCCTGCCGGTCGAGAGCAAGCTATTTCTTCCACTTATGACAGACGAAGTTGTGAACGGGGACCACGACCTGGCCGACGTCGTCGCGCTACTCGACGACGAGCACGTCCGGTCGATCCTCGTCGCGACGAGCGCGGAACCGCTATCGGCGAAGGAACTGGGCGACCGCTGTGACCTCTCGGTGTCGTCCATCTACCGGCGGGTCGACGAACTCCGCGACCTCGACCTGCTCGAAGAGCGGACCAGGCCCCGGAGCGACGGCCACCACGAGACGGTGTACGCCTCCGCGCTCGCCCGGTTCGAACTGACGATCCGTGACGGGGACCTCGAGTGGACCCTCGAACGCGCCGACGGGGACGTCGCCGACGAGCTATCGCGGATGTGGGGGAACTTCTGAGATGATCGGGTTCTTCGACACGGTCGGGCTCGCGGCCGGGGTCGCCGCGACGGGTTCGGCCGTCGTCGGCCTGTACATCGGTGTCCACGCCTATCGCGGGCTCCGGCGGAACGACGACCGCTCGATGCGGTACCTCTCCATCGGGATGATCCTCCTCTTCGGCGTGACGTACGTCCTGGCGCTCGCCGGACAGGGGCTGATAACCTTCCGGGTCGTTCCCGTTCGGTACCAGAACGTGTTCCGGCTCGCCGTCCGCCTCCTCCAGTTCGCCGGTCTCGTGACCATCGCGTACTCGTTGCGTATCGCAGCGAACGGCCACCGCACCGCTTCGTAGCCTCCACCCCCGCTGACGCTCGCCCCCTCCGACGACACCGCTCAGGACAGGTCGGGCAGTCCGGCCTCGATCTCCCCGCGCCTGTCTTCGAGCCACTCCGGCAGGACCAGCTTCTCTCCCAGCTCGTTCACGTCCTCGTCGACGGTGTAGCCTGGCGACTTCGTGGCGAACTCGAAGAGGATGCCGCCGTGTTCGCGGACGTACACCGACCTGAACCACTTGCGGTCGATTATCTGCGTCGGCCGGAGCCCCTCGTCCTGTAACACCTCGCGCCACTCTTCCTGCTCGTCGTTTTCGACCCGGAACGCGACGTGGTGAATCGTCCCGGCGCCGGGCTGGCCGCGTGGCGCCTGGGGCTGTTCCACCACGTCGAGGACTGCCCCCAGGTCGCCGCTGGCCTCGAAGCGCCAGCGGTCGTGCTCGGCCTCGCCGTCGCCTCCAGCCTGCGTCTCCTCGTACCCCATCGTCTCCAGGAGGTCGACGGTCGGTTCGGCGCTCTGCAGCGAGAGGGTCACACCGTAGAACCCTCGGATGGCGTGTTCCTCGGGGGCGGGCCCGTCGGGCAGGTTCGCCGGCGGCGCGTCGGCCGTCGCGACGAGTTCCAGTGGGAGTCCGTCTGGGTCGCGGAACGGAACCACGATGTCGCCGAACCGCTCGCTGGGCTCGTCGACGTCGACCCCCTCCGCGGCCAGCCGTTCCGTCCAGAACTCGACGGAGTCGGCCGGAATCGTGAACGCCGTCGTGCTGACCTGTCCGGTCCCGACGCGACCGCTACGCGCGCCCGGGTAGGGGAAGAACGTCATGCTCGTTCCGGGCGTCCCGTCGTGGTCGGCGTAGAACAGGTGGTAGACGGAGACGTCGTCCTGGTTGATGCTTCGCTTGACTAGCCTGAGTCCCAGCGTCTCGGTGTAGAACGCCAGGTTTCGGCCCGGGTCGCTGCCGACGGCGGTGACGTGGTGAATTCCGGCGATCTCCGTGGGCATGTGTCACCGTAGGAATGCGACGGGGATAATCCTCTGGCTCTCACGACCTCCGATACCGTCCGCGGTCGGCGAGCGACCTCAGAGCCAGTCGTCGGCCCAGTCCTCGATGTCGCTGAAGACGGGACAGAGCGCCTCGCCCTTCTCGGTCAGCGTGTAGTAGGTGGCGATGGGCTGGTCCTCGACCCGGCGGTTGACGAGTTCGGCGTCCTCCAGGTCGTCCAGCACGCGCGAGAGGGTCCGGGAACTCGCGTCCGTCGAGCGCTTGAGTTCGTTGAACCGCTTTTCCCCCTCGGCCAGGTCGTGGAGGACGATGAGACGCCACTGGGAGCCGATCTGGTTGACCGCCTCGATCACCGGGCAGGCGCCGGCGTTCTTCTCCTCGACCGTCTCCTCCGATTGCTCGAACGTGGATGACATGGACGTAATCTAGTATCACTTCTATCGCCTAACGTATATATTAGTTCCGGAGTGAACCAGGTAACGCAATGATACCTGCTGTGCGAACCACACCAGTAGTACCTGGCCGAACGACTGCACTTGCCGTTCCCGCCTCCGAGGTGAGCGCCTGATGGCGTTTACGGGAACCGAGGGACTCGTCCTCCTCGTCGCGCGCGTGCTCTTCGGCGGCGTCATCGCCTTCACCGGGCTCAATCACTTCATGCAGACCGAACAGATGACGGGCTACGCCCAGCACAAGGGGCTTCCAGCGCCGAAGCTGGCGGTTCTCGGGTCGGGACTGGCACTGATCCTGGGGGGGCTCGCCATCGTCCTCGGTATCTTCCCGACTGTGGGTGGCGTCGTCGTCGCCGGATTCCTCGTCGTCGCGGGCGTGCTCTTCCACGACTTCTGGGCCGTCCCCGAGGACCAGCAACAGGACGAGATGACGCACTTCCTCAAGAACGTCGCGCTGGCGGGCGGTGCGCTCGCGCTGGCCGTCCTCGCCGTGGAACGCTGGGCGTTCAGCGTCGGCCTCGGCGCGTTCTGAGCTCTCTCTGTAACTGCTTGCCCACGAGCCTGCGATCCCTTCGCGGTTTTCGCGCTCCACACCGGCGTGAGCGATACCGTCGGACGCCACCGTCCGTCACCGTGACGTTATACTGCGCTGGCGCCGAACAGTTCCGTCGATGACAACGTTCACGGTCGACACTGACCAGCGGCTCTCGGTCGTCGACGTCACGGACCAGGTACGACAGGCGCTCCCACCGGACGCCCACGGGACGGCGACGGTGTTCGTCCGGCACACGACTGCTGCCGTCACAGTCAACGAGGCGGAACCGCGCCTGCTCGGTGACTTCGAAGACGGACTCGCCGAACTCGTCGCAGACGAAGGCTGGGCGCACGATCAGCTAGATGGGAACGCCGATTCACACCTCCGGGCCGCGCTGATCGGTCCGGACGCGGCGGTTCCGGTTTCGGACGGCGACCTCGACCTGGGAACCTGGCAGTCCGTCCTCCTCGTCGAGTGCGACGGGCCGCGGTCGCGGACGGTCGACGTCCGCGCGTGAGAATTCGGTGCTCCCGGCTATCAGTTGCTGGCTCGCTGTACCTGGCTCTCAATTGGCGACCGCTTCCTCCTCACTGTCTCCGTCTGCCGCGTCTTCGGCCCCGTAAATCTCGGCCAGCTTCGATTCGAAGGCGTTCCGGATGTTGCGGCGTTTCTTCTTCATCGACGGGGTCAGCAGGTCGTTCTCGGCGGTCCACTCCTGCGAGACGAGCACGAACTCCTTGATGCGCTCGACGCGTTCGAGGTCCTCGTTGACCTCGTCGACGGCCTCCCCTATCCAGTCTCTCACGCGGTCGTCCTCACAGAGCGCCTCGTCGTCCGCCGGGAGGTCGATCCCCTCGCTGTCGGCCCAGTGGCGGAGCGCCTCGAAGTTCGGGACGAGGATGGCACCGATGAACTTCCGCTCGTCGCCGACGACCATGACCTGGTCGACCCGGTCGTTCGTCGAGAACGCGTCCTCGATCGGCTGTGGCGCGACGTTCTTCCCCGTCGAGAGGACGATGATCTCCTTGATGCGGTCGTGGTAGGTCAGGAAGCCGTCGTCGGTCTGTTCGACGATGTCCCCCGTCCGGAACCAACCGTCTTCCGTGAACGCGCGTTCCGTCTCTCCCAGGCGGTTCCAGTACCCCGCTGTGACGTTCGGGCCGCGGACCTGGAGTTCGCCGACGGCGCCCTCGACGTCGTCGAACTCGGTGGCGTCGACGACGGACTCGTCCAGGCGCACGTCGACCCCGTAGACGGGGACGCCGAGTGTTCCCGGTCGGATGTCCTCCGGCGGGTTTATCGTGACGACGGGGGCCGTCTCGGTCAACCCGTACCCCTCGACGATGGTGATCCCCATCCCGTTGAACGTCTCGCAGAGCTCCTTCGCGAGGCTCCCGCCGCCGCTGACCATGAACTCGATCTCGCCGCCGATGTTCTCCTTGACCGTGCTGTAGACGAGGCGGTCGGCGAGGGCGTGTTTGGTCCTGAGCCCGGGACCAGGGTCCTCGGTCCGCTGCCACTCGCGAGCGACGCCCAGCGCCCACTCGAAGATGCGCTTCTTGACGCCGGATTCGCTGGCCTGTTCGCGCATCGTATCGAAGATGCGTTCGTACACGCGGGGGACGCTGGCGCCGGTGTTCGGTTCGAGCAGTTTCAGGTCGTCCGCGAGCGTATCGGGGTGCTCGGCGTAGCCGACGGCCGCGCCCGCGGCGAACATGACGAAGTGACCTGCCAGCCGCTCGAAGACGTGGGCCAGTGGCAGGAAGGAGATCGTCTTCGTCCCGGGGGTGAGCGCCGGCAAGTCCGGGGTTTTGTCCGGCCGCGGGGCGAGTCGCCTGTGGACCTGGTTGACGTTCACGCGGAAGTTCCAGTGGGTCAGCTTCACGCCCTTGGGCTGGCCGGTCGTCCCCGAGGTGTAGATGAGGCTCGCGAGGTCCTCGGTGTCGCGGGCCGCCAGCCAGCCGCGGTACTCGTCCTCGTCAAAGGCCTCGTCGCCGAGTTCGTACACCTCCCCCAGCGAGTAGACGTCGTCGCGGTCGCTCTCGAAGGCATCCATCACCACGAAGAACTCGAGGTCCAGGTCGTCCTCGACGGTGAGGACCCGCTCCAGTAGTTCGCCGTTCTCGACGACGACGCCGGTGGCGTCGGGGTCCTCGAGCAGGTACCGGACCTGCTTCGTCGACGATTCGGTGTACACCGTCGTGACGACGCCACCGGCGGCGAGCAGGCCGAAGTCCGACAGCGCCCACTCCATGCGCGTGTTCGCGTAGATGCCGATGCGGTCGTCGAAGTCGACGCCGATTTCACGGAAGCCGGTCGCGAGGCGGCGGACGATCGCCCGCATCTCGTCGTAGGAAATATCTCGATACTCACCGTCAGGTGCCTCGGGAACGACGTCGCCGCCGAGCGACCGGTCGTAGACCCCGCCCTTGTATCGCTGGGCCATCCGGTTCGCGTTTCGGTCTGCAGTGGCCTCGAACATCTCGGAGAGCGTGTCTTCCCCGATCACCGGGTCGTCGTACTCGGCCTCGGCCACCCGCCAGGCCGGGGCCGATGCGTCGCGACTCATAACCCATGCGTAGGAGTGGCACGCAAATATAGGCCCCGGTCTCCGGAGTCGGTTCCGTTGTCGGGAGTTTCCGCCTCGTTCCTTCGAGGGAACCGTTACTCGACGTCGATTCGGACCGCGTCGCTCGCCGCCGCCTCGACGGGGAGCGTCACTTCGAGGACGCCGTTGCGGTAAGTCGCGTTCACGTCGTCGACTACCACCTCGGCGGGTATCCGGACCGACTCCGACACCGTGCGCTGGCGGTACTCGTGGTCGTCGGTCACCTCGTGGGTCCCGTCGATGGTGAGGACGCCGTCGTCGAAGGTCAGGTCTATCTCCTCGCGCTCGAACCCGGGGAGGTCGGCGAGGACCACGTACTCACCGTCCCGTTCTTCTACCGTGACGCCCGCGTCGTGACTCCCGTCCGCTGTGAGGGTCGGACCTGCCTGCGTCCCGTCACCGAGCATCGGACGCCCGGCGGCGCCCTGAGCCCCCAGCATCGAACGTCGCATCTGTTCGAATATCGCTTCCATCTGCTCGAAGGGGTCGTTTGCTCTTCGCATAACGGATTGTACTTGGTTGCGAGTCTATATATAGACAGCAGGACGTGTGCTATCAATCGTCCGTTAGAGGCTCTCTATAGGAAGATCTGTGCGGTGGACTGTGGCGAATCGACCGGAGCGACCCACGGACGGATCGCGTGGCTTTTTCGCCGGGGAGGCGCAACGTCGTGGCATGACAGACGGGTGGTTCGCCGGGCTGGACCCCGACGACGTCGACGGGGGAGCCCGCGCGATACGCGACGGGAGCGCGGACGAGCCGGCCGACTGGCCCGCACAGGCGGTCGAGGCGGGCTTCGCCGCCGACGAGGACGAGTACTACGACCGTCTCCAGTCGGCCGCCGTCGCGGCCGCGCGAGGAGCCGCCCGGGACAGCGAGCGTGCCGACGACCGCCAGCTAATCCACGCCGTCCGGGCCATGGACGACTGTCGGCGCACAGCCAACGAACTCGCCGAGCGAGTGGCCGAGTGGGCCGCCAGCCGGTACGACGACGCAGGATCCGGCGTCGAGTACGCACGGTCCGTCGCCGACAGGTCGCCAGAAGACGCCGCCGACGAGCGACTGATCTCGCTGGCAGACCGCGTCGCGGGGCTCGCCGACGAGGCCGACGCGCACCGGGCGTTCGTCGAACGGACGGCGCCGGACGTCGTCCCGAACCTCGCGAACCTCGCCGACCCGGTGCTGGCCGCCCGCCTCCTCGATCTGGCAGGCGGGCTCGAAGCGCTGGCGAAGAAGCCCAGCGGGACCGTCCAGGTCCTCGGCGCCGAGGACGCGCTGTTCGCCCACCTCCGGGGCCGGGCGCCCTCGCCCAAACACGGCGTCATCTACACTCACGAGGCCGTCCAGGGCACCCATCCCGAACACCGGGGGTCGGCGGCCCGGGCGCTCGCCGGGAAACTCACCATCGCCGCACGAATCGACCACTACAGCGGCGACCTGCGGCCGGAACTCGAGGCCCAGCTCGCCGACCGGATCGATACGATCCAGGCCCGCTCTACCGGGGGTGAGGACCAGTGACGCTCCCAGACGGCGTGGAGTACCACGTATTCGGTGATTCCGGCGACGACGACGAGGGCGACGGAATCGAAGGCGACGGCAAGGGCGACGACGGCCCCGGGTCACTGGCGACACGTGGGGAACCGGTGTACGGGGAACCCACTGACGGGGAGTACCGGCGCTGGGACCCCCACCGGTCGAAACTCGGCGCGATGCTGGCGCTGGGGATGGACACAGGCCTCGCCGGCGCCGAGACGGCGCTGTACCTGGGCGCGGCCGCCGGGACGACGGTGAGCCACGTCGCCGACTTCGCCGGCCCGACCTACGCCGTCGAGTTCGCCGCGCGACCGATGAGTGACCTGCTCGACGCGACCGAGTCGCGCCCGAACCTGGTCCCCCTGCTGAAGGACGCCCGGCAGCCCGCGACGTACGCCCACGTCGTCGAACCGGTCGACGTCCTCGTCCAGGACGTCGCCACGCGCGGACAGGCCCGGGTCGCCCGGCTGAACAGTCAGTTCCTCCGCGAGGACGGACGGCTACTGCTGGCGATCAAGTCCCGGAGCGAGGACGTCACGCGTGCGCCCGACGACGTGTTCGACGACGCCCTCGACGACCTGCGCGGCGAGTACGAGGTCCTGGAGACCGAGCGGCTCTCGCCGTACCACGAGGACCACCTGGGCGTCGTCGCGCGGCCGACCGCTGACGGAACGCTTTAAGCCCAGGGGACCGACCACCCGTTCGATGGAGGAGACGGGCGCAGCGGAGGCGTTCACCCGGATGGGCACGCTCGGGATCGAAGAAGAGTTCTACGTCGTCGACGAGCACGGTCGGCCGACGTCGGGCACCGACGAACTCGTCTACGAGCACGACCCGCCGGAACTTCTCGAGGGACGCCTCGACCACGAACTGTTCAAGTGCGTCATCGAGACGCAGACGCCAGTCATCGAGTCGCTCGCCGAGGCGCGCGACCACCTCGACGCGGTCCGCGGTGCCCTCGTCGACCACGCCGCGGCCCACGGGTTCGGTATCGCCGCCGCGGGGCTCCACCCGCTGGCGAAGTGGCGCGAACTCGAACACGCCGAGAAACCCCGCTACCAGTCCCAGCTCGACCGTATCCAGTATCCACAGCACCGCAACGTAACCGCCGGCCTGCACGTCCACGTGGGCGTCGACGACGCGGACAAGGCCACCTGGGTCGCCAACGAACTCCGCTGGCACCTCCCGGTCATGCTGGCGCTGTCGGCGAACTCGCCGTTCTGGAACGGCTTCGACACGGGGCTCGCGTCGGCGCGCGCGAAGATATTCGAGGGGTTACCCAACACCGGGATGCCGACCGCCTTCGACTCCTTCGAGACGTACCAGGAGTTCGAGCGGCGGATGGTGGAGACCGGCCGCATCGACGACCGCGGCGAACTCTGGTTCGACGTCCGGCCCCACTCCGGCCACGGCACCGTCGAGGTGCGGACGCCGGACGCCCACCACGACCCAGACGTCGTGATGGCGTTCGTCGAGTACGTCCACGCCCTCGTCGAGGACCTTGCTGCCCGCTACGCGGACGGCGAGTCGGCCACCGACGTCCGGCGGGAGTTCCTCGACGAGAACAAGTGGCGCGCGCTCCGGTACGGCCACGACGCCGACCTCCTCGGGCGCGAATTCTCCACGACGCGGGCGCTCGGTGAGATCGTCGACCGCGAGTGTGAACGGCTCGATATCGGTGGCATTCGGTCGCTGTACGACGCGGAAAGCGGCGCCGCGGTGCAGCGACGAGTTCGGCGCGAGCACGGAACTGCGGCGCTCGCCGACCTCGTACGGCTGTAGATATAAAAACGGAAACTGGATGCCACCCCTGGCGTCCACCCGTCTGAGTCAGCTTCCCTGCCGATAGCCCACCGTCGTCTGAGTGCCCCAAGCAGCGGTGTCTGCCCTTGCTACACCGCTACGCTTCCATTACACGTTTCCTTGTAAATAGATACCGAGCCGTTTCACCGACGATAACAGGCGGCCGATTCGAGGCTACTTTAAGTCAAATCGGGCGTGAAACGGGCCGGAGACGGATGATCGCCAGTCCGGTCGCACTGCCGTACAGTGATCACGAACGGATCTGGTACGGGCGTCACCCCGACGTCGTCACTCGACCGATCTCCTGGACGAGTTCTTCGAACAGTTTACCGGCCTGTTCGTCGTCGTAGTCGGTGTGGTACTCCTTGGGGACGCCTTCGGCAGCGAGGTTGACGTGAGCGTCCGGCGTGACGTCGTGTTTCGCGAGGCTCTGTTTCGCGCATTCGAGGGGACAGCCGTCGATGACGACGGTCGGGCGGCCCGACGTCGCCGTATCCACCAGCGGGGCGACGTTCCCGCCGACGCCCGCGATACACGACATCTCCGCCAGCCGTTCCCGGTCCAGCCGGACGGCGAGGTCGTTTGCCATCTGCGCCGCGCTCGAACAGCCCGAACACGAGTACACCAGCGGCAGTTCGTCGTACTCCGTGGTCATCAGGGAGACGTGCCCGTGACGTCCGTGAAAAGATTTTCCCGAAGTCGTTCGGCTCCGAGGCCGTCCGAAGCCGAACGACGGTGTCTGGCCGAGCCAAGCTTTTTGGTCCGGACCGGCTTTTGTCCTCCTAGAAACGACGTATGTCTACCGACGAGACTCCGGACGACGACCCGGGCGAGAGCGACGAGACGGACGGTGAGGTGACTGAGGGCGCCGAGGACGACCGCGGCGAGTCCGACGTTCGCGAACGGATCGAACAGGAAGCCGACCGCGCCGTCGAACAGTTCGACGAGGGGATCGTCGACCTGCTCGCGTGGGTACTCGACACCGAGACGCGTGCGCGCATCTACGTCCACCTCCGCCAGCGACCACACAGCACGAGCGAGGAGATCGCCGAAGGGACCGGGCTCTATCCGAGTACAGTCCGCGAAGCGCTCGCCGAACTCCACGAGGAGGGGACGGTCCTGCGCCAGAAACGCCAGAACGACGGCGCGGGTAACAACCCCTACGAGTACGCGACGATCCCGCCGAGCGAACTCGTCGGTGACGTCGTCGACGACGTCCAGGAAGAACTCAACACCGTCTTCAACCTCGATCGGTACCTCGACACCGGCGTCGGCGGTGGATCTGACGACGTCGACGAGAGCAGCTCCGAGCCGGTGACCATCAACGTCGAAGACGAGACCGACGACGGTGACGACGGATCCGACGACGGAGACAACGAGCCCGGCGACTACTGAGAGTGGTGACTGTGACTTTTCACCGACGTTCGACGTGACCGGTGCCGTCGAACGCCGGTACGGATGTACGATCACCACTATGAGTTCGGCACCGTCGCGTTCGTCGGTGGGGCTGAACTCGAGGAAGGTGTGGCGCCCGGAGGCCGACGTTCCACCGGTTGCCCGAGTCGAAGCCACTAAACCGTGAGCCGTCCTCCCGTGGTGTATGAAGGTCGCGTTGGGTGGGACGTTCGATCCCCTCCACGACGGACACCGCGCGCTGTTCGAGCGCGCGTTCGAACTCGGCGACGTGACGGTCGGACTGACCAGCGACGACCTCGCGCCGAAGACGCGCCGCGCCGACCGCCACGTTCGGTCGTTCGCGGACCGAAAGCGCGACATCGAGAACGAACTGCGAAGTTTCGCCGCGGAGTACGACCGCGAGTTCGAGGTCCGCCGCCTCGACGAGCCGACCGGCATCGCGACCGAGCCCCAGTTCGACGCACTGGTCGTCTCCCCCGAGACCGAAACAGGCGGCAAGCGCATCAACGAGATCCGACGTGAACGAGGCCACGATCCGCTCGAGATCGAGGTGGTTCCGCACGTCCACGCCGACGATGGCGACATCATCTCCAGTACGCGCATCGTCCGCGGCGAAATCGACGAACACGGCAATCTCACTCCGGAGAGCGACGGTCGCACGCAACCCTCCGACGAGTGATTTCTGGCGGCTTCACCGCAGCGTGGCACCGAGCGCCTACCAGTCCGGCGCGTCGAGTCCGACGTCTTCGAGCAGGTCCTTCCAGCGCTGCTGGACAGTCAGTCGCGAGACGTCCGCCGCGTCCGCAACGCTGGTCTGTGTCCGTTGCTGGCCGCTGACCAGCGCCCCCACGTAGAGACACGCCGCCATCGTCGCTCGCTTGGACCGCTCCTCTTCCGGCACGTTCGAAAGAAAGAGGTCCCCCGCCCGGGAGCGCGCCTGCTCCTCCAGTCCGAGTTCGTCCGCCGCGGCCTCGAGTTCGTTCAGCCACTCCGCGTGCTCGAACTGGTCGCTCGCTCTGTACATGACTTGTGCGGCGTTGGTCGCCCTGGTATTTGAATGGTGGGCTCGGAGTGAAACGAACCGGTGGGGGGAATGCCTCCGGCGACGTGGGTAATTTCGATTGGTTGGACAGGAGGGGGATTCGGTCGCCCGAGAGCGATACCTTCATGGCCGGGTCGTGGATACGATGGAGTGCGCGCGGGTAGCCAAGCCAGGAAAAGGCGCAGCGCTTAGGACGCTGTTCCGTAGGGATCCGCCGGTTCAAATCCGGTCCCGCGCACTGAACGAGTTTTCGAGCGTAGCGAGAAACGAGTGAGGGAGCAGGACCGGATTCTGAACCCTGGAAGACGAGCGTCAGCGAGTCTTCATCCGGTTCAAATCCGGTCCCGCGCATTTTGCTGCGAGCACTACGCGAGCAGCAAATGCAAGACGAGCGGATTTGAGGTAGACCGAGGTTCTGCGCCGAAGGCGCAGGTTCTCGGGCGTGGTTCAAATCCAGTCCCGCGCACTTTTTCACCGAACAACTCACGAGCGCCCTTTTCGCGTCGTGAGAACCGTATGACGTTACTCGGTCGAACTGGACGCCCGACTGTCCCAACGGAGGAGCGACAGCGCCAGAACGAGGGCGACCGTTGCGAAGCCGGCCAGCGAGAGGAACGCGACTGCGGGCGTGGCGTAAGTGAGGGCGGCGCCGGTGGTCGACGCCCCGATGGCGCCGAGGCCGAAGATGGCGAGGTAGGTGTAACCGAAGGAGAGGCCCCGGTGCTCGGCCGGCGAGTACTTGGCGACGGTTGCCTGGCTGAGCGGCTGCATCGCGAAGAGCGCGAATCCCAGGGCGACGCTGACGGCGAGTAACGTCGGGAGCGTCTCGGCAGCGGGGACGAAGAGGAGGCCGATGGCGACGAGCGCGGTGAGCATGACCGCCAGGCCCTGCTCCGGGTCGAGGGCTTCGGTCAGGCGGCCGCCGACGTACTGCCCGCCGATGCCGACGGCCAGCAGGCCGGCGTAGAGGTACTGTGAGAGGTCGAACTCCCGGGCGAACGCGCCGTCAGCGAACAGTCCGATTCCCGCCCCGGACGTCGTACCGACCAGCGGATCGAGGAACTCGCCGAGCAGGTCGGGAAGGAACGTGAGCATCCCGCGGTAGTACAGGCCGTTGAACAACACGAGGGCGAGCACGGTCAGGAAGCCGACGGTGAAGAGGCCGCGCGAGGCCGAGACGAACTCCCCCAGCGAGTCGACGTCCGCTGATGGGGCGTCGCCGCCGTCCGCGGCGACGTCGACGGCTGCGGTCTCGTCGAACTCCACGTTCAGTCCGACGAGTGCGGTCGCCAGGGCTGGCAGGGCCAGGGCCATCGCGGCGGTCTGCCAGTCGAACGCGACGAGTAACAGCGCCGTCGCGAAGGGGCCGGCGGCGGTACCGACGTTCGCGGCCATGCCGTGGTAGGCGAACGCGCGGCCTCGCTCCTCGACGCCGTTGCTAATCAGTGAGAGGCCCGCCGGGTGGTAGACGCTCGCGGTGAGACCCCAGAGGGCGAGGCCGACGGCGATGCCGGCGACGCCCGGAACGACGGCGAGCGCCAGGAACGAACCGCCCATGCCGAACAGGCAAGCGACGATCATAGTCCGCCCGCCGACCCGGTCGACGAGGACGCCGCCCGGTAACGCGCCGAGGCCGAACAGCCCGTAGCCGACGCCGACGATGGCCCCGAGCGTCGCCGCCGTCACCGGGAACTCGACTAACCAGACCGTCATCAGGATGGGAATCGATAGCTCGAAAACGTGGACCATCCCGTGCCCGGCCATCGCGAAACCGGTGATGGCCCGGTCGTTCGCGTTCATCGCCGGTCACCGGAGCGAGGCGGGTAACAGGGTCCCGTTCCGTCGCTGTTCGACCACCGCCCCGCCGTCAGCTGCAGCGCGACAGGGCTCACATTCAGTTCGTTCACGAACGTCCGGTCGGCAGTCGAAGCCGGATCTGTGTTCCGTCGAGCGGCACTGCATTCCAGAGACGAAGGCGGGCGTCGTGGGGACATCTGTCGCCTGAACCAACGCAGGCATCGTTCAATGCGATTTCTCGCAGCGATCCAAGGGGAGTTCGACCGACGAATTAGAATTTCGAAGTCAGAGAGGGCGTTTGTTTTTGAATCTAACTCCTTTCCGCAGAACGGTCTTGTTCACGTCTGTCACGTCGGTTCTGGTCCTGTACGGACAAGACACGGTTGACGTGGGGCTACGAACGGGGTGACTGGATGCCTTTTAGTGGCTCCCCCAGCCGAACCGACCTCGTGAACGCCGTCACGGCTTGTGCGTGAACAGGACCACGCGGTCGTCGTCGGTGGTCGCACACAGGTCCAGTTCGACGTCGAGGTTCAGCGACGTAAACTCCTGCTTGCAGACGACCATGTCGTCGAAGGGCTGATCGCAGGCCGGGCAGGCGACGGCGGTCGTGTTCTGGTACGACGAGATGGCGTCGTTGTCCTCGCGCGGCGTCAGCGACGAGACGAGTTCCTCGAAGTCGTCCATAGGGGAACGGGGTAGCCGGGACGGTATAAATCATGCGCAGGCCTACCACGCGTCGGCGTTTCGGCTACCTCGCGAATCTGCCGGGGGCGACCGCTGGTGTTAAAGGTGACTTGCGCTAATCCAATCAGCAATGACCAACGACCGGACGCGGTTCGTGTTGACCGCGGGGACGACCCGCACTGCGGCCATCGAGGGGATCAGCGCGGCGGGCGCCGACCCCGACGCGATGGTGCACACGCCAGCCGCGGACGCGGAGATTCTGACCTACGGAACGACTGTGCGAGCGCCGGAAGTCCCCCGGAGTCCGACGGGCTGTCTCACGCCCGCGGTGGTGACCCGTGCGGTGCGTGACCTCGTCGGGTTCGAGGCGACCGTCGTCGACGGCGGCCTCGTCGAACCGACTGGCGCGCCGACGGTGACGGTCGGCGCGCGGCCCGGTGACGACGTGCGCGAACAGGACCCCGTGTCGAGCGCGCCCGGGGCGTTCGAGGCGGCGCGGCAGTTCGGGCACGCGCTCCCGGAGGAAGAGGTGTTTCTCGCGGAGACGATTCCAGGCGGAACGACGACCGCTCTGGGCGTCCTTCGCGCGCTGGGCGAGCGCGGTGCCGTCTCCTCCTCGCTGCCGGAGAACCCCATCGAAACGAAGCGGGACGTCGTCGAGGAGGGACTGGCCGCGAGTTCGCTGGCGCCGGGCGACGCGAGCGGCGAACCCAAGCGGGCCGTCCGACGGATGGGCGACCCGGTTCTCGCCGTAGTCTCGGGCATCGCACTGGGAGCCATCGAGTCCGAGACGGCGGTGACGCTCGCCGGCGGAACCCAGATGGTCGCGGTCGCGGCGCTCCTTCGCCACGCCGGCGTCGAGCAATCGCTCCCGCTGGCGACGACGTCGTACGTCGCGGAGGACGAGACGGCGGCCGTCGAGACGGCGGCCGACGAACTGGCCCTCGATCTGACGGTGGCCGATCCCGGGTTCGGCCGGAGCGACCACCCGGCGATGGCGACCTACGCCGCCGGCGAGGCCAAGGAGGGCGTGGGGATGGGCGGTGCCCTCGCCCTCGCGACGCGCGCCGGAATCCCGATGGCAGACGTCCGCGAGCGCGTCGCTGCCATCGCCGACGAACTCGCGGGGGATTGACCATGGAGGAAGAGTGACCATGGAAGGTCTCGTCGTCGCCGGCACGGCCTCCGGCGTGGGCAAAACGGTGGCGACGCTGGCGATGATCGAGGCGCTCAAGCGCGAGGGACACTCGGTCCAGCCGGCAAAAGCCGGCCCGGACTTCATCGACCCGAGCCACCACGAGGCCGTCGGCGGGGTGCCCTCTCGGACCCTCGACCTGTGGCTCCAGGGCGAGGACGGCCTCCGGCAGAACTACTGGCGCGGCGACGGCGACGTCTGCCTCGTCGAGGGCGTGATGGGGATGTACGACGGCGACGGCTCCAGCACGGCGATGGTCGCGGAGGCGCTGAACCTGCCCGTCGTCCTCGTCGTCGACGCCAAGGCGGGGATGGAGAGCGTCGCGGCGACGGCCCTGGGATTCCGCGAGTACGCCGCGACGGCCGACCGGGACGTCGACGTCGCCGGCGTCGTCGCCCAGCGCTGTCACGGCGGGCGACACGAACAGGGTATCCGCGACGCGCTGCCCGACGGCATCGAGTTCCTGGGCAGGATACCGCCCCAGTCCGACCTCGAGATCCCGGACCGACACCTGGGGCTGGAGATGGGGTCCGAGTCGCCGGTCGACGCCGACGCGCTGGCGGCCGCCGCGGAATCGCTGGACGTGAGTGCGCTGCTCGACGTCGCCCGCGAACCGCCAGAACCCGACGCGAATCGACCGCGACCGGCCACTGACGCACGGGTAGCAGTAGCGCAGGACGAGGCCTTCTGCTTCACGTACGCCGCGACGCTCGAACGCCTCAGCGAACGCGCCGAGGTGGTGACGTTTTCGCCCGTCGCCGGCGACGACCTGCCCGATGCCGACGGGGTCTACCTCCCCGGCGGCTATCCCGAACTCCACGCCGAAGCACTGGAAGACTCGTCGGCACTCGGCACGCTCGCGGACCGGGCCGCCGACGGGCTTCCGGTGTACGGCGAGTGCGGCGGGATGATGGCCCTGGCCGAATCGCTGACGACGGCCGAGGGCGACACCTTCGAGATGGCCGGGGTCCTCCCGGCGGCCGTCGAGATGGTCGACCGGTACCAGGCGCTGGACCACGTCGAACTGGTCGGGACACAGGCCAGCCCCGTCGCGTCGCCGGGCGACCGACTCCGTGGCCACGAGTTCCACTACTCCCGGGCCGACGTCGGGTCGGACGCGACGTTCGCCTTCGACGTCGAGCGGGGGTCGGGCATCGACGGGGACCGCGACGGACTCCTGGAGTACCGGACGCTGGGGACGTACTGCCACTGCCACCCGGCCAGCGGCGCGTTCGACCAGTTTCTCGGACTGGTGTGAGACCGTTCGGCACGCGGAGATCGGAGTTCGTGCGGCGGCTGACGGGCGTCAGACGGCCCGCAAAGCTTTTTCCCGTCGGTACGATTGGTTCTGACGATGAGCGAGTTGCGTGACCTGCTCGACGACGTGGTAGCCGACGCCGACGCACTCTTCCTCTTCTCCCCGAGCGGGTCGTTCTACGAGCGGTTCGACGACCTGAACGACGTCGAACTCGTGGTCGTCGCCCCGGAGAACGCGGTCGACTCGGACGCCTTCGTCGAGCTTCCGATCGACTTCACCGACCTCCAGGGACGCGTCCGATTCGGCATCGAGGGCGCCGTCGACCAGGGGTTCGTCGAGGAGGAAGCGGAGGTCGTCTGCGTCGTCGACGTCTTCGGCGAACAGGCCGACACGATCACCCGGGTACAGGCCAGCGAGTTCTCCCGGTCCGGTGTCTACGACCTGTTCGTCAACAGCCGGGCCGAACCCGCCGTCATCCGCGACGTGCTGGAGGTGGCCATCGGCCTCGGGAAGAAGGGCCAGAAGGGCAAGCCCGTCGGCGCCCTGTTCGTCGTCGGCGACGCCGGCAAGGTGATGAACAAGTCCCGCCCGCTGTCGTACAACCCCTTCGAGAAGTCCCACGTCCACGTCGGTGACCCGATCGTGAACGTGATGCTCAAGGAGTTCTCCCGGCTCGACGGTGCGTTCGTCATCAGCGACGCGGGGAAGATCGTCTCCGCGTACCGCTACCTCGAGCCCTCCGCCGAGGGCGTGGACATCCCCAAGGGACTGGGCGCCCGCCACATGGCCGCCGGCGCCATCACCCGCGATACCAACGCCATCGCCATCGTCCTCTCCGAGAGCGACGGGCTGGTCAGGGGGTTCAAGGGCGGTGAGCTGATCCTGGAGTTGGATCCGGAGGAGTACTGATGCAGTTCGACTGGCCGGAGATCATCCGAACGATCTTCTCGGAACAGGGCGCGTTCGTCATCTCCCTGCTGATCCTGGTCACGGGCGCCGTGCTCGGCTACGCCGTCTGGCGGGCGACGCGCCGGCTGCTGTACGAAGCAGGCGTCGACGAGGCCGTGGAAGGCACCCCGTTCGAACGGACGACACGGAGCCTCGGCACGTCGACGATCGGTCTGGTCTCGAATCTCGCCGCCCTGTTCGTCTACGTCGGCTCGGTGCTCCTGGCGCTCAACGTCTCGCAGCTGTTCAACACCGCAATCTTCTGGTCGCGCCTGACCAGCTTCCTGCCGAACCTGTTCGTCGCCATCTTCGCCCTCATCGTCGGCCTCATCGCCGGCGACAAGGCCAAGCTGGTCGTCAGTGAACGCCTCCGGAGCGTCAAGGTCCCCGAGGTCGGCCTGCTCCCGGAACTCGTCAAGTACAGTATCTTCTACCTCGCCGCGCTCGTCGCGCTCGGCCAGCTCAACGTCGCCATCGAGGCGCTGTTGATCCTGCTCGCCGCCTACACGTTCGGGCTGGTGTTCTTCAGCGGCCTGGCGTTCTGGAAACTCCTCGCGGCCGCTGGAGCGGGTTTCTACCTCGTGCTGACGCAACCCTACGGCATCGGGGACGAAGTCGAGATCGACGACCGCCGCGGCATCGTCCAGGAGGTCGGCGTGTTCGTCACCCACATCGAGAACGACGGCGAGGAGTACATCGTCCCGAACCAGCGGGTGTTTCAGTCCGGCATCGTCCGCGTCCGGGAGTGAGCTGCCGATCGCCGAGCTGACGGTCCGTTCGCGGAACCAGTAGCATTTTCGACGGATCCCGGAGCACGTCGCGCCCCCGTGTCTCCAGCGGAACCCATCGCCGAGGATGCCTACGATGCCGTCCGTCTGCGGGATCCGTCGGCAGCGTCACGTCGCAACCGCCCAGAATCCGAGCGTGCGCGGGACGTTCGCGAGGAGTTCCCGGGACGTGCCGGGGGCGACGTCCTCCTCGTCGTAGTCGCTCGCGACGTCGTGATTCGGCGTCTCCGTGATTCGCTTCACTTCGAAACCAGCGTCGACCAGTGCGTTGTGGAGGTCGCTCACGCGCCGGTCGAAGACGACGATGTCCTCGTGGAGCACCTCGTCGTGCTTCTCCCGACGGGGGCCATCGGCGTGGTAGCTGTGTTCGAATTCGAGCGTCTCCGGGTCGAACTGTTCGTGGTACGGGTGCGGTATCTCGACGTCGAGGAGACCGCCCTCGCGGAGCACCCGGTGCGCTTCCGCGAACGCCGACTCGACGTCCTCGACCATGAAGTAGACGTAGCCCGAGTGGGCCAGGTCGAACTCGCTGTCGTCCAGCGGCAGGTCCGTCACGTCACCGCCGACGAACCGGGCGTCGACGCCGTAGAGGTTTCGCAAGCGAACTGCGTGACGGAGCTGTTCGGTCGAGAAGTCCACGCCGACGGCGGTTCCGACCCCCTCCCGGGCGGCACCCACCGTCCCCTGACCGCCGCCACAGCCCAGTTCGACGAACGCCATCTCGTCCAACTCGGGAAGTCGTTCGGCCTGCCAGTCCGCCAGCGAGTCGGCATCTGGCAGTGGCGAGTAGATCGGGGGCAGTTCCCCGTCGGCCGTGTCGGCGTTCCACATCGCCTGGAATTCGTCGCTCCAGGCGTCCCAGAGCGCCCGGTTCTCGGCGTCGTACTCGGTCATACCCGAACGTGTCGGAGGGCCGGCAAAACGGTACCGCACGATTGTCACTGCGTGTCACACCGGTCCGGGCCGCTCGCGCGACCCCGTTATTCCTCGATCGGTTCCGCCGGAATTCCGGCGACCGTCGTCTCCGGCGGGACGTCCCGCGTCACGACGGAGTTGGCCCCGACCTGCGCGCCGTCCCCGATTTCCACGCCCGGGAGCACGACGGCGCCGGCGCCGATCATCACGCGCTCGCCGACGACGATTTCCCCGGTGCGGTACTCGTCCTGGAGGAACTCGTGGCACAGCAGCGTCGCGTCGTAGCCGACGATCGCGTGGTCGCCGACGGTGACGAGCTCGGGCCAGAACACGTCCGGCGTCGCGGTCAGAGCGAAGGCGACGCCCTCTCCGACGTCGGCGCCCAGCCTGCGGAGGAGCCAATTCTTCAGTCGTAGACTCGGCGAGTACCGGACGGTCCAGACGACGAGGAAGTTGACGACCAGCCGGAGCGGGTGTTTCGCGTCGGGCCAGTGCATCAGGGAGTTGTGGGGCCCGGTCGTCGGATGCCGGTCGATGCGGCCGTGACGCGCCGGCGGGTCCCGCTCGGCGCCGCTCGCGCTCTCGTCCGATGCCGGCTCTCGCGGGGTCGTCGACCCCGCCCGCCCGTCTTCGGTCACGGTGGCACGTACCGCGGCGGGCGACTTGAACCCCGCGACCGACCGCGGGGCAGAGAAGCGCTCGTCGCGACGGCGCCCCTCGCTAGTCGCCCCGAAGCTCTCTCACGTGGTCGATGCGCTGCTGGACGAGGTCTGCTTTACCGATGTCGTGGCGCATCCGCAGGCCCTCCTCGCCGGCGGCGGCCAGCGCGTCCTCCGCTATCTGTTCGGCCTCGGAGATGGTGTCCGCGACGCCGACGACGGCGAACGACCGGGACGTGGTCGTGTAGATGCCGTCGTCGCGCTCGTCGACGCTGGCGTAGAAGAGGATGGCCTCGCCCGCGTTCTCCTCGTTTATCTGGACTTTCGCGCCCGCTTCGGGTTCCGTCGGGTAGCCGTCGGGGACGGCGTACTTGCAGACGGTGGCCTGCGGGGCGAAGGAGAGCTGGGGCAGTTCCTCGCCCTCGCGCGCGGCGACGAGGACGTCGAGGAAGTCCGTGTTGAGCACCGGGAGGGTGTTCATCGCCTCGGGGTCGCCGAAGCGGGCGTTGAACTCGACGACCTTGATGCCCTCGGCGGTGAGCATGAACTGGCCGTAGAGGACGCCCTTGAACCCCTCCAGGGCGTCGACGGTGGCCTCCAGCACGTCGACGGCGTCCATGTACTCGTCCTCGGTCATGAACGGCAGTTCCAGGGTCGCGTCGGAGTAGGATCCCATTCCGCCCGTGTTGGGGCCCTCGTCGCCCTCGTAGGCGCGCTTGTGGTCCTGGACTGCGGGGCTGACCCGGACGTCGCCGTTGGCGACGAGCGCCTGGACGGTGAACTCCTCGCCGACGAGGCGCTCCTCGAGGACGACGCGGTCGTAGTCCGAGTTCCGGAGGTACTCCTTGGCCTCCTCCTTGGTAACCTGGTCGCCGGTGACCTTGACGCCCTTGCCGCCGGTGAGGCCGGCGGGCTTGACCGCCAGGTCGCCGTCGTACTCGTCGATGTACTCGCAGGCCGCGTCCATGTCGTCGAACGTCGCGAAGTCCGGACAGCCCGGGATGTCGTTCTCGCGCATGAACCGTCGCTGGAAGGCCTTGTCCGTCTCGATGCGGGCCTCGGCCTCCTGCGGGCCGAAGGCGTAGACGCCGGCTTCGTCCAGCGCGTCGGCGACGCCCGCCGCCAGCGGGGCCTCCGGACCCACGACGGCGAGCGTCGCGCCGACTTCGTTCGCGTACGTCGTCACCGCCGTCGGGTTGGTCGTGTCGAGCGCTTCGAATCCCGCCGCGACGGCCGCGATGCCGGGGTTCCGGTTCCCCGCGCAGGCGTACAGGTCCGCCTCGGAGTCGGCCAGCGCGCGTGCGATGGCGTGTTCCCGGCCGCCGCCGCCGACGAGCAGCACTGTCTCTGTCATACGCCCAACCCCACCCGGTGGACGCCTAAACCTTACCTTTCGTCCGACCTGGTTCGGCCCTGACGGCCGACCGCCGGAACGGTATCGCCCGGCGTCGGCGGGAGGTTTCGGCCCGAACGCGCCGTCTCTGGGTGCGCGCACGGCGGGGACTACTGGCGCATGGCTGTAATCGCAATTCGTATATGGCTGATATGGAAACTGTGGATAAGTTATTTACTCCTGTCCACCATCTTCGTTGATATGACGGCAGGACCGCCGATCGAGGAGCTACACTACGCCGACGCCCCCGACGTCGACGACGTGCCGGGGCCGAACACGCGGGCGTTGCTCGAGCGACAGCGCGAGATCGACAGCAGCGCGGTCGCGTACCCGGACGACATCCCGATCGCGTTCGAGGAGGGGCGTGGCGCGACCGTCCGCGACGCCGACGGGAACACGTACATCGACCTGTTCGCCGGGATCGGCGTCCTCAACGTCGGTCACTCGAACCCGTACGTCCTGGAGGCCGTCCACGAACAGGCCGACAAGTTCGTCCACACCGTGGACTTCCCGACCGAGGCGCGACTCGAACTGATCGAGAAACTCGACGAGATCGCTCCCGACGGACTGCGGGGCCGCAACCGCGTTGTGTTCGGCGGCCCGACCGGGAGCGACGCCATCGAGGCCGCTATCAAACTCGCGAAGTACAACACGGGCGGCGACGGGCTCATCGCCTTCCGCGGCGCGTACCACGGCGCGACGTCGGGCGCGATGAGCGTCACGTCGAACACGAAGTTCAAGGGCCACTACACGCCGCTCCTTCCCGACGTCGTCCACGCGCCCTACCCGTACCCGTTCCACCTCGACAGGTCGCCCCGGGAGGCCGTCGACCACGCCCTGGCGGAGGTCCGGGCCATCGTCGAGGACCCCTACGGCGGTCTCGCCAACCCGGCCGGGATGATCGTCGAGCCGATGCTGGGCGAAGGCGGCATCGTCGCGCCGCCCGAGGGGTTCCTGCAGGGACTCCGAGACATCGCGGACGACAACGACCTCCTGCTCGTCTTCGACGAGATCCAGAGCGGACTCGGGCGGACCGGCGAGTGGTGGGCCTGTGACTGGGACGGCGTGGCCCCCGACGTGATGACCTCCGCGAAGGCGCTCGGGGGCGCCGGCTTCCCGCTGTCGGCGACCATCTACCACGAAGACCTGGACACGTGGGGCCCGGGCGACCACGCCGGCACGTATCGCGGCCACGTCGTCGGGATGCGCGCCGGCACTCGCGCTATCGAGTACGTCCAGGAACACGACCTCCTCGCGCACGCCCGCGACCTGGGCGAGTACATCCAGGGACGCCTCCGGGAAGTCGCCGCAGACAACGACCACCTGGCAGTCGTCCGTGGCAGGGGGCTGTTCGTCGGCGCGGAGTTCGTCGACGCAGACGGGAACCCTGACGGTGACCTCGTCGACGCGATTCAGCAGTACTGTTTCGAGCACGGCGTCCTGATCTGGACGGCGGGTCGCTACGGCAACGTGTTGCGGTTCCTGCCGCCGCTCGTCCTGACCCGCGACCTCGCCGAGACGGCGCTCGACGTCGTCGTCGAAGCCGTCGAGGCGACGACCACCGAAGCGAAACGGACGGCCTGACCGGGTGGTCTGATGTCCGATCCAACCCGGGTTTCGACGGCAGACGCCCCACGCAACGACAATCCCTACTCGCAGGGAGTCCGGGCCGGCGACACGCTGTACGTCTCCGGGTTCGGCCCAGTGGACCCGGACACGGGTGTGGACGTCGACGGCGACGTCCGGGCCCAGACCGACCAGGTGCTCGACAGTATCGCCGCGGTCGTCGACGGGGCCGGCGGCGACGGGCTCGCCGACGTCGTCAAGGTCACCGTCTACCTGACCGACCTGGACGACTACGACAGCGTCAACGGGGCCTACGAGAAGCGGTTCGACGAACCGTTCCCGGCCAGAGTCTGCGTCGAGGTGTCGCGACTGCCCGGTGACGTCCGCGTCGAACTGGACGCTATCGCGTCTCTCGGTGGGGAGTGACGCGGTCGCGTCCCGCTGGTGATCAGCTCCCTGGCGGCCCGGCCGGTATCGGCGGAAGGCGCCATTTCTACACCAAACGCGCGTAAACAGTATACGATTACTGCGTACGATTAAGTGTCTCCGCGTTGTGCATTCGGTAACGCATGTCACACTTGGATCGGGACAGACTGAGCGAGTTACGACGCGCGTTCCATCGCCACCCCGAACCGGGGTGGCGCGAGTTCCGGACGACGGCCCGGGTCGTCGAGGAACTCGAACGCATCGGCGTCGACGAGATAGCCGTCGGCCGCGAAGCCCTCGCGACGGACGAACGCATGGCGGTGCCGCCGGACTCGGAACTGGCCGACTGGCGCGAACGGGCCCGCGAGACGGGCGTCCGCTCTGACATCCTCGAACGGACCGACGGCGGCCACACGGGCGTCGTCGCGGTCCTCGACCAGGGCGATGGGCCGTGCCTCGGGCTGCGAGTCGACCTCGACGCCATCTCGATGGAGGAGTCGGCCGAGAGCGACCACAGACCCGCCGCGGAGGGATTCCGGTCCGAACACGACGGCTACATGCACGCCTGTGGCCACGACGCCCACCTCGCCATCGCACTGGGGACGATCGGGGCGGTCACGGAGAGCGACTTCGAGGGGACGCTGAAAGTGTTCTTCCAGCCCGCCGAGGAGATATCCGGCGGCGGGAAGGCGATGGCCGAGAGCGGCTACCTCGACGACGTCGACTACCTTTTGGCGGTCCACGTGGGTCTCGACCATCCGACCGGCGAGATAGTCGCGGGCAGTGACAGGCCCCTGGCGATGGCCCACGTGACCGCGACGTTCGAGGGGGCGAGCGCCCACGCCGGGAAGGCCCCGAACGAGGGGGCCAACGCCATGCAGGCGGCGGCGACCGCGATCCAGAACGCGTACGCGATACCTCGTCATAGCGACGGGATGACGCGCGTGAACGTCGGCCGCATCGAGGGTGGGTGTGCGAGCAACGTCATCGCCGAGGAGGTGACGATCGAGGCCGAGGTCCGGGGCGAGACGACCGCGCTGATGGAGTACGCGCGCACGGAACTCGAGCGCGTGCTGTACGCCGCCGCCGAGATGCACGACTGCGACGTCTCACCCCGGGTCATCAGCGACTCGCCCAGCGTCGACAGCCATCCCGCGCTTCGCGACCTCATCGGCAACGTGGCCTGGACGGTAGAGGGCGTCGAGCGAGTCGTGCCATCCTACGACCTCGGGGTCAGCGAGGACGCGACGTACCTGATGCAGCGGGTCCAGGACGACGGCGGCCTGGCGTCGTACGTCCTCGTCGGCACGGACCACCCGACCAACCACCACACGCCGACGTTCGACGTCGACGAGCGCAGTCTCGACATCGGCGTGTCGCTGCTGACCGAGACCGCGCTTCAGCTCTCCCGCCAGCGACCCTGACGTGGCGTCTAGTTCCACTCAGTTCGCGTCCCTTTCGCGTCCCGTTCGCGCCGGAGTCCGTCCCGGCGTCGTGGCCGTCCAGTTCCGGCCCTCGTTGCCGAGGCAGAAGCGTTATTTCTCGCGCTCGCCGTACGTTCGCTATGAGCCAGGACGACGTGCCGGAGTCGCTGCAGACGGCAGCGGACTCGGACCGCCCGCGCGGCATCCTCACGCCCTCCGACCGCGACTTCCTCATCGGCCGGAAGACGGACTACACCGACCACTCGAAGAAGCAAAAGCGCAACCGGATCCGGCGCCGGGTTCGCAACGCGATCCTCGATTTCAGTATCCTCTTCGAGTACATGGAGGAACGCGACCGGGAGACCGTGTTCGACCCCGACGACGAGGACCGCGACGCGTACACCCGGGGTATCACGGACGTGCTCGCGTTCCTCCACCTCGGTACGATGGGGTATCACACGCCGTTCAAGGACATGCTGTCCGAGGGCGTCGGTAAGGCCGAACAGCGCCTCGCGGGGTCGAACTACCGCATGGTCGACGTGGAGTTCGACGTCGAGCCGGTGGGCCAGATAGACGTCGACGACGTCGTCGAGAAACTCGAAAACGAGGAGTTCGCCCAGCTCACGGACGAGGAACTGCGTGCCTTCGTGCGGCTGTTGACGATGTCCGACGGATTCTCGCCGGAGGACACCCGCGAGGAGATCAGAGACCACGTCGACGAGTTCGCCGAACTGGTCTCCGAGAGCGACGAGGCCCGTGAACGGAAGCTAGAAGAGCTGACGGGCTAAGCTGCCCGGTGCAACGCCCGGTAGTCGGTGACTACCGTCTGGGTCTCCGGTTTCGTCGGTAGGGGTCGGCGCCTGCGCGACCGTCCGATTCGACTTTCGGTTACTGTTTACGAGGGCCATCGCTGCCGAATCGAAGTAAACGTGCAGTCTGGTCGATCGAACGACGGGGACGAACGATCTGTTCCAGCGAAAACTGCGTTTCTCACGTGTTAGTGGCTCCCTAACGGTGTCGTGGAACTGCCGATGAACAGAGAGGTGAGCCGGGACAGGGAATTACGAGCACCGCAATCCGCAGTTATCTGGCCAGTCTGGGAAACGCTTATTGTTTACGCCATCAATGGCATTGGTATGCCATTACTCGCCATGGCAACGGGTCGGTGGTGTCACGCACGACCAGTACGCAGTGGTCGGTCGACGGAGGTGCAACGCGATGAGTGACGCCGAGGAGGGGATGTTCGGCAAGTTCCTCGACGAGATCGATCCGGCGGTGTTCCTGTTCGGCGCGGTTATCACGCTCGGTGTCATCGCCGCGTTCTTCGTTAGCCCGACCGCCGTGGAGAACGGCATCTCGGCACTGAACGACCAGATGCTCGGGATGTTCAACTGGGCGCTGCTGTCCATCGTGTTCGTCATCGTCGTGTTCCTCCTGTTCCTGATCGTGGGCCCGTGGGGGTCGATCAAGCTGGGGGACGAGTCGCCGGAGTACAGCTTCCTGTCCTTCTTCGCGATGCTGTACTCGGCGGGGTTCGCCGCCGGTGTCGTCTTCTGGGGACCGACGGAGGCGCTGTTCTACTACGACAGCGTCCCACCGCTGTTCGGTGGCGTCGAGGGCGGTTCAGCCGAGGCAATGACCGTCGCCATCCAGCAGACGCTGTTCCACTGGGCGCTCCCACAGCTCGCCGTGTTCACGATCATGGGTATCGCCATCGGCTACTTCGCCTACAATTACGAGAACGTCCCCCTCAGGGTGTCTTCGGCGCTGACGCCGATACTGGGGGCCGACAACCTCGACGGCCCGGCCGCGAAGGTCATCGACATCCTCGCCGTCTTCGCGACCATCGGTGGCGTCGCGACGTCGCTGGGCTTCATCGGGAGCCAGTTCATCACCGGGCTCGACTACCAGTGGGGTATCGAGATGGGGAACCTCGGTATCCTCCTCGTGGTGACGGTGATGACGCTGTTGTTCACGACCACGATGGTCCTCGGGGTCGACAAGGGGATCCGCCGGCTATCGAACTTCAACATGATCCTGTTCGTCGTCCTCATGGTGGCGACGTTCGTCGTCGGCCCGACGCTGTTCCTGATCCTGCTCGGGACCCAGGCGATCGGTGGCATGATGACCGACTTCGTCTCGATGAGCCTCTACACCGGTGCCGGCCTCTTCGGTTCGGGGAACCCCGACGCGACCGGCTGGATGAACGCCTGGACGGTATTCTACTGGGCGTGGGCCCTCTCGTGGTCCCCGTTCGCGGGCCTGTTCATCGCCCGGATCTCGAAGGGACGGACCGTCCGAGAGGTCGCGTTCACCGGGATCGTCGCGACGTCCGCGGCCACCATCCCGTGGTTCACCATCGTCGGCGGGACCGCCGTCTGGTCCCAGCACAACGGCATCGCCGACTTCGGTGCGGTGATGGCTGGCGACATGGGTGCGGAGGTCTCCGGCTTCATCCTGTTCGAGACCTTCCCCCTGGGCTCGGTGTTCATGCTGGCCTTCATGGTCCTGGTGACGACGTTCTTCGTCACGTCCGCGGACTCGTCGACGCTGGCGGTTTCGATGATGACGACCGGCGGAAAGGCCCGTCCGTCGACGTTCAACCGGATCTTCTGGGGCGTCGTGCTCGGGATGACCGCCGCCATCCTCATGATCCTCGGCGGGACCGGGAGCGCGAACACGCTCCAGCAGGCGGCCATCATCACTGGGACGCCCTTCGCCTTCGTCTGCTTCCTCGCGATGCTCTCGCTGATACGGGACTTCGGAGAGACGTCCGGCAAGGTGCTCCTCCAGGACGAGACAGTGCTGTACGGTCCGGGCCGGGAAACCGAGTCCGAATCACCGTCCGGACCAGGACCCGGCGGTCCCATGGAGGCCGACGACGACTAGGTCGCTCCTCCCCCGTTTCGCGGTACGTCGCGCCAACCAATACCAAGATTTAATGTACGGTGTACACAATTTCTGTTCATGGATAGGGACACGGCGGAACCCGACGTCGGCGCGTTTCCCGGTCCGAACGCCCGGAAGTGGGTGACGTTCCACCAGGCGCACTCGGCGCCAAGCGAGTACTCTCACGAGTTCGTGTGGGACGTGACGGGCGAGGCGGACGGCCCCTTCGTCACCGACGTCGACGGAAACGTCCTGCTCGATTTTACCTGCCACATCGGCGCGGCCCCGCTCGGGTACCACAACGAGAAGGTCCTCTCGAAGGTCCGCGAGTTCGACCTGGTCGAGCCGATGAAGATCGCGGGCCAGGACCTCTACTTCGGCTTCGGTCCGGACCCGGCGACTGCCGAATTTCCCGGCTCCAGCCACCTGATGGAGAAGCTCGTGGACGTTTCGACCCACTACGGGATGGACACCGTGTTCCTCTCGAACTCCGGGGCCGAGGCCATGGAGAACGCGATGAAGATAACCCACGACCACCGCGCGCCCGCCAAGTACGGCGTCGTGTTCGCCGGCAGCTTCCACGGCCGGACGCTCGGCACGCTCTCGCTGACGAAGTCCAAGGAGGTGTACACGCGCCACTACCCCGAGATCAGCGGGGTCGAGACCGTGCCGTTCTGTGACGACCGGTCCTGTGACGCCGGGAGCTGCGACTGCGGCTTCTTCACCGGCACGGGGTCCCAGCTCCGAACGTCTCTGTCACCGGAGGGCGGATACATCGACCCCGCGGAAATCGCCTTCGTCGCCCTCGAACCGATCCAGGGCGTTGGGGGCTATCGCTTCCCCAGCGAGGCGTTCATGCAGGAGATAGCCGACGTGACCGGGGAGTACGACATCCCGCTGATCGTCGACGAGATACAGTCCGGCGTGGGCCGGACCGGCGAGATCTGGGCCTCGGACCACTACCCGATCGAACCGGACGTGATCGCGAGCGCGAAGGGACTGCGCGTCGGCGCGACCATTTCTCGCTCCGATATCTTCCCCGCCGAGAAGAACCGCCTCGGGTCGACGTTCGGCGGCGGCGACCTGCTCGGGTCGATGATGGGCGCGTTCACGCTCGCGGCCATCGACGAACACGACCTGCTCGACAACGCCACGGTCCGCGGTCGGCAGGCGAAGGAACTGCTCAGAGACGACGCGCCGGGCCACGTCGAGGACGTCCGCGGGAAGGGCCTGATGCTGGCGGTGACGTTCGACACTCCCGACCGACGGGACGCCGTCGTCCGCGAGTCGCTGCAGCGCGGCCTCCTGACCCTCGGTTGCGGAAAGCAGACGATCCGACTCCTCCCGCCGTTGGACTCAACGACTCGGGAGATAGAACTCGGCGTCGGCATCTTCGTCGACGCCATCGAGGCCGCGGGTGCGGTCGCGAGAGGCGTCTAGGGCCGCTTTCGGAGCCGGTCGAGGGTCCGACTCGTTCTTTCGAGGGACTTCTCGGGCGATTATTCGAGCGAGTGTTCGACGACGGACGCCCCGTCCAGACTGGCGAGTTCCGCCAGCACGCCCCGGAGGTGGTCGGCGCCGCTGCCCTCCACGCCGATCGCGACCGGCGTCCGGTTCGGTTGGTCGTCCCCGCTGGGACGGGCCCGGTTCACGTGGTCTAGTTCGGCCCCCTGGGACTCGATAACTCCGACGACGTCGGCGAGGGTCGCGGGCCACCCGTCGAGTGCGAGCCTGGCGTCTGCGTACCGGCCGAGTTCGTGCAGGCCGATCCGGGTCAGCGCCGCGTGCTCGGTGAGGTCGACGTTGCCGCCCGAGACCACGACCCCGACGTCGTCGCCGGCGACGTCGGCCTCCGCCGACAGGAGGCCCGCGAGCGGCGCGGCGCCGGCGCTCTCGGCGACGGTCTTCGCGCGCTCGGCCAGCAGCGTGACGGCCGTGGCTATCTCCAGGTCGGTGACGCTCACCACGTCGTCGACCACCTCGCGAGCGACAGAGAAGGTCGTTTCGAGCAGCCGCGTGTCGGCTATCCCGTCGGCGACCGTGTCGACGTCGTCGAGTTCGTGTATCTCGCCGGCGTCGAGCGAGGGCTTCGCGTGGAACGCGCCCTCGGGCTGGACCCCGACCACGCGGATGGCCGGGTCGTGGGCCTTCACCGCTGTCCCGACACCGGATATCAGCCCGCCGCCGCCGATAGCGACGAAGACAGTGTCGAGGCCGGGGAACTGGTCCAGCAACTCCAGGCCGACGGTCCCCTGCCCGGCGATGACGGCCTCGTCGTCGAACGGGTGGACGAACGTCTCGCCGGTCTCGGCGGCGTGCTCGCGGGCGTACTCGTAGGATCGTTCGTAGATGTCGCCCTCGACGACGACGTCGGCGCCGTATTCGCGGGTGGCCGCGATTTTCGCGGCCGGGGTTATCTCGGGGACGACGACGGTCACGTCGACGTCCAGCAGGTCTCCAGCGAGGGCGACGCCCTGGGCGTGGTTGCCCGCGCTGGCCGTGACGACGCCGCGTTCCCGCCGTTCCCGGGACAGCTGGCTCATCGCGTTGTATGCTCCGCGAATCTTGAACGACCCCGTCCGCTGGACGTTCTCCAGTTTGAGTCCGACCGAGGCCGCCCCGGATAGCTCGGCGAACGTCCGGGACGTGTCCAGCGGCGTCCGGTGGACGACCCCGGCGAGACGCTCCTGGGCTTCCTCGACGTCGGCGACGGTCACAGGTCGCTCGCCCGGTGATTGGTCGCTTTCTGGTCGGTCGCTTTCTGGTCGGTCGCTCACTGGTCCTCGCCTCCCCGTGGCAGCGGGTGACGGCGCTCGAGTTCCCGAATCGACTCGACGAGCACGTCGACACCGTGTTCGAGGCTTCGTTCGTCGACGTCGAACGTCGGCGTGTGGTGGCTCGTCGGGTGGTCGGTCCCGACGATCAGGTACGAGGCGAGTCCGCCGTCCTCCTGGACGCACTCCATGAGGAAGGTCGCGTCCTCGCTCGCACCGAACTCCGCGGTCGGGACGACGCGGTCGACGCCCGGCACGCCTCCAGCGACGGCCGCGACGACGTCCACGAGCTCCGGGTCGCTGTCGGCCCGGGGGCACTCGCTGATCACGTCGAACTCCGCCTCACAGCCGTGCATCCTGGCGGCGCTCCGGCTCACCCGTTCGAGTCTCGTCTTCACGTACTCCATCAGTTCGGTCGTCTCCCCGCGGACCTCGGCCTCCATGAGGGCCCGTTCGGCGACGACGTTGCTCGCCGTCCCCGCCTCGGCGCGGCCGACGTTGACGCGCGTCATCCCGTCGCCGTGTCGGGGGATGCCGTAGGCGTTCTCGATGGCCGTCCCCATCGCGTGCATCGCGTTGTCGCCCTCGTTGGGCGCTTTCCCGGCGTGTGCGGAGGTACCCTCGATGGTTACGTCGACGTGGGCCATCGCCAGCGGTTTCTCGATGCCGGCGACGACTTCCCCTGTCGGGTGGTCCAGCCCCACGTGGGCCGCCAGCAGGTAGTCCAGGCCGGCGACGTACTCGCTCTCGGCCATCGCGTGGGCGCCGCCGCCGAGTTCCTCGGCGGGCTGGAAGAACACCACCAGTCGTCCGGCGAAGTCGCTAGACGCGATTGCGTCGAGGACGGCGAGCCCCCACGTCATGTGCGCGTCGTGCCCGCAGGCGTGCATCGTGCCGTCCCCCTCCGACCGGAACCCCTCGTCGGCAGGGACGTGGCTCTCGTCGGTCGACTCCTCGACGAACAGCCCGTCGATGTCCACCCGGAGGCCGATAGACGGCCCGTCACCGCGGTCGACGACGGCCACCGCGCCAGTGTTGCCGCCGGCCATCTGGTCGAGGAGGTCTGCGTCCGTGCCGCGTTCACGCGCGCGGTCGAACCACGGTTCGATGACCTCGTCGTCGAGAACGGCCATTCGGTCGGCCGGGTCGTACGCGTCGGGGCCGACCGCCAGTTCGTCGACGCCGATTGCCCGGATCTCCTCGACCAGCCTGGCGGTCGTGTGGAACTCTCGCCACCCCGGCTCCGGATACCGGTGGAAGCTCCGACGCAGCGAGACGAGGCGGTCCCGGATCGGTTCGCTCATGGGGGTAGCTATCACGCCCCATCGCAATAAATACACAGTTTACGTTTACGTCGAGTACGCTAAAGGATAAGTCGATGGCGGCCGATTGTCCGTCGACGCGCACATGACTCCACCGGACGTCGTCGTCCTCCGCGAGGGGACGGAAGGCCTGTCGATGGAATCGTACGCCGAGACCCTCCGGGAGCGGCTTCCGGACCTCACGACCGCACACGCCCGGACGCCTCGCGAGGAACGCGAACTCGTGGCCCAGGCGAGAGTCGTGACCGGGATAACGATCGATGCAGACCTCCTCGACGCCGCCGAGCGCCTCGAACTGTTCGCCTGCACGTTCGCCGGGACGGACCACCTGCCCAGGGACGCCCTCGCCGACCACGGCGTCACGGTCACGAACGCGGGGGGTATCCACGCGCCCGGTATCGCCGAACAGTCCATCGGGAATATGCTCGTGTTCGCCCGTAACCTCCACGAGGGGTGGCGACGCAAGCAAAACAATGAGTGGCGTCACTTCCAGTCCCACGAGTTCACCGGATCGACCGTCACCGTCGTCGGACTGGGATCCATCGGCCAGGAGATAGCCACCCGGCTCGACGGCTTCGACGTGGACACTATCGGTATCCGGTACACCCCCGAGAAGGGCGGCCCGACCGACGAGGTGCTGGGCTTCGACGAGGACGATATCCACGCGGCGTTCGCCCGCAGCGACTACGTCGTGCTCGCGTGCCCGCTGAACGACCTCACCAGGGGGCTCGTCGGCGAATCGGAGTTCGCGACGTTGCCCCCGAACGCCGTCCTCGTCAACGCCGCCCGCGGCGCCATTGTCGACACCGACGCGCTCGTGACGGCCCTGCAGTCGAACTCGATCAGGGGCGCCGCCCTCGACGTCACCGACCCGGAGCCGCTGCCGAACGACCATCCTCTGTGGGACCTGGAGAACTGCCTCATCACGCCCCACACGGGCGGGCACACGCCGAAACACTGGGACCGACTGGCGGACATCGTCGCCGAAAACGTCGCGGCGCTCGACGGGGAAGGGGACCTCGAAAACGTGGTCCTCGACCCGGCGACGGACTGAGTCTGTTGCCACGGGATCGAGGCCGTGGCTGGAAAACGCCATAGTTCCGGCCAGTCAGGCCGAGAAGAGCCGCCGGGGGAAGTCGGCCAGCGTCTCGGCGCCGTCGCCGGTGACGTGGAACGTCTCGCTTATCTCGACGCCGACGTCGCCCGTCCAGATGCCCGGGATCAGGTGGAACGTCATGTCCTCTTCGAGCACCGTCTCGTCGCCGGGGCGGAGGCTCGCGGTGTGTTCGCCCCAGTCCGGCGGGTAGCCCAGCCCCATCGAGTAGCCGATGCGGTCCTCTTTCACGATGTCGTGGGCGGCGATGGTCTCGCGCCAGGCCTGTTCGACGGCCTCGCAGGTGACGCCCGGTTCGGCGGCGTCGAGCGCGGCGTCGATCCCTTCGACGACGATTTCCGCGGTCCGTCGCATCTCCTCGGGCGGATCGCCGACGAACGTCGTCCGGGCGAGCGGCGAGTGGTACCGGTGGCGACAGCCGGAGAGTTCGATGATCACCGGGTCCCCGTCCTCGAACGCGCGGTCGGTCCAGGTCAGGTGGGGCGTGTCGGTGTGCTCGCCGGCGGGCATCAGCGGGACGATCGCCGGGTAGTCGCCGCCGTACTCGTCCGTTCCCCGGATCAGCGCGTCGTAGATCTCGGCGGCCACCTCGTACTCGGGGACGCCCGCCTCGACGGCGTCGAGGCCCGCTCGCATGGCGTTCTCTGAGATCCGGGCGGCCTGGCGCATGTACTCGAGTTCCCGTTCGGACTTCTTCACGCGGACCCAGTTGACCAGCAGCGTCGCGTCGACGAAGTCGGCCTCCGGGAGGTTCGACGTGAGCCGCGTGTACGACTTCGCGGTGAAGTAGCTGGCGTCCATCTCGAGGCCGACCCGGCCGTCGTCGACGTCGAACTCCGCCAGGACGCCGGCGACGTAGTCCATCGGGTGGAGGTCGTGGGGCGAGTGGACGTGGTCGTCGCTGTAGGACCGGATGCTCGACTCGGACAGGGACGTCGTCGCCCGCGCGCCGTTGGCGTCCATCTCCCGACCGATCCACACCGGTTCGTCGCGTTCGGTGGTGACGACGACGGCCTGGTGGACGTAGAACGACCACCCGTCGTACCCCGTCAGGTAGTTCATGTTGGCGGGGTCCGCGACGACGACGGCGTCCAGTCCCTCCTCACGAAGTCGCTCCTTCACGCGGCCAACGCGCCGATCGTACTCCCGCTCGCTGAAGATTTTCTGTGACATAGTCCCGGTACCGGTGTGTGGTACCACGGCGCGCACTTTCAAAAAGTTTCTGTGGACGATAGAAACGAAATCTGTATACTTACGGGAAGACCTAAGTCCTCCGGCTCCGACACGTAGACCAGTATGGAGGCTGTCAACCCGGCCACCGGCGAACGCATCGACACGTACGAGGAGGCGGACCTGCCGGACGTCGAGCGGGCGCTCGACGACGGCTGGGGGGCCTTCCAAGACTGGCGCGACCGACCCCTCGCCGAACGGGAGGAACTGATCGAGTCTGCCGGGGAGGTGCTCCGGGAGAACAAGCGCGAGTACGCCGAACTCATGACCGAGGAGATGGGCAAACCAGTCACCCAGGCCGTCGCCGAGGTCGAGAAGTGCGCCTGGGCGTGTGACCACTACGCCCAGAACGCCCACGCCTACCTCGAAGACGAACACTACCCGAGTCCGGCGGGCACCGAGGTGAAGACAGTCTACGAACCGCTGGGCATCGTCCTCGCCGTCATGCCGTGGAACTTCCCGTTCTGGCAGGTTTTTCGCTTCATCGCGCCCTACATCACCGCGGGCAACGTCGGGGTCCTGAAACACGCCTCGAACGTCCCGGGCTGTGCGGAGGCCATCGAGGAGATCCTCCGCGACGCCGGCTACCCCGAGGGCGTCTTCCAGTCGCTGCTGGTGCCCTCCGACCTCGTCGACGACGTCGTCGCCGACGACCGGGTCCGGGCCGCGACGCTCACGGGGAGTGGCCCCGCGGGACGCGCCGTCGCCTCGGCCGCCGGTGACAAGCTGAAGAAGACCGTCCTCGAACTCGGCGGCAGTGACCCCTTCGTCGTCCTCGACGACGCCGACCTGGAAGCCGCCGCGGAGACGGGCGCCTGGGCCCGGAACCAGAACGGCGGCCAGTCCTGCATCGCTGCCAAGCGATTTATCGTCCACTCCGACGTTTACGACGAGTACACCGACCGGCTGGTCGACGAGTTCGAGTCGCTGACCATCGGCGACCCGTTCGACGAGGACACCGACGTCGGTCCGCAGGCCCGCCAGGACCTCCTGGACGACCTCGACGACCAGGTCCAGGCGAGCGTGGATGCCGGCGCGAACGTCGTCACTGGCGGTGAGCCGATGGACCGCGACGGCGCGTACTACCCACCGACGGTCCTCACCGACGTGCCGGCCGGCTGTCCGGCGGACACCGAGGAGCTGTTCGGCCCGGTCGCGACGCTGTACGAAGTAGAGGACGCCGACGCCGCGGTGAGGAAGGCGAACGAGACGGAGTTCGGACTGGGCGCGAGCGTCTGGACGGAGGACCGCGACCGCGGCGAACGGATCGCGAGGCGAATCGACGCCGGCTGCGTCTACGTCAACCAGCTCACCAAGTCCGACCCACGCGTCCCCTTCGGCGGCGTCAAAGAGTCCGGCTACGGCCGCGAACTCTCCGAAATCGGAATGAAGGAGTTCGTCAACCGGAAGACCGTCTGGATCGAGTGACGAACCGGGCAGCGACTCGACGGCTGCTGGACGACAGTTTCGCCGCGATAACTCGCTTCACTGTTCTGGTAACATGCGACGAACGTCAGATGCCCGACGGTCTCGATTCGCCACATCTCGGAGGTGAAGTCGCGAACATCTAGTAAACTGCTAGATAAATGTTATCCACAGAGTGAAACTGATACTCGGCTCACGGGTCACCGCAGTTTCGCGCCACGCACCGGCAGACAGGGGGTGCCGACGTCTCGGGAAGTACCCGTTCCCGCTATCGTGATCGTTCGTCAGCGGCGAATGGGGTCGGACGCCGACGATTCGTCCTTCGACTGATGACCGCCGGAAACGACGACCCGTCCGATCGCGAGGAGCGCGACGACGAGAGCGATCGCAAACCAGTCGTCGACGGCGGTGGAAGCGGGATAGGGGACGAGGCCGGTTCCCAGGAGACCGTATGCCGCTATCGCCGCTATCGATGCGGTTGCCGCGAGCACTTCGTTCGGGAAACGTAGTAATTCGGCGGACCGGTTCACAACCATTCCGACGGCGAGGAATCCTGTGACGAGGTACAGGCCACCCGCTGGAAGGACGAGTAGGATTGAGAGTCGGCCCGGTGTCGGTACCGCGTGAACGAGGCCGGATCCGTGGATAGGGAGGGTCACCGCCCAGAGCCCGGCCCAGAGAAATTGCCAGGAGAGGTACAACACGACGGTCTGACCGGCTAGACTGCGCCATGGGAACGTACTGGGGTCGGTGGTGCGAGATTGGAATCTGACGACTGCGGCCAACAGCTGCCCACCGATCAATACCAATGGGATCATCCCGTCGAAGAGATTGGTCTCTGTCACCACGATCAGAACGAGAGCCACGCTGGTCGTCGCAGAGAACGCCCCCCACTCGGCAGCCAGCCGTAGTTTCCACCGGTCCTCGTGCGACGACTTCCCGCAAAGCGCGAGCAGTGCTGCGGCAAGAGGAGTCGGATCGTCGAACCGCATCGTTCGCTGGTAGACGACGGTCACGGCGCCCAGCACGGACGAGACGAGACACGCGGGCAGTACCACGTTGATAAGCAGCTCTGATATCTCCGCGCCCGCCATACATCCGAGAACGACGCTTCCGAAAATAAATTCTCCGCAGCGACTGTGACGTGCGAACCACGACGTACCCGGGCCGTTCGCGCTCTCCTGTCCCCGAGTCGGGCTTTCTAAAGGCGTCGCTCGCCTACGTCGTGGTATGACCGACGACGCCGCAGAACCGACGGCGCGGAACAGACTCGACGAGGAGGAGAGCCCGTACCTGCGCCAGCACGCGGACAACCCCGTCAACTGGCAGCCGTGGGACGATGCGGCCCTGGAGAAAGCCCGCGAGGAGGAGAAACCCATCTTCCTCTCCATCGGCTACTCGGCGTGTCACTGGTGTCACGTCATGGCCGACGAGAGCTTCGCCGACGAGGACGTCGCCGAACTGCTGAACGAGCACTTCGTCCCGATCAAGGTCGACCGGGAGGAGCGCCCGGACCTCGATTCGGTGTACATGAGCATCTGCCAGCAGGTGACCGGCCACGGCGGGTGGCCGCTGTCGGCCTGGTTGACGCCCGAGGGCAAGCCGTTCTACGTCGGGACCTACTTCCCGAACGAGGAGAAGCGCGGGATGCCGGCGTTCCCCGACCTGCTCGAACGCATCGCGCACTCCTGGGACGAACAGCGCGAGGACATGGTGGAGCGTGCCGAGCAGTGGACCGCCGCCATCGAGAACGACCTGGCGTCGACGCCCGACCAGCCCGGCGACGCACCCGACGAAAGCGCGCTCGAACTCGCCGCCGATACCGCCGTCCGGGGCGCCGATCGCGAGTACGGTGGCTGGGGCGGGGGCGGCAGCGGTCCCAAGTTCCCACAGCCAGGGCGACTCCACGCGCTCATGCGCGCGTCCGAACGTAACGGAATCGGAAAGGAGTCCTATCGCGAGGTCGCGACGGAGACGCTCGACGCGATGGCCAGCGGGGGCCTGTTCGACCACGTCGGCGGCGGGTTCCACCGCTACTGCACCGACCGCGAGTGGGTAGTCCCCCACTTCGAGAAGATGCTGTACGACAACGCCGAGATCCCGCGAGCGTTCCTCGCCGGCTATCAATTGACGGGCCAGGAGCGATACGCCGAGGTCCCCCGCCGAACGTTCGACTTCGTCGAGCGCGAACTGACCCACGACGATGGCGGCTTCTTCAGTACGCTGGACGCCCAGAGTGAAAACGAAGCTGGTGAGGACGAGGAGGGCGCGTTCTTCGTCTGGACTCCCGAGGAGGTACGCGAGGCGGTGGCGGACGAGATGGCCGCCGACCTGTTCTGCGACCGCTTCGGCGTCACCGAACGCGGCAACTTCGAGGGGTCGACGGTGCTGACGCTCGCGGCGTCCGTCGAGGACCTGGCCGAGGAGTACGGGCTGGACGAGAGTGAGGTCGAATCGACGCTGGAGACCGCCCGGGAACAGGTTTTCGACGCGCGCGAGGAGCGACCCCGACCAGCCCGGGACGAGAAGGTGCTCGCGGGCTGGAACGGGCTGATGATCTCCGCGTTCGCTGAGGGGTCGATCGTCCTGAACGACGAGTACGACGAATCAGCGGCAAATGCGCTCGCTTTCGTCCGCGAACGGCTCTGGGACGAGGAGAGTCAGTCGCTCAGCCGCCGGTACAAGGACAACGACGTCAGCATCCAGGGGTACCTGGAGGACTACGCCTTCCTCGGCCGCGGCGCGCTCGACCTGTTCCAGGCGACGGGCGACGTCGAGCACCTCGCATTCGCCCTCGACCTGGCCCGCGCTATCGAGCGGGAGTTCTGGGACGAGGACGCGGGGACGCTCTACTTCACGCCCTCCAGCGGCGAGTCGCTCGTGGCGCGCCCCCAGGAGCTCACCGACCGGTCCACGCCGTCGAGCGCGGGCGTGGCGGTCCAGTTACTGCTCTCGGCGGACCACTTCGTCGCCGACGACCGCTTCGAGACGGTCGCCGAGCGCGTCTTGGAGACCCACTCGAACCGCATCGAGGCCAGTCCGATGGAGCACGCGTCGCTCGTCCTCGCGGCTGACCAGTACTCTCGCGGCGCGCTGGAGTTGACCCTGGCGGCCGACGAAGCGCCAGAATCGTGGCGGGAGACGCTCGCCGAGACGTACCTCCCCGACCGGTTGCTGGCCTGGCGGCCCGCGACGGCCGACGGGCTCGACGGGTGGCTCGAGACGCTGGGGCTGGACGAGGCGCCGCCTATCTGGGCAGACCGGAGTCAGCGGGACGGCGAGCCGACCGTGTACGCCTGCCGGAACTTCGCCTGCTCGCCGCCGCAACACGACCTGGCGGCGGCGCTGTCGTGGTCGCCGGACGAGGCGTAGCGGGGACGGATTACGCGGCGCTGACGACCCAGACGACGAGACCGGCGACTATCAGACCGATGCCGAGCATCGACGTCGCGGGTTCCGGGAAGAGAAAGAGGGCGAGTCCGGTGAGCAGGAGCGCCCACGCGAGCCCGCGGGTGAGCCAGCCGTCGTCCGCCTCCCGTCCGCCGGCGTACACCATCTCGTCGTCGGACTGCGCCGTCGCGCGCGCGACGTCGTCCCCGGTCGCCGTGCCGGCGTCGTCACGAAGGCGCGGGTCGTCGACTGATTCGTCCTCGAGGCTCCCGCTAGCGGTGGCATCGTCGTCGTAATTGTCGTTACGGGCCATACCGGGAGAGACGGGCTACGGGGAGAAAGGGGACAGACTTGACAACGCAGGGTCGACGACCGTACCGGTGACCCCTCAGGCAAGCGCCGCTTCGATCTCGTTCGCGAGGTAGATGGCGATGGCGACGGGCTCTTCCTCGACGAACCGGGCGATCTCCTCTCCGCCGTGTTCGACCACGACCGTCGGGATGTACTCGACGTCGTACTCCTCCACCTTTGGCCCGACTTTGCTCCCGTCGTCTTCCTTCTCGACGGCGTAGTGCTCGACGTTCTCGTCTGGGACGCCGGCGGCGTCGAGGGCTGCACCGAAGTCCGGAAGCTGTGATCGGCAGTCCTTGCACCAGTCGCCGCCCCAGACCTTGTAGACGAGTTCGTCCGAGTGTTCCGCGAGGGTGTCGACGGTGTCCGAGTAGGCGTCGGCCACCCACACGGGATTCGGTTCCATGGTTTCGAGGGTCATGCCCCACGTTTTGGCACCCTCCGACATTAAGCTCCCGCCCGGATCGGTGTCGTTTCGCGACGTATGCTGGGCGACTGTCACCGCTCACGGCACACGCTGCCGGTGGCCGACAGCGTATAGTGGGTGAGGGCGTATCCCGACGCAGTGAACTCCAGTATCCTCGAGACTATCGGTTCGCCCCTCGTCGAGGTCCACTCGCCAGCGGGCGCGACCGTGGCGGCGAAGGTGGAGTCGTTCAACCCCGGCGGGTCCGCGAAGGACCGACCGGCGCGGTTCATGGTCGACGCGGCGGAGGCCGATGGCCGCCTCGACCCGGACGACACCCTCGTCGAACCGACGAGCGGCAACACCGGCATCGGCCTGGCGATGGTCGGCGCCGCAAAGGGGTACGACGTCCGCCTGATCATGCCGTCCTCGAAGTCCCCCGAGCGACGCCAGATCATGAAGGCCTACGGCGCCGAGATAGATCTGGTCGACGGCGACATCTCCGACGCGCGTGAGCGTGCGGACGAACTCGAAGCGACGGGCGAGTTCGTCCAGTTGCGCCAGTTCGAGAACCCGGCCAACCCGCAGGCACACTACGAGACGACCGGGCCGGAAATTCTCGACCAGGTCGGCGACCGGACCGTCGACGCGTTCGTGGCGGGCGTCGGCACCGGCGGCACGATAACGGGTATCGGCCGGCGCCTCCGCGAGGAGTTCCCCGACGTCGAGATCGTCGCGGTCGAACCCGCCGACAACGCGGTCCTCTCGGGGATGGAACCCGGCACCGGCGAGGATAGTTTCCAGGGCATGGGCCCCGGATTCGTCAGCGACAACCTCGACGTGGACTTGCTCGACGACGTGGCGACGGTGACGCTCGACGACGCCGAAGCGGAGTGCCGTCGCCTGGCCGAGGAGGAAGGGATCCTGGTCGGCCAGTCCTCGGGCGCGTCGAATCTGGCCGCCAGAGACGTGGCCGAGCGCCTGGTCGACGACGGTGTCGAGGACCCCCTCGTCGTGACGGTGTTCTGGGACAGCGGCGAGCGGTACATGTCCACCGGCCTGTTCGACTGAGGCCGGTCGGAAGAAGCGGTGCGACCGCTCCGGTTAGAACTGCGCGGCCTGGTGGGCCATCTGGATGGTCTGGTACGGGTTCGACTCCACGCTCGGACCGTGGCCGGTGTGTAGCTCGCGGAGTTCGGCCCCGTCGACGACGTCGAGCACCCGCTCGATGCTCTCGATCAGGGTGGGTCGGTCGCCCTCGTCCAGGTCCGTGCGGCCGAAACTACCGCCGGCGAAGACGAGGTCACCGGCGAAGAGCACGCCGGCGGCCTCGCTGTACAGACAGAGGTGGTCGTTCTTGTGCCCCGGCGTGTGGAGCGCGACGTACTCGTGGTCACCGATCTGGACGGTCCCACCGTCACCGAGGGTCCTGGTGACGCCGTCCGCGTCGCCGTCGAAGGCCACCACCTCGACGTCGAAGGCGTCGAGGACGGACTCGAGGTTCCCGACGTGGTCGTAGTGGGTGTGGGTCAGGACGACGACGTCGAGGTCGTCGACCCGGTCCCGCACTGCTTCGACGACGTCGAACTCGTTGCCCACGTCGACGAGCGCGGTCCGTTCGCCCGTCACGAGGAAGACGTTGCTCGTGAAGACGTCGCGGTCCAGCGCGAGGTTTGCGATCATCGTCACACCCTGGTCGTGCCAGGGTATTGGCTATTGTCGTTCGCTGGCCGACGGAGCGCCAGCCGGGACTACCCACAGGGCTATGTATGATGCTGATTAAACCAGCCGATAGAGAACAGAATGACAGACTCGGACCGACCCGTGGTGCTCATCGTCGAGGACGAACCCGACGTGGCGGAGACCTACAGGCTCTGGCTACGCGAGGATTACGAGGTCGAGATGGCACACGATGGCGACGAGGGACTGTCGAAACTCGACGCCGACGTGGACGTCGTGTTGTTGGACCGAATGATGCCGGGACTCTCGGGTGACGAAGTCCTCGAACAGATCCGCGAGCGTGACCTGGACTGTCGCGTCTCGATGGTCACCGCGGTCGAGCCCGACTTCGACATCCTGGAGATGGGGTTCGACGCGTACCTCTCGAAGCCTATCAGGAGCGAGGAACTCCACGAGACAGTGGAGAATCTCCTCGACCGATCGGCGTACGACGCGCTCCTGCAGGACTACTACTCACTGGTCGAGAAGCGGGCGACGCTCGAGGCGACCAAGAGCAACGCGGAACTCGCCGAGAGCGAGGAATACGACGAACTTAAGGAGGAGATTGCCGAACTTCAGGACAACCTCTCGGATAGTCTCGGTGGTATCGAAGACGACGCAGACTTTATCGCTACCCTCCGCGGGTTGAGCAATGACGAAGCGGAGTGAGCCCAAAGAGACAATGTACGATCTCTCACGTGTACTCGACTTCGACGCGCTCTCGTCGGTCCGGCCCGGCACCAGTCTCCTCGTCGCCGGACCCGCGATGACTGGCAAGGACGAACTCGCCCTGGAGGTGCTCAGGGACGGCGCCCGCAATGGCGAAGGTGCCGTCGTCGTCACGACGAACGACGACGCCGCCGACATCGCGGCGGACTTCCGCGAGTCGGTCCCAGATCTGGAGGACTCCCAGCTCGGCGTCGTCGACTGCCGGGGCGATTCCGGCGGTGACGGCGATGCCACCGAGGGCATCTACGCCCACCACGTCTCTTCTCCCGGCGACCTGACCGGCATCGGTATCGGCATCACGAAGGCCCTGGAAGGCCTCCACAACAGCGGCCGCGACCAGGGCAGACTCGCCCTGTTCTCGCTCTCGACGATGCTGACCTACACGGACAAGAAGACCGTGTTCAAGCTCTGTCACATCCTCTCCTCGCGCCTCGACGCCGCGGGCTACGTCGGCGTGTTCACCATCGACTCCGGCGCCCACGACGACCAGACCCTCCAGGTCATCAAGCAGGCCTTCGACGGCCTCGTCGAGGTCCGGGAAGACGACGGCACCCGCCAGGCCCGCGTCCTCGGCCTCTCCAGCGACCCGAGCGACTGGCAGGACCTGTAACCGACCACCGGCTCACTTCGTCGACTATCTATTCCGCTCGCTGACTGTCCGCTCTCCTATTGAGTAGAATTATCACGCTCCGCGTGGGTCACCAGATATGGAAGTCCGGCTACTCGAGGCGACCGAGGACCCCGAGGAACTCATCTGCACCGGCGCGCGAAACGACTACAGCGAACCCTTCGTCGGCGACCAGACGTTCGAGGAGACCATGGAGACCGTCGAGGGCGACTCCCTCGAGGAGAAAAAGGAGACGCTCATCGGCCACCTCCTGAGCCACGGCCACTACGGCCCCTTCGAGCACCCGCAGGTCACCTTCGCCGTCGAGGGGATCAGCCGGTCTTGCATGGCCCAGATCACCCGCCACCGGCACGTCTCCTTCGACGTCCAGAGCATGCGCTACGTCTCTTTCGACGACGTCGACCCGGCGGACGTGCGCGAAGGCGAGATGGTCGTCGTCCCGCCGTCGGCCACCGACCCCGACTGGGTCGGCCGCAACCAGAAGACCGGCCAGGTCGACGAGGAGACTGTCGCCGAGCGCGACGAGATCTTCCGTGACACCGTCGCGGACGCCGTCGAGTCCTATCAGGAACTGCTCGACCTCGGCATGCCGCCGGAGGACGCCCGGTTCGTCCTCCCCATCGGAACGAAGGTCAACATGGTCATGTCGATGAATGTCAGAATGTTGATGCATATCGCTGACATGCGCGCTGCGGCGGACAGCCAGTGGGAGATCCGGCAGATGACCGAGGAGTTGCTCGATCTGGCGAAGGACTGGTGCCCGATCACATTCAAATACTACGAGGAGAACATGAAGAACCGGAAGAACCGGCTGGCTCCCTGAGACGCTCTCCGGACCGCCTTCGAGACCGGTGCCCGTCGAGTACAGCAGTACCCGTTCGCGACCGCCGGAGTTTTAATCCGCTCCCGCGCCGAAGTGAGGCCAATGGGAACGAGTACGGAGGGACCGGCCGACGGCCCAGAGAGCGACGACCGGGCCCGGTACGACTACCAGGCCGGCGACGTCGAACGGCCCGGCTTCGTCAGGGACCTCCGGGAGCGGGTCGACGGGGACGTCCGGTTCGACGACCTCACTCGGGAACTGTACGCGACGGACGCCAGCGCCTACGAGGTGACGCCCATTGGCGTCGTCTTCCCGCGGTCGACGGCGGACGTCGCGGCGGTCGTCTCCTACTGCGCCGAGCGCGGGACGCCGGTGCTCCCGCGCGGCGGGGGGACGAGCCTCGCTGGGCAGGCCGTCAACGAGGCGGTCGTCCTCGACTTCTCGCGGCACATGGACTCGATTCAGTCGGTCGACCCTGAGGCCCGGACTGCACGCGCGGAGGCTGGGGTCATCCTCGCAGACCTGAACGAGCGCCTCGCGGAGCACGACCTGAAGTTCGCGCCGGACCCCGCCTGGGGCGACAAGAGCGTCCTCGGGGGCGCTATCGGCAACAACTCCACGGGCTCGCACTCGCTGAAGTACGGGAAGACGGACGCCTACGTCGAGGAGTGCGAGGTCGTCCTCGCCGACGGCACGGTCACCACCTTCGGCGAGGTGACGCTGGAGGAACTCCGGGAGCGGGCCGCCGGCGGTTCCGGGGAGTTCGAGGTTTCCGGAAAGCCCGCCGACGCCGTCGAATCCGACGACCTGGAGTCGCGAATCTACGCCGCGGTCGCTCGTATCGTCGACGAGGAAGCCGAGGCTGTCGCCGAGGCGTTCCCCGACCTGAAGCGCAACGTCTCGGGCTACAACCTCGACCGCCTGGTCGAGGAAGCCGACTCCGGCAGCGTCAACCTGGCGCGCCTGCTCGCGGGCAGCGAGGGGACGCTGGCCGTCGTCACCGAGGCGACCGTCTCGCTGGAACCCGTCCCCGAGACGAAGGCGCTCGCGCTCCTGGCCTACGAGGACCTCGTCGACGCGATGCGGGACGTCCCCCCGATCCTCGAACACGACCCGTCGGCGGTCGAGGTGCTCGACGACGTCCTGCTGGACCTGGCGCGCCCGACCGAGGAGTTCGGCGAACTCGTCAACGAAATCGTCCCCGAGCAGGCGGGGGCGCTCCTCCTCGTCGAGTTCTACGCCGAGACCGACCGCGAAGGCAAAGAGTACGTCGCCGACTTGCTGACCGATCGGGTCGGCGACGTCTCACCGGAGGCGATTCCGCAGGAACGTGCCGAAGAGCTGACGGCGGAACCGCTGCACGCTTTCGCGGGCCGGGAGGCCCACAGCGACGCGGAACGGAGCCGGTTCTGGAAGCTCCGCAAGAGCGGTCTCCCCATCTTGCTGGGCCGGACCTCCGACGAGAAGCACGTCAGCTTCATCGAGGATACCGCGGTGCCCCCGGAGAACCTCGCCGAGTACGTCGCCGACTTCCGGGACGTCCTCGAAGACAACGGGACGTTCGCTAGCTTCTACGCCCACGCCGGGCCGGGGTGTCTCCACATCCGCCCGCTCGTCGACACGAAGTCTCTCGACGGCGTCGAGCAGATGGAGGCCATCGCCGAGGCGGCGACGGACCTGGTCCTCGAGTACGGCGGCAGCGTCTCCGGCGAGCACGGCGACGGTCGCGCCCGCACGCAGTGGAACCGGAAGCTGTACGGCGACTACGTCTGGGAGCTCTTCGGCGATCTCAAGACCGCCTTCGACCCGGACTGGCTCCTGAACCCCGGACAGGTCAGCGGCGACGTGGACATGACGGAGCATTTGCGGTACGAACCCGACTACGAGTTCGACGCCGGCTTCGACCCGGCACTCCGCTGGGACAACGACAACGGGTTCCAGGGGATGGTCGAACTCTGCCACGGCTGTGGGGGCTGTCGCGGGCACCAGGAGACGACCGGCGGGGTGATGTGTCCGACCTACCGCGCGAGCGAGGAGGAGTCGACGGCGACGCGCGGTCGCGCCAACGCGCTCAGGCAGGCGATGAGCGGCGACCTCCCCCAGGACCCGACCAGCGAGGCGTTCACGACCGAGATCATGGACCTGTGTATCGGCTGCAAGGGCTGTGCCCGCGACTGCCCGAGCGAGGTCGACATGGCCAAGCTCAAGGCCGAACTCCAGCACGCGAACCACCAGGAGAACGGGGCCGGCATGCGCGACCGGCTGTTCGCCGACGTCGAGCGACTCAGCAAGCTCGGGAGCGCGCTCGCACCGGTTTCGAACTGGCTGGCCTCGCTTCCCGGGAGCGACGTCGTCTCGGAGAAGCTCTTCGGTATCGCCCGCGAGCGCGACCTGCCGACGTTCCACCGGGAGTCCTTCGTCGAGTGGTACGCCGACCGCGGGCCAGCGGTTCCGGCCGACGACGCGGCCCGGAAGGCCGTACTGTTCCCCGATACGTACAACAACTACAGCGATCCGGCCGTCCTGAGGGCAGCTGTCAGCGTGCTCGAAGCCGCGGGCGTTCACGTTCGCGTGCCAGCGAACCTGCGGGCCAGCGGGCGCGCTGCCCACTCGAAGGGGTTTCTCGACAAGTCACGCGAGCGCGCACGACACAACGCGGCAGCACTCGCACCTCTCGTCGGGGAGGAGTGGGACGTCGTCGCCGTCGAACCGTCCGACGCCGTAATGTTCCAGTCGGATTACCTCGACCTGCTGGCCACCGCCGAGGCCGAGACGGTCGCCGCGAACGCCTACGGGCTCTGTGAGTATCTCAGCTGGTTCGGCCTCGACGAGGGTGTCGACTGGGACCCGCCCGCGGAGACGCTTGCGTATCACGGCCACTGTCACCAGAAGGCGACCAGGAAGGACCACTACGCCGTGGGCGTGCTCAGACGAGCCGGCTACGACGTCGACGCGCTCGATTCGGGCTGTTGCGGCATGGCCGGGAGTTTCGGCTACGAGGCCGAACACTACTCCATGAGTCAGTCTATCGCCCGGCTCCTGTTCGAGCAAATCGACGACAGCGCCGGTGACCGCGTCGTCGCACCGGGCGCGTCCTGTCGGACGCAACTCGAGGATCGACCCGGTGGGCAACCCCCGTCGCACCCGGTCGAACGACTCGCCGCTGCCGTGCCGGTGCGATGAGTCTATCTCCCTCTGTTAGTCATAGCGCTTTTATTCCATCCTCGGCTGATATACCCTAGATGACTCGCTCGGTCGCCGTCGGTCTCGCCGTTCTCCTGTTTGCCAGCGTCGCTGTGGCTCCTGCACTCGGTGCGTCGGACGCGGGCCCCACGCGCCTCGGGGCACCGGAAGGGTTCTCCCAGACGGTGTTCAACATCCAGATGTACGAAAACGGGAGCGCGCAGTGGACGTTCGAGTACTCTCGCCCGCTGGAAAACGAGTCCGAGCGCGAGCAGTTCGAGGCCTTCGCCGCGGAGTTCGAGGCGAACGAGTCCGGAATGTACCGCGACTTCGTCAACCGGTCGACGAAACTGACGACGGCGGGCTCGGATGTCACCGGTCGGGAGATGAACGCCGCGTCGTTCTCCCGGAGTGCGTCGGTCGACGAGACGACGCTGTCGGACGAGCGGGGCGTCGTGACGATGTCGTTCACGTGGTCGAACTTCGGCGTGACCGACGGTGACACCGTCCGGGCCGGCGACGTGTTCGAGGGCGGACTCTACATCGGACAGAACCAGCGGCTCGTGTTCGAGACGGGGCCGTCGCTCGCCTTCAGAAGCGCAGACCCAGAATCATACTCGCAGTCGGGCGACACGCTGGAATCGAGCGACACCGTCACCTGGGTCGGTGAGAAGCAGTTCACCGACAGGCGCCCACGCGTGGAACTCGTCGACGAGTCCGCGCTCGGTGGCGGAAACGGTGACTCCGCTGGCGAGACGACCGATTCGTCGACGGATCCCGGCAACGCGAACAGCGGCGATATGCTCGTCCTCGTCGGCGCGCTCGTCGTCGTCATCGGGCTGGCCGGCGCCGCGGTGTGGCAGTCCGGTGCGTTCTCTGGCGACGACGGACCGTCCGACGACGCGGCCGGGGCCGCCGGCGCCGCTGGCGAACCTGCGACGACCGACACCGAGCCGGCCGCGATCCCGGACGAGGAACTCCTCTCCGACAACGACCGCGTCCTCAAACTACTGGAGGACAACGGCGGTCGGATGAAACAGGTCAACATCGTCGACGAGACAGAGTGGTCCAAGTCCAAGGTCAGCATGCTCCTCTCGGAGATGGAGGACGAAGGTGACATCAGCAAACTTCGCGTCGGCCGCGAGAACATCATCAGCCTCTCGGGTCACGAACCCGAAGCCGCCGGATCGCCGTTCGACGACGAGGAGTGAGAACCACACCCAGGGAGCCGCTAAAGCGCAACCGTTATACCTTACTCTGGGGTACAAATGAGTACGCTCCGTTGGTGTAGTCCGGCCAATCATCTTGCCCTCTCACGGCAAGGACCAGGGTTCGAATCCCTGACGGAGCACTACAGCGAACGAGTTCTACGAGTGAGCGAAGCGCGCACGGAAGGGATTTGAAGTAGAGAAGTCGCAGCCGCGAACGGAGTGAGCGGACCGTCTTCGCGTGGTTCGAATCCCTGACGGAGCATTCTGCGACGAGTTCGTGAACGGAGAGAGCGAAGGCTCGGTGTTGGTATGGTTATCCCGGTGGACGTACGAGCAGAGCGCCCCTTTGTGGGACGCAGTGTCAGAACGCTTAGCAGCTATCGCGCTGGAGAGCGCTATTGCTCGGCCCGCACCTTCTCTTTCACGTCCGAGATGGCGTTCCCGGCGCTGGCTCGCGTCTCGGCCACGACGGCGCCGGCCAGGCCGCCGACGGCGCCGCCGGTGCTCGCGGCGTTTCGACTGAACAGGCCGCCGATGGCGGCGCCGACGGCGGCGCCGATGGCTGCGTACTTCGCGCGGTTGACGAGGAAGAGGATTCGTGATTTCACGTGTCGAGAGACGCACAGAACGCCCATAAAAGTATGCCGTCGGTCCACCGGCGGGCTCGCGAGGGACGGCTGGCCGAGCACGCGCCGTGACACGGTGAAACTGAGTCGATTGGCGAACACGTTCGGTCATGGACCCGGTGACTGAGAACGGTCCCCCGTTTCTTTTGTCAGGGTGTAGAATGGACGTCCGATGGAGTTACGACGCAAAACTATCGCGAAGGTGATAGCCGTCGCGTTCGTGTTCAACCTCGTCGTCATGGGCGCTGGTGCGTGGTTCGCCTACCAGGAAGCGCCGCCGATACCCGAACAGGTGGTCGGGCCCGACGGCGAGACGGTGGTCACCGACGAACAGATCAGGGACGGGAAGAAGGCGTTCCAGAAGAACGGGCTGATGAACCACGGGTCGATCCTGGGCAACGGCGCGTACTACGGGGCCGACTACACGGCCGACGCCCTGGAGTTGAAGACCCGGTACATGCGCTCGTACTACGCCGAGGAGCGCTACGGCGGCGAGTACGAGAGCCTGGCGTCAGAGGAACGGGCGGCGGTGGACGACGTCGTGAAGCAGGACCTCGACGACCAGTACGAGGGTGGTGACATCGAGTACTCGGCGGCCGAACTGTACGCCCACCAGCAGGTGCGCGAGGAGTACGTCGAGCGCTACCACGAGGGGAGCCACGAGCGCGGCGTCCCCGAGGGGATGATCGACTCCGAGACGGCGGCCGAGGAGTTCGCCGACTTCGCCATGTGGACGGCGTGGTTCTCCCACACCGACCGACCCGACGGTGACCACTCGTACACGAACGAGTGGCCGTACGCGCCCGGTGCGGGCAACGACGCCACCGGGGCGGCGATGACCTGGAGCGTCGTCGCGATGGTGTTGCTCGTCGCGGGGGCGGGCTTCGGCATCTGGCTCTACCGGGCCGTCGAACTGCCGGAGCCGTCCGCGGAGGGGCTCTCGGTGCCCGAACCCGGCGACGTGAGCGTCTTCCCGAGCCAGCGCTCCGCGTTGCGGTTCGTCCCGGTCGCGGCGGGACTGTTCCTCGCACAGGTGTTACTGGGGGGACTCCTGGCGCACTTCTACATCGAGCGGGCGGGCTTCTTCGGCGTCGAGGAGATATTCGGCGTCCACATCCTGCAGATCCTTCCCTTCGCGATGGCGAAGACCTGGCACATCGACCTGGGGATCCTCTGGATCGCCGCGACGTGGCTGGGGGCGGGCCTGTTCCTCCCGCCGCTGCTGACCGGGCACGAACCGAAGCGCCAGTCGACGTACATCGACGGGTTGCTCGTGGCCATCGTCGTCGTCACCGTCGGTGGTCTGGGCGGCATCTGGCTCGGGTCCAACGGCTACTTCGGCGACCTCTGGTGGCTCGTCGGCAACGAGGGGCTGGAGTACCTCGAAGTCGGCAAGCTCTGGCAGTTCGGCCTGCTCGCCGGGTTCGGCCTCTGGGCGGTCCTCTCGATCCGGGGGCTGAAGCCGCTGCTGGACCGCGAGCCGGTGTACGGCCTCGCGCACATGATCCTGTACGCCGGCGGCTCTATCGCGCTGCTATTCACCGCCGGCTTCTTCTTCACGCCCGAGACGAACATCGCCGTCACGGAGTTCTGGCGCTGGTGGGTCGTCCACATGTGGGTCGAGGGGGCCTTCGAGTTCTTCATCGTCGCCATCGTCGGCCTGACGCTGGTGTCGATGAACCTGCTGAAACGCCGGAGCGCGGAGAAGGCGGTCATGCTCCAGGCGCTGCTGGTGATGAGCACGGGCGTCATCGGCGTCTCCCACCACTACTGGTGGGTCGGGATGCCGGACATGTGGGTGCCCATCGGGAGCGTCTTCTCGACGCTGGAACTGATCCCGCTGGTGTTCATCCTCTACGAGGCGCTGGGCCAGTACACGGCGATGTCCGAGACGGAGGACTTCCCGTACAAACTCCCGTTCATGTTCATCGTCGCCAGCGGCGTGTGGAACTTCGTGGGCGCCGGCGTGCTCGGCTTCTTCATCAACCTCCCGCTGATAAACTACTACGAGCACGGCACCTACCTCACCGTCGGCCACGCCCACGCCGCGATGTTCGGCGCGTTCGGCTTCCTCGCGCTGGGGATGGTGACCTACATGCTCCAGCTGTCAATCGAACCGGACCGATGGGACGGGTCGTGGCTCCGGGCTGCGTTCTGGTGCTGGAACGTCGGCCTGGCGCTGATGGTGTTCGGCTCCGTCCTCCCGGTCGGCTTCCTCCAGCTGGAGGCGATTTTCACGGAGAGCTACGCCGCGGGCCGGAGCCTGGCGTTCTACAACCAGCCGATCGTCCAGGACCTGTTCTGGGCACGGCTCCCCGGTGACACGCTCATCATCCTGGGGACGGCCATCTACTCGGCCGACCTCGTGAGAAAGCGGTTCGTCCTCCGGGCGTCCGAGGAGGACCCCGGCGTCGACGACGTGGCGGTGGCGGAAGGCGTGCTGGGCGACGACTGACGGCCCTCGCCGCTTTTTCTCCGGACGGAGACGTTCGCCCGGTCGCGGACTCGCCCAGTCGCGAATGCTACCGGTGACCGGAACGTACACAACGCGGCCGGTTCACACTGCTGTCAATGTCACCAACTGTCGACGCCCTCCGGAACGAGATCCGCGTCTCGGTCGGGCGGTACGAGCGAGAGTACTCCACGGCGTTCACGAAGGAGGCGCTGGCCGCGATCTGCGAGGCCGTGGGCTACGACGTCGACACGAACCGGCTCCCGTCGAAGCCACAGATGCGGGCGGGCATCCTCTGGAAGGTCGGTGAACTGGACGACGACGATCCAGCGGCGACGGAGAACGCGTTCAGGAAAGGCGAACTGCAGGCGGTCGCAGAAGCGCTTCGCGACGAAGCGTGAGCGCGGCCGGCCGTCGAGCACAACGCGACCGGCCGACGGTGGGCCGACGATTCAGCGAGACTCGGCCGCCGCGGGGACGTCGTCGCCCGCGTCTGCCCTCGCTGCGTCGACGTGCTCCGCGACTTTTCGTCGATTCTCCTCGCCGATGCGGTCGGCGACGCTGTCGACCATGTCGAACAGGTCTTCCTGGACGACGCTGTCGTCGTCGCGGACCGTCGGGCCGTCCCCGCCCTGGCTGTCGAAGTCGGGGTGGATGGGCAGGCGCGACAGGACCGGGACGTCGTAGTCCTCGCGTATCTCGTCGCCGCCGCCCTCGCCGAACACCGAGTGGTCGTCGCCGCAGCCGGGACACCGGAAGGTGCTCATGTTCTCGACGACGCCGAGGACGGGGGCGTCGTGGTCCGCGAACAGTCGGAGCCCCTTGCGGGCGTCCGCGACCGCCATCTCCTGGGGTGTCGTGACGATGACGACGCCGGCGACGGGCAGCGTCTGCAACAGGTTCAGGGAGGCGTCGCCGGTCCCCGGCGGGAGGTCGACGACGAGGTAGTCGAGTCGGCCCCACTGGACCTCGTTGACGAACTTCATCATCACGTTGTTCACCATCGGCCCGCGCATGACCGCGGGTTCGTCCTCGTCGTCGGGCATCATGTGGTGGGTGCTCATCACCATGACCCCGTCCGAGCGGGGCGGGACGATCTCCTCGTCGGGCGTGATGCCCGGTTCGTTCTCGGTGGGCAAGATCCGGGGGACGTTCGGGCCGTGCACGTCCGCGTCGAGGATGCCGACGCGAGCGCCAAGGTCCTTGAGCCCGGCCGCGAGGTTCGCCGCGACGGTGGTCTTCCCGACGCCGCCTTTCCCGGAGGCGACGGCGACGACGTTGCGGACGCCCGGCAGGACGTCCTCGTCGTAGCCGTGTTCCTCGCCGACGTTCGCGCGAAGGTCGGGTTCGAGGCCGGCGTCCTCGATCTCTTCACGAATTGCGTTGCCTATCTCTATCTCCTCGGGCGCGTAGGGCGCGTTGAACGCCAGCGACACCTCCGCGGTGCCGTCGCGGACGGTGACGTCGTTCACGAGGCCCATCGAGACGACGTCGTCGTCGTCGTTCGCCGGGTCCTGGACGGTCGCGAGTCGGTCGGTCAGTTCGGATTCGAGTTCTGGTTGGGTCATGGGGTCGTGTAGATTTCGGGGTCGGGAGCAGCGGTCGGGGGGTGTTTCGCCGACGGGGTCGGCGGGCGGTGCCGTCGGGTCAGAAGAACGCGAAATCGATGATCATCGTCACCACGAACAGGCCGCCCCAGATGGCCGTCGTCAGCCCGGCGACGTAGCCGACGCCGAGCAGCGCCGACTGCCGGTCGCTCGGTTCGCCAAGGAACCACGCCACCAACATGAGGTACACCGGTGCGAGGACGATGCCGAAGATGAGGTACGTTCCCGGGCCGACGAACGGGAGCGTGTGCGGCACCGACGAGGCGAGCGGGACCATCACTGGTTCACCTCCTCGTGGTCCGCCTCGATGGCGTGCAGTTCGACCACCGGGATCACCTTCGAGACGACCAGGAAGAATAGCACCGCGATGCCGGCGGTGCCGAGCACCGCGGAGAGTTCGACCGGCGAGGGGACGTAGGCGCCCGGCACGCCGTCGTACAGCGCGAAGTGGGCGTGCTGGAGCCCCTCGACGACGAACAGCGTCTTCTCGACGAGCGTGCCGACAAGCACCGCGAAGGAGGCCATCACCATCGCGCGGATGCTGAACAGCGACGGCTTCAGCGCCGAGGCGAACACGTAGGCCAGCGTCAGGCCGACGAGCCCGATGGCGACCCAGTACAGCGGCGTCGAGAGCTTCACCTCCGTCGCGTGCTGGAGCGTGGTCGGCGCGGCGAAGATGCCGGTCACGACCTGCTGGAGCTGCAGCCAGAGGAAGAGCAGGCTGAAGAAGCCAAGCCACTTCGCCAGGCCCCGGAACACGGCGTCGGGGATGAGTTCCTCCCAGTCGTAGGCCCACCGGAAGGCAGCGGCGATGATGATGATGCCGCTGACCGCAGAGGTGAGCGCGATGGAGAGGAAGGATGGGCCCTGGACGCCGCCGTGCCAGCCGGCCATCGACGGCAACAGCGCGAACAGCCACGGGATGACGCCCCCGTGGAGCAACAGCGGCGCCATGATGATGATGGCGAAGGCGACCCACCACACCATCCGCTCGACGACCGCGTCCTCCTTCTCCGTGTACCCGATCATCAGGGCCTGGTAGACAGGTTCCAGGACGTCCGGGAGCTGGTCCCTGAGGCGGTGGACGTCGTACCTGATGGTCAGCATGAGGTACGTCCCCGTCAGCACGAAGTAGGCGGTGATGACGGTGACGTCCCACATCAGCGGCGACCACTGGACGCGCGTCGGCCACGCTGGCAGGACGCTCGTGACCAGCCGGTCCGGCCGGCCGACGTGGATGAGGATGAACAGCCCCGCGCAGGTCAGCGCGGCGATGGTCAGCAGTTCCGCCATCCGCGCGACCGGCTGGTAGGTGTCGAGGCCGATGAGCCGGACCGCCGCCGACAGGATGATCCCGCCGTGTGCGATGCCGACCCACCAGATGAACGCCCCGATGTAGAGGCCCCACGGGACGCCACCGCCGGAACCCCAGTCGGCGAGGTTAGTGACTATCATCCCGTGTTCGAGCTGCTGGGTGTAGAAGAACACCCAGACGCCGATGGCGGCCAGCGACGCCGCCAGCGCGAGGAGGTACCCCTTCGACCGGGACTGGATCGGTCGGACGAGCACCTCGCGACTGACACCGGAGACGTCGGTGCTCACGCCTCCTCACCTCCGTCCGTCGCCATGGCGCCGCTGTCCAGCACTTCCTGCTTTCGGTCGTCGACGAGGCCCATGTCCTCGTAGGCGACCGGGCCCTCGACCTGGCGAGCGTCCTGGGAGGGTTCGTTGCCGATGTACGTGACGTTCGGGTTGGTCCCCCGTTCCTCCATCAGCTTGAACGTCGAAACCAGGTCGTCCGTGCGGTTCTCCCACTCGGAGTGGTCGTTCTGGTGAGCCTCCTCGTAGGCTGCCAGGTGCTGGTTCGGCGCGCTCTCCTCGTCGTTCAGGTCGCCGAAGTGGATGGCGTCCATCGCACAGGCCTCCTCGCAGGCCGTGGTCCCGACCTTCTCCTCGCCCATCTGGCCGTCCTGCCGGTCGACGCAGAACGTACACTTGCCCATCACGCCCTTCGGCGGGCGCGCGCCGACCCAGCGGCCGCGCTCGTCGATCTGGTGGTCGTCGTCGATCTCCGACTCGGGGACGTCGGGGTCGCCCCACTGGAAGTAGTTGACTCCGTATGGACAGGACACCTCGCAGTACCGGCAGCCGATGCAGATGTCGTAGTCGGTCAGCACGAGGCCGTCCTGCTCGCGGGTGTGGCGCGCGCCGATGGGACAGACCTTCGTACACGGCGAGTCGGTGCAGTGCTGGCAGGGCCTGACGAGGAAGTTCTCGCCGTCCTGGTCCTCGTCCTCGTACGTGAAGACGTACATCCAGTTTGCGCCCCGCGAGGTGCCGTGTTCCTGCTCGCAGGCTTTCACGCAGGCGAGACAGCCGTCGCAGTTGTTGAGGTTGATGACCATCCCGTAGCGCGTCCCGTCGTAGGATTCCCCCTGGTCTTCGCCAGCCGCCGCGCCGCCGCCCCCGGCGAAGACGCTCAGGGCCATCGCTGCCGCGCCGCCCTTCTTCATCACCTCTCGACGGGAGACGCCCTCGTCGTCGGCGATGGCCGCCAGGCTCTCGCGGATCCCGTCGGGGTCGTCGGCGTCGGCGACGACTTCGCCGTCGACGTCGTCGCGGAGTTCCGGCAGTTCGCGGGCGTCCCGGCCGAACTCGTCGAGGACCTCCTCGTGGTACCGCTCGAAGAAGGCCGCCTCGCCCAGCTCACCGGCCGCGACGCGCTGGGCGTCTTTCGCCATCTCCACGCCGAGTTCGGTGTCGTACCCGGCCTCCGCCAGGGCCCGTTCCATCCGGGCTTCCTCGTCCTCGTCGAACGAGACTGGCCCCTCGTCGGTCACGGACGATTCCCCTCCGTTACTACGGTGCAGTTCCGTCGACAGCTGTACTCCGTCATCGTCACCATCGCCCTGAACTGGCGCCCTCGCCCCCTTCACTCGCGCACCCGCATCTCAGCCGCTGAGAACGTGGGTGAAGATGTTCACTCGGCCGTTTAAGAGGGCTAAACTGCGTCCTCTCAGACTCAGGAACGGTCGGGCCCCGCGTTCCCGCCCGGATGCCCGTCACTAACGGGTGCGCACGTAACGCGAAATCGAAACTCCTCGAACGACCGTATAAGGCCCGTAATACTGCGGGATGCCGCCGTAGCGACATAAACGACCGGTCGAACATCTGCGTCGGGCGTCTCGAATCTCGGGAACAATTCTCACGAATCTGGGACGTCCTCCGCGTTTGAATGGGGTCTCCTCCGTTCTCTCGACCTGTAGCACCATGAAAGAAATGCCATTCACGGACCGACGCGCGTTCCTCTCGACGATCAGTGTGGGCGGGGCGGCGTTCGTCGCTGGCTGTTCCGGCGACGGGGAGGAAGAGGCTGCTGCCAGCACGAATCAGGGCGAGACCGACACGGCGACGGAGGACGGACTCGACCCGGCGAAAGACGTCGACGTCGACCGGATAGCGGCGGACCCGCGAGACATCCCGGACCCGGTCGACTGGGACGAGCCGCGCCACCACGAGGTCGAGATGACGACCGAAGAGGTGACCGCGGAGATAGAGCCCGGCGTCACGTTCGACTACATGACCTTCGACGGCCGGGTTCCGGGGCCGATGGTCCGGGTGCGCCGCGGCGACACCGTCACCTTCCGGCTGAACAATCCCGAGGACAGCCAGCTACCCCACAACATCGACTTCCACGCCGTCTACGGGCCGGGCGGCGGTGCGAGCGACACGACCATCGCGCCGGGGGAGAGCGCCGAGATCCAGTACCAGGCCACCTACCCGGGCGTCTTCATCTACCACTGTGCGGTCCCGAACATGGACCACCACATCAGCGCGGGGATGTTCGGCGCCATCCTGGTCGAACCAGAGGAGGGGCTCCCGGAGGTGGACCACGAGCTGTTCTTCGGCCAGCACGAACTCTACACGAACGGCGCGCCCGGCGAGGAGGGCCACCACGAGTTCGACATCGACGCGGCGAAGTCTCAGGATTCCACCTACGTCTGCCTCAACGGCGAGGCGTACGCGTTCACCGGGGACGGTTACGGACCGGTCACGGTCGAGAAAGGGGACCGCGTCCGCATCTTCCACTCCAACGGCGGTCCGAACCACATCAGCTCCTGGCACGGCATCGGGAACGTCTGGGAGACGTTCTACCGCGACGGCGACCTGGTCTCCGAGCCCGACCGGTTCGTCGAGACGGCACCGGTCGCCCCCGGGACCGTCGCCGCCGCGGAGATAGACACGCCAGTTCCGGGGCCGATCAAGCTCGTCGACCACGCGCTCACCCGGGTCGTCCGCAAGGGCATGCTGGGCGTGATACAGGTCGAGGGTGAGGAGGAACCGGGCATCTACAACGGCGACCCGTAGCGGTCCCGTCGTCCGACGAGGGGCCCAGCGCTCCCCTTTCTGGCGATTCCTCACCCGGGAATGCTCCGGACGTTGCGACGCAACGGCAGGCCCGATCCGTCCCGGATTTCGGTCCGCGGTACTCGACCGTCCTTACTCGTAGTACGCCTTGCGTTCGACGACTTCCGCGAACCCGAGGTTCTCCTTCACGTCGGTGATCTCGATGGTGACGCGTTCGCCCTGTTCCGTGTCTGGGACGATGACGACGTAGCCGCGTTCGACGCGGGCGATGCCGTCGCCCTTCTCGCCGATGTCCTCGATGTCGACGGTGCGGCGCTCGCCCTCGTCGACCGGCGGTCCCTGGTCGGCTCGCGTCCCGTTCCGGGACGAGGACTGGTCCTGTGACCCAGACCGGGACCGGGGCTGCGAGGCAGTCCCCTCGTCGTCTCCCGCCTCGTCGGTGGCGAGCAACGCGATGCGATACACGTCACCGGGCGCGACGTCGCCGACCGATACCTCGGTTTCAGGCACTTCGATGACGTACCTGCCGTCACGCTGTTCCACCTGTGCGCTGTAGAGACAGGCAAGATTGTCTGAAATCTCCATGGTTTCGCTAGTCCCGACAAAATCGGGGGAACCGTACTATGAATCTACCGACTATCAGATCGCCAACGAGACAACCGTCCGACACATTCGCGCTGCGATTTTCAGGGGCGCGGTCGAGAGCGCCGACGCGGCGACGGACTCGTAATGATGGTTGTACCGTTGTACCGGCGTTCGGCCGGACGCCGGGACGGGCCTACAACCACCACTATCACCCGCGGAGTTTTGCGTGTCCGGCCGCTACGGTGGGGACATGATCGACCTGCGGAGCGACACAGTCACCCGGCCGAGCGAGGCGATGCGGGACGCCGCCCGCGACGCGAGCGTGGGCGACGACGTCTACGGTGAAGACCCCTCGGTCAACGAGCTGCAGACGCGGGCCGCCGAGGTACTCGGTACCGAGGCGGCGCTCTTCGTCCCTTCGGGGACGATGGGCAACCAGGTGGCCGCCCGGACCCACACCGAACGGGGCCAGGAACTACTCTGCGAGCGCGAGAGCCACATCTACAAGTGGGAACTCGCAGGTCTCGCCCAGCACGCGGCCCTCCAGCCGCGCACGCTCGACGGGGGCGAACGCGGCGTCGTGACTCCGGCGCAGGTACGCGACGGCTGCGTCGAGGCGAGCGACCATCGACCCGGGACGGGGCTCCTCTCGCTCGAAAACACCCACAACAGCAAGGGTGGGACGGCCCACTCTCCCGACGACGTCGCTGCGGCCGCCGAGGCCGCCCACGACCTGGGGATCCCGGTCCACCTCGACGGGGCGCGGCTGTTCAACGCGGCGACGGCCCACGACGTCGCGGCGTCGGCCTTCGTCGACCACGTCGACTCGGTGATGTGCTGTCTCTCGAAGGGGCTCGGCGCGCCCGTGGGATCGATCCTCGCCGGTTCGTTGTCGTTCGTCGACGCGGCGCGACGCAACCGGAAACTGCTGGGCGGCGGGATGCGGCAGGCGGGGATGATAGCCGCGCCGGGCCTGCGCGCGCTCGAGAACCGACACCGACTCGGCGCGGACCACCGGCGCGCGGCGCGACTCGCCGACGGGATCGACCAGGTCGACGGACTCACTGTCACCCCGCCAGAGACGAACGTCGTCCTCGTCGAGACGGACCGGCCAGCCGAGGCGTTCCTCGACGATTGCGAGTCCGAGGGGCTCCTCGGCGTCCCCTTCGACGACCACGTCGTGCGCTTTTGCACCCACTGGGACGTCGACGACGGGGACGTCGACCGGGCCATCGACGCCGTGGCGCGCGCGACGTAGCGACTCCTGGCTTCGACGAACCGCCGGCGCACGCGTGACGACTATCGATGTGTCGACTCAATCGATTGCGTCGTCGCACCGAACAGTCGGCCAGTTACTCCCGGGTGACCCGCCTGAACCGCTCCCGTTGCGATATGAGTCGGATTATGTCGACGTTATCGAGGAATCCGGCTTCATCTCAGTAACTCGGCGACAGCAGGCCACTCGTGACAGCGGAGTACCCCCCGTAGATTACCGGTTGAGCGCGGGAGTGAGGGGTCGCCGCCTCCGAACGGGGGTGGGTCGACGTGAGAGTATGGCCGTTGTTACTCCGAGAAACCGTATCTATAGTCCAGTAAACCCACTCTTACTTGCGATTGTCCTTCTAGAACTGACGTGATAGTTATCCGGAGTTCGTCCCAAACGGTTGACAGGGACAGGGACCGAGCCCACCCCGACCGTTCGACGACCCGGCGGTCGGCCAGCTCGCCACCGCGCCCAGATCAAAACTATGGTTGCATCAGAATGGGACGACGTCAGCTACGTCATCAGTTCACGGTACAGGATCGCGACGCTCAAACGCCTCAGTGACAGCCCCGCCACGCCCTCACGGATCGCCGAAGACACGGACCTGAGCGTGGCTCACGTCTCGCGCGCGCTGCAGGAACTCCGCGACCACGAACTCACGGAGCTCCTCGTATCGGAGGACCGGAAGAAGGGCCGCGTCTACGGTATCACAGACCACGGCGAGGCCGTCTGGGAGACGATCGAAGCGGAGAACATGATATAGACCGGGACGCTGGCACTGCTGTACGTCGACTGCCCGTCCGACAGTCGGGAAACGTTCGCCTGGCGGTGTGTCACAGCCGGGCGGATCGAGAACCCATTCTGCCGGTCGATCCCTCGCTCGCTTCGTCGGTCGGTTCGTGGACCGAGTCGTCGACCGTCAGCCCGTAGTCGGTCCGTGTCCGGTCCGTCACTTACCCGTCCAGTTCGGCGAAGAGGTTCGTCCCGGCGGCGAGTTCGAGGATGGAGGCGGCGTCGCCCTCGTCGAACAGTAGCTCGTCCGTCCTGATGACGTGGTCCAGGACGTCCCGGGAGGCGTGTTTGGGGGCCGCGGCGAGTCCTGCCCCTCGTTCTTCGAGCCACCGCATCACGCGCAGGTCGCTCTTGCTGTCGCCCATGACGAGGGCGAAGGGGTCGTCGACGCCGAGCACGTCGAAGGCCGCCTCCACACCCGCCACCTTGTCGAGTTCGAGGCTGACGATTTCGGCGGCGTCGGCCTCGTAGTACGCGACGTCGATTCGTTCGAGGATCGCGGCCAGGTCCGCCGGCACGTCGTCCGGGTCGACGTCGGGGAGCGCGTCTCGCGACCGCAGGACCTGCTCGATTTCCGGGTCTCTGCTGTAGAGCGCTCTCGCCCACGACGCGGGGGCCGCCTCCGCTCCACTCGACCCGCCGTCGTACCCGACCTGTTCGCCGATGGCGTCCGCCAGCAGGTCGACGACGTACACGAGCGCGTGGTCGATGACTTCCTGTGCGGCCGGCGTCCCCGTCTCCGCGTTGGGCTTCAGCGTCACGTTGAACTCGTTACCCTGGAGATGGCAGCCCCGGCGGATCTCGTCGGGGGCCTCGGTGACGATTCGCGAGCGCACGGCCGCGAACACGTCGGTGATCTCGTCGTCGAGGTCCTCGTAGAGGAGTTGCTTCGTGTCCGGGCCGTGTCCGGGCGTGAACACGCCGTTGCCCGACTCGTAGACGATGCTGAGGTCGCCGGAGTGGACGAGTTCGTTCCCCAGCCCCTGGATGAGGAAGCCCTTCACGTTCTCGAGGGTCTGGCCCGTACAGACGACGATGGGCACGCCGTCCTCGTGTAACTGGTGGAGGCGGTGGAGGACGTCCCGTGGAATCTCGTTGTCCGTCCGGCCAGCAGTCCGGAGCGTCTCGTCGACGTCGAGGACGAGCGCGTTGACCGGCCGCTCGTACTCGGTGGCCAGATCCAGGGCCGTGAACGCCTGGTCGCGGCTCAGCGTGGCCGCGAGTTCGGCGAACACGTCTCCCTCCTCGTCGAACCCGTCCCGTATCTCCGCCTTGCGCCGCTCCAGTTCGTCGGTCGCCTCCTCCCAGTGGTCGAGCGCTACCCGCGAATCGACCGGGGGAAACAGGTCGACGAAGTCCTGGTAGGCCTCCAGGGTCTCCGTGTCGAAGTCCCGGTAGAGCCGGTAGATCTGGTCGTACCGTTCCATACCTGCCGCGAAGGGGCGCTGGGTGATAACGGTGGGGTCACGCAGCCGCGTCCGTCCCGGGTTCCGTCGCCTCGGGCGTCTCCGGACGCACGCGCGAGAGTCGCATCGCGTTGCCCGTCACACCGACAGTCATTCCAGCGTCGCCGAGCAGGACGGCGATGGCCAGGTTCACCACGCCGAGGGGGACGCCCACGGCCAGCATCGCCTTCAGGCCGAGGCTGGCCCAGATGTTCTGCCGGATGACGCCGTTGGCCTGGTGGGCCACGTCGTAGAGGTAGGGAAGCTTCGAGAGGTCGTCGCTCATCAGCGCGACGTCGGCCGTCTCGATGGCCGTGTCGGTGCCGGCCGCGCCCATCGCGACGCCCACCGTCGCCGTCGCGAGCGCGGGCGCGTCGTTGATACCGTCGCCGACCATCGCGACGCCGCCCTCGTACTCGGCGTCGAGTTCCTCGATGGCTTCGACCTTCTCCTCGGGGAGCAGCGCCGCCCTGACGTCGTCGACGCCCACGCGGTCGCCGATGGCGCGGGCGGTCCGCTCGTTGTCGCCGGTGAGCATGACGACCTCGACGCCCAGGTCCTGGAGGCGCCCGACGGTCCAGGCCGCCTCGGGACGGACGTCGTCCGCGACGGCGACCACCCCTTCCAGTTCGTCCTCCGTTCCGACGAGGACGACCGTCTTCCCCTCGCGCTGGAGGCGCGGGATGGTGTCCTCGGCGAGGTTGAGACAGCCCTGGCGGTCACAGAGGTCCCGGACCTCGTCCTCGATACCGTCGTCGCTCTCGACGACGTGGACGTGTTCGAGGTCGAAGCCCAGTGAGTCGAAGAGGCCGGGTTTCCCGGCGTAGTGGGCCTCCCCGCCGAGGGTCGCCTGGACGCCCTTGCCTGTGAGGCTCTCGAACTCGCTGACCTGGGCGGTGTCGACGCCGGCGTCGCTCGCGTGGGCGACGATGGCCTCGCCGATGGGGTGCTCGGAGCGCTGTTCGAGCCCGCGTGCGCACGCGAGGACGTCGTCCTCGGACCGGTTACCCAGGGGGACGACGTCCGTGACGGCCAGTTCGCCCCGCGTGAGCGTACCGGTCTTGTCCATCGCGACGGCGTCGACCTGTCCCATCGATTCGAGGTAGCGCCCGCCCTTGATGAGGACGCCGTTCTTGGCGGCGCTGGTGATGCCGGAGACGACGGTCACCGGCGTCGAGATGACGAACGCGCAGGGGCAGGCCAGCACGAGCAGGGTGATGCCGTTGACGAACCACGGCATCCACCCCGCCGGGAAGGTGACCGCGTAGCCGGCAACGCCGGCGGTTACGGGGCCCTCCAGAACTAGCGGTGGGACCGTCGCGACTAGGATCGCGAGCGCGACCATCAAGGGCGTGTAGTAGCCGGCGAAGCGGTCGACGAACTGCTCGCGTTCCGTCTTGTTGGCCTGCGCGTCCTCGACCAGCTGGACGATACGCGAGAGGGTGTCCTCGCCCGCCGCGGCGGTGACCTCGACTTCCAGGAAGCCGGCCTGGTTGATCGTGCCGGCGTACACCTCGTCGCCGTCGGCCTTGTCGACGGGGACGCTCTCGCCGGTGATCGGCGCCTCGTTGACGGCGCTCTCCCCCTCGCGGACTCCGCCGTCGAGGGGAATCTTCTCTCCCGGCTGGACGAGCACCGCGTCGCCCACGGTGACCTCCTCGACGGGAACCGTCACTTCCTCTCCCTCCCGACGGACGGTCGCCTCGTCCGGCGAGAGGTCCATCAGCTCGCGCAGCGAGGACCGGGCCTGGTCCATCGAGTACCGCTCCAGCAGTTCCGCGATGCTAAAGAGCACCGCGAGCGTCGCCGCCTCGAAGTAGAAGTTGGCCGAGGGAGAGACGACCGAGGCGGCGACGGCGCTCACCATCGCGACGCTCATCAGGAAGTCGATGTCGAGCGCGGCGTTCTTCGCCGAGTAGTACCCTCCCCGGAGAATCTCCTGGCCCGCCGTGGCGACGGCGCCGAGGAAGAGCACGTCGGCGAGCGAGAACTCCGTCGAGAGGACTGTCGCGACGACGGGGTCGTCGACCAGTCCGACCAGCGCGGGCTCGAAGACGATTCCGACGGCGAGCAACACCGCACCGATCCAGGTCTTGATCGCCCGCGGGCTCGTCCAGACGTTACGGGTCCCGTCGGCGTCCTGGGCGTGACCGTCTTCGTCGGCGCCGTCACCGCTCGTGCCGGTCACCTCGTAGCCGGCGGACTCGACGGCTCGCGTGAGGTCGTCGCCGTCGGCCCGTCCGTCGTCGTACCCGACGCTCACGGTGCCGGTGGCCGGGCGGGCGTCGACGCGCTGGACGCCGTCGGTCCCTTCCAGCGCACTCGTCACCTTGCCCGCACAGGACGCACAGTCCATATCGGGCACGTCCATGTCGAAAACCGCCTCGTCGGCCGTCCCCGCCGGTTCGCCGGTATCGTCCGGTGGGACGGCGTCACCGGGGGCGTCGGCGTTCGCATCTGTCATTGTCGGGACTAGGCCGTCACGGGTTATTAATCAAGCTGTTAGCGAAACGGGCTCTAACAACAGAAATTGCCATCCCTCGTGTGGTGGATTATTAACTCGGGCTGTGGCTCGGTCCACTCAGCCCAGTGTCGAAGGCGCCCTCACACGTCGAAGACGACGTAGGCCTCCCAGCCGTCGGCCGTCTCCGAGAGGTCCATCTCGGAGTACGTCACCGCCTTCACCTCGCGGGCCGTGACGGCGGAAAGTGGGACGCCGCGGGCGCTCGCGTCGACGCGCCAGCGGTCACCCTCGCGCTCCACCGTGGCATCGTGGTCGGTCGGCAGGACGCTCTCGACGTCGCGAACGTAGATGAGTTCGTCGAGGAAGTCGAACAGGAGTGCCTCCCGGCTCTCGGCATCGACGGAGACGTCGAACCGCTCGCCGCCGTCGGGGACGTCCTCGCACATCGCGGCCGTCAGGCCGTCGGCGACGGCGGCGAAGACGTCTCCGAGCGTCTCGCCCGTCGCTGCCACGGCGACGTCCGCGGTGTGGTCACGGAGTTCGAAACCCACGATCTCCCTCCGTTCCCGTCGCTGTGTCCATGTACAGACCTGCGTGGACGAACGCCAAAAGGCTGGGTCATCTCCGTCGCAGCCGAGCAGCTGAACCGAAGCTTGTGGTACGTTCACACTCGTGAAAAAGGTTTAATATATTGCCACCTGTCGACCTGTGTAACGAGGTGTTCCACGAAATGATCATGACAGTTCCGTCACCGACGGCCATTCGCCACGCGATCGGCGGAGGGCCCGCGGCCCGCTACGGGATTCTCGACACCGTGGCGGGTTGCGCAATCGGTGACGGCTGGAATGGTCTGGTGGACACCAGCTATCGCCGGTTCGCGTCCCTCGCCGCGTAGACGACTTCGGGACGCGGGCCGCCGGCGACTTTTCACGTTGCCTTCCACTGGTGGCCACGGTGCGGTCCGTCCGCCACCGGATCGCGCACGTTGCCACGCGCCAGCGCTCGGCGAGCGTGGGTCGTGGGCGGTCCAGGCCCGTTCTCCCGAACAGTCCCACGGTGTAACTGGCTAGCACGCGGGGCGTCCGCCCCGAGAGCCGGGTTCGATTCCCGGTGGGACGGTCGAATCCACGGCGCCGAGTCGTGGTGGCACCCTTCCGGGTGTCGGCAGCGCCCGGCTGCCGAGCAACGGACGCGGTCCATCCGGGCCGCGGCGCTGACAGCCGCGCGTCTCCCGCTCGCCAGAGGCATCACTGTCTCGTGGGGGACTCGCGGCGACACGCTCCCGCGTGACAGGCACGACGCGGCCTCGCAGGCCGCGCCCGCGTTCGAATCGCGGCGGAAGCCTATGTCGCTACAAGCGACTACCCCTGTCGACGCATCGGTCGACGTCTCGTTGCGCGTCCCGCGCGGCGAGGCCGGCAACCTCGAATCGGGCGTCGCCGACGTCCTCGCGAACGTCGACGGCGTCACGGCGGTGACCGTCGAGCGCGTCACGTCGGTCCGACCGACGTGGACGGACATCCGCGTCGACGCGGACGCCCGACTCACGGCCGAGGTCCCCGCCGACGCGGACGACAGGCCGGCCACGGTCGAAGCCACCCTCGAAGACGGGTTCGGCGTCACCGACGTGAACGGCCTCGTCGTCGACGGGGGCGAATGACCGGCGTATCGCTCGCAACCATCTCCCATCCGTTCTCGACTCCGCGAGTCTGCCGGCGTCCACGCGAACGAAGTGAGCGTGGGCTCGATAGACGAACGGAGTGAGTCTATCGGCGTCCGGCCGAGCTGTGAGAGGCCGGGCTCGGGAGACGAACGGAGTGAGTCTATCGGCGGACGACGGCCCGCGCCGTCTCCCGGCTTCGACTCCTGGCGTGAAGCATTCACTCTCCGGACAGGGGCTGCCTTCCGGGATCAGAGAGCGCGCAGGCACCGCCTTCGAACCGACTGGCAGGTAGTAGCGACCGCTGACGCTGCCGGTATCGAGGGAGTAACAAAACCCACGTCGCACCTCTCCCGAACTGGAGCGGACGTGCATCCAGAACGCAGAACTGCCCGCCCGTCGTCCTCGCGTCCCGACGACGGGTGGGACGGATGCCGTCCGGTCCGAGTGTCCGAACCCCACCCGCTCCCGCGGCCGGTCCCCCGGCCGCTCTGCAAGCAAGTCAACCGTATCGGCGGATACCACACACACCGAACCTGTCGGGCGCGGGGCGACCCGTGCCTGCATCCCAGCAGTGTCTTGTCGTGGTATCCACGGACCGTCGCTCTTGCCACGCGACGGACCGTCTGTCCGCTTCGGCGCCGCGGCTCACGCGGCGTCGACACCCCTTTCCCTGGGCCAAACGCGCGAAAACAACGGAGAGTTACTTCGCCGCGACAAAATCGATCACTCGCCAGTCCAGCGCGCGTCGGAGAGGGTCCGCTGGACGGCCTCCTCGCCGACGGCCTGGGCCAGCGTCTCGAAACCGGAGCGCTCGGTCGGGTCGGCGGCGTTGGCGACGAGGCGGGAGACGATGAACTCCGGCGTCGACTTGCCGACGGTCCGGAAGCGCGGCTGGTAGTCCACCTGCAGTTCCAGGTCCTGGCTCAGCCCCTCGGCGAAGATGCCGTCCGTGCGGGCCGCGTCGGGAAGGGGTTGCAGGTCGTCCGCGAGGTGCGTGACGAACACGCCCAGCGCGTCGCGTTCGACCGTGAGCGTGACGAGGCCGTGGAGCAGGTTCGCGGCGCTGCCCGGCTCGGTGATGGCCTCGAACTCGTCGACGAGCATCAGCGTGCGCCCGCCGCTGGTCACTGGCGGGACGACGGAGCGGAGCGTCGATTCCAGGACGCCCGCATTGAAACTCGCGTGACGTCGGTGGAAGACGACGGTGTCGACGACGCTGACCTCCGCCTGGTCGGCGGGGACGGGCAGCCCCATCTGGGCGAGCAACTGGACCTGGCAGAGCGTCTCCAGCAGCGTCGTCTTCCCGCCGGAGTTCGCCCCGGTGAGGACGGCGACGCGGTCTCCAGTGGGGAGGTCCCGGCCCGCGTCCAGTTCGTGGTCGCCGACGGCGTAGCTGATGGGCTGGACCGACAGGCCGCCCTCGACGAGGAACAGGTTCGTCGCGTTTTGGATGGCGACGACCTGCCGGTCGTCGACGAACGACGGCCGCGTGAGGTCGTAGGCGACGGCGAAACGGGCCAGCGAGACGTACAGCGCGACGTCGTCGACCGCCGTCACAGCGGCGTCGACCGATTTGCGCGCGTCGGCGAGGTCGTCTTCCAGCGTCGCGGCGACCGTCTCCTCGCGCTCTTCGACGGCCGACCGGAGATTCTGGACGAGCGAGCGGAGTGCAGCGTCGACGAAGTCCTGCGCGTCTGTGGCCTGGTCCGGCGTTGCCTCACGGACGCGACCGACGTCGACCTCGCTCTCCGACGTGACGTGGCGGACGAACGCGTCCTGGAACTCGTCCGGGCGGCGGGCGCTCTCCTGGAGCTCCTCGACCACGGTCATCGAGTCCGCTGCCAGGTCTTCGACGCGGCCCAGTTGCTCCCGGAGCCGGTCGAGTTCGTCGTCGGCGCCCTCACCGACCCGGTCGCTCTCGCCACGCAGGCCGGCGAGCGCGCGGGCGGCGTCCGCCAGCGCGTCGGCGTCAAGTTCGGCGAGCGGCGCGAACACGCCCGACTCGACGCCCGTTTCCTTCAGTGCGATGGCGGTCCGGACGGCCGCGAGTTCGCCGCCGCCGCCGTCGTACTTGGTGAACGCCGCCAGCACGGTCCGCTGGGTTTCGTCGTCGAGCGCGGTCCACGCGTCGCAGGCGGCTTCGACCTCGTCCAGGCGCTCCTCCATCGCCTCCTGGGTCGGGAGCGGCGTGAGGACGCGGATACTGTCCGCGGCCCGCTCGGTGACGGCGTGCTCCTCGGCCATCTGGAGCAACTCCTTGTACACGTCGCGGGTGTCGCGGGTCGCCAGGAGATCCATCGCCTCCTTCCCCGTCGCCCGCCGGAGGATCCTGGTCGCCCGCCCGCGTGAGAGGCCGGCCTCGGTCAGCGCGCGCGTGTCCGTCGACTCGATGGCGTCGACGGCCCGCTCTATCCCCAGCTCCTCGGTCAGCAGATCGGACGTCTTCGGGCCGATGCCCCAGTACTCCTCCAGTCGCATGTACGCACCCTGACCGTCGGCCGGTTTAGGCGTTTCTCACCCGACCTGCTCCGTCATCGTGACGACGTCGCTGCGGAGCGCCCCCGGATCGATGCCGAGGTTCACTCTGACGACCAGGTCGATACCGTCGCCGGCCTCGCTCGTTATCGAGATGGTGTCTTCCTGCGCGTAGTTCGCCGCCGGGAAGGCCCCGCCACCGACGTAGGCGACGCCGTTGCTCGGTTTCCAGACGCTGACGAGGCCCGCGACCGGGAGCGTGTCGGCCGGGATGACGAGTTCCCGCGTCCCGACGTCGGGGACGTCGACCGTCCGACTGATCTCCGGCGTCTCGTACTCGCCGCGGTACTCGTACACCTCGCCGCCGACGTCGGGCGTCGATCCACCGGGTTCGACTTCCCTGACGTTCCCCAGGTTCTGGTTGTCGAGTTCCCCCTCGAACCGGTCCTTCGCGAACTCGGATATCCGGTCGACGCCGGCCGCCGCGGTCGCCTCGCCGGTCAGGTTGATCTTCGTCGCGAAGAAGGTTGCCAGGCGGCCGTCGAACTGCCCCCGCGTCTTCTCTGAAACGGCCTCGCGGAGCGCTGTCTCCTCGTACACCTTCGTCGACGCGTACCCCTTCACGCCGACCCCGAATTTCTCGCGCTCGAACGTCGAGCGCCGGGTGTCCGTGACTTCCCAGCCATCCGGGCGCTCCTCCAGTGACGGTGCGTGATAGCCGTCGCCGAGGTTCTGACTACCGCCTTCCCCCGTCGCGTCCGACCCGCTCGATCCGAACTCGAACGGCGACGAACAGCCCGCGAGCGCGGCCAGTCCGCCGGCGGTCCCCACCAGTAACCGTCGTCTCTCCCCGTCCATGGCCGCTTCTCTCTCGGCCCCGGAAATAACGTCTCGGGCCGGATCAGCGGTCGATATCGGGGACGTAAGTGGGACCGCCCGTCAGCCCCAGAAGGACTTGGTGCGGGCGTACTCCCGTTCCTGGGCGAGGATGTCCCGGTAGAATTCGTCCTCGTCCTCGCGGAGCTTGTTGATGATCCGGGCGGCGTTGTGCGGACCGACGCCTCTCGCCGCGAGCGCGATGACGGCTTTCTTCCCGTGAGTCTGGACCAGGGAGGCGGAGCGATACGCCCGCTGGGTCATCTTCTCCTGTTCCTCGTCCTTGTCGCCGGACTTGACGGCCGAGACGACTTCGTCGGCCCAGGGGTTCAGCGCGGCGATGCGGGTGGAGCCACAGTCGGGGCAGTCCGGCTGGTCGCGCACCCGGCTCACCTTCGTCGTCCGCTGCCAGTCCTGGCAGTGGAGACAGAACAGGATGACGCGGTCGTCCTGGATGCGCTCGCGGACGGTCTGGATGACGCTGGCGTCGGCGTGCTCGGGCGAGAGGAGTTCCCGGCTGGCGGACTTGCCGCCCAGTCCGATGGGCGTCCGGTCGCCGACGGTCTCCAGCCCGACGGTGCCGTCCTGAATGTCCCGCAGGACTTCCTTCGTCGCCTCGACGGCCAGGTCCTCGTGGAACACCTCGCGGACGGCCTCGTCGTAGATGGGCGTGTCTTCGAGCGCCGACGCCAGCCGGTCGCGGCCGAAGCTCGTCGAGCCCTTCCCGCGCCAGCGCTTGAGCGTCCCGAACTTGGCCGCGACCTGCGCGAGCTTGAACTTCAGCGCATCGGAGTTCTTGAGGCTGAGTTCGATGATGGCCTCGACGTGGTCGGGGTCCGTAGTTTCGAGAATCTCGACGGCGTCGGCGCCGCTGATGCCCTTGGGAAGTTCCAGTTCGATGCGGTAGGGGTCGACTTCCATCGCGACGGTCGACCCGGCGCGCTGGCCCAAAAGGGCCGACAGCGTGCGACCCAGGGTCTCGTTGATCTTGTGACCGAAGCAGGCGTTGACCACGGCCTCCCGGCCGCGCATCTCGACGACGACGTCCTCGTCCGTCGGCAGCGCGTGCTCGTGCTTCTCGAGTTGTTCCAGCCCGGCGGTGATGGTCGGCGCCTCGGCGTCGTAGCGAGTCTCCAGGTCCTTCGCGACGCGCTCCGTCGAGGCGCCGCCCTGCAACTGGCCCCCCGCCACCCGACGAAGTTCCCCGACCTCCCGAGCCACGTCCGGCGGCACGGGAATCTCCTGGCCGACCCAGGAGGGAACCTCGCCGGCCGGATCCTCGATGGGCGAGACCGTCACCGTCTCCTCTTCTTCGTCGATCTCCGTAATTCTCCACATCTCGCCGCGCTGGATGAACACCTCCCCCGGCGTGGCGAAGTTGACCACGAACTTCTCGTCGAGGGTCCCGATCTGGTTGCCCGAGGCCACGTCCTCCACGTCGTAGGTCGCCTCGTCGGGGATCATCGAGAGGTTCTGGTAGAAGTACTGCCAGGTGCCCTGGCGTTTCTCCAGGGTGTCTTCCTCCTCGTCGATCCAGATCACCCGGTTCGACCCCATCTCCCGCACTACCTGCTCGAACTGGTCGACGGTGAGGTCCCGGAAGGGGTAGGCCCGGGTGATTATCTCGTAGGCCTCCATCGCGGGGATCTCGCCGTTGTCCATGATCAGCCCCGCGACCTGGTTGGCGACGGTGTCGAGGCTCCCGTCGTGGATGCCGGCGGGCTCGACGTCGCCGTCCATCGCCTGCCGGGTGATGGCCAGCCCCTCCAGCGTGTCGTCGGCGTGGGTCGTGACGACGGTCCCCGACGACACGAGGTCGCGCCGGTGGCCCGCCCGCCCGACTCGCTGGAGCAGGCGCGACACCTGCCGGGGGCTGCCGTACTGGATCACGTGGTCGACGTGGCCGACGTCGATGCCCAGTTCCATCGAGGAGGTACACAGCAGCCCGTCGAGTTCGCCGTCCTTGAACGCGTCCTCGACGTCGATGCGGGCCTCCTTGGACAGCGAGCCGTGGTGGACGCCGATGTTGGTTCCCAGTTCCTTGAACCGCGAGCCGAGCGCCTCGGCTGTCTGGCGCGTGTTGACGAACAGCAGGACGGACTCGTTGGCCTCGATGAGGTCCGCGATGTAGCGGACGTGACTCGCCACCTCCGCGTCGGTCACCAGTTCGCTGGCCAGTCGCTGGTCCGCCTCGGTGACGCTGGGCTGGACGACGTTCACGTCCAGCCGACTGCCCACGTCGACCTCGATTATCTCGCAGTCCTCGCCGCCGGTGAGGAACCTGCCGACCTCTTCAGGGTCGCCCACCGTCGCCGAGAGCCCGATGCGCTGGAACGGCCCGCTGAGTTCCTGTACCCGCTCCATCGCGACGGTCAACTGCGCCCCGCGCTTGGAGGCGGCCAGTTCGTGCACCTCGTCGATTATCAGGTGCTCGACGTCCGCCAGCGCGGTCCGGAGCTTCGACCCGGTCAGCATCGCCTGAATCGTCTCCGGCGTCGTCACGAGCACGTCCGGCGGGTCGTTCGCCTGTTTCTGGCGCTGGTAGTCCGTGGTGTCGCCGTGGCGCACGTCGATGCGCAGGTCGAGCGTCTCGCCCCACCAATCCAGCCGCTGGCGCATGTCGCGGTTGAGCGCCCGCAGCGGCGTGACGTACAGCGCGCCGATGCCGAAGCGCTCCTCCCTCGCCAGCTGGTCGAAGACAGGCAACATCGCCGTCTCCGTCTTCCCGGTGCCCGTGGGGGCGATGACGAGGCCGTCCTTCCCGGACGCAAGCGGCGGAATCGCCAGGCGCTGGGGCTCGGTCGGCGTCGAGAAGCCCCGCTCGGACAGCGCCGAGCGGACGTCCTCGCCGAGCGCGGTGAAGGCCGCCTCCCCCGCCGTCACCCCGTCAGTCATCAGCAGGAGTATGGGCTTGATCGGATTAAGCGGCGTGGTTCACCACCTTTTTGTCAACTGTCCTGGCACTCCCGCTATGGACACTCGCCGAGTGAACGCGGGGCTGCTCGCGGCGGCCGGCGGGCTCTGGCTTCTCACCCTGGTCGACGACGTCGGTCCGAACGCGGGCCTCGTGACCTGGGTCCTCGTCCTCATCGGCGTCGGGATGCTCTTGCCGGGCCTCGTCGCGATGGTTCGACCGACGACTATCTCCGACGACCGGGCGTCACCGGTACTCTCCGGCCTCCTCGCGTTGTTCTGTCTGACGCTGCTCGTGGTAGTGCTCCTCGCGTGACCGCCGGTGGGAGTCGCCCGCACCCCCTTCACAGCCCTTTTCGTCCTCACACGCCTCTCGTTCGCATGGACAAGACGCAACTCTACCACGCGCTCTCTGGAACGTTCGGCTTGCTCGCACTGGTGTTCGGCGGCGTCCAGCTCTCCTCGTCGCTCACGTTGACGGCCGGTCTGTTCGTCGTCGCGGGTCTCGGTATGCTCCTCACGAGCGCTGCCGCGCTGGTCCGGCCCGATCTGGTCTCCACTGACGAACCGGCGACCTGGAAGATCGTCTTGCTCGGTATCGGCGTCGTGCTGTTCGGTGCTGGCGTCGCCGTGACGCTGACGTGACGGCATCACACTATCCAGCAAATGTTATGCGGTCGTCACGAAATCGTTCGGTCGTGAACCGCGCACGACTGGTCTCGCTGGTCTGGGTTCTCTACGGGGCGACGCAGCTGTACTGGGCGTGGGTGAAGTCGGTCGACTACACCGACGGGCAGGGCGCTCTCTACGTCGCCTGTTGCGGGCTCGCGATGGCTGGCGGACTCGTCGGCGTCGTCGACCCCGACCGGTTCATGCCGGACGACGTCCCCGATTGGCTACTGGTCTCACAGGTCCTCGCGCTCGCCGGCACTGTGGTTTCTGGATACCTCATGTGGGGCTAGACCAGGTCGTAGGGCCCTAGCCGCGTCCCGTCGAGCATGTACGCCTCGCCGCCGGTCAGCCCCTCTGGCAGGAACGGCGAAAGGAACTCCTGGCCCTCGACGTTGACCCACGTCCCGCTGGAGAGGTCGTTGAACGCCGGGAAGACGACCAGGTCGCCGCCGATGGCGGGGGCCTCGTTTAGGTCCCAGTCGTAGTGGGCCTCGAAGGTGATTGGATCCAGTTCGCCGCGGAGCCAGACGCGCTCGACGCGGCGGCCGCCGACCTCGTCTTCCAGGCGGACGACGGGGTGTTCGTGGCCGACGCAGACCACGTCGGCCGAGAGCACGTCCTCGCTCGGCCATGTGTGGCCGTGGACGACGCCGATGTTTCCGATTCGCGCGCCGTCCGTCGGCGTGATCGTCACGTCGGCGTCGACCTCGGGGACGAGTTCCTCGACGTCGCCGTCGTGGTTCCCTTTCGCGACCGTGACGGGGACGTCCAGCGCCGCGAAGAGGTCGGTCAGTTCCTCGCGCTCGACGCCCTTCGACTGGCCGATCTCGTGGCCCAGGTCCCCCAGGACGACGAGGCGGTCCGGGTCCGTCTCGGCGACGAGTCCGAGCAAGCGCTCCCGTCGGCTCTCGGCCTGACTCGCGAGTTCGACGCCGTCGCGCCGGAGCTCCGACTCGATGCCGGCGTGGAAATCGGCTATCAGCAACAGCCGCTCCTCGTCCCCCTCGGCGACGGCCGCGGGCACGTCGGGGACCGGTTCGACGCCCATCAGATCAGATCGGCTTGAGGGTGGCGTCGTCGGGTTCGTAGCACCGGCCGCCCATCAGCGCGTCCTGGATGGCGTCTTCGACGTCACCGGGGTCTGCGCCGGTGCGGTCGACGACCGCCGCGAGTACGTCGTCGCGCTGGGCGCCGTCGCCGTCGTCGAGGTCGCTCATCGCGTCCATGACGGCGTCTTCGAGGTCGACCTCGTCCAGGTCGACGTCCTCGGCGGACTCGTCGTCCTCGGCGGCTTCCGTCTCGGTCGCTTCCTCGTCCTCGTCTTCGACAGCGACGTCGTCCGCCGGTTCCGTCTCTTCGACGTCGTCTATCTCTGTCGTCGGCTCGGCGCCGGTCGCCTCCGCCGTTCCCTCGGCCTGCTCGGCGGCGTCCGCTCCCGCCTCGGCACCGTCGCCTTCCGGCTCGTCTGGGTCCGGCGTCTCGATGCCGGCCTCGCCGGGCTCCGAGACTTCGGTGCCGCTCTGGAACTCGGTGCCGAACTCCTCTTCGAGTTCTTCGCGCTCGTCCTCGTCGAGGTCGAACTCCGGTTCGAAGTCCTCCAGGTCGTCGTCGCCCGAGGAGGGGCTGTCCGGGTTCGCCGTCGCGTCGGGCGAGTCCGTGGCCGCGTCCGCCGAGGCCTCGTCCCCGGTAGCTGCCGCATCTGCCGGTTCGTTCGTGACCATGTCTTCACCTGTCGACGTGTCTCCGGTTTCGGGTGCGGTGTCGGCCGGCTCGTCGGCCGGTTCCGACGCGGCCGCGTCCGTGGATTCCCTGGCTGGTTCGGCTACCGAGTCAGTGCCGCCCTCGTCGGCTGAATCGACGGTCGACGCGTCCGCCGCCCCGTCGGTGGTCGTCTCGCCCGTCTCGCTCTCCGGCGTCGAGTCGGCCTGGCTACTCGACTCCGCCGTGCCGATGGCGGACCCGTTGCCCGCGCCGGCCTCCGCGGCGTTCTCCTCGGATTCCGAGGCGGTCGGTTCCTCGTCGACGGTCTCGTCCCCCGCGTCGTCGCCCGTGCCCAGGGTGTCAACGTCGATGGGTCGTTCGACGAGGTCGGCGATGGCGTCGTCGCCGCCCTGGCCCGGCAGCACGTCCAGCGATTCGGCCTCGTCTATCTCGTCGGCGACGACGCGGGCAGCATCTAGCGCCGTCTGGCGGACGGCGGCCAGGTAGTCGCCGGTGGTCCCGTAGTGGTCGAGCGCGAGCGGGATGCCCGCTGCGAGACCTTCCTCGACGTCGTGAGCTTCGAGGGCAGTCTGCAACTCGTCGCCCGAGAGCCCCGAGTGCTTGGCCTCGGCCATCCGCGCGACGCGGTTCGACGTCTGCTCGGCGGTCTGGACGACCCACCGGTCGCGGGTCGCCGCCTCGACTTCGCTGATCGACTCCGGCCTGACCGAGGTGAACACCTGGTCGGAGTCGTCGGGCTGGTAGGTCCGGGCCTTCCCCGTGACGGCGACGAACGTCGGGGGTTCGACCTGTTCGAGGAACGCCAGCGCGTCGGGCTGGTACTGCCCGGCGTAGATGACGAAGGGGCCAGTCGGGTCGACGACGCGGGCCCGCAGGTAGTCCTCGCTGACGGTCTCTATCTCGGTGAGCACGCCGACGACGAAGAGGCGATTCACGCGCGCACCCGTCGGCGTGACGACGTAGTTCGGGGCGCGTTCCTCGTCGCTCTGTGAGTACGAGTAGTCCGCGTCGTCGAACTCCGCCGCGAACAGGCGCCAGGCGACCTCGCGTCGTCCTGCACCGCCCTGGGATTCACTCATGCGCCCACCTCCGCGAGGAAGGCCTTCGCACGCTCGGCCGGGTCGTCGTCTGTGACGGCGAACTCCGTCGCGTCGAGGTTGGCGCCGTAGTCGTCGACGGACAGCGAGCCCCGAACCGTGTACTCCAGGCCGACGATGCGGTCGGCGATACGCTCGGCGACGACTTCCTTGTTCATCGCGTCGCGGGCGTGTTCGGTCGCGTCTTCCAGGTCGCCGCCGTACACCTCTGCAGTGAGTTCGTCGTCGAGGACGACGGTCACAGTCCCGGTTCCGTCGTCGAGGATGGCCTTGGTCCGCAGGTCGTCGACGCCGTCGACGGCGCCGTGGCTGCGACACTGGCCGTTCTGGACGACGCGGCCGCAGTCGGGACAGCGCTCGATGAGTCCCGAGCCGTCACGCACGTCGATGATATTGCCCGTCAGTTCCACGTCGAACAGGCCGCCGGACTCGACGGCCTCGCGGACGCGCATCGACTGGGCGCTCTCGCTGGCCTCGACGGAGCGGTCGAGCGGTCGGACGGTCGAGAACTCCGAGACGTTGACCGACGGCGCGCCGCGGAACTCGCGGACGAAGACGTCCTCGATGCGGATCGAGGCGCCCTCTTCGATCTCGGGATGTGGGTCCCAGTCCGTGAAGGGAAGCCGGCCGCTCTCGTCGCCGAAGACGCCGCTGAGGATGTCCGTCTCGCCGTTGCGGCCGTCGATGGTCTTCTCCTCGACCTCGAGGACGGTGACCTCGACGTTGATGCCGCGGTCGCCGGGGACGAGGTCGGTGAGTTCGCTGTCGCCACCGATCTCGTAGGGCACGTCGAGGGCCTCGTCGAGAATCGACAGCGACGTCGACTCGCCGAGGTTGAGTTCGGGGCGGCCGTCCCACTCCCGGACGCCGGCGTTGCCGGCCTCGATGGTGTCGCCCGGCGAGAGGCCGAAGTCCTCCCAGGCGGTGTAGGAAATCTTCCCCGACTCGTCCGCGAGTTCGCCCTCGAATATCACGTGTTCGTCGCCCTGGTACTGGATGGAGCGCTGGCCGACGGTGAGCACCCGCGCCGTGACGGTGACGTTGCCGTCGTCGGGCGAGATATCCGCGATATCCTTGCTCGTCGGGCCGCCGCCACCGCCCCCGGCCCCGCCGTCGCCGTATTTACGGCGGAGGCTCTGTTTCGCTTCGTCCATCGGCACCGAGTAATTCACCAGGTTCTCCAGGTCGCGTGTGACCTCCGCTTTGTCAACGCCGAGGTCGGAGGCGAGCTCCTCGGCATGGTCTTCGAGCGTCATCGATTGGTGGTTCGGAGTGGGTGCTGAAAAGGGTTCTGTGGCGCCAGCGACCGGCGGCGCGTGGACGGTCGATATAAGGATGACGGCCGATCGCGGGCGTATATTTTTATTAGTGATAACTATACTACTCCCTACATCGTGAGTACACGTCGGCCCGATCGCGAGGACGGCCGTCCGAGCGCGCGGACAGACGACGGAGCCTGTCGGGGAGGAAGCTCGGAGGCGACGGCCCGCCGAGAGCCCGCCACGATCGCCGTACGGAACTGATATCATGGTCGGAACGTTCGGACAGAAGCCGACGAATTCGCACGTCGTCTGGACCAACAGGTCGGGCAAAGGGCAGGGAAAGAAACGGTTCGACTTCGAGTACCTGGAGCTGTGGGCGGCCCACTTCGGTATCGATTACGAGACTCGGACCAGGGTCGACCACGAACGGGGGGACGAACCTCGCGAGCAACACCTCGTGGTCTTCGAGTGGGCGACCGCACAGCGCGAGACCGTGGAGATGGGAGACACGACGTGGGAACTCGGCGGGAACGAGACGCCCCGCACGTTCGTCGAGCTAGACGAGACGGGGATGGCCCGAATGAAGAGCTGGAAACACGAGGCCGTCCTCGACGTCCGCGAGCTGTGGATCGACGGGCCGAAGCTACGGATCAAGACGGCCAACCACGGCAAGAAGAGCCTGGACACCCGGAAGCTCCTCGCGAAGAACAGGCCGTCGAGAGCCACCGGGGACGCGCCCTCAGACGCCTGATAGGGGACCCGTCCACCGCGGCCTCACGCGACGGGGACCGGGACCGTAAGCGGTTTTCGCGACTGCACCGTGCGGACTGACATGCACGTCGTCGTCAACGCCGCGATGAGCGCGGACGGGAAGCTCTCGACGCGCGAACGCGAGCAGGTAGCCATCTCCGGTCCCGACGACTTCGACCGGATGGACCGACTGCGAGCCGAGAGCGACGCCGTCATGGTCGGGGTGGGGACAGTCATCGCCGACGACCCGTCGTTGACGGTCGACGACGCAGCCAGGCGCGCTGGGCGAGAGGAGGCGGGCGACCCTCCCAACCCCGCCCGCGTCGTTGCGGACTCGCGTGTCCGGACGCCGCCGGACGCCACCGTCCTCGACGACCGGGCGCACACCTACCTCCTCGTCAGTCAGGCTGCGCCGCCGGACTTCGTCGAGCAGATGGAGGACGCGGGCGCGACGGTGATCGCGACGGGCCAGGACCGGGTGGAACTCGTGACGGCGCTGGCCAAACTCGAGGGCGACGGCGTCGACCAGTTGATGGTCGAGGGCGGCGGGGAACTCATCTTCTCGCTGTTCGAGGAAGGCCTCGTCGACGAGCTCTCGGTGTACGTCGGGTCGTCGGTCATCGGCGGCCGCGACGCGCCGACGCTGGCCGACGGCGACGGCTTCGTCGACTCGTTCCCGGAACTGGCGCTATCTGACGTCGAGCGGATCGACGACGGCGTGTTGCTCCGCTGGACAGTCGCCTGAGCGACGAGCAGGGCGCTATCCGCGCGAAACGAAGGGAGAAGGAACCCGTGAGTTCAGTGGTCGTGGCCCGTGAGTTCACCGAACGTCGCGCCGAACCGGTCCTCGAACAGGTCCATCGTCAGATCGTTCAGGTCGGCGATCTGCTGGTCCGGTTCGCCCTCGGCGTGGTGGGCCGCGCCGTGGATGCGCTGGGCGAACCCCATCATCGCGATGTCGCCGACGACCTCGGGGGCCGTCTCGTCGTCGGACTCCCGGAGCATGTCGACCAGTTCGCGCGGGAGTTCCAGTTCGTCGGTGTCTTCCTCGGATTCGAGCGTCAGCGTGACAGTATCACTTGCCATGCTATGGATTCGGGGCTCCCGGTAAAAGGGCCTGTGGGTATCGGGAGCTCAGAAACGGCGCCGACGTGTCTGCGACGCGTCCGCGATCAGTCGTCCGCTTCCGCGGCCGACTCCGTACTCGCCGCCTGCGTCCCGGTGAGGTTCTCGAGGTACTGGTCGGCGTCGATGGCGGCCTTGCAGCCCATCCCACCGGCCGTGATGGCCTGCTGGTAGTGGTAGTCGACGACGTCGCCCGCGCCGAAGATGCCCTCGACGTCGGTGGCGGTCTGGTCGCCGCCGTCGCCACCCTTCGTCCTGATGTACCCCTCGTCGTCGAGTTCCACGCCGGTCCCTTCGAGGTACTCCGTGTTCGGGGTGTGGCCGATGGCGAGGAAGACGGCGCCGACGTCGAACTCGAACGTCTCCGTCTCCTCGTGGTCGAGTTTGTCGGTGGGGTGACCCTCGGGGTGTTCCGCGAGGACGACCTGGTCGACGCCGTCTTCGGGCGAGCCCTCGACTTCCAGGAGTTCGGTGTTCTCCAGGATCTCGACGTCGTCGTCTTCGACGTGGTCCTCGACACGCTCGACCCAGTAGTCCTCCGCGCGGAACTCGTCGCGGCGGTGGACGACGTAGACGGTGTCGGCGAACTTGGTGAGGAAGCTGGCCTCTTCCATCGCGGCGTCGCCGCCGCCGACGACCAGCATGTCCTCGTCGCGGAAGAACGCGCCGTCGCAGGTGGCACACGTCGAGATGCCGTAGCCCATCAGTTCGTCCTCGCCGGGGACGCCGAGCGTGCGTGCGCTGGCGCCCGAGGCGGCGACGAAGGCGTCGCAGGTGTAGACGGTGCCGTCGTTCACCTCGACGCGGAAGGGCCGGTCGCTGTCGTCTACGTCGACCACGATCCCGTGTTCGAGGTCGGCCCCGAACTTGCTGGCCTGCGCTTTCATGTTGTTGACCAGGTCCGGGCCGCTGATCCCCTCCGGGAAGCCGGGGTAGTTCGCCACGTCGGTCGTGAGCGTCAGCTGGCCGCCCGGTTCGTCGCCTTCCAGTACGAGCGGGTCGAGGTTCGCCCGTCCCCCGTAGATGGCGGCCGTCAGCCCCGCGATGCCCGTGCCCGCGATGATGAGCTCTCGGTGTTCCGCGACGTCCTCGGTCATGGGACGATGTACTGTACAGCGGGTTTTGTAGGTTGCGCTGTGTCGGAGTCGGCACACGACCGCGGCTGCAGGCCAAGGGATTTGGCAATGGGCGAACGAGGTGCGAGCATGTCCGCCGATCTCGAAGAGAAGACCGACCGGTACGAGGGGTTGCTCGCCGAGGCCGTCGACGCCGCCGAGGTAGCGCCGCCGGAGGGGACGCCGATGCACGACGCCGCTCTGGAGTGCGCGGAGATGGCCGAATCGTACCTCGAAGACGGACGCCACTTCAGGGAGGACGACGACCCGGTCAACGCGCTGGCGTCGTTCTCCTACGGCCACGCGTGGCTCGACGCCGGCGCGCGCATCGGCCTGTTCGACGTCCCGCGCGACGGTCACCTGTTCACAGTCTGACCGCTTCGACGCCTCTCTCGCCCTTTGCAACGCGCTTACAAGGGCCGGGCGTGAGCAACTGAGCAATGGAGGCCGTGCTCTGGTACGTGTTGACCGGGACGAGAGGCGGGACGAACCGCATCCGTCTCCTGCGGGCCCTGGATTCCCGCCCCCGGAACGCGAACCAGCTCGCCGACGCGCTCGACCTCGATTACAAGACTATCCGGCACCACCTGGACGTCCTCGAAGACAACGACATCGTCACAGACAGCGGCGACGACTACGGCGCGGTCTACCTGCCGACAGACCAGACGCGCCACCACTGGGAGACGGTCGAGGAGATAATGGAGGCAGCAGAGTAACTATGGTCCAAATTGGGAAAGAGTATATTCGCGTTCTCGGGAAAGGAGGTATCGATGGTCGCCTGGATTGACGTCGCACGGCTCGCAGCGGGGCTAAACGTCCTGTTGCTCTGTGCCCTCGGATACGTCTGGGGCCGCAATTACTACCAGATCCGGTCCAAACACACCCTCGGCAACCTGCTGTTCTCCCTATTTCTGCTCGCTGAGAACGCGCTCGCGCTGTACTTCTACCTCCTCCACCAGGACCTGTCGGTGTGGTTCAGTACTGCGGTTCCGGCCATCGCGTGGCAGGCGATGATGGCGCTCCACGTCCTCGAGACGTTCGGTCTGGCGTTCCTGGCCTGGGTAACGTGGGACTAACGTTCGGGCTGTTCCGGACCAGATCGCACTCCTCTTCGTCAACTCGCCTCTCGAAACGGAACCGTCCGTTCGGCCTGCAAATCACCGGATGCCGGTGACATTACGGGCGAAATTGGGTAAGAGTCCGGCCGCAGTTCGGGAAATCTCTTTTTAAATAATGCTGGTTGGTCCTTCTGCATGGTGAGAGACGATCCGTCCGACGCCGACAAACGCGCACAGAACGACGCCGAGTCCATTCGGGACTACGTGACGACCCGACGACGCCTGCTCGCCGGGACGGCCGGTATCGGCGCCGCGATGCTCGCCGGCTGCCAGGGGAGCGACAGTAGCGGGACGTCGACGGAGCCCGCGACGGCGATGGACACCGACACCCCGACCGAGACGCCCAGTGAAACCGAGACGTCGACGGCGGAACCGCTCCATCCGGACGTCGACGTCCTGAACTACGCGCTGACGCTCGAACACCTCGAACACGCCTTCTACCGCGACGGCCTCGACACGTTCGCTGAGGACGAACTAACGAACGCCGACGTCCTCGAGCCCTTCGGCGAGACGGTTCGCATGGAGGTGCCGGACCGGATGGCGACCATCCGCGACCACGAGCAGGCTCACGTCGAGACGATCGTCGAGGTCGTCGGACAGCTCGGTGGCGACGCGGTCGGCGAAGCCGCGTACGACTTCGGGTACGAGACGCCCAGCGAGTTCCTTGCCGTCGCGAAGGCGCTCGAGAACACCGGCGTCGCCGCGTACAAGGGGGCAGCACCCGCGGTCACGAGCAACGACGTGTTGCCCTCCGCACTCGCGGTCCACAGCGTGGAGGCCAGGCACGCCAGCTTCCTGAATCTCCTCACCGACTCCTCCCCGTTTCCCAGGGCCTTCGGCGAAGCCAAGTCGATGGACGAAGTGATCGATATCGCCGGGGACTTCATCACCACCGAGCTCGGTGATCTGGGTGGTCGAGCCGGCGAAGATCCCACCGCGGATCGGAAGATGGAGGATGACAACTCCGACGTCGACGTCCTGAACTACGCGCTGACGCTCGAACACCTCGAGCACGCCTTCTACCGAGACGGACTCGAAATGTTCGCGGACGACGATATCACGGGCGCCGACGTGCTCAGTGAGTTCGACGACGACCTCCGGACCTCCGTACCGGACCGCCTCGCGGTGATCCGGGACCACGAGAAAGCGCACGTCGACGCGATCGGGGAGACGGTCGAGAAACTCGGTGGAACGCCCGTCGAAGAGGCGGCGTACGACTTCGGGTACGAGACGCCGAGCGAGTTCCTCGCCGTCGGCAAGGCCCTCGAGAACACCGGCGTCGCCGCGTACGCGGGCGCCGCACCCACCGTCGAGAACGACGGCGTCTTCGAGGCCGCGGCGGCTATTCACGACGTCGAGGCTCGTCACGCGAGCTTCCTGAACGAGTTGAACACGGCGAGCCCCTTCCCCGACGCCTTCGACGGCGCAAAGACGATGGACGAGGTCACCGAGATAGCTAGCCGGTTCATTACGAGCGAGTAAGCGGCTGCTACTGCCCGCTTCGAAGACTGGCCGCCCGGGACGGTAGTAGCAACGACGTCCCGCTCGCCCGCCTGGTGGCGGAACCGGTGCCGAGGATCACGTGCCCGCTCGTCGGTATTTGTTGTCTACTACCGATCTGGAACCGTCCCCCTTACGTCGTGCGGTTAGCTACCACAACTACCGAAACCCTTATATGGATTTCGCACTTACAAAGAGTTAGGCGGATCGCACCGATTTCTTAAGGATTGCGTCCGCGGCAGTCACGAGAGTTCCCCCATCATGAGTGAATCCCCAGTCCGAACCAACGCAGGCGAACAGGTAGACGAACAGGCGGTGAGGAGCGAGCAGACCGAAGAGCAAGAGTCAGAGGAGGTCTGTCCGGAGTGCGGCGGCGACGTCGTGGCCGACACCGAACACGGCGAGACCGTGTGTACGGACTGCGGCCTCGTCGTCGAGGAAGACGAGATCGACCGTGGCCCCGAATGGCGCGCCTTCGACTCCAGCGAACGCGACAACAAGTCCCGGGTCGGTGCGCCCACGACGAACATGATGCACGACAAGGGCCTGTCGACCAACATCGGCTGGCAGGACAAGGACGCCTACGGCAACTCCCTGTCGAGCAAGCAGCGCTCGAAGATGAAGCGCCTCCGGACCTGGAACGAGCGGTTCCGGACCCGGGACTCCAAGGAGCGCAACCTCAAGCAGGCACTCGGCGAGATCGACCGGATGGCGAGCGCGCTGGGGCTACCCCAGAACGTTCGCGAGACGGCCTCCGTCATCTATCGGCGCGCCCTCAGCGAGGACCTGCTCCCGGGCCGGTCCATCGAGGGCGTCGCGACGGCCTCCGTCTACGCCGCCGCGCGCCAGGCCGGGACGCCCCGGTCGCTCGACGAGATCGCACGGGTCTCCCGCGTCGATAAGATGGAGCTAACCCGGACGTACCGCTACATCGTCCGCGAACTCGGTCTCGAAGTCGCGCCTGCGAAGCCCGAGAGCTACGTCCCGCGATTCATCAGCGACCTCGACCTCTCGGACGAATCCGAACGACGCTCCCGTGAGCTCATCGAGGCCGCCCGTGAGGACGGCGTCCTCAGCGGGAAATCCCCCGTGGGACTGGCCGCCGCTGCGGTGTACGCCGGTTCGCTGCTGAGCAACGAGAAGGTCACCCAGAGCCAGGTCAGCGAGGTGGCGAGCATCTCCGAGGTCACCATCCGGAACCGGTACAAGGAGCTGCTCGAAGCGGAAGGGATGCCCGCCTGATCGCCGCCAGCGCTGGGACGACTCGACTGCCAGGACGACACGAGCCGGGACGACACCTTTTTGATGGCGTGCTGCGTGCCAACTACACACATGGTCGAGGCATACGTCCGATTACTGTGTCCGGAGTGTACCAAGGACTGGGAGTCGACGCCGAGCGACCTCCCGCGCCACGACGGGACCTTTCACTGTCCGAACTGCCACGCGAGCCGACGGCTCGCCGAGTTCGCGCGGACAGACCGCGACCTGCAGACGCTGAAGGGGCTCCAGTAGTCGAGACTGGCGTTTCAGTGATCAGGAACTGGTCGAGGAGCGCGCCCCGCAGGCTTCACATCGCAGTATCGGGACGCCCTGGTCCTGTTCGAGCCGCGTATCCGGCAGGCCACACTCCGGACAGATGACGAACGTCTCCGTGTACTCGTCGACCGCCGCCTCAATGCGGCGCTGGTTGAACTCGCCGGTGAGGCGCGCCCGACCGCTCTCGTCGATGTGACCGTTCGTCCCGAGTTCGTTCTGTAGGAACTTCATAACGTGTTCGTCTTCCCGACCCAGCGTGTCACAGACCGACTGGAAGTTCTCGAAGACGGTCGCGTTACCTTCCTGTCGGATCTCCGGCGACGGCACCTCGAAGCGCTCACTGCTCCCCTCGATGTCGGGTGTCTCGTCGACGGCCCGGTCGAGCATGTCGTCGTAGTCCATACGAAACGGTAGGTTGTCCGATTCCTAAAGTGTTTCACGGTCATGAGACGCTACCGGTAGACAGTCCGTACCACAAGTGAAGGGAGTGTGTTAACTACACTCAGAGTACTACTATAACCCTCGAGTTATTAGGAACGGTTGAACATGAAAAAGCAGGAACTCATACATCTTCACGGCCTGCTTGCACAGGTACAGACTCACTACGAGAAAGAGACTGGTGACGACGTCGAACACGACGAGTACGCGGAACTTGGCGTCCAGCCGACGTCCATCCACAAGTCGAAGACGGACCACAAGGCCGCCGTCTTCGCGCTCGCGAAGGGCATCACGTCGGAGATGCTCGCCGAAGAGAAAGAACCCGTTTCCGCTGCCGCAGACTGAGGTTTCGTTCCTTTCGGTTTCCCTACGCTTCTAGCGCTCCGCTTCTCGCTCTCCCGCGCGTGAACGAACTCCAGCGGCCGAACCGTCGCGATTCGGGCGTTACTCGTCGATCAGTTCCTCGAACTCGGGCAGCACGTCCTCGTCGTCGTCCCCTTGACCGGCTTCGTCACCATCGACGGGCTGGTCGGCGTCACTGATCGAGTTCGACGCTGTGCTCTCCGTCTCTCCCTCGTCGTCCGTCTCCGCCTCGAGTGCATCGTCGTCATCGTCTTCGTCCGGAACGTCCTCGATCTCGAGGACTTCGAGTGGGATGTTCTCGAGCCGTTGACCGATCTCCTTGCGGGCGATCCGGGCGGCGTGTTCGTCGCGTTCGACGTTGAAGACGGTCATCTCCAGTTCGAGCGCGACAAGGCTCTCGTCAGCGGCGACGAACGCCGGTTCCAGTTCCTCGTGGCAGTGCGGGCAGGCCCGTTCGCCCATGTTGATCTCGACGTAGTTGAGGTCGGGGTTGAGCATCTCGCCCGTCTTCGAGATGGCTATCCTGACCGCCTCGTCGGCCGTTTCGACGTCGTATACGGGGACGGCCGCCTCGACGACGACTCTGCAGTCCATATGTGAGCGGTTCGACACCCACTACCAAGAAGGTTCGGCCGGTTGACTCGAAAGGCCAAAGCCGCCTGACCGACAGGAACCGGTAGATGGAACGCGGGCACGTCGACGTCAGTTCGCTGCCGGGTGGATTCGACCTGCAATCGACCGTCGAGAGCGGCCAGTCGTACCTCTGGGACCGCGAGGACGGCCGGATGTACGACGGCTCCGGTGCCCACGGCGGCGACGCCTGGTACTGGACGACGATACGGGTCGACGGGGCCCCGGAGTTCGTCCGGACGCGCCAGGTCGACGGAACACTGGAGTGGGAGTCGTCTCTCGACGCGGACCCACATCTCCGTCGACTGCTTCGCCTCGACGACGACCTGGACGCGATACGGGCGGCCTCGCCGGACGACGACGTCGTCCAGGACGCCTACGACGCCTACTGGGGACTGCGCCTCGTCCGCGACCCGCCCTTCGGCTGCCTGATTTCGTTCATCTGTTCGGCCCAGATGCGCGTCGAGCGGATCCACGCGATGCAGACCGCGCTGCGTCGAGAGTACGGGGACCCAGTCGCGTTCGACGGGGAGACCTACCGGGCCTACCCCACGCCCGACGCCCTCGCAGCCGCGACGGAAGCGGAACTCCGGGATCTCGGTCTCGGCTACCGTGCTCCCTACGTCCAGCAGACTGCCGAGATGGTGGCCAGCGGCGAAGCGGACCCGGCGCCAGCCCGGGAGATGGCGTACGAAGACGCCCGCGAGCACCTCACCCGCTTCGTCGGCGTCGGGGACAAGGTCGCAGACTGCGTCCTCCTCTTCTCGCTCGACTTCCTGGAGGCGGTCCCGCTGGACACGTGGCTCCGCACGACCATCGCCGACTACTTCCCGGACTGCGACCGCGGCTCGTACGCCGAGACGTCGCGGGCCATCCGGGAGTCGCTGGGCGGACAGTACGCCGGGTACGTTCAAACGTACATCTTCCACTACCTCCGGAGCGGCGGCGACAGTCGCTAGGGATTTTTGCCGCGCTCGCGAGTACGACCGTCCATGACCGACACTCGCGCACACGTGTTCGTCTCCGGGAAGGTCCAGGGCGTCTTCTACCGTGCGACCACGCGGGAAGAGGCCCGCAAGCGAGGCGTCGACGGCTGGGTGAAGAACCTGTCCGACGGCCGCGTCGAGGCCGTCTTCGAGGGACCCGAGGACGCCGTCGAGGAGATGGTCGAGTGGTGCCACGAGGGGAGCGACCGGGCCCACGTCGAGGACGTCGAGATAGAGTACGACGAGCCAGAGGGGTTCGACTCCTTCGAGATCCGTCGCTGAAGCGACCGCTCTGGCGTACGGTCCACCACAATTACTACGCGGACGACCGAACACAGATCCATGATCACGGGCAGCAGGATGGCCGTCGTCGACGAGAACGCGGACGCCCTCGGCGTCCCGCGAAAGCAGCTGATGGAGTCCTCGGGCAACGCAGTCGCCCGCGTGGTCCGCCAGGTCGCCGACCCCGGTGCGACCATCACGGTCGTCGCCGGCCGCGGGAACAACGGCGGCGACGCGTTCGTCGCGGCGCGATTCCTCGACGAGTTCGACCTGGAGATTCTCCTGCTGGGCCGCGCCGAGACCATCACGACCGACATCGCCCGGGAGAACTGGGACGCGCTCTGCCAGGCGGAGTACGACGCCCGTGCTGTCCGTGACTCGCGTTCTCTCTCGCTAGGTGACCCTGACGTCGTAGTCGACGCGATGCTCGGGACGGGCATCTCTGGCGACCTCAGGGAACCCGCGGCGACCGCCGCCGAAGCGGTGAACGACAGCGACGCCACGGTCGTCTCGGTCGACGTCCCCTCCGGGTTCGACGCCGACACCGGAACGCTCCCGGACAGCGCGGTGGACGCGGACCACGTCGTCACGTTCCACGATTCGAAGCCAGGGCTCGAACGCCTCGAGGCGACGGTGACCGTCGCGGACATCGGCATCCCGCCCGCGGCCGAGGAGTACGTCGGCCCGGGCGACCTTCGACGGTTGGCGGGCAGAGACCGCAGCGCCCGCGTGTTCGTCATCGGTGGCGGTCCCTACACCGGCGCCCCGGCGCTGAGCGCCCAGTCCGCGCTCCGGTCCGGGGCGGAACTGTCCTTCGTCGCCGCGCCCGACTCCGTGGCCGGCGAGATCCAGGGGTACGAACCGGACCTCATCGTCCAACCCTACGAGGGCGAGCGACTCACGCCGGACCAGGTCGACGGTCTCGTCGAGACGGCCACGAAACACGACGACGTGGTCGTGCTGGGACCGGGCCTCGGGACTGCGGACGAGACGCTGGACGCGGCGCGACGGTTCCTCGAATCCTTCGAGGGGCCGGTGGTCGCCGACGCCGACGCGCTCTCGGTCGTCCCGGACGTCGACACCGAGGCCGAGGTGGTCTGTACGCCCAACAGCAGAGAACTGGCTGCCCTGGGCGGTCCGGAAGTCGACGACCTCGCCGAGAACGCCCACGAGGTCGAGCGCATCGCGGACGAACTCGGTCACGTCGTTCTCGCGAAGGGGGCAGTCGACGTGATCTCTGACGGGGACCGTACTCGGCTGTGCCGCGCCGGCAATCCGGGGATGGCCGTTGGGGGCACCGGCGACCTGCTCTCGGGCGTCGTCGCGACGTACCTCGACAGCCAGGACTCCTTCGACGCGGCGTGTATGGCCTCGTTCACCACCGGTCGGGCCGGCGATACCCTGTACGACGACCGCGGGACGGGCTACGTCGCCTCGGACGTCCTCGAACGGATACCGACGGCGCTCGGCGACGCAACCGACGGATAACGCGGAAAAGGGTCGCTAGGCCGAGGCTTCGGCGATTTCGCCGGCCTTCGCGCGCGAGCGCTCCACGACGGCCGGGCGGGCCTCGAACTCGATGACGACCTGGTCGCCGTAGTCGACGTCGTCGACGCGGGCGTGGTCGTGGATCCACGAGACGACGCTCATCGTGTCGTCCGTCATCGGCAGGACGAGACGCTCGCGTTCGTAGTCGGGGAGTTCTCGGTCGATTCGGGACAGCAGCGCGTCGACGTTCTCTCCCTCCCTCGCGCTGACGGTCACCGGGTTCGGTGCGAGCGCGGACAGGGCTGCCTTCTTGCGCTGGACCTCCTCGTCGTCGACGAGGTCGGTCTTGTTCAGCACCGTGACGATGGGTGCCTCGTTGCGCTCGTAGAGCGTGTCGTGGCTCGTCACGAGCTTCTCCCGGATCTCCTCGACGGGTTCGCTGACGTCGACGACCAGGAGGACCAGATCCGCCCGGTAGACGGCGTCGAGCGTCGACTTGAACGACTCGACGAGCCAGTGGGGCAGGTCGGAGATGAAGCCGACCGTGTCGGTCACGAGCACGTCCCGGCGGTCCATGTCGGCCCGGCGAGTCGTGGTCCCCAGGGTCGTGAACAGGCGGTCCTCGCTCTCGGCCGTCGGGTCGAGGTCCGCGTGGAGGTCCTCGTTGGCGTCGACGTCGACGTCCTCGGCGAGTCGTCGGAGTAATGTCGACTTACCGGCGTTCGTGTAGCCCGCGAGCGCGACCAGGTCGAACCCCGACTCCCGGCGCTGTTCGCGGCGGTGTTCCTCCGTCTCCTGGATGGAGTCGAGTTCGTCGCGGATACGGGAGATCCGTTTCTTGATGTCCTGCTCGCGGCTCTCGTCGTACTCGCCCAGCCCCATGAACCCCGGACGCTCGTCGCGTTTGGCCAGGCTGGCCTTGGCTTCCGCGCGCGGGAGCTCGTATCGCAGTTCGGCGAGTTCGACCTGGAGCTGTGCCTTCCGCGTCTGGGCGCGCTGGCCGAATATCTCCAGGATGAGTCGGAACCGGTCGATGACGCTCGTCCCGTCGGGGAGTTTGTTCCCGATGTTGTACGTCTGGTACGGGCCAAGCTGGTTGTCGAAGATGACTGCGGTCGCCCGTTCCCGGGCGACGACGTTCGCGAGGCGGTCGACCTTCCCCTCCCCGAGGTGGTACGCTGGGTCCTCGGTTCGCGTCTGGGTCAGTTCGCCGACGACTTCGTACCCGGCCGCACGCGCGAGGTCCGTTATCTCCTCGGTGTCCGCCGTTCCGGAGTCGACGCGCTTTGCGACGACCGCTCGTTCGGTTGGCTGGCTTGGCGTCACTCACCGTGGATTACGCCGCCACCGTATTTAAATCCAGTCCGGACCTCGGCCGGTCGCTCCCGGCTCGCGAAGGGGCACAAAAGACTTAAGCCACGACTGTAACGTGTCGGGTATGGTCGACTTAAACCCGCAACAGCTCGGTCTGGAACTTGGCGGGGGCGCGGTCATCGGCGGCGTCATCGGCTTCGCCGCCAAGAAGGTGGCCAAGATAATCGCCGTCCTCGTGGGCATCCAGCTCGCCCTCTTCAAGTTCCTCGAAACGCGCGGCGTCCTCTCCGTCGACTGGGGAGCGATAACCGGAACGGCCTCGAACGCGACCAGAGCAGCCGGCGACGCCGCCGGCTCGCAACCTCCATCGTGGATGATGAGCCTGCTCTCGGCACTGCCCGTCAGCGCCGGATTCACCGGCGGCTTCCTGCTCGGGTTCCGGAAAGGATAACTGTCGGCCGCTGCCGCTTCTGCGACCCGTTTACCGCGTTCGCAGGTCGTCTTCGTCCTTGACGATCTGTGTTTCTGCCTCGCCACTCGTGTGTTCGTTCACGAGGTCGTAGAACTCGTTTTGCATCCCCGCAGGGAACGTCAGGACGCCGACCCAGGAACCGTCGTTCTGCCACTCTTCCCGGTCCAGGTCACCGAACTGACGGATCCGTGACTGTGCACTGCCAGCGTAGTCCGCAGGAACCTGCACGGCGACGGTCACCTCGTCGAACCTGATGGGGATGACTGGCCGGAGCGCCTCGAGGGCGTCGTCGACCTGGTTCTCGACCGGTTCCATCGGATCGATCCGGAAGTCGGTCTCTTCGAGCGCGGACTCGATGCGCTCCGGTGGATGGGGCGCGTCGTCCATCTGGGGGTTGACGGCGTTCCGAGTGATGGTCTGGACGAGCTGTTTGTGCTTCTGTTCCTGCATCTCGCGGCGCTGTTCAGCCGTTATCTGGATCTCTCCCTGTTTGATGACCTCCGGAATGATCTCGAGGGGGTCGGTCGTCTCGAAGACCTCCTCCAGGGAGCTCTCGGGGGGTCTGTCCCCCGACGAGGCGTCCTCGAAGACGTCCTCCGCCGCGATGACGTCCTCCAGGTCTCCGTCGAACTCGTCGCGCTTTATCGCCAGTGCCGCGTCCGGATCGACCAGCACTTCGAATCGCTGGCCGTGCGATTCGAGCCTCGCGGCCACCGCCTCGTCAAGAGATATCATACCTGTCGGTATCCGTGGATGGCTTAAAGGCCTTTCTCAGCGAGCCGTCCGACCCCGCCTTCTCTCGCGACGGTGATGGGTATGGATTTATAGCGGTGTGGGCGGAATCACCGCGCCGAATGCGGAGTTTCGAGGTTTCGATAGACGACGAGACCGCGCGGTCGCTCGCGATCGAGGCGGACCTCCTCGAGTTCGAGACGGTCGAGTCGTACCTGGCCTGGGTCGTCGAACAGCGGTTCTCGCTGGAGGGGGACGGGATGCGCCACAGTCGCCTCGCTGCATTTGCCAGCGAAGTTCGTCGCGAGCGCTCGGGGGACGTCCGCTCCGACGACTCGACCACGGACGACGTCGACCTCTCGATCGACGGCGCGGAGGACGCCGTCGCTCGGATCGAAGACGAGGAACTCACGAACGTCGTCGAGAGCCTCGCCGACGTGGAGCGCGAACGGGTCGACGCGTTCGCGCGGCGCGCGGTCGCACAGACGAGCGACAGGCTCGGTGAGCGCGGGTGGACGGCTATCGACTACGATCCCCGGTCGACACGTGAGGAGGGGTTCCCCGGGGACGACGTCGCCGACGTCGCGTCCATCGACGTGCCCGGGCACGACGAGGAACTCTGCGACCGACGACGGTGGGCCGTCGGCGCCGCACTGTGTCTCCTCAGAGAGCAGACCGAGGCCAAGCGGGGGGACTTCGTCGACGAACTGTACGAGGAGCTTCCCGCCGGGTACGGGAGCGAGGACGCCTGGTGGGGCTGTATCAAGACGGGACTCCGGCAGATATCTCGCGTCGAACCGGCCAGGGACGGCGCTCACGTCTGGCGATACAGGACGACGCCGGGTCGGGTCACTCGCATTTCGTTCTCCGACGACTTCTGAAAATACTACGGGTTCGATTATTGAGTCCGTAACGTCCCCCACGAAAAACTAATGGCGGATTAAGCTGAACGGTTCACGTAATGAGGCGGGTTACCGAGCGGGGTGGCTATGACGGGGACTGAGACGGACGGACGACTGTTCGAGTGGTACCGACGGATAATCGGCGAGCCAGACAGTAACGTCGACGTCTACCTCGGGTTCGCGCTGTTCTTCGGGGCAGTCGGACTCGGACTGGGGGCGTTCGGCGCAGGCGCCGCCGGGCAGTGGGTGGAACTGAGCGATTACGTCGCGCGCGAGGTGGCCTTCGCGCTCGGGATGCTCGCCGTCCCGACGGCGCTCTCGTCGGTCATCGTGTTGCTCCCGGTCGACCGTCGGGGCCTGGTCGGTGGCGCTTCGGGTGTCGTCGTCTGTCTCGTCGCTATCGGGCTGTTCACCTACGCATATCCGTACATGTGGGCCGAGGGGAGTGGTCCCCAGTACAGCATTCACGTCCTCGCCGTCTACGGCGTGGGACTGACGGCCGTCCTCGCGTCGACCGGCGCCGCGATGGTGGCGTACCACATCGACCGGGCGAGGCCCGCGCCCGCCGATTTCGCCCCCGAAGAGACGGAGGACGACGCGCAGATCAGCGACGACGAGATCCGTCAGGACATCGACGAGGCCATGGCGGACGTCGAACTCACGTGGGGCGGCGTCGAACGCCACGAGGGGACGGCCCTGACGCTCACGTCCGACGAGAGTGAGTTCGATACCTCGGGTCTGCAGGCGGCCACGACGGAGGTACACAGCACCGGGGTCGACGAGCAGGTGAGTGGCCTCCGGACGGTCAAGGGCGGCGAACAGACGACCGCTCGCTCGGAGACCACGGTCGACGACCAGACCGACCAGCTACGCGAGTTACGTCGCCGGCGCAGAGAGGAGGCGTCTTCCAGCGACGACGAGACGTTCCTCGCGAGGGTCCTCGCACGAGTCGCCGCGACGTTCGGACGTTAGTCACTCACTAAGATTGTTCATTCGAGAATAATTACTCTATAACATGCACAAACATAGATTTAATACGGCGGGGTTTAATTTTCGACTCTGTAACCATGGCTAAAGGACTTGACGTGGGTACGATGAACATCCTGTCGGCGAAACAGGAGGGTACTGACACCGTGTTCGTCCAGCAACGGAACTCCTTCGTGGAGATAGAGTACAGTGACATGGCCGAGCAGATGCTCTCTCGGTCGGACGTCCTTCACATCCGGAAGGACGACGACGTGTACGTCCTGGGGGACGACGCGCTGAACTTCGCGAACATCTTCAACCGCGAGACGCGGCGACCGATGTCCCAGGGGATCCTCTCCTCGGACGAGAAGTCGGCGATTCCGATGATGAAACTCATCATCGAACAGGTCGTCGGGTCGCCCGACCGGCCCGACGAGAAACTGTACTTCTCTTCGCCCGCCGACCCGATCGATTCCGACCTCAGCACGCTGTACCACCAGAAGACGATCGAGTCGTTCCTGAACGACATGGGGTACGACGCGGAACCGATCAACGAGGGGATGTCGGTCATCTACTCGGAACTCGCCGACAACGACTTCACCGGGCTCGGGATCAGCTTCGGAGCCGGCATGACGAACGTCTGCCTGGCCTACTACGCGGTTCCAGTCATGAAGTTCTCCGTCGCCCGCGGTGGGGACTGGATCGACGAACAGGCGGCCCAGGCGACTGGTACCCAGGTCGACAAGGTCACCTCCATCAAGGAGGACGGCTTCGAACTCGACTTCACGACCGACGTCGGTGGCGTCGAGGGTGCGCTGTCGATCTACTACGAGAATCTCCTGGACTACGTGATCGAGAAGATCCGAAAGGAGGTCGACGAGGAGGACATCGAAGAAGGCCTCGACGTGCCGGTCGTCGTCACGGGCGGCACGTCCTCGCCGAACGGGTTCTCGAAACTGTTCGAACAGCACCTCGAGGACGCCGACATCCCGTTCTCCATCAGCGACGTCAGGCACGCCGAGGAACCGATGTACAGCGTCTCCCGCGGCGCCCTCGTCGCTGGCCGCTCGGAGGAAGAAGATCAGGACCGCGACACGGCGGGATCTGCTTCGGAGGACGACGAGAGCGAATCGGAACCCGACGAGGAGATCGAAGCGGCGAGCGACGACTGATACCGGTCGTTTCTCACAGTGATTGGAACTATTTTCAGGAGCCAGACACTATCGGTAGTGAACCGGAGCTGAACCGGCCGGTTGCGAAGAGACACCGGTAACGAAGTACAACCACCACTATCAGTCGTCCGCGGTTCCCGGTCGGTGGGTGGTGACGTCTCTTTTCACGCCGTACTGTCGCGCGTTGAACCGGTCGATAGCGTCTTCCCACGATTCACGTGGCGATTCCTCGCGAACGTGGGACACCGGGACGTCGACGAATCCACACTCCTCGCATCGTCGCGAGACGTTCTCCCCCAGTTCGAACTCTGCCATCGATCCCCCACATCGTACGCAGGCCATAATTTCCTCCTTCGTTCGAACGGTAATAACTTTAGCGGCTAGATGGTACTGCTTCGCCGACACGAACGGTCACGATGCGAGACGTCTGGAGAGTGCGTGACACCGAAAATACGTGTGCCGACCCGTCGTCAGGACTCCTCGTCGGGCTCGTCGTCGGACGTCTCGGCGGACTCGTCTGCGGATTCGTCGTCTGTCTCCTCGTCGTCGGCCGATCCCAGGATGCCCAGATCGCTGAGGTGTGCCTCTTTGTCGTCGTCGCTGAGTTCCCGGAACTGTTCCGTCTCGACGTCGATGGTGGCGATGCCGATTCCCTCGGGAGCGAGTTCGTCGTCGTTGACGGACGCGAGCGCTTCCAGCGCGAGGTCGATGCCGTCGTCGAGGACCATCTCTTCGGAGTAGTTCGCTTCGAGGTACTCCCGGATGTCGCCGCGATCGGCGCCGACTGCGAGGGCTTTCCACTCGTAGGGGGTCCCGGATGGGTCCGTCTCGTAGAGGCGGGGTTTGCCGTTCGCGATGCCGCCGATGATGAGCGCGACGCCGAACGGCCGGGCGCCGCCGACCTGGGTGTACTGCTGGATGTAGTCGGTGACCTCCTTGGTCAGCGTCTCGATGCCGATCGGCTCGCCGTACCTGAGCTGGTTGACCTGCGCCTGTCGGCGGGCGAAGTCGATGAGCTGGCGCGCGTCGGCGACGTGGCCGGCGCTGGCGATGCCGATGTGGTCGTCGGCCTTGTGGATCTTCTCGACGGAGGAGCGCTCCATCAGCGGCGACCGGATCCGTTTGTCCACTGCGAGGACGACGCCGTCACTGGTCCGGATGCCGATACTCGCGGTGCCGCGCTTGACGGCCTCGCGTGCGTACTCGACCTGATAGAGACGCCCGTCCGGCGAGAAGATCGTTATCCCCCGGTCGTACGCCTGCTGTTGGTTTTGGCCCTGCATAGTTACTGGAAATCGAGTGTGGTCGCGCCCGAGTAGCCCTCGGGGGTCCGCACGTCGACCTTCCCGTCACGGGCGACGGCGGGTTCCTCCGCGTCCTCGAACGCGACGTGTCTCTGGTCCGGTGGTTCCCGTCGGCGATGTATATAGTTTTCTTCACAGGCTCGCACGGTGCCGCTTACCCCCCTCACGCGGATTCCGACCGGGTCTCCGTCGACCGCTGCCACGCAGGCAAGGGCTGCTCTCGCCCGTGGTTCCTCGTCCCGCCGCGTCCGGACCACTGCAGCGCCGTCACTGTCGGCCAGATCGAACCGGAGGACCGTCATGTCGAGGTCCGCGCTGCCGGCGTCACCGAAGAGGTTCTGGGCGGCGTACCACAGCTCCCGCTGGAAGTCGCGCCGGCCGAACGCGGCGTCGGGCCAGGTCTCGATGGCTACCCCCAGGTATCGCCAGCGCTGGCGGAGGTGTTTCGGGAGGTGTTTCACCGCGGTGCCTCCTCGATGCCGTCGCCGTCGGGGACCCGCTCCCCGACCAGGACGCCAACCTGATCGTGGACGCTCTCGACTGCCGTGAGGGCGAACCCGGCGTCCGTGAAGGCGTCCGCCAGCACGCCGACCGTCGCCGGGTCGTCGACGTCTGGGCTATAGAACGTCTCGTCGGGGTCCGGGTCGCCGAAGAACATCACGTCGCCGAGGACGAATCGCCGGGGTTCGAGGGCGGCGATGACGTCGATGGCCTCGGCCTTCTCCTCGTCGTCGAGGTGGTGCATCGCGAAGTTCGAGGTGACGACGTCGATGTTGCGGTCGACGTTCGGCTCGCGAAAGCGGCCCTCGGCGAACTCGACGTTCTCGACGGCGCGGTCGGCGGCCTTCGCCCGGGCTTCGGAGAGCATCCCCTCGCTGATGTCCCGGCCGTGCACGAACTCGCATCGCTCGGCCAGCGGCAGGGCGATGGCTCCGGTCCCGGTCCCCAGGTCGAGGACCACGTCCTCCGGTCCCGGGTTCGCGTACCGGACGACGAGGTCGGCACACTCTCGGTAGGCCACAGAGTCCTGCTGCTCGTCGTACTCGGCGGATTGCTCGGAAAACCGGTCGGCGTGCTCTTCGAGGGACTTCTTCATGTCACTCCCGTCGCGGGCGAGGCCAATGAAGCATACGACTCGCGGAGACCCGGCTCGTCGGATGGCGACCGTTTCACCGGTCCCGTCTCGTCAATTCCGTCTCACCGGCTCTGGATCACCGGTTCTGCTTCACCGGCTCTGGATCACCGGTTCTGCTTCACCGGCTCTGGATCACCGGCTCTGGATCACCGGTTCTGCTCACCGGATCGTCGATCCGAGCCTGGTCGCGCTGGTCGACTCGTCGACGTTCGACCGTTCCGGTTCGGTGATCGGGTTCCGGAGCGCCAGGTACAGTACGACGAGCAGTGCGAGTCCCGCGTGTGCGACGGGAAACGGCTCCGGAGCCACGAGCGACGGTCGGCCGAACACCGCGACCGCGCCGAAGGCCACCATCCCCACGTACCGGCCCTGTCGACTCCCCGTCCCCAGGAATCCGGCTGTCAGCATCAACGCGATAGCGGTTGTCGTCGTCACTGGCACCGAGTTCGCCAGCAGTAACACGCTGTTCACCCCCTGCGATAGCAGCGCGAGCATCGCGCCGAAGAGGTGGGCGACCCCGAGCACCACCCCGACAGCGGCGATGACCGCTGCTTCGAAGCTTACGTTCTCTGACCCCATGTCTTGTTAGAGTACCAACTACAACATAAAATCACCGGTCGTTCGGCCCGGAACGATGTCTGTACCGTTCAGTCGTGGTCGTCTCCGGTAGAGCCCGGGTCTCGTTCGTCGACGCGACGAACGCCGGGTTCGACGAAGGAGTCCGAGAGTCGTTCCCGGTTGCGTGAGGCGATTCGACCCCACTCCGCGAGGCCGGATTCGACCTGTTCGCTGGAGAAGCCGATGGCCTCGCCGACGGCGACGAGTTCGCGCGGGGCCCGGAGTTGCAGGTGGCTCGTCGGGTCCGCGCTGACGACGTAGGGGACGTCGTAGTAGTCGACGAGTTCGCGGAGCTTCCGGAGGGACTGGAGGCGGCGGACGCGTCGGCCACCGGTGCAATCGAGGACGTCGCGGAGCGAGAACTCCACGCGGACGCCGTTCGCCGCGGCTTCCTTCGCCAGTACGTGGTTGAAATCGCCGTCGTCGCGCATCGGATGTGCCAGGACGTCGACGGCGGCCTGTTCGACGGCGAACCGGTTCATCGCGACGGTCCCGCCGTGGACTGCGAGGACGACGGTGTCGGGCCGGTGGTTCCCAACGTAGCCACTGGCCTGTGACGGGTCGTCCGCTCTGACCTCCACGGCCGGGACGACGTCGACGTCGTACGTCTCGCTGACCACCTCTGGGTCGTAGTCCGCGAGGGCGTCACCGTGGTTCCGGACGACGATGCCGTCGAAGCCGTACTCGCTCGCGGTCAGCGCCAGCCGCGCGACGGTACTATCGCCGTCCGGCCGGGCGTGGACTGCCTCGTACCTCATAGGGCTTCCAGCACTTCACGGGCGTTGGTGACGGCCTTCTCCCGCTTGGCCGGATACGCCTCGACTTTCGCCCGGAGCGTGATCCCGTCGCCGCGCCGGACCTCGCCACCGAAGGCGGCCTGCTTGTCGAACGTCAGGAAGAACGAGCAGTTGTCGTCCACCCGGTCGTCGAGTTCGGCGACGACGTCGTCGACGTCGTCCAGGGTCGCGACCTGGGAGAGGACGTGTCGAATCTCGTCCGCCAGCTCCACGCGGGCCGAGAGGACGACGATGCGGTCGCCGTAGTGACCCTCGGACGTGTGCCGCTGGAGTTCGACGTCCTCGGGGAGAAACGTCCGGAGCGCCTGTTCGACTCGCTTCTCGTCCTCGGTGGCGTAGGAGAATGCGCGCAGTTCGACGTAGTGAAACGGGACCGAGGCCATCGAAATCGTCGTTACTCCTCGTCGACGGGTTCGAGGGAGTCCTCCGGGATGCCCTGCTCCTGGCCGTCCTCGAAGGAGACGGTGTAGTTCGCGTCCCCGAACATCGTCTCGACGACCTGGGTGACCGTCCCCTCCTCCCCGTCGTACTCGCTGTGTTCGTCGTGCAAGATGACAGCGTCGTCCTCTTCGAATGCCATATCGATCGGTACAGGGGTGGACGGCAAAAAGGGTCTGATTTGACCTGCTCGGCGGACGCCACTGGCCCGGGTCGAACACTTATGACAGTGACGCGCGAAACGGGTGGCATGTCACCATCTTCGCCCCCGGACGGATCGGTTCCGAGACCGAGACACGGTGCGATACCCAGACGGCATCGATGACGACGGTCGACGACCTCTGGTACCTCGGCGACGTCGCGCGCCAGTCGGCAGAACAGACGTATCACTCCGTCGCGGACCGCCACGAGGACTTCCTCGAGTGCACCCGTCACCGCAGCGTCTCTCGGCCGCGGTTCAGGACCGTCGCGGACCGCATCCGCGACAACGGCCTCCCCTACGGTGCCCACGCGATAACGTACCGCGAGTCCGGTGAACTACTGCTGGTCCGCCACGACGACGTGGACATGTGGGTCCTCCCCGGCGGGGAAGTGGACGGCGACGAGTCGTTCCGGGCGGCCGCGCGTCGCGAACTGATGGAGGAGGCCGGCGTCGACGCGGCGTTCGAGGGGCTGGCGCTGCTCGCCCGGGTCGAGTTCCGGTGTGGAGACTACGACACGTGGGGCGTCCTGCCGATCTACCAGGCTCGCGCCGAGACGACCGCACTGACCGTCGACGACCCGGACGGTGAGATAACCGACGCGCGATGGTTCGACGAACTGCCCGATGACGCGCGCGACCGCGACCAGCTCGTTCGGTGGCGAGCGGAGACGCTGGAGCAGTAGTCCTCCTCGGAGGCGGCGTGATCCGGGAGCGCCAGTCCGCGAGCGCTATCTAGCCTTCCAGTAGCTCGTGGCGACACCAGGAACACGCTCGGCCCGCGGGTACGTCACTCTCCGGGCGTTGCCCCGGCCCACTGGTCTGCAACGCCTCGCCGGGCAAGGGGTGGAGCTGTTCGACGACGTCGCCACATCGAGGACACTGGAGCATGTGGGTATTTAGCACGCGGGCGCGGATAACTCCGTTGCCCGTTGGTGTGACGACGGCCGTCGCTCACTCGGGCGTGAACGTCTCGCCCTGCCGGGCGTCGGCCTGCATCCGGCGAACCGTCGCGCGGGCGTTGCTCGCGTCGTAGCCGAAGAAGACGTCCTCGCCGTACTCCTCGGCGACCTCCGCCGCGTGAATCAGGTCGTCAACGTCGACGTCGACGGCGTACAGTTCGACGCTGAAGGGCGTCGAGAGCCGGTCACGGAACCCGCTCGCGAGAATCTCCAGCCAGTAGGTCGTGGTGTAGGCCATGTCGTAGATGGGGACGACGAACTCGTCGACGTACGCCTCCAGGGCTTCGACGTCGATCCCGGACCGCGCCGAGAGGTGTCCCGGGTAGGGGTCCGGGTAGAGCGTGAGGTAGAGTCGTCCGGGGACGCGCTCGCGAGCGGCGGCGACGAACTCCGTGATGACGTGCTCGCGCCAGGTCGACCACTCCTCGTGGTCGCTATCGGCGAAGCGCTCCTCACAGCGCTCGCAGTGGCAGTACTCCTCGCGCGGGAACCCGACGTCGTCGAGGCGGACGTCCTCGTTCACTGCGGCGGCGTCTTCGATTATCCCCAGTAATCCCTCCCGGTACCGGTCGTGCGTGGGGCAGACGTACGACCAGTCGAAGTAGGGCCGCTCGCGGGTCGCTCTGTTTCCCTCGTCGTCGACCGGAACGAGGCCGTCCTGGTCCTCCGCGGCGTTGTCGCCGAAACAGGAGATCATGTTGACGGCGTCGGCGACCGGTTCAGCCGCGCGACCGGTCACGTCCTTCACCTCGTAGAACCCGCGGTCGAACTCCTCCCAGGAAAGCTCCTCCTCGTTGCGCGTGACGACGCCGTACATACCTGCGGCTACGGCTCCACGGGGGTAAGTCGTTCGGGAGAAAGTGTGGTTGGAGGGCGATACAGCCAGACCCCTTGTTACCGCGTCAGCTTGTAGGCGGCCGCCGCAGCCACCAGGAAGGCGACGAGGATAATCTTACGAGACATCACTCAACTGTAAGGTACTCTCGGGTATAGTTTTTCTGCATGTAACACTCCTTACCAGGTGACTATGCGCCGATCGGTACCGATCCGACTGCTGTGCCGTTGGTAGCAAAACCGGGCGGGCTGCGGTGGGGAACCGCGCGCGGCGCCGGTCGGCCGTCCGGCGATCGAGAAAAGAGCAGGTGACACTGATGGACGCCTCAGTGGTTCTGCGACGATATTCTCCTCCCACGGCCACGAACTATCGATTGCATAAGTACGCGGCGTTCGGCGGAATGGAGCGCCTACTCCTCCCTCTCGGCCGTCGCGCGTAGCGGTTCTCAGTCGTCCACCGACTGCTCCGGCGGTTCCCACTGGTCGTCGATGGCCTCGCGGATGGCGCGCCCGCCGTCGTGGGTTCCCGTCGGTGGTCGGTTCACTTCGGCGGCCACCGAGCCAGCCAGGTCCGTCTCGTCGGCGATGTCGCTCATCTCACCTGCCTCCCGAGCGTCCTGGTCGATTCGCATCGAGCAGAACTCGACGCCACACATCGAACAGAAGCGGGCCTCCCTGTAGTTGTCTCCCGGAAGCGTCTGGTCGTGGTAGGACCGGGCGCGTTCCGGGTCCAGCGCCAGGTCGAACTGTTCGTTCCAGTCGAAGGCGTAGCGAGCCTCCGACAGTGCGTCGTCCCAGTCACGCGCCCCCTCACGACCGTTCGCGACGTCGGCGGCGTGGGCCGCGATACGGTAGGCAGCCAGGCCCTCGCGGACGTCCTCTTCTTCTGGGAGTCCGAGGTGTTCCTTCGGCGTGACGTAGCAGAGCATCGCCGCGCCCGCCCGGCCAGCTTCCGTCGCGCCGATGGCGCTGGTGATGTGGTCGTAGCCCGGCGCGACGTCGGTCACGAGCGGGCCGAGGACGTAGAACGGCGCGCCGTCGCAGACGTCCTGCTGGCGCTCGACGTTGTCGGCGACCTGGTCCATCGGCACGTGGCCCGGCCCTTCGACCATTACCTGGACGCCGTGGTCCCAGGCCGTCCGTGTGAGTTCCCCGAGCGTCTCCAGTTCGGCGAACTGCGCCTCGTCGCTGGCGTCGGCGAGACACCCTGGTCGCAGGCCGTCACCGAGGCTGAAGGTGACGTCGTGCTCGCGGAAGATCTCGCAGATTTCCTCGAACTTCGTGTACAGTGGATTTTCCATCCCGTTCTCCTCCATCCACTTCGCCAGGAGGGAGCCACCGCGCGAGACGATGCCCGTCTTCCGGCCGTCGGTGAGCGGGAGGTGTTCCATCAGCACGCCGGCGTGGATGGTCATGTAGTCGACGCCCTGCTCGGCCTGTTTCTCGATAACGTCGAGTAACAGTTCGTGGGTTATCTCCTCGGGACTCCCCGCCCGTTTGACGGCCTCGTATATCGGGACCGTCCCCACGGGCACTGGCGAGTGCTCGACGTTCGCCTCGCGGATCGGATCCAGTCCCTCGCCGGTCGACAGGTCCATCACCGTGTCCGCGCCGTAGTGCACCGCTGTGTGGAGTTTGCGGAGCTCCCCTTCCAGGTCGCTCGTCTCGTCGCTGTTCCCGATGTTGGCGTTCACCTTCGTCGAGAACTCCCGCCCGATGATCATCGGGTCCAGCGCGTCGTGATGGTCGTTCGCCGGGATAACCGCCTGGCCGTCCGCGACCTGTGCACGGACGAACTCTGTGTCCTCTTTCTCCCGCTCAGCGACCCGCTCCATCGCTTCGGTAACCTCGTCCGCCCGCGCTCGTTCGAGTTGCGTCATCGATTAGTCTGTTGTATCATTGGGTTATAAAACCAGGTCAATCCCCCGACCCTGTGTCGATCGAAGAGCTGGTGGCTTTCCGGGCAAGCATACCGCGACGAGCGAAGCGAGCCGTTTCACTTCTGGCGACCGAATGGAGCGAGACGGAAGTTCGAAACTCAAGTTTGCGACGAGTGGTGCCCGCAGCAGGCTCGAAGAGCGTGCGAGGACACTCGAGTAGTAAAGTTTAGTCGGTTTAGGCGATGTCCCGCGAGGTGTCGATGCTGACCTCTTCGACGAGGTTCAGCTTGATGACGTCGCCGGGGGCGCGGCCGCCCCGGAACTTGGGGATCGAGAGCTTGTTCACGATCTCGTCGCCCGTCACGCCGGTATCGAGCTGGAAGACGACGTCTGCGAAGTGTTCGGTCGTGTCTCGCAGCGGCGGAACCTCGTGACCGTCGAGGCTGTGAAGAATAGCGAGACTGCCCGTATTGAAAATGTGGTTCTGGAGGTCGTTCATGAACGCGCGGTACCGCGAGTGGGGCTCCTGGGCCTCGAGGACGTCGACCGGGTCCAGAATGAGATTCGAGGTCTCGGGGAGCGCACTGACGAGCTTCCCCGCGTTGTCCAGCGGTGCCTCGCCGGAGATGTGGCGCACCGTCGGGTCGCCCGTGTTTGCAGGCGTGTTCTCGATACTGTACTGGACCGCCTCGGCGGTGCGATCCAGCGAGAGCCACAGGGTACCACGCGTCGCGGTGAGTTCGTAGAGGAACAGTTCCGCCTGGCTGGCCGGCGACGCGCTGAGAGCGACGATGCTACCAGCAGGTATCCCACCGTCGAGTTTCCTGTCGAGGACGTCGATCCCAGTCCGCAGCCGATTAGCCATCCCGTGGAGAGTCACTATTCTGCAACTGATTAAATATTCCGCTTAGGGAGAGACTCACAAACATCCGCGTACGCGGCCCGGACCCGGTCGTCGGCGAGTGGATCAGGGACGGACGGAACGTGGCCGAGGGTCGGGCAATCCAGGAGTCGCCCCGGATCCACGGAGCCGTCGCTCCTCGTGACGACGCTACCGACGACCGGCGCGTCGAGCGCCCGAGCCATCGCCGCGGTCTTGGCCGCATCTTCCAGGCTCTGAGGCGTCGGCGTCGAGACCACGATAGTGGCGTCGGCAGCCCGCAGGGGTGTCGCCACGGCCGGCGACGCGCCGGCGGCGGTGTCGACCAGAACCGGGTCGGCCAGCGTCTGCAGTCGATCGAGGGCTGTGGCCAGGTCGTCCGACTGTTCGGGGCCATTCGCGACGAGACGCACGCCCGGAAGTTCGAGTGTCGACTGGACCGCTTTACTGACGGGAGCTCCGCTCGCGAGAGTAGCGAGTCCGGCGTCGAGACGGGCGCCCGCGACGACGTGCAGGTCGGGCATTCCCACGTCGGCGTCGACGACGACTGGATCGGAACCCGCGTCCGCGAGCGCCCGGGCGAGACACGCCGTCGTGGTGGTCTTGCCACAGCCGCCCTTGCCACCGGCCACAGCGATCATGGGCGCTCTGGCCCCGCCTTCCCATTTGAATGTTCGTGCTGTGTCGGGAGATTCAAGGCCATCGGGGGCGGGAGTCTACCCAATGCGCCAGGACCACATTATCAGCGCCAAACAGCTCTCTCGAGCGGACATCGAGGAGGTGCTGGACCGCGCTGCCGACATCGCCGCCGACCCGGGCGCGTTCGCTGACCGTCACGACGACGCCCTGCTGGGGCTGCTCTTCTTCGAGCCGAGTACGCGAACGAAGATGAGTTTCACCGCCGCGATGAAGCGCCTCGGCGGCGACGTCGTCGACATGGGTACCGTCGAGTCCTCGTCGGTGAAGAAGGGCGAGTCCCTGGCCGACACCGTCCGCGTCGTCGAGGGGTACGCCGACGCGCTCGTCCTGCGCCACCCCAGCGAGGGGTCGGCGAAGATGGCCAGCGACTACGTCGACGTGCCGCTCATCAACGCCGGCGACGGCGCCGGCCAGCACCCGACCCAGACGCTGCTCGACCTCTACACCATCCGGGAGAACGCCGGCTTCGACGACCTGACGATCGGTATCATGGGCGACCTGAAGTACGGCCGAACCGTCCACTCGCTCGCCCACGCGCTCACGGAATTCGACGCGCGCCAACACTTCGTGAGCCCGGAGAGCCTGCAACTCCCCCGGTCGGTCCGGTACGACCTGCACGAGGCCGGCGCGGACGTACGAGAGCACACCTCGCTGGAACCCGTCCTCTCGGAGCTCGACGTCCTCTACGTGACTCGCATCCAGGCCGAACGCTTCCCCGACGAGAGCGAGTACCGGGAAGTGGCCGGCGAGTACCAGATCGACGCCGGAACGCTCGCGGACGCGAAAGACGATCTCACCGTGATGCACCCGCTCCCCCGCGTCGACGAGATCGACCACGAGATCGACGCCACTGAGCACGCGAAGTACTTCCAGCAGGCCCACAACGGCGTGCCGGTCCGCATGGCGATACTCGACATGGTCCTGGAGGGAGAACGATGACAGACCGAAAGCTCCGCGTCAGCAAGATCGAGAACGGCACCGTCATCGACCACATTACGGGCGGCCAGGCGCTGAACGTCCTGGCCATCCTCGGCATCGACGGCACCGAGGGCGAGACCGTCTCCGTGGTCATGAACGTCCCCTCGGACCAGCTCGGCCACAAGGACATCGTCAAAGTCGAGGGCCGGGAGCTCTCGGAGGAGGAACTCGACGTCCTGTCGCTCATCGCACCGGCCGCCTCTATCAACATCGTCCGCGACTTCGACGTCGTCGAGAAGAAGCACGTCAACCACCCCGACCGCGTCGTGGGCGTGCTGCAGTGTCCCAACCACAACTGCATCACGACCGAGGACGAACCGGTCGAATCCGCCTTCACCGTCCTCGACGACGGCGTCCGCTGTGAGTACTGTGACACCATCATCCGCGAGGACCTCCCGGCCCACATTCTGGCCAACTAAATTTTACGTTCGTTCGAAAATCGCTCCGCGATTTTCGTGATGTGCGTGGGACACTTCGAGTCCCACGAACCGTGCGAACGGGCGGCGAAGCCGCCCGTGAGCAGATGCCGAGAGAGCTTCGCTCTCTCGAATCACGTCGGGTTTCCTCGATCGCCTCCGGCGACCTGCGGGAACCACTCCTTGAAAACTTTCGTTTCAAACTTCCTTCCCGCTCGGCGCTCCGCGTCTCGCGAGAAGTGAAACGGCTCGCTTCGCTCGCCGTATGCTTGCTATAGTACGTTCTCCAAGAGACTGAACGGATGAAAAGACGGACGGGCTACCCGATTACTCTTCTTCGGCGCCTTCGATCTCTTCCACGATCTCGTCGGCGTCGACGTCGGCGTCTTCGAGGGCCGCTTCGATGTCCTCGCCGCCTGCGCCGCCGCCCATCATTCCTCCCATGCCGCCGCACCTTTTTCTTCGTCGGGTGTGCTCGCTGCGCTCGCACACCGCTCCTCGAAAAATCTGCACCAAAAAAGGCCGGTCCTCACTCCGTTCGGACCGAAGAAACCGCTCGCTCCGCTCGCGGTATGCTCGTCTATTCTTCGGCGCCTTCGATCTCTTCCATGATCTCGTCGGCGTCAACGTCGGCGTCTTCGAGGGCCGCCTCGATGTCCTCGCCGCCTGCGCCGCCGCCCATCATTCCTCCCATGCCGCCCATCATACCGCCCATGCCGCCGCCGATCTCCTCCTGGACGATGATGCGGTCGATGTCGAGGATCTGGGTGAGCTGCTGGGCGATCTGCTGTTTGCCCATCATCCACTGCTGGTTCATCGTGAGCTGCGGGGTCGCCTCGATGTAGAGCGTCTCCTTCTCGACTTCGACGGTCTCGAACTCGGGTTCGGCGTCCTCGTCGTCGTCCTCGTCGGGTTCGACCATCTGCTCTTCCTCGACGGTGTCGGTCTCGAACCAAACCTCGAGTTCCATGTCGAGGAACATGCTGATGAGGCCCTGGGCCTGCTCCTCTCGGTCCTCGACCTCGCGGAGGATGTCGTACTCGTACTCGATGCCCTCGCCGGCGAGTGGGTGGTTGAAATCGACGCGCGCGCGACCGCCGATGATGGTCTCGACGTGACCGTGCTCGCCGCCGACGTCGACGTGGGCACCTGGGTAGCGGTCGTCTTCCGGAATCTTGTCCTTCGAGATGGTGCGGACTTCGCTCTCGTCGTACTCACCGAAGGCCTCCTCCGCCGAGACGTTCACGGTGCCGCTGTCCCCGGCTTCCTTGCCGTAGATGTCAGACTCGACGGCCTCGAACAGGTGACCCTGGCCGAGGACGATTGTGCGCGGGGCGAACTCCTGGTCCTCGCCGACGCCTTCCTCTTCGGCGACTTCGGGGTGGGTCGTGTCGACCAGGTCGTCGCCTTCAACGGTCCGGGCGGTGTAGTCCAGTTCGACGAAGTCGCCCTCCTGGAGCCCTCCTTCGGGGGTTTCTTCCTCGGTCGCTTCTTCCTGGGCGGTCTCCTCATCGGCCTCGGTGTCCTGTGCTTCGGTCTCGTCGACTTCCTGTTCTTCGACGTCGGCCTCCTCGGCCTCGGAGTCGTTGCTCATACCCGAATCGTCAGTCGTCGCGCTCTTAAGGACAACGTTTCGCCCCGCCGAGTGATAGATCTGAATCTGACTGCATCAGCCGGTGCGAATGGCCGATTCAGCGGGTCGCTGTTCGGTTTCCACTGTCACTGGCTCGACGACCTCTACCTGTTGGGATAATTCGTTGTTCGCCCCGATGGCCTCGACAGTGGCTTCGTAGGACCCCGGCTCTAGATCTACGTCAACGTCGATATCGACTGTCCTGGTCTCTCCGCTGTCGACTGTGGTGCGGTGTTTCTCTCTGAGATCGTCTATCTCGACGATAACGTCGGTGTGGATGTCAGACCTGTCGTCACTTACGAGGCTCACGCTGGCCGTCGCAGTGTCCCCTGAAGTGATCGTTTCGGAAAGCTGGAACGACTTCAGTCGGTAGTTCGGACCACCGGCTGGACAGCCGGCATTGAGGGACGAGCAGCCGACGCCGACGGATACGACGTATTCTCGACGGAGCACGTGATCCGGTTTACAGATGAGGTACAAGTTCTTTCTTCTCGCATTCGCCAGCTGGAATATTCCGGTCGGGGACACGATTCGGGTTGCTTTTGTCCGGCCTGGCCGACCACATGCGCATGTACGAGGTCGAACTGAAGGTCGAGGCGGACCACGACGCCGTTCGCGACCGACTCGAAGCACTGGGGGCCGATCGCCTGGGTGTCGTGACCCAGGAAGACACGTACTACGACGCGCCCCACCGCGACTTCGCAGCGACCGACGAGGCGTTTCGCATCCGTCGAGAGTCCCACGGCGACGAAGCGATCGTCGAGTTGACTTACAAAGGACCGAAGGTCGACGCCGAATCGAAGACCCGGGAGGAGATAGAGACGGCCGTCGAGAGCGGATCGGACGCCGACGCGATATTCCGTGCACTGGGGTTCGAGGCGGCCGCCGTCGTGGAGAAGGATCGTGACCGCTATCACCTGAACGGCTACACCGTCACGCTGGACAGCGTCGACGGCCTCGGTGAGTTCGTCGAGGTCGAAATCGAGGCCGAGGAAGTCGACGACGCGCGCGAGGGCGCGAAGGAGGTAATGATGGATCTCGGTCTCGACCCCGACGAGCAGATCCGGACGTCCTACCTGGGTCTCCTCCTCGGTGATGCAGAGGAGTAATCAGAACGGCAAGAAAGGTTTCCGCAAGTTATAGAACCCGGGACTCCCAACTACGGCCAATGACGGACCGGAATATACACGTTCAGCCCGCCACCGGGCACGCGGTCGAGGACCAGTCGGTGGAGATCGTCGAGCGGAAAGGTATCGGTCACCCCGACTCTATCTGCGACGGGATCGCCGAAACTGTCTCGCGCGCGCTCGCTCAGGAGTACATCGACCGCTTCGGCGAGGTGCTGCACTACAACACCGACGAGACCCAGCTCGTCGCCGGCACGGCCGCGCCCGCCTTCGGCGGCGGCGAAGTACTGGAACCGATCTACCTCCTCATCGTCGGTCGCGCCACCAAGACGTTCGGCGGCGAGCGCATCCCGACCGAGACGATCGCACTGGAGGCCGCCCGCGAGTACCTCGACGAGCAGTTCCCCTTCCTCGACGTCGGCAAGGACGTCATCGTCGACGTCCGCCTCGGCGAGGGCAGCGGCGACCTCCAGGAGGTTTTCGGTGAAGAAGCGACCGTCCCGATGGCCAACGACACGAGCTACGGCGTCGGTCACGCGCCGCTCACCGAGACCGAACAGATCGTCCACGAGACCGAACGCAGTCTCAACGAAGAGTACGCCGCGGACAACCCCGTCGTCGGCCAGGACGTCAAGGTCATGGGCAAGCGCGAGGGCGACCACGTCGACGTCACCGTCGCCGTCGCGATGGTCGACCGGCACGTCCCGGACATGGACGCCTACCGCGACGCCGTCGAGGGGGTTCGGGAGTACGTCGCCGACCTGGCCACGGAGTACACCGACCGCGAGGTTACCGTCCACGTCAACACCGCCGACGACTACGATGAGGGCTCCATCTACCTGACGACGACTGGCACCTCCGCCGAGCAAGGCGACGACGGCTCCGTCGGCCGTGGCAACCGCGCCAACGGCCTCATCACGCCGAACCGGCCCATGAGCATGGAGGCGACCTCCGGCAAGAACCCCGTCAACCACATCGGGAAGATATACAACCTCCTCTCGACCGAAATCGCGGAGTCCGTCGTGAGTGAGGTCGACGGCATCAAACAGCTCCAGGTCCGCCTGCTCTCCCAGATCGGATCGCCCATCGACGACCCGCACGTCGCCGACGCGGAACTCGTCACCGAACCCGGCGTCGCCATCGAAGACATCGAAGCAGAGGTCCGCGCTGCCGTCGACGACGAGCTCGCGGACGTCACCGGCGTCACGAAGCGGGTCATCGACGGCCAGCTGTCCACGTTCTGAGGAGGCGCCGTCCACCGCGACGCGAAGAGGCTTCTGCGACGCCGTCGCTGCGAAAACTTACGTCCCCGGACCGGAAGTGGTGTGTATGTCGATCCGGTCGGCCACTCGGAATCCGGTTCTCAGACGCACGTTCGCGGTCACGGTGGTCCTCGACGTGTTCCTCGTGCACGCCGGTTTTCGCTATATCCACCTCTACCTCTTCGGTTCGGTCTCCTACGGGGGACTCGCGCCGGTCGTTCCGTGGCTGGTCCTCGGTTCGTACGTCGGATCGCTCGCGCTACTCGCCGTCGTCGCGTCGAGACGGGCCGACCCGGCTCACGTGGCGGTCGGCGTCGGCCTGCTCCTCTTCGCCATCGAGCCGTTCACGATCCTGAACGGCGGCTGCGAAGTCGCCACCGGCGCGGAGCCGTCCTCTGCGCTGCCGGGCCTGATGCTGGACGGCTTGGCCGTCGTCGTTTCGACGCCGGGCGGCGCGTGCAGCGCGTCCCTCAACATCCCACTTATCACCGCTGGGGCGCTCTCGCTCGGTGGCGGCCTCTGGTTCGCGTCGGCGACCGACGCGTTCCTCGAGCGGCTGCTGTCGGTCGGCGGTTACCCGGACCCGGGTCGCGACTGAGCGACGGTTCCTGGCCGGTGGGCGGAGGACGACACGCGTTTATTCTCCCGTCCGATATCCCAGGTATGCACCCGCCGGGATCCGACGTCGTCGTCGTCCGCCACGGCGAAATCGGCGTCAAGAGCGACCAGGTCCGCCGCAAGATGGAGACCCGGCTCGCAGGCAACGTCAACTCGCTGCTCGCCGACCGCGACGTCGACGGCGAGGTCGACCGACACCGGAATCGGATCTTCGTCCACACCGACGAACCCGAGGCGGCGACTGCGGCCGCGACGGACGCCTTCGGCGTCGTCTCGGCGAGCCCCGCGGTGACGGTCGAACCGACGCTGGAAGCCATCGCGGACGCGCTCCGCGACGCGACCGAGGCCCACTACGACGGCGGGACCTTCGCCGTCAGCGCGCGCCGCGCGGGCGAGCAGGACGCCCACCCCTTCGCCAGCACCGACATCGAGTCCGAGGGCGGGAGCGCGGTCTGGGAGACCATCGAGTCAATGGGCAGCGAGGCCGAAGTGGACCTCGACGACCCGGACTTCGAACTGTTCGTCGAGTGCCGCGAGGACGAGGCCTACGTCTTCCTGGAGAAGCGCGACGGCCCGGGCGGGATGCCCCTCGGCACCCAGCGGCCCGTCGTGGCGATGGTCAGCGGTGGCATCGACTCGCCGGTCGCCGCCTGGCAGATGATGCGCCGGGGTTGCCCGATCGTTCCGGTGTACGTCGACCTGGGCGACTACGGCGGGCCCGACCACCAGGCGCGCGCGGCCGCGACCGTCGCCGACCTTGCCCGGTACGCCCCGAGCTACGACCTCGACCTCCGGATCGTTCCGGGCGGCGACGTCGTCGCGGAACTGGCCGAGCAGACGACGGACACCCGGATGCTCCACCTCCGCCGGTTCGTCGTCGCCGTGGGCGAGGCCGTCGCCCGCGAGACCGGCGCAGTGGGCGTCGTCACCGGCGAGGCCATCGGCCAGAAGTCGAGCCAGACGAGCGCGAACCTCGCGGTCACCGACGCGGCCGTCGAGTTACCGGTCCACCGTCCCTGCCTCACGATGGACAAGACCGAGGTCATCGAACAGGCGCGCGACATCGGGACCTACGAGGAGTCGACCATCGACGCGGGCTGCAACCGCGTGGCTCCCTCCTTCCCCGAGACGAACGCGGATCTGGAGACGGTCCGGGCCGTCGAGCCCGACGACCTCTTTTCGCGTGCGCGCGTCGTGGCCGGGGAAGCAGAAATCGTCCCCATCGACACCGAGTGACCGGGTGGAACGAAACCACTTTCCCGCCCGCGGGACTCACCTCGGACGATGACCCGGGTCTGTCTCGTCGGGACGGAGGACGCCAACCTCCGGTACGAACTCCTCTCGCGCGAGACGGCGCGAAACGCGCTCGCGACCTACGACCTCCGGGAACCGTTCGAGAACACGCTCACGCTGGAGACGGTGAGCCTCGGCGCCGCCGTCTCGCTGCTCAACGATCTGAACTGGTACCTCGTCCGCTTTACCGAGACGGCGTTCGTCCTCGAACCCTCGATCAGCGAGACGGAGTGGCTCTCGCGGGACCTGGCCGCCGCGGTCCGCGACGACGAGGTCGAGCCGGCCGAGACGGACCGATTCCTCCAGGTATACGGCATTGAGGAGAGTGACGAGGAGTTCGAATCTCCACCTCGGCTCGTCGAACCGATGCTCGTCACCCGGACCGGCGACACGATTCCGGAGTACGACCTGCGGGACGTGGACGACACGCTCGTCGTCCGAGTGACGCAGGCGGAGTTCGGCGCCTGAGAACGGGGATGCGGGTCTTCGAAGACGGTCACTATTCGCCGTCGAAGGCAGTCCCCAGCAGCGCGTCGTAGGCCGGCTCGTAGGCGTCGGCGATCGCTGCTGGGTCGTTCCGGTCGTCGCCGTCGAGCGCTGGTAACTGGACCGTCGCCGCCGACTCGACGAGGTCGACGACCGAGCCGACGCGCTCTTCGAGCTGGCCGGTTCCTGGACCGCCGGTGGCTACCTCGCAGGCCTTCGCGTAGCGGTCGCCGTCGTAGAGCCTCGCCAGCGTCGGTTCGACGACGGCGACGGCGTCCGGTGCCAGGTCGGCGAGCGGCCGCGCGACGTCGCCGTACGATTCGACGACGGCTCGCTGGCGCTCCTCGATTTCGCCTGACAGCGACTGGAGCGCCGGGACGTGCAAGCGGGCCATCGTGGCGTTGAATTCGTCGAGCGACGAGACGACGCGGGCGTCGTCCAGTGCGAGTCGCTCGCGGACCTGGTCGGGTAGCGAGACCGTTTCGTTGACGACGAATTCGTCGCCGACCCGGTCGACGAGGAACTCCCTGTCTTCGCTCCCGAGAATCCCGGCACCGCCGCCCGGTGACGGGTGCCACAGTCTGTGGATCGGGTTGATAGCTTCCGGCTGGAAGTCAGGCGGGCTCGCGCCGACGAGGCGCTTCGCGTCCTTGCCGTAGAGGCGACCGTCCGCGCTGGCCCGGTCCCAGTCGTCGTGGTCGTGCCAGTAGTCGTTGCCGGCGCGGGGCTTGTAGCCGACGGCGCCGGTGCGTTCGAGCAGGCCCACGGAGAACGTGGTCTTGCCGGCGTCGACCCGCTCGGACCCGGCGACGAGCAGCTTCATCTACGCGAGCCCGTAGTACCCCGGTTCGTCGTCGGCGGCCGGTTCCGCGAAGACGAACGCCTCCGCGTTGTTGAGCATCCACGGGATGGCCCAGTCCATCAGGACGTTCTCCGTCTCGACGTCGAGTTCGGCTTCGGGGTCGAGCCCCTGGAGGAGCCGCCCGATCTCGTAGATGGTGTACAGTTTGTCCTCGTCGAGCACTTCGTCGGGGTCGCGAAACTCCAGACTCCGCAGGTCGTCGAAGTCGGCTCTCGGTTTTGGCATACCAACCAGTTCGTCCCTCGACGCGTAAAACTCTCGAATCGACGAGGCGACGCGCTCCCCGTCACCGGGGCGAAAAAAGGTCGGAGATCAGCGACTCACTCGAAGTGGTCGAGGCACTTCTGGTACTCTTCGGCGGCCTTGTCCCACTCGACGACTTCGAAGAACGCGTCGATGAAGCTGCCGCGGTCCGGCCCGTAGTCGTAGTAGTAGGAGTGCTCCCAGACGTCGAGCGCGAGAATCGGGTGGGCGCCCCAGAGCGCGCCCTGGTCGTGTTTGTCGACGGCGACGTTGCGCAGCTGTTTGGCAACGGGGTCGTAGACGAGCAGCGCCCAGCCGCCGGCGGCGCCCGCGGCGGCCTCGAACTCGCCTTTCCAGCCCTCGTAGGAGCCGAAGTCCTCGGCGATGCGGTCCGCGAGATCGCCCTCGGGCTCGCCGCCGCCGTTGGGGGACATGTTCTCCCAGAACAGCGTGTGGAGATAGTGGCCACACCCGTTGTGGGTGACGTTGCCGAGCGCGCCGGCGGAGCCACCGAAGTCGCCCGACGAGCGGTTCTCGGCCAGGGTCTCCTCGGCGGCCTGCAGGCCGTTGACGTAGCCCTGGTGGTGCGTGTCGTGGTGCCAGGTCAGCACCTGCTCGGAGATGTGTGGTTCGAGCGCGTCGTAGTCGTACGGGAGCGGTGGCAGCTCAGGTTCGGATTCTTCTGGCATAATGTAAACCCTCCAACGCGAATCGTCGGCCGGACGCCTGTTAAACGTTTAGGAGCCGTACGGTAACTCCTAGCACTATCCGGCCGTGGCGCGGCCTCCGGCTCGTCGCCCGTCAGGAGTCCCCACGGGCGGCCTCGAACGCGGCGATGGCCTCCTCGCGGCGCTCTCCGTGGTCCACGATGGGGTCGGGGTACTCCGGCGCGACGTTTCGTCGCTGGGTCTGCGACAGGTCGGGCCACTCGTGAATCAGGTCTGAGTCGACGTCGCGCAGTTCGGGGACGTACTCCGTGATGTACTCGGCGTCGGGGTCGTAGCGCTCGCCCTGGGTCGTCGGGTTGAACACCCGGAAGTACGGCTGGGCGTCAGTGCCCGTCGAGGCTGCCCACTGCCAGCCGCCGACGTCGCTCGCCGCGTCGTGGTCGACGAGACGCTCGCGGAACCAGTCGTAGCCCCGCCGCCAGTCGACCAGGAGGTCCTTCGTCAGGAACGAGGCGACGACCATCCGGAGCCGGTTGTGTACGAACGCCTCTGCCCGGAGCTGTCGCATCCCGGCGTCGACGAATGGATAGCCCGTCTCGCCCGCCTTCCACGCCTCGAACTCCTCCGGGTCGTTCCGCCAGTCGATCGGATTCTCGTAGTCCTTGAAGTTCTGCGAGACGGTCTCCGGGTTCGCCGCCAGCACCTGGAAGTAGAACTCACGCCAGGCCAGCTCGGACTGGAACGTCTCGATCGATTCGACCTGCTCATCGGTCGCGCCGTCTTTCGCAGACTCTTTTGCAGCCTCGGTCGCCGCGTACACCTCGCGAATCCCGAGGGTCCCGAACTTCAGGTGGGGAGAGAGCCGGGACGTATTCTCCGTCGCGGGAACGTCCCGCAGGTCCTCGTACTCGTAGATCGGCCCGTCGCAGAACGCCGCCAGTCGCTCGCGCGCGGCGGCCGGGTCAGCCGTCGGAATTTGGGCCGCTGGCTCGTCGAAGCCCAGTGCCTCCAGTGACGGGAGTGGGTTCCCACTCACGTCGGCGAGCGTCGACGACGTTGGCGGTTCGTAGGGGTCGTCTTTCGGCCGGTCCTGCCACTTCCGTCCGTAGTAGGTGAACACCGAGTACGGCTCGCCGTCGTTCGTCGTGATCGACCCCGGTTCGTGGAGGACGCTGTCGGTGACGACGCGTCGGTCCACGTCCACCTCGTCGAGCGCCAGGCGGACGCGCGCGTCGCGCTCCTTCGCCAGCCCGGAGTAGTCCTCGCCCCAGGTGACGACGCTCGCGCCGTGGCGCTCGGCCAGGTCCGGCAGGACGTCTGCCGGGTCCCCGCGGGCGACGACCAGATCGCTCCCCCGTTCACGGTACCACGCGCGCAGCGAGTCCAGCGCGTCGAGCATGAAGGCGACCCGCGGTGGCGCGGCGTGCGCGAGGACGGCCTCGTCGAAGACGAACACTGGAACGACGGGGCCGTCGTCCTCCGCTGGGGCCGCAGCCGCTGCGAGGCCGGCGTTGTCGACCGCGCGCAGGTCGCGACGGTGCCAGTGGATCTGCACACCGAATCTACGGTCGGGGCCCTCCCTCAAACTGTCCCTTCGTGGCCAGACGGCCCGCTGCCAGCCCTCCGCTGCCCACACGACTTTGCCGCTCGCGTTCGTCGGGCCGCTATGGCTTCAGACCTCGTGGTGCTCGACGTCTCGGACGGCGTCGCGCGGGTGACGCTGAACCGGCCAGACGCTCGCAACGCAATCTCCGCCGCACTCGCCGACGAGATCGTCGCGGCCTTCGATACCATCGCCGACAGTGACGCCCGGTGCGTCGTCCTGGAGGGGGCCGGCCCGTCGTTCTGTGCGGGCGGTGACGTCCAGGCCATGCTGGACGGCATCGAGGGAGACGTCCCGGCGGCCCAGCGAGTCGACCTGGTCATTCGATCGGTGAACCGCGCCGTCGGTCGCGTCTACGAGTGTTCGCTCCCGACGGTCGCCAAGATAGACGGGCCGGCCTTCGGCGCGGGCGCCGGGCTGGCCATCGCCTGCGACGTCCAGCTGGCCAGTCCCGCGGCCAAGATCAGCTTCGGGTTCCGGCGCGTCGGCCTCGCGCTGGACTCGGGTGTCTCCTTCCTGCTCCCCCGACTCGTCGGGCTCAACACGGCCAAGGAGCTGGTTTTCACCGGCGAACTCGTGTCCGCCGACCGCGCCCGCGAACTCGGTATCTTCACGCGCGTGTTCGAGTCCGACTCCTTCGAGGAGGGCGTGGCGAACCTGGTCGAGACGATCGCGACGGGGCCGACCGTCGCGCTCACCGCGTCGAAGCGGCTGTTGAACCAGCGTCCCGACTCCTTCGAGAGCGCGTCGGGCTCGGAAGCGATGGCTCAGGGCGTCGCGTTCGGTACTCGCGACCACGCCGAGGGGGCCGCTGCGTTCGTCGAAGGCCGGTCGCCCCAGTTCGAGGGGCGGTGAGGTCGCGAAAAGTTCGATCACTGGGGATCGATATCAACGCGGGAGAGAGTCGAAAGAAAGAGGTTTACTCAGTCCAGAGCAACATTCATGTCCACTGACGCTTGTCCCGACTGGGAGTTCAAAGAACGCGACGTGCTCATCCTCAGCGAACTCTCCGACGACCCGCAACTGTCCTCGCGTGAACTCGCGACGATACTCGAGGAGGAACACGACATCTGCGTCTCGCACGTCACCGTGAGCGAGTCCATCCGGAAGATGCGCGAAGAGGGCGTCTTCCGGGAGACTATCGTGCCCAACGAGGCGTACTTCAACTTCGCGCTCTTCGAGTTCAAGTTCAATCCGGCCCACTTCGCCGAGGGCTGGAACGACGCGATGAACGCCATCCGGCACGACCGCCACACGCTCCTGTACTTCCTCTCGGACGGGGAGTACCAGTGGAAGTCGGTGATGATGTTCCCCAGCCGGAAAGCCGAGTCGCGCTGGATTCACGACTTCTACAAGGACCACGGCGACGTCATCGACAACGTGCGCAACTCCGTGGTCCACAACGTCCTCAAGTTCCGGACGGACCCCGAGATGTTCACCGAGCTAGAACAGTAACGCGACGGAGCGGTCGGTCAGATGCGGCTCTCGGCGTCCTCGGCGAGTTCCTTCATTCGCTTGCCGACGCGGCCGGCGTCGGAGAACTCGTCCTCGCTCATCGCCGTCGCCAGCGAGTTCCCGAGCACGAAGACGGCGTGTTTGTGTTCGCTCTTCGATTTGTGTACGTCCGAGGGCTCGACGTCGAGTTCCTGGTAGGCGTCGAACAGCTCCGGGTCGACGCTGTCCATCTCGTCGCGGAAGAAACGCATGATGTACACCATCTGTTCGTGTAGCTCGAGGAGTTCGTCTTTGTGCATTTGACAGTACTAGCCGGCGCAAACAGCATAAGAATTGCTTGATAACGCGTCACAGGCGGGTCCACGGGCCAGACGGGCCGAGACTGCCTAGAACACGTATTCGTCGTCGTGACCCATCATGCCGTCGTCCTCGAGACCTGGTTCTTCCTCGTCGTCCATGGGCCCGCTGGTCTTGTACGCCTTCAGCCCGGTCGAGAGCAGGTCTTCGATCGCTTCCTCGCGGTTGAGAAACTCGCCTTCTTCGACGAGCTGGGCGATCTGCATCTCGAGGTGTTCCGGGATTGTAATCTCTACCTTGGGCATCGCACTGTACGTCGGTTCGACAGAGGTTTATTTAAATCTGACGGGGGAAGTTGGGGATGGTGCGAAAGAGAGCTACTGATACACCCGTTTTACTTTCCAAACTCCAAGAGTTTATTCGAACTCAATTAAAAACAACTGAATTACGCTCCGTTCGGTGCTCCCCATCGACCGACGGCGGTAGGACCGCTCTGGACGAGGGCTCTCGTCACCGCGTAGACGTGTTCGGCGCGTGAGGCTAACCGTATAGTTAGGCTCAAAGGCCCCCGGACCTAACTCGCCTGCGATGGATGTACCTCGCGGTGACGAGGCGACGGTTCGGACAGTCGACGCGCCGGTCGTCACGCGCGGCTGTTCGGTGTCGAAACCGCCGACGAGGGCCTTTCTGGCGACGAACGACCGTCCACGGTTCGTCTGGCAGACCCCGACCGAGTCCGTGGCTGTCAGGGGAGCGACGGCGACGGTGACCGGCGACGGCTCGGACCGGTTCGCCGAGGTGCGCGCCGACGGTGCCCGCCTGCTCGAATCCTGTTCTGTCCCGGATGGCATCCCGAGCGCCGCGCGGCCCCGGCTGTTCGGCGGCTTCGCCTTCCACGACGACGGACAGGCCGGGCCCTGGGACGGGTTCGGCGACGCGCGGTTCGTGCTCCCCGAGGTTCAGCTGACCGCCGACGGCGACGACTGGTGGCTCACGGTGACGGCCGCCGGTCCGGGCGCTGCCGAGGAGGCAGATTCGAAACTCGGCGTCTGGCGCGACCGGCTCGCCGACGAGACCAACCCCGAGCCGGCCGGCCCGCCACGCGTCGCCGACCGGACCCGCACACCCTCGCGAAACGGGTGGCGCGAACAGGTGGAGGCGGCACTGCAGAGCGTCTCCGAGGGTGCCCTGGAGAAGGTCGTCCTCGCCCAGGCGATGACCCTCTCGCTCTCGAACCAGCTCTCTGTACCGGACGCCCTCGAACGACTCGGCCGGACGTATCCGGACTGCTACCGGTTCGCTTTCTCGCCCACCGAGGACGCCACGTTCTTCGGCGCGACGCCGGAACGGCTCGTCTCGCTCACCGGCCGGACGGTCAGCACGGAGGCGCTCGCGGGATCGACCGGACGCGGTGACACGCCGGCCGAGGACGAGTGGCTGGCGACGGAACTCCTCGAGAGCGAGAAGGACAGATACGAACACGAGGTCGTCGCCGACGCGGTCCGCGAGCAACTGGAGCCGTTCGCCTCCTCGGTCGGTACTGGTGACCGGAGCATCCGACGTCTGGCCACCGTCCAGCACCTCCGGACGCCGATCACGGCCGAACTCGCCGAGGACGAACACGTCCTCTCGCTCGTCGAGGCGCTCCACCCGACGCCCGCGGTCGGCGGCCTCCCGCCGGACGCCGCCCTGGAGACTATCCGCGAGACGGAGACGTTCGACCGGGGCTGGTACGCCGCGCCAGTCGGCTGGTTCGACGCCTCGGGCAACGGGACCTTCGCCGTCGCGATCCGGTCCGCGCTCGCACGCGGGGACGCCGCGACGGTGTTCGCCGGCGCGGGCATCGTCGCCGACAGTGACCCCGACCGGGAGTGGGACGAGGTACAGCTCAAGTACCGGCCGATGCTGGACGAACTCGAATGACTGCACCGAACCTGGCGACGCTGTGGGGCGAGACGATCGTCGACGAGCTCGCCGCGAGCGGTCTCGACGCAGTCTGTGTCGCGCCCGGCAGTCGCTCGACGCCGCTGACGGTCGCCTTCGCCGACCACCCCGACGTCAGGGTCTTCTCGCACCTCGACGAGCGCTCGGCGGCCTTCTTCGCGCTCGGTCGCTCCCGGAAGACCGGTGAGCCGACCGCACTGGTCTGTACCTCCGGCACCGCGGCCGCGAACTTCCACCCGGCGGTCATCGAGGCCGACCGCTCGCGCGTTCCGCTGGTCGTACTGACGGCGGACCGACCAGCCGAACTGCGCGACAGCGGGGCGAACCAGACCGTCGACCAGACGAAGCTGTACGGCGACGCGGTCAGGTCGTACCGGTGTCTCCCGGAGCCAGCAGCGGAGGACCGCCGTCTGCGTTCCCTGCGGACGACCGTCTGCCGTGCCCTCGCGACGTCGACCGGGACGCCGCCGGGGCCCGTCCACCTCAACGTCCCCGTCGCGAAACCGCTGGAACCGACCGACACGCCCGATGGCGTCGGTTCGATTCCCGAGTCGTTCGCAGCGTCCGACTCACTGGGGGTCACCGGCCGCGACGGCCCGTTCGTCGCGACGTCGCAGGGCCAGCTACGGCTGAGCGACAGGGAGCTGGCCCGCGTCGCGAGCGAGATAGACGACGCCGACCGCGGGCTAATCGTCGCGGGACCGTCGAACCGACCGACGCCCGCGCGTGAGGCTCTCGCGACGCTCGCCGGGGCGACTGGCTTTCCCGTGCTCGCGGACCCGCTCTCGGGCGTCAGATTTGGTGACCACGTGTCCGACGTCACCGTCTGCGGCGGGTACGACTCCTACCTCGACGCCGCGGGCGACTGGCCGGATCCTGACGCAGTCATCCGGTTCGGCGCCTCGCCCACGTCGAAGACGTTGCGGCGTTACCTGCGCGACGCCGACGCGCGGCAGTTCGTCGTCGATCCGGCGGGCGCGTGGCGCGAAGCCGCGTTCACCGCGACGGATCTCGTGACCGCGGACCCCACCGGCTTCGCCGGGGGACTCGCTGCTCGCGTCGCCGCCGATGACGGCACCGAGACGGACTGGACCAAGCGATTCGCCCGCGCTGAGCGGTCGTACTGGGACCTGGTCGGCCCAGAACTCGACGGGACGCTGTTCGAAGGAAGCGTCGCCGGACGTGTCGTCGAGGCCCTCCCGGACCCGGCGACGCTCTACGTCTCAAACAGCATGCCCGTCCGGGACGTGGACCGGTTCGGTCGCCCGCGAACGGCGGACCTTTCGATACTGGGCAACCGGGGGGCCAGCGGCATCGACGGCATCACGTCGAGTGCGCTCGGCGCCGCCAGCGGAACCGATGATCCGCTCGTCCTGCTCCTCGGTGACCTGGCGTACTACCACGACATGAATGGCCTGCTCGCCGTCGCGCGCTGTGCCGTCGACGCCACCGTCGTCCTCGTCAACAACGACGGCGGCGGCATCTTCCACAAGCTTCCCATCGAGTCCTTCGACCCGCCCTTTACCGACCAGTTCAAGACGCCCCACGGGCTGGACTTCGAGTCGACCGGCGACCTGTACGACGTCGGGTTCGAACGCGTCGCGGACGGCGACGCGCTCGTCGACGCGGTCTCGTCGTCCGTCGGTTCGGCCGGAACGCAGGTCATCGAGGTGACAACGGACGCGGCGGAGAGCCATCGGCACCGGGAGCGATTGCACGAGCGCGTCTGCGAAGCGTTCTGATCGGCGATCGGTCGAGTTCTGCGGTCAGGGCCGGACGAGTACCAGCGTCGCGACGGAGAGTCCGAGCGGCAGCCACGTCCCGGTGAGGGCAGCGATGCCGACGAGGCCGGTCAGTGGGACGCCAACGGCGGCGAAGGCGACGGGCGTCAGCAGACTCCAGCTTCCGAAGACCATGACCCCGACTTCGGGCTGGGACTGGAGGTACCCAACCAGAAAGACCGTACAGAACCCGACGATGACGTTGACGAGGAGCGGGAACGGCGGGAACAGCGCGCTGAACAGCATCAGCGGATAGAGGACCATCGAGACGGCCAGGAGGGTCATCGACTTCCCGGTGGGGACCATCCGGCGTCGGCGGCCGGTGTCGTACCGCTGGCGGACGCTGAAGCCGCCGCTCCCGTTCCAGGACCGCGCTGCTTCCCCGACGCCACCCACACTCACGGCGTCGGCGGTGGTCGAACCGCCATCTGTCGTCGCCGTGGCCTGTGACGTCGCGTCTCGTGTGGCCCTGTCCTGCGACGACGTGTCCCGGGTCGTCCTGTTCTGCGACGAGCCGTCACCGGTCCGGTCGGCCTCACGGTCGACGCGCTCCCTGGCCGCACGCTCCCGTCGCCGTCGATCACGGGCCCGTCGTCTCCGGTCAGCGCCCGAGCGACCCGCTCGGTCCCGGTGGTCGTCGGTGGCCGAACGCGACGATGTCGATTCGTTCTCCGTCCCGTCTCCCCAGCCCGCGCGCCGGGCGGCGGTCGCCGCGTCACTGACGTCCTCGTCGTCCACGGGCGAGGCGTCGTCGCCGACGTACGCCTCGTGGCCCACCTCGTCGTAGCGCTCGCGCTCGGACTCGTCGGTGAGGACGTCCCGGGCGCGGATGATCCGCCGCGTCGCCTCGTTCGCGTCCTCGTCGTCGTTCAGGTCGGGATGGGACTCCTTCAGCCGTTCGCGATAGGCGGCCCTGATCCGGTCCGTCGAGGCGTCGGGCGGGACGCCGAGTACGTCGTAGAACGTCTGGGTCATGGAGGGCCTGTTGCCCCGAACTGCACGCGACTGGCTAATAAAGCCTCGTCGCCGATTATCACCGCCGTTACTCACGGCGCTGCTCGGCGATGGCTTCGAGAGCCGTCGCGATGCGGTCGAGCAGCTGGAGGAGGACGAAGAACAGGTACACCAGTCCGAGCACGAGGACGACGAAGACGCCGAGGAGTATCTGCTGGACGATGACGATGCTGTACGCCACGACGAGAACCGCCAGTATCCCGAGCGTGAGGAGCAGGCGTTCGTGGTCTATCTGGGGCGGCACGGCAGTCAGGTGACCCGACCGGAAACAGTAGTTTTCGACCGCCACGGGAACCTATTTGGGGCGGCCCGACCCAGCACCGACATGGTTTCGGACGTATTCGACCCCGACCGCTGGGAACCGATCGACCGGTTCGACTTCTCGGATATCACCTACCACCGGGCCGACGACGTCGGCGCGGTCCGAATCGCCTTCGACCGGCCGGCGGTCCGCAACGCCTTCCGCCCGGAGACGGTCGACGAACTGTCGACCGCGCTGGACCACGCCAAGCGACTCACCGACGTGGGCTGCGTGCTCCTCACTGGAAACGGCCCGTCGCCGAAGGACGGTGGCTGGGCCTTCTGTGCTGGCGGGGACCAGTCGATGCGCGGCGACTCCGGGTACGAGTACGATTCCGAGGCGGATGTCGGCGCGGACGACGCCGTCGGACGCGACGCGTCCGAGGACCCCTCACTCGACGAATCCCGCGAGGACGCACCCGAGAACGTCGGCCGCCTCCACATTCTCGAAGTCCAGCGCCAGATCCGACACATCCCCAAGCCCGTCGTCGCCGTGGTGCCGGGCTGGGCCGTCGGTGGTGGCCACAGCCTCCACGTCGTCTGTGACCTCACCCTCGCGAGCGCCGAGCACGCGAAGTTCCTCCAGACGGACCCGGACGTCGCTTCCTTCGACGGCGGCTTCGGCTCGGCGTACCTCGCTCGCCAGATCGGTCAGAAGAAGGCTCGCGAGGTGTTTTTCCTCGGGAAGACCTACGACGCCCAGGAGGCCGCGGACATGGGCATGGTCAACGAGGCCGTCCCCCACGAGGAACTGGAGGAGACGGCCCTGGAGTGGGCCGAAGCGATCGACCGCAAGTCACCGACGGCGATTCGCATGCTCAAGTACGCCTTCAACCTCGACTCCGACGGGATGGTGGGCCAGCAGGTGTTCGCCGGCGAGGCGACGCGGCTGGCGTACATGACCGACGAGGCGAAAGAGGGTCGCGACGCCTTCAACGAGGGGCGCGAGCCGGACTTCGACGACGTGCCCTGGCATTACTGAGCGTCACTGTCTTCGTCTCCGGAACCGCCGCCAGTGCCGTCGGCCCGCGCTTCGCGGACCGGCCTGGTCCGCTCTTCCCACCGTTCGAAGGCGTCCATGACCGGGCTGGCTGTGACCCCGTGAATGAGGACCGAGGCGAGGACGACGAAGCCCAGCAGCGCCCAGAGGCGCTCGGCGGCGATGACGAGTTCCAGTTCGGTGAACGACGCCTCGTTCAGCGCGTGCGAGAGGTAGTAGAACGACCCGATGCCGCGGATGCCGAAGGAAGCGACGATCGCCCGCGAGGGCCAGGAGAGGCCGGAACCGAGCAGGCCGATCATCCCTGCCGCTGGCCGGACGACGAGCAGCAGGGCGAGGCCGATGCCGACTTCAGTCACCGTGAGCGGGGCGAGCAATCCGCCCGCGAGCGCGCCGCCGAACAGCACGAGGACGACCGCCATCAGCAGGCGCTCGACCATCACGGCGAACTCGTCGAGAGTGCGGTAGTAGTCGTGTTCCCACTCGAACTTGCGGACCACGAGCGCACCGACGAACACGGCGAGGAAGCCGTATCCACCCACTATCTCCGTCGCGCCGTAGATGAACAGCGTGCCGGAGAGGGCTTCGGCGCCGGCGAGCGCCTCCGATACCTTCGAGGAGGCCGGCAGTCGAAAGATGACCAGCCCGCCAGCGTATCCCAGAACGATGCCAGCGAGCACGCCGACGACTATCTTGTAGAGGACGTAGTAGAGGGTCCACTCTCCCACCCAGGCGAGCGTCGCCGGAGCAGCCGCGGCCGCCAGGACGATAGCGAGGTTCGTGAACGGGAACGCCAGCCCGTCGTTGAGCCCCGCTTCGGAGGTGAGCGCGAACCTGACGGAGTGTTCCTGCTGGACGTCGGGTTCCTCCTCCACCTCGGAGAGCGGCGGGCCGGCCTCGATGTCCGACGCCAGGACTGGGTCAGTCGGCGCGACGACTGCTCCGAGGAGCATCGCCGTCGCGACGTGGAGCCCGAGGACCCACCACCCCAGGAACACGGCGGCGCCGATGGTCAGCGGCATCGTGATTCCCAGGAGCCGCCACGTCGTTCCCCACCCGCGCCAGGAGAACGGCCGGTCTATCTTCAGGCCGGCCCCCATCAGCGAGACGATGACGACGAGTTCGGTGAGGTGTTCGACGACGACGGAGTTCTCTACCATGTCCGGCGGCCCGACACCGTGTGGGATCGCGAAGAGGACGAAGCCGGCGCCGACGTAGATGATCGGGAGGGACATCGGCCGGTGCATGAGCAACCGTGGTAACACCACGGCGGCGAAGATGGCGAGACCGAAGATGACGAAGGCGACGTGGTACGTCTCGACCATGCGTCAGTCGGGTACGAACGCGTCCGGTGTAACCACTCGGCTTGCTGATGTATCTGGCACGCCCCTGGCAAGTATCCTGTAATCCATCCGAGTCGACCCGTCGCCACTGCGGGCTGGCAGAACGATCCGTTTCCCGTACCAGCGGGACCCTGCCCGACGACGAGATGCCAATCTTGAACGTGCACCAGTCCCCACACTTCCCCAATGGCTACCGCAGACGCTGACGTCTCGAAGACCAAGGCCTGGCTGATGGCGGCCAGGCCCCAGACGCTCCCGGCCGGGTCCGCGCCCGTCGTCGTCGGCGTGGGCCTGGCCGTCCACGACGGGGTGTTCGCCTGGCTCCCCGCCGTCGCCGCGCTCGTCGGGGCGCTGTTGATCCAGGTCGGGACGAACTTCGCCAACGACTACTACGACGCCGTGAAGGGCGCCGACACCGAGGACCGCGAGGGGTTCACCAGGGTCACCGCAGGCGGCCTCATCCCGCCCGAGCGGGTCAAACTCGCGATGGTCGCGACCTACGCCCTCGCCGTCGTCGTCGGCGTCTACCTCGTCGCCATCGGTGGCGTGCCCATCCTCGTCGTGGGCCTGAGTAGCATCCTCGCCGGCGTCCTCTACACCGGCGGTCCCTACCCATACGGCTACCGCGGCCTCGGCGACCTGTTCGTCTTCGTCTACTTCGGCCTCGTCGCGGTGACCGGCACCTACTACGTCCAGGCCGTCACGTTCGCCGACGCGGGCCTCTTCCCCCTCGGGCTTCCCGCCGACACCCTCCCGCTCACCGCCGTCGTCGCGAGCCTCCCGGCCGCGGGCCTCTCGACGGCCCTCCTCGTCGTCAACAACGTCCGGGACCGCGAAACTGACGCCGAAGCCGGGAAGCGAACGCTCGCGGTGATGCTCGGCTACCGGGCGAGCCGAGTCGAGTTCTCTCTTCTCGTCGGGATGGCCTACGTCGTCCCGGTGCTTCTCGCACTGGACGACCGGTTCGGGCTCTGGGCGCTCGCACCGCTGCTGTCGCTCCCACTCGCGCTCTCTGTTGGGCGGACAGTCATGCGTCGAACCGACGGGGAGGCGCTGAATCCGGCGCTCGAACGGGTGGGCCAGACGCTGTTCGCCCACTCGCTCCTGTTCGCCGCCGGCCTCGCCGCCCCTGCCCTCCTATGAGTATCGACGAGTTCTCCCTCGCGCTGTCGACGCCCCTGGAGACGGCCAGTGGCCCCATCGAAACGCGCCAGGGCCTGCTCGCCCGGTACGATCACCGGGACGAGACGGGCCTTGGCGAGGCGACGCCGCTGCCCGGCTGGACCGAGTCCCTGTCGGCCTGCCGGTCGACGCTCGGTCGGGCGCTCGAAACCGCCGAATCCGAGGGGCACGCCTCGGCGCTGCTGGACCTGGAAGTCGCCGACGCGCCGGCCGCCCGGCACGGGTTCACGACGGCGCTGTTCGACGCGGACGCTCGCGCAGAGGGCGTCCCCCTCTACCAGTGGCTCGACGAGGACCGCCGATGCGAATCGGTGCCCGTCAACGCCACGATCGGCGACGCCGACGCGTCCGAGACGGTCGAACGGGCTCAGACCGCCGTCGACCGCGGCTTCGACTGCCTGAAGCTGAAGGTCGGCGCCCGACCGGTCGCCGCGGACGTCGACCGCGTCCGTGCCGTCCGGGAGGCGGTCGGCGACGGCGTGACGCTCCGCGCCGACGCGAACGCCGCGTGGTCCCGCGAGGAGGCCGTGTCCGCCCTCGAAGAGTTCGGCCCCCTCGACGTGGCGTACGTCGAGCAACCGCTCCCGGCCGACGACCTCGACGGCCTGGCCGACCTCGCTGGCGGCCCCGTCGGCGTCGCGGTCGACGAGACGCTCGTCGACCACCGCGTCGCCGAGGTCCTCGAACGCGACGCGGCAGACGTCCTGATCGTCAAGCCGATGGTCCTCGGCGGGCCGGGGGACGCACACACCATCGCGACGCGCGCTCGCGACGCGGGTGTGGAACCCGTCGTGACGACGACCGTCGACGGCGTCGTCGCGCGGACCGCGGCAGTCCACGTCGCCGCGGCGATTCCGGACGTCGCCCCCTGCGGGCTGGCGACGGCCGAACTGCTGGCCGAGGACCTCGGTCCGGACCCGGCGCCTGTCGACGACGGTCGAATTACTGTTCCGCAGTCACCCGGTCTCGGGATGGATCCCTCGGAGGTCGGACCGTGACGCTTCCTGGACCCGGCGAGTGGCCGGTCGATGCCCCACTCGACTACCCGACGGCGGACCTCTTGGGCGCCCGGGCAGAGGCGACGCCGGACGAAACCGCGCTCGTCGACGCCGAATCCGGCGATTGCTGGCGCTACGGCGAGTTCGATCGCCGGGTCGCGCGCCGTCTCGCTGGCCTTCAGTCGAGCTTCGACCTGGGGCCAGGCGACCGCGTCGGATTCATGCTGAACACCGGCGTTCGCTTCGCCGAACTGTACTTCGCAACGGCGCGCGCCGGCGCCGCCGCCGTGCTCCTGAACGTTCGCGTGGACGCGGGGACGCTCGCGACGCAGGCGAGCCGCGCAGGGCTGGACGTGCTGGTCTGTTCTGCGGACACCGAGACGACCGCCGTCGACGTCGCTCCCGACGGCGTTCACGTCGTGACTGTCGACGAGCCGAACTCTCCTGCAGTCGACGCGCTCGCACCCGGCTCCGGTGACGAAGCGACGCCGGTCGACTGCGCCGCGGACGCGGAGCGACTGCTCATGTTCACTTCGGGTACGACCGGCGACCCGAAGGGCGTCCGACTCACGCTGGACAATCTCGTGTCGAGCGCGGTTGGGTCGGCCCACCGGCTCGGCGTCGCCCCCGACGACCGCTGGCTCGTCTGCCTGCCGATGTACCACATGGGCGGGCTCGCTCCACTCGTTCGGTCGACGCTCTACGGGACGACGACGGTCCTCCAGTCAGAATTCGATCCCGACGCGACAGCGCGCGTTATCGAGGACCACAACGTCACCTGCGTCTCGCTGGTCCCCACGATGCTCAAGCGGCTGCTCGACGCCGGGTGGACGCCGCCGGATCACCTCCGGTTCGTCCTGCTCGGGGGCGGGCCGACGCCGGAGTCCCTGGTCGACCGCTGCGAGTCGCGCGGCGTTCCCGTCTGTCCGACCTACGGCGCGACGGAGACCGCATCGCAGGTCGCGACGGCGCTCCCCGAGACGGCGTTCGAGCACCGGGGCACGGTGGGAACGCCGCTTCGCGGAACCACGGTCACCATCGTCGACGATTCCGAGGAACCCCGCCCGACAGGTGACGTCGGCGAGATCGTCGTCGACGGACCGACGGTCACGCCCGGCTACCTGGACGAAGAGCACACCGCGGTTGCGTTCGGTCCGCGCGGCTTCGAGACGGGTGACCTGGGCTACCGGGACGAGGGCGGCCGCCTCTGGGTGGTCGGCCGCGTCGACGACCAGATCGTCACCGGCGGGGAGAACGTCCAGCCCGCCGCTGTGGCGGCCACGATTCGCGAGTTAGCGGGCGTCGAAGACGTCGCGGTCGTCGGGATACCGGACCGGGAGTGGGGCGAGCGCGTCGGCGCGCTCGTCGAACGGTCCGACGCCACGCTCTCCGTCTCCGAACTGCGGGACCGCTGTCGCGACGAACTGGCCGACTACGAGGTGCCCAAGACCGTGCGATTCGCCGAGGCGCTGCCGCGAACCGCCTCGGGGACCGTCGACAGGGAGCGCGCCCGTTCACTGCTCGCCGAGGAGTGAGCGGTCGGGCGTGGCGAGCCGACGGGAGGCTTATTTCTGCCGCCGGCGTACGATGGACCGTGTGTACCCTCGTCTTCGCATGGCAGGCGTTCGACGACTATCTCGCCGTCGCAGCGAACCGTGACGAACAGGTCGGACGACCATCTTCGCCCCCGGCCGTCCGCGACTGGGAACCCGACGTCGTCGCGCCGGTCGACGAGGAGGCCGGCGGAACGTGGATCGGCTACAACGAGCACGGCGTCTTCGCGGCTATCACGAACCGCTGGGTCGACGGCTCGTTCGGCGGCGAGCGCTCCAGGGGCCTGCTCGTCCGCGACGCGCTCCGGAGCGAGACGGCCGAGGACGCGGCCCGGTACGTCGAACGCGCGGTGCGAGACGACGAGTACGACGGGTTCAACCTCGTCGTCGCCGACGAGAACGCCGCGCTGTACTTCGAGTGGGACGGCCAGCTGGCCGTCTCGAACCTCCAGCCCGGCGTCCACGTCGTCGTCAACGTCGGCGCCGACGGCCAGTACCGCATCCCCGAGGTTCGCCAGGAGGCCGGCGAGGACCAGGCCGCCAACGCCGACCGCCTGCGTGACCACCTGCAGCCGAAGCCCGGCGAGGACAGCCAGTCGTGGCTCGACCGCGCCCAGACGGCCGTCTCGGACCACGAGTACGGCGTCTGCGTGCACGGGGACGGGTTCGGGACCCGGTCCTCGTCGCTCCTGACGCTCGGCGAGGACGAGCAGACGCACCGCTACGCCGACGGACCGCCGTGCCGGACGGAGTACCGGCCGGTCGAAAGTCAGGTTTAAGCCGCACACCGTCCCATTACACTCACATGAGCATGGCAGCCGTCGAGGCGAACCTCTCCGACGACGAGCGTGCCGGTCTCGAACTCATCCGCGAATCCGGGGGTATCCACCAGAGTGACTTCTGGAAGGAACTCGACGTCTCCTCCCGCAAGGGGAGCCGCATCGTCGAGTCGCTGTTCGAGAAGGATATGATCCAGCGCGAGGACACCGTCTACGAGGGCCACAACACCTACTACCTGACGCCGGCCCCACGCGACCTGGACTTCTCGCTGCTGATGGCCGGCGACCAACTTTCCCCCTTCGTCGGCGACGAGGAGATCGACCCGAGCAGCGACACGTTCTCCCAGTGGGTCATGAACCTCGCGTACGAGGAGTAGCGCGCCCGTCGCTCACGCGAGAGAGAGTATCGTTTGAACGTTTTTATTGCCTACTTTACGAACGTTTCCGAGTGGCAGGTGCGTGCGAAAATTCCTTCGTGTGGTCAGTACAGGAGTGCCAGATTTCATGCCTGCTTGCCATATTCAAAATATTCGTCAGGAACGCCCTGTTGTTTACAGAGCAGGACTGTAGCACGGTGGACGCCGTCCGTTACCGGCCACTGCTCTGAACCGATTGTTCGAGACTGATACATTCATAGCGGCAACCGCACTATGTTCTCGGTTCGGGCCGACTAAAGCAACTGTCCCGGATGGAAACGTCACTCCGCGGTTCGACAGAGATATGACATCTGGTAGTGACGGCCCGGCTATGGTCGCTGTCGAGCCAGAGTATTGTCACCAATGTGGAGAGAAACTGGTTGTGCAGACGATTCACGGACGAGAGCGAAAGGTCTGTCCTGCCTGCGGACACGTCCATTTCAGGAACGCTGTTCCTGCGGCAGACGTCATCGTCAGAGATGAAACGGACGTCCTATTGATGGAGCCATTTGGGAGAGACGCATGGGAACTTCCCGGCGGTCATCCGGAGATTGAAGAAGAGCCAGTAGATGCGGCGACACGAGAACTCGCAGAGGAGACTGGCGTGGAAGCGAAGCCAGCCGACCTGAGACTCCTATCTGTCGTCCACAGCACTCATCGGGAATTGCACTACAACATGATCACCTACGTCGTGGACTACGAGGAAACCGAGGGGAGCGTAATACCGGGCGAGGAAGCGAGGGACGTCAAATTCTGGCCGCTCGAACGGATCTTTTCTTCGCCGGCTGAAACCCGGCAAATTGATCGGCGAGTGTTACAACTGTCATTCGACCGGTAAACGCGCCCTCTCGAACGATTTCCATGTCCAAGATCCCGGGCTTCGTCCATACGAGATTCGTGCACGTGAGTACTCACTGCTGCATTCGCCCTCTATTCAGCACAACTTCGCCAACACAATTTCCCTCTGCGATAAAAGCCGTCATTGGATACCGCGTGCAGTGAGCAGTTGATTCAGTCCCGTTCCTTCGCCATCATCAGATCACGATCGGTCGATTCAGGACGAACTGAACAGACCACTCATAGTCGAACGTCGAAAAAAGGGGTCGTAGACGTCAATCACACGGAATAGTCAATTTGCGATTCGGTCGAGTGCGACGAAATCGAACGTCCCTAGTCTTCCAGCGCGTCGGCGATGCGGTCGAGGGTGCGACGGACGTCGTGGACCTCGTCGCGGAGCTTTCGGACCTCTCGCGTCAGTTCCTCGTCGCCACCGCTCTCCTCCTGTCGGCCGGCGCCCGGCGGGCCGCCGCCCATGCCACCGGGGCCGCCGCCCATCCCGCCCGGCCCGCCGCCGCCCATCATGCCGCCCATCATCTGCGCGAAGGGGTTGCCGCCGCCCCCCATACCGCCGGGGCCGCCGCCGCCGCCCATCATCTCTTCCATGCGCTCCTCGCGGCTCATCTCGCCCTCGCCCTCGCCTTCCTCGCGCTCTTCGGCGCGTTCCTGGCGAATCTCCTCGACGCGCTCGCGGAAGGACTTCTGGTCGTCGTCCTGGCTCTCCTCGCCCTCGACGTCGTCGTCCGCAGGTTCGTCGTCTGCCATACGCCCGGATTTGCGCGGGCAGCGGAAAAGGATTGTCGTCTACCGCATGTTGCGGACCAGCAGCGACAGCCCGAGGCCGCTGACCAGCAGGATGGCGAGGTTGAACCCGGCCTGGAAGATAGACCGGTACCGACCGGTCACGAACTGGTCGATGGCCGACGACGCGGCGAAGTAGAACTGGAAGGTCGCCACGAGCACGACCAGGATGAGGATGACGAACAGTGCCCACTGCAGGTGGTCGACGATGGTCTTGTCGTCGCCGCCGTCGTAGTCGTACTGGCTGTCCGATCCGGTCGCCATGTCGTTAGTGTTCTCTGTGTCGACGTTCTCTGTCATTGGTTCCTCCGTGCCGCGAGTAGTGCTGCGCCGACGAGTCCGACCAGCGCGATGGCCGTGCCGAAGCCGGGGCCGCTGGAACCGGTCGGCGTCTCCGAGCTCCGGTCCTGACTGTGGTCCCGTTCCGTCCCGGTGAAATCGCCGGCGTCGAACGTGACTTCCGTCTGGCGTTCGTCCTCCTCCAGGGTTTCCTGGGGGTCCAGGTTGGCCGGTTCGCTGATCGTGTCGACGACGACGCCGTCTTTCAGCAGGGTGGCGTCGAGCCAGTAGTTGTACTCTTCGGGGACGGTCAGTTCGACCGTCGGCCTGGCCGTTCGGCCGGGGCGTATCGACCCCACATCGGTCTGGGCCTGGCCGGCGACGACGTGGGAGTCGGCCTGGCGAGCGGTGACGACGAGCGTCACGTCACCGGCGGTATCGTCGCCCTGGTTCGTAAGGTGAGGCGTGAGTTCCAGCGTCGCCGTGCCGTCCTCTACCGCCTCGATCCGTTTGTCTATCGTGGGCTTCCCGGACTCGCCGCCCCCGTAGTCGTGGAACTCGACGGGTGACCGGGCGTACGCCGGTTTCAATGCCTCGACGCCGCTGATGGAACGGCGGTGTTCGGCCTCGGTGACGCTGTCCTCGAAGACGAACGTCTCGACGTGATACCCGCCCTGTCGCGCGACCGTGAGATTGGTCCGGACGGGCGTCTCCCGTTCGCCTTCGATAGCGCCGAGGTCTGTCTCTGTCCGGTCTTCGAGCAGGCCGGACTTGGAGTCGACAGCGCGAACGGCCACGGTAACGTTCTCACCCACTCCGCCCCAGTGACGGATGCGCGTCTCTACCTGAAGGGTCGCGGTGCGGCCCGACACGTCGACCGGCTGTATCGACCACTGGTCGTCCTGGATAACGAAGTGACTGGGTCGCACGTCTTCGCGCGGCTCGGCCACCACGCCGGGGACGGCAGTCACCCCGACGAGCATGGCCAGGAGGACGACGGCGAGGCCACCCACGAATGCGGTTTCCCGTTGCACACTGCTGAGGCCACGTTCACCTATTAAATGTTTTGTGTGTGGACAAAACGAACCGAATCTAATTCAACTGAACGCGCCGAGGCTGGACTGCAACTCCCTGTCGCTCCCCTCGTCTTCGACCTCGTAGCCCACCAGATCACGCAAATCGACGGCGTAGGTCGTCCCGCCGTTCTCGAGGATCACGACCCGTCCCTTCGCGCCGACCACGGTCCCGGTCGCGATGGTCTCCGGCATCGGCCGGTCGGCGAGCCCGAGGCCGTAGTCGAATTCGAAGGTGGTCTCGTAGTCGTACTCGGCGAGCAGGTCGGCCCACGCCCCATCGTCGACGGGCTCGTGGAACCCCTGCATCTTGGTGGGGACGCGAACCCGGTCACCGACGTCGGTCGCGATCTCGGCTTCGATTTCCCGGGCGACGCGGCCGTTGGCGACGGTCCTGAGGTGAGCAGCCCTGTCGGCGCCCTGCTCGCGGAGGCGCCGTTCCAGGCGCCACGGTTTGGTCACGCCGACCTTGAACACGTCCGGCGCGAAGGCGGCGAGGTAGATGGCGTGTTCCTCGTGGCAGTTGTCGATGGGCATGTCGCAGTTGCCGGTACAGCGCGCGCAAGGCCAGCGGGACGTGTGGACGTCGCAGTACGGCGCTTTCTCGGCGTCACAGGGGAGGTGGACGTCGTCGCTCTCGTCGCCATCGGTGTCACCGTGGGCGTCACTGTAATCGACCGTTCCCGCGCAGTGCCGGTCGCCCAGCGAGTAGGCGAGTTCGTCGCCGGGTTCGAGCCACTCGTCGCGGACGGTCCCCCCGTCGGCGATACGGAGCGCTGCCGGCTCGTTCGTCCGCGCACGGTACCCGACGACTTGCACGCCGCGGCGTAGGTCACGGCCGAGTAAAGTCACTTCGTTCCGCCGGGACGGCGGGATTTTTGGTTGCGCCGGTCGGATCGGCGTGATACGACATGGCAGACCTCACACTCACGAGTCCCGCGTTCGAGGACGGCGACTCGATACCGGACGAACACGGCTACAGCGCCGAGAACACGAACCCGCCGCTCGAGATCGATGGCGTCCCGACCGGTGCCGAGTCGCTCGCGCTGGTCGTCGACGACCCCGACGCCCGGGAGCCAGCGGGGAAGATCTGGGACCACTGGGTCGTCTGGAACGTCGACCCGGAACTCTCGGAGATTCCGGCGGGCTGGCTGCCGACCAACGCCGTCGAGGGGCGAAACGACTTCGGCGAGACGGGCTGGGGCGGCCCGCAGCCGCCGGACGGCGAGCACACCTACCGGTTCCTGCTGTACGCGCTGGACGCGGAACTCGACCTCGACGCCGAGGCCGACAAGGACGACTTCTTCGGCGCCGCCGAGGGCCACGTCGTCGAGAAGGACGAACTCACCGGCACGTACGTGCCCTGACGGTCGAACGCACTCCTGACGAATCGCGCTACCAGTCGGCCAGTAGCTCGCGCGTCGCCCGCCGGACCGCGTCGTCGCTCGACAGTTCGGGTCGCCAGCCGAGCGCGGAGAGTTTCTCGATGGAGAGCCGCATCCGCGGGACGTCGCCGGTCCAGCCGCGGTCACCGCCGGTGTACTCGTAGTCGGGGTCCAGCCCCATCTCGTCGCTAACGATGTCGGCGATCGCCGTCACCGACGTCGTCGTCCGCGTCCCGAGGTTGTAGACGTTGAACGGCCGGTCCGAACTTTCGACGACGTGGCACATCGCGTCGACGCACTCGTCGATGTGCATGTAGGACTTCTCCTGGCGGCCGTCGCCGAGGATGGTGAGCGAGTCGGGGTCCTCTTTCAGCTTCTGGACGAAGTCGGGGATGACGGCGCCTAGCTGGAGTCGTGGACCGACGATGTTGGCGAAGCGGAACACCCACGCCGTCATGTCGTGACTGTGCGCGTAGACGGAGGCCAGCCCCTCCTCGCCGAGTTTGCTCGCGCCGTAGATGCTGATGGGTTCCAGCGGCGCGTAGTCCTCGGGCGTCGGCCGCGGCGCCTCGCCGTATACGGTAGAGGAAGACGTAAACGCGAAGTTGTCGACGCCGACCTCGTCCATCCGTTCGAGGACGTTCTCGGTCATCCGGTTGTTCGTGCGGTACTGCTGGATGTCGTCCGCGGCGGCGTTCTTGTCCGCCGCGAAGTGGAAGACGACGTCTACGTCGCCCGTTATCGCCTCGGCGACGAACTCCGGGTCGGTGAGATCGCCTTCGACGAGCGTCGCGTCGTCCGGGACCCACGACGCGTCACCGTTCGTCAGGTCGTCGGCGACGACGACGTCGTTGTCCGCGACGAGTCGCTCTGCGAGGTGTGAGCCCACGAAACCCGCGCCGCCGGTGACGAGTATCCGTCTGTCCGTCAGGTTCATGCCTGCGAGTCCACCTCGCTCCCCCATTGCCTTTGTGATGTCAGTCGCGTGATGGACTGCTGGCGCTCACCGTCCGCCCCCGAAATTTTTAGCCGATGGGGGCGACCACACTGCCATGAGCGACTTCGTCGACCGGTACACGCCGTCGGAACCGTATCCACGGCTGATCGTTCCCGTCGCCCTGACGACGACGTTCCTCTGCCTGTTCGTCCTCTTCGCACTCAACGCCGTCAACCAGTACGGACCGATTACCGACGTGCACGTCTCCTACCTGGCTATCCCGGCCGGGATGTTCCTCGCCTTCCTCGCGTCGGCCCGCGTCACCCAGGTCTCTATCCGTGACGTCGCCGACTGGGCGCGCGCTCGCGAGGATGGCCCGGTGGAAACGTCTCCCGCTTCCGACGGATCGGCCGGAGATGGAGGTGACCCGATGTCGACTCTCAAGCGACGGTACGCCACCGGGGAACTGACCGAGGACGAGTTCGAACGGAGAGTCGAACGTCTCGTGGAAACCGACCGTTCCGATCTGTCGACCGGCGGTGCCGGCGTGGAACGAGCCGTCGAGTAGCCCTTCGGGCCACCGGTGCACAGCCAGTAAGATTCTTGTCGGCGGTCACAGATTGTCGAGACATGTTCGGTCTCGTCGACCGGTACGTCCCCGACGCCCCGCGCCCGCGCCTCACCGTCGGGGCGGCTCTCGTGACGCTCGGCGTTCCCGTGACCCTGTACGCCTTCTTCGCGCTGTGGTGGCCTATCCAGATGTGGATGTACGTCGGCCGTCTCGGCTCGGTACTCGTGTTGCTGACCGGCCTCTTCACCGTCGCGGCCGGGAATCACCTCCTGAAGGACGTCGCAGAGCGCGCGTCGGCCGTCGACTCGACCGACGACGTCGTCGCCGACGCGGCGACGTCGGATCCGCTCTCGACGTTACGGCGCCGGTACGCTGCCGGTGACCTGACGGACGACGAATTCGAGCGAAAGCTGGCCCGGTTGACTGAGGACGGTGGGTCGGCCCAGTCCCTCGAAACCGGGACGGAGCAGACGATAGCGGAGTAGAACCGCCGTCGACCGCCGAATCACATCGAAACGTCACCGGTTAATTTTAGTCCGCTCCGGTGGAACGCGATTCCATGCTCGACGTCGTGGACGAATACGCCCCCGAGTCCCCGCTCGCGCGCCTCCTCCTCGGACTGTTCGGCGTTCTGGTGTTCGGTCTCCCCGCGCTCTACATGGCCTGGATGGGGTTCCTGTCGGTCCTTCGCCCGGGCTGGACCGTCTTCCTCCCCGGGCTGGTGTTGATTCCGGCGACAGCGTTGCCGGCACTCGCGGGGGCGAAACTGCTCTACGGACTCACGAGGGAATCGTCTCCCGGTACGACGGGCAGCGCAGAACGGTCCCAGGCGGACGAATCGGAGGCTGATCCGGTTACCGTCCTGCAGCGGCGCTACGCAGAGGGTGACGTCGGTGACGAGGAGTTCGAACGGCGCATGGAGCAACTGCTGGAGAGCGACCGCCGGACGGAACCGACGAACCGGGCCGACGGGCTCGATTTGCTGACCGAGTGAGTCGCTTCGGACGGAGAGCTGAATTCGGTTCGACGTTCCTGCGTGCTTCCGTAACGGCTTCCCGTGACCACGTCCTCTCGGCCACCATGCAAGACGAACCCGAGGTCGTCGTCCTCCGACTGGGACACCGACCCGGTCGCGACGAGCGGACGACGACCCACGTCGGCCTGACGGCCCGCGCGCTGGGCGCCGACAGGCTCTTCCTCGCCGGCCCCGGCGCCAGCAGGCAGGATACCATCGAAGACATCACGGACCGGTTCGGCGGCCCTTTCGAGGTAGAGACGACCGACTCGCCGACGAAGGTCATCCGCGACTGGAACGGACGCGTCGCGCACCTCACCATGTACGGGCTCCCGGTACAAGACGTCGAAGCTGAGATCCGCGAGGCGCACCGCGAAAAACCCCTGCTCGTCGTCGTCGGCGCCGAGAAGGTTCCCTTCGAGGTGTACGAGCACGCCGACTGGAACGTCGGCGTGACGAACCAGCCCCACTCCGAGATCGCCGGCCTCGCAGTCTTCCTCGACCGGTTGTTCGAGGGCCGAGAACTCGACCGCGAGTGGGAGGACGCCGACAGCGTGGTCGTCCCGAAGGAGACCGGGAAGCGCGTCGAGTCGGTCGAGGAGTAGTTCCCTCGGTCAGGGCGGTCAGTCCCGGTAGGCCGACTCGGGCGGTTCGGTGACGTTCTCCGTATCCAGATCCGCCGGCGTATCGGCGTTCTCGCTCGCCCACTCGGCGGCGTTGGCGAGGATCTGCTGGATCGTCTCGTCGTGATAGATGGGATGCGTCTCGTGGCCCGGGCGGAAGTAGAAGACGCGACCGAGTCCACGGCGGTAGCAACACCCCGACCGGAACACCTCACCGCCCTCGAACCAGGAGGTGAAGACGAGTTCGTCCGGTTCGGGGACGGCGAACGGCTCGCCGTAGGTCTCGGCCTCGGGGACGACGACCGGGTTCTCGATTCCGTCGACGATGGGGTGCTCTGGGTGGATGGCCCAGAGGCGCTCGCGCTCCTCGTTCTCTCGCCAGGTGAGCGAACACGGCGTCCCCATCAATCGCTTGAACGGCCTGGAGAAGTGGCCCGAGTGGAGTGCGACGAACCCCATTCCCTCGTGGACGCGGTCGCAGACGCGTTCGACGACCGCGTCGTCGACTTCGTCGTGGGCCGTGTGGCCCCACCAGAAGAGGACGTCCGTTTCGTCGAGGACGTCGCTCGTGAGGCCGTGCTCGTCCTCCTGAAGTGTGGCCGTCCGCGTCTCGTGGCCGCGTTCTGCAAGCGCGTCGGCGATGGTCTCGTGGATGCCGTGGGGGTACATCTCCTCGACGGCGTCGTGTTCGCGCTCGTGGACGAACTCGTTCCAGACGGTGACGGATGCCATGGCGCTAGTCCGTCGCTCGCGTCCGTAAAACTCCGGGTGGATCTCGGGCCGAGACGGCGCGGCGCTCCCGGACCGAAACGACGGCCAAAGCTAAAAACTTAACCGCGCGACGGTCGCAACTGTTACTAATGGCTTTTGAGGACCTTCTGGAGGATCCCGTCATACAGAAATACCTCCACGAACTGGTCGGACCGAAGGGGATGCCGGTCGCCGCCGCGCCGCCGGACGGCGAAGTGACCGACGAGGAACTGGCCGAGGAGCTGGGCCTCGAACTCAACGACGTCCGTCGCGCGCTGTTCATTCTCTACGAGAACGATCTCGCGACGTACCGACGACTGCGCGACGAGGACTCGGGGTGGCTCACCTACCTCTGGACGTTCCACTACGAGAACATCCCGGAGGCGCTCGAGTCGGAGATGTACCGGCTCCTCGAAGCCCTCGAGGAGCGCCGGGCCTACGAGCGCGACAACGAGTTCTACCTGTGTGAGACCTGCGGCATCCGCTTCGAGTTCGCCGAGGCCATGGAGTTCGGCTTCGAGTGCCCAGAATGTGGCAACCAGGTCGAGACGATGGAGAACACGAGACTGGTCGACGCGATGGACGGCCGGATCGAGCGACTGCGCGACGAACTCAACGTCGACGCTGAGACGGAAACGGAAGCTGAGGCCTGATGGTCGTACTCGCAACAAAGCTGTACATCGAAGGCGACGCGCGAGAGCGCGCGCTCGACTCGCTCACCTCGCTCGTCGCGAACGAGATCGGCGACCTCGACGTCAGTTTCGACGTCGGCGTCCGCGACGACGACTTCCCGTCGGTGACCGTCGACGGTCCCGACGCGACGGCGGCCCGCAACGTCCTCCGGGAGGAGTTCGGCGAGGTCGTCCCCGACATGGCCGAGGGCGAGACGTACACCGGCACCCTCCAGCGCTGGGACGACGACGGCTTCGTCCTCGACGCCGGGTTCGGCAACGCCGTCAGAATCTCCGCCGAGAACCTGGACCTGGGCCGCGGGAGTCCCGAGCAGGTCCGCAAGCGATTCGGCCTCGTGCAGCACATGCCGCTGCGGTTCGTCAACGAATCGCCCGCTCGACTCGCCGACGACGAGGTCGACCGGCTCTACGAGTGGACGCGCGGGGACGGCCGGGTCAACGTCAACAGCGCGACGCGGGCAGAAGTCCGGGCGACGGTGAACCGCGCGGGCCACGCCCAGGACATCGTCACGGTCGAGCGCATCGGCCTGCTCGAACAGAGTATCGTCTGCGGTGAGAACACCGACCCGCCGGGACTGCTGGCGAGTATCGGGGAGTACCTCCCCGCCGAACTGCTCTGCGTCGTTCCATGAGGCGACGGCTGGCGCTGTTCGGACTGCTCGCCGTGCTCGTCGCGCTCGCGGGCTGTTCGAGCGTGTTCGGCCCGGGGGAACCCGACCAGGCCGCGCTCAACGAGAACGCCACCTACGAGTGGGACACCGATAGAAACGTCTCTATCGTCGTCAACCGGTCGTCGTACGAGGCGGTATACGACGCCTCCAACACGTCGACCCTGGAACTGTACGAACGTGACGAACTCGGCACCGAGAACAACCTCCAGATATCCGCCCTGCGGTATCGCTACGAGAACGGGACGGTGATCGACTCGAACAGCTCCGCGCTCTCGGTCGAACAGACCCGGGAGCGGACGATACTGGATCTGCCGAACGACAGCACTGGCCAGGTCGCGTTCACCTCGGAGCGCCACGGAAAGCAGTTCACTACGCCAGTGTTCGTGGAGGGCTCCACCGCCGTCAGACTCCCGGAGAACGCGCGCGTCGGCGTGCCGCTGCTCTCGCAGGTCAGTCCAGGGAACTACGAGACGGAGGTGAACGACGAGGGCTACATGGTCGTCACCTGGGACGACGTGACGAGCCAGTCACTCCGCGTGCGGTGGTACCTGCAGCGCGACCTCCTGCTGTTCACCGGCGTCGCCGTCGTGGCGATCCTCGTCGGGAGCGGTGGCGCGCTGTACTACTACCGCCAGATCCTGCAACTGAAGCGTCGCCGGGAGGAGTCGGCCATCGACGTCGACGGGGACGACGACCCGCGCGACCGGGGGCCGCCCCCGGGGATGCGCTAGAGGCTTTTATTCACGGCACCGTTATCGCTCCTATGCGCGTCGCGCTGGTCTCTGTCGGTGACGAACTTCTCACTGGGGACACGGTCAACACGAACGCCGCCTGGCTGGGACGGGAACTCAGCGACCGCGGCGTCGCCGTCGAGCGGACGACCGTCGTCCCCGACCGGACCGCCGACATCGCCCGGGTCGTCAACGAGTACCACGCCGAGTACGACGCCGTCGTCGTGACCGGCGGGCTCGGTCCGACCCACGACGACGTCACTATCGAGGGAGTTGCGGCGGCGTTCGGTCGCGACGTCGTCGAGAGCAAGGACGCCCTCGACTGGCTGGAAGAACACGGCGGGTACTCGCGAGACGACCTGACAGAGCGAACGGGCCACGTTCCAGAAGGCGCCAGGGTCCTGCCGAACCACGAGGGCGTCGCCCCTGGCTGTGTCGTCATGAGCTGTTACGTGCTTCCGGGCGTGCCCGACGAGATGCAGCGGATGTTCGCCGAGATCGAAGACGAGTTCGCGGTCGGGTCCCGGCACGTCGAGGTGGTCGAGACGCCGGAACCCGAGAGTGCGCTGCTGGACAGGCTGGCGTCTGTCCAGGAGGAGTTCCCGGTGAAAGTGGGGAGCTACCCCGGTGAGAACGTTCGGATTCGGTTCACCGGCACCGACCCCGACCTGGTGGCCGAGGCCGCCGCCTGGATGCGAGAACGCGTCGAGCTCGCCGGCGATTAGCTGTACAGGTCGCGGAGCCACAGCGCGGTCAGGGCGATCCCACCGAGGCCGACGGCCCAGCCCGCAGCGTTGACGACGCCCGCGTTGACAGTCTCCTGGAGTGGAACGAACATGGAGGGAAATTTCACCCCCGGTGGCTTCATACCGTCGATTTCGGCGATCCGCTCCGGGTCGCTTTTGCCGGGGCCCGGCTAACGACTCCCTATGCGACGGATCGGCCTCGTGGTCAACCCCATCGCCGGCATGGGCGGCCGCGTCGGCCTGAAGGGAACCGATGGAAAGGTCGAGGAGGCACGAGAACGGGGCGCGGAGCCACGCGCACCCGGACGGACGCGTGAAGCGCTCGACGCCCTCCGGGAGTACGCTGGCGACGAAGGCCTGGAACTGGTCACCTACGGCGGCCCGATGGGCGAGGACGTCGCGCGCGAGGCGGGGTTCGACCCGGTCGTCGTCGGCAGTCCGAACGATCCCGACGAGACGTCCGCGACAGACACCAGGACGGCGGTTCGGGCCTTCGTCGCCGACGACGTCGACCTGGTGCTGTTCGTCGGTGGCGACGGGACGGCGGCCGACGTGGCGGAGACGCTGGAAGACGAGGGCAGTCGTGTTCCGATGATCGGCGTCCCCGCGGGCGTGAAGATTTACTCCTCCGTGTTCGCCGTCTCGCCGCGCGCCGCGGGCCACGTCGCCGCGACGTTCTCGGAGACCGAACGCGCCGAGGTCAACGACGTCGACGAGGACCAGTATCGCGAGGGTGCGGTCCACACGGAACTCCGGGCAGTCGCGACCGTCCCGGTCGCCGAACAGCGCCAGTCCTCGAAGCAACTCGGCGGCGGGACCGTCGAGACGCTCGCATCGGGCTTTGCCGAGGATATCCGCGAGGGCGTGACATACGTACTGGGTCCGGGGAGTACCGTCGGGGCGATAAAGGAAGCGCTGGGGTTCGACGGCTCACCGCTCGGCGTCGACGTCTGGCGCGACGGCGAGGTGCTGGTGCGCGACGGCGGCGAACGGGAGATACTCGACGCGCTCGGCGAGGAGAACGTCGTCGTCGTCTCGCCTATCGGCGGTCAGGGGTTCGTCTTCGGCCGGGGGAACCAGCAGCTCTCACCTGCCGTTCTCCGACAGTGCGACGTCGAGGTCGTCGCGTCGCGCAGTAAACTCGACACGATCGGTACGTTGCGGGTCGACACGGGCGACCCCGACCTCGACGAGGAACTGCGCGGCTGGCTCCGGGTCCGCGTCGGGACGTTCGAGCGTCGACTCGTCGAGGTCGTCTGACCGCTCGCGTGGAAGGGGGCCCGGAAACCCTCTCCCTTGCTTTCATCCTTATCGCGCCTGGACGATATATGGGTGTAAGGACAAGACTAAGGTATTCTGCTCCCGACTAAGGACGTATGGAAACCCGGAAAGTCCAGCGCCTGGGTCCGTCGACCCTCGCGATGACGCTCCCCGCGGAGTGGGCGAGTGCACACAACGTCGAGAAGGGCGACGAGGTGTCGCTCAGAATGGGTGGCAAGGGAACGCTGACCGTGCTACCGGAATCGGTCCAGTCCGAAGAGTCCGAGGCGATCATCTACGCCGAGAACCTCGACGCCAGCTCCGTCGAACGGGCCATCGTCGCCCAGTACGTCCTCGGCCGTCGGATCATCCACGTCGAGGCCGCCGAGGGCGAGACGCTCGATTCGGCCCACATCAACGCCGTCTACAACGCAGAGACCCAGTTGATGGGCCTCGGCGTCATCGAGGAGACCCCCGAACGGATCGCGATCCGGTGTTCCGTCGACCCCGAGGACTTCACCCTCGACAACCTCCTCGAACGGCTCGAATCCACCGGGAGCACCATGCGCAACGAGGCGATCAAGGCGCTGGCCAACAGCAATCCGGACCTCGCCCAGCGCGCGCTCAACCGGGAGCGCCAGGCCAACAAGATATTCGTTCTCCTCCTGCGCCTCATCTTCACCGCCTACCAGAACCCGAACCTGGCGCGGGCCGTCGGCCTGGAGGACGGGTTCCCCCTGATCGGCTACCGGTCGATCGCCAAGAACCTCGAACTCACCGCAGACAACGCCGAGGACATCGCCGAAATCTCCCTGGAGGCCGACGACCACTCCCTGTCGATCGACTCCTCGACGATGCGCCGGATCCGCGAGTTCACCGACCAGGTCGACGAACTTACCGAACTGGCGGTCCAGGCCGCCGTCGAACGCGACTACGACCTGGCCATCGAGGTGAAAGAGCTGTTCGAGGAGATCGGTGACCGGGAACACGAGATCCTTCGCGACCTGCCGGAGATGTCGAACGAGAGCCTGCTGGAGGTCCGTGAGGTGCTCGTCAGCCTCCAGCAGACAGCGGGGTTCGCCGTCCGGAACTCCGAGATTGCCACGAACCTGGCGCTCAACGAGCAGTCCGAGCACACGACCATCCAGTGAGTCGAGCGCTCCCCCGATTTCGATACCCACTCGCGACCGGGGCGGCCAGCCGCTGACGAATGAACTAAGTGGGCGCTCGGGGAATCCCTGGATATGGCTACGACGACGCAGTCCGACTTCGGCGTCGGTCTCGGACTCCTCTTCTCGCTGGTCGCCCTCGGCGCGGCCATCGCGACGACCGTACTCGGTTACAACTACGCTATCGCTCACGCCGCCGGCGAAGCGGCCGGAACGACCCAGATAACCGCCGCCGTCGCGTTCGGTGTCGCGCTGCTGGCCGGTGGCCTCGCCGTATCCGCCATACACGTCTACGATAACTGATATCCTATCGTGAACGAAAGGAACCGTTAAGGGACTCAACCCCCTCAACAGAGGTATGGGTCAGTTCAGCGAGGAAGACCGCCGCATTCTCGATTACCTCCGGGATAGCGTCGCGCGTGGTGAGAGTTACTTCCGCGCGAAGAACATCGCTGAGCAGCTCGGCCTCTCGTCCAAGCAAGTCGGCGCTCGCCTCCCCCGCCTGGCGGAGGAGGCAGAAGAGGTCGACATCGAGAAGTGGGGTCGTGCGCGCTCGACGACGTGGCGAGTCACGCCCAGTTAGTCCGGCGGTTTTTTCGGGGAGCGCTCCCACCGTTGACGTATGACGATCCGGGTCCAGCGTGAGCTCGTCGTGGACGCCTCCCCGGAGCGAGTGTGGGCGTTCATCGCGGATCCGGACAGGCGCGCCGAACCGCTCAGCGTCGTCGAGGACTGGACAGTCCACGACGATGGCTCGGCGACCTGGCAGGTCGCGTTGCCGATTCCCATCGTCGACCGGACCATCACCGTCGAGACGAAAGACGTCGACCGTCGCCAGAACGAGTACGTGAAGTTCACCGGCAAGTCGAGCGTGATGCGCGTCAGCGGCGAACACCGGCTGGAGGCGGTCGACGGCGGGACGCGACTCACGAACACCTTCGTCGTCGACGGCCGGTTGCCGGGCGTCGAGCGGTTCTTCGAGCGGAACCTCGACAGGGAACTGTCCAACCTGGAGGACGCCCTCCGCGCCGACCTGGAGGACGGGTCGTGAAACTCGCGCTCGCACAGTTTCGTATCGCGAGCGCCGCCGTCGAAGCGAACACCGAGCGCGCGCTGTCGACCATCGCGGACGCGGCCGAGCAGGGGGCGGACCTGGTCGCGCTCCCGGAGATATTCAACGTCGGCTACTTCGCCTTCGACGCGTACGCGCGCCGCGCCGAATCCCTCGACGGCGAGACGCTCTCACGGATACGCCAGGCCGCCGTCGAACACGACGTCGCCGTGCTCGCGGGGAGTATCGTCGAGGACCTGGCCGCCAGCGCGGCGGCGGGGTTCGAGACGCCGGCCAACGAGGGGTACGCGAACACTGCCGTCCTCTTCGACGCGGACGGCGCACGCCGCGTGACCTATCGAAAGCGCCACCTGTTCGGATACGGCTCCGCCGAGCAGGACCTGCTGGTCCCCGGCGAAACGATCGAGACTGCAGCAGTCGGCGGGTTCACGGTCGGCGTCACGACGTGTTACGACCTGCGATTTCCCGAACTGTATCGGGACCTGGTCGACGCCGGGGCGACCCTCGCGCTCGTCCCGAGCGCCTGGCCGTACCCGCGCGTCGAACACTGGGAGCTGTTCACCCGGACCCGCGCCGTCGAAAATCAGCTGTACGTCGGCGCCGTCAACGGCGTCGGGGAGTTCGAGGAGGCGACGTTGCTCGGCCGGTCGGCCGTCTACGACCCGTGGGGGACGACGCTCGCGAGCGCCAACGACGAGGAGGCGCTCGTGGTCGCCGATATCGACCCCGACCGTGTCGAGGAGGTTCGACGCGAGTTCCCGGCGCTCGCCGACCGACGGTAACCCCGAGCTTTATCACGGAAGACGTATCATACTCCAATGCCGGCACGGCGCTTTTCACGTTGCTGCCGGCGCAATCCCGTCTCGCTGCTCGGCCACGGCGACGCGCGCCCGAAAGGCTGTCCGGACAGCCTCCCTCGCAACTCGCTGGGCCTGGACGCTCCGGGACCGGTCCGCACCTGGGCAGTGTGGACCCCCCGCGTCCGGGTCCAGTTCCGCGCTATCGCCTTTCCGTCACGCCGTACCTGCTCTCGAGTCTCTGCTACTCCGATTCCGTCTTGATGTCCGCTGACAGCCCCTGGGCCATCTGTATTTCCGTCGAGTTGTTGAGCGTCCACGCCGTCCGCTCGGTGACCGCCTCGATGACCTCGCGCGCGCTGGGGTAGCCGTTGCCCGACTTCTTGACGCCGCCGAAGGGGAGCTGGACCTCGGCGCCGATACAGGGCAGGTTGCCGTAGGCCAGCCCGAGTTCCGCGCGGTCGCGGTACCGGTTGATCTGGCGGTAGTCCTCGGAGATGATCGCGCCCGCGAGCCCGTACGGCGTGTCGTTCTGGATCTCGATGGCCCGGTCGACGTCCCCCTCGTACTCGACGAGCGCGACGTGGGGGCCGAACACCTCCTCTTTCAGGCAGCGCAGGTCGGTGTCGTACTCGATCTCGTAGACGAACGGTCCGGCCCAGTAGCCGTCCTCGTGACCGTCGGGAATTTCCGCCGGATCGAGGTCAGCCCGGTCCACGAGCACCTCGCCGCCCTCCGTCTGGGCCAGGTCGTTGTACTTCGCGAACTTCTCGACCATGCTTTCCTCGATGACCGGACCCATGAACGTGTCCGCGTCGAGCGGGTCGCCGACGGCGACGTCCTCCGCGAGGTCGACGAACCGCTCTTTGAACTCGTCGTACACGTCCGTGTGGACGATCAATCGCTCGGAGGAGACGCAGCGCTGCCCCGTCGTCTTGAAACTCGACATGATCGCCGAGTGGACGGCGACGTCGAGGTCCGCTTCTTCGGTGACGACGATGGCATTCTTCCCGCCCATCTCGCAGGCTGCCAGCTTCCCGGGTTCGCCGCCGACCTTGCTGGCTATCTGCTGGCCGACCTCCGCGGAGCCCGTGAAGAGGACAGTGTCCACGTCGTCGGCCTCGACGATAGCGTTGCCCGCGTCGCCGAACCCCTGGACCACGTTGAAGACGCCGTCGGGAATCCCGGCGTCCTCGAACATCTCCGCGACGACCTGGCCGCACCAGGGCGTCTGTTCGGCGGGTTTCCAGACGACGGTGTTGCCCTCGACCAGCGAGACGGCCATGTGCCAGAACGGGATGGCGACGGGGAAGTTCCACGGCGTGATACAGCCGACGACGCCCCTGGGCTTCCGGCGCATGTACGCGTCCTTGCTCGCGATCTCGGAGGGGACGACGTCGCCGTGGGGATGGCGGGCGTTGCCGGCGGCCCACTCCACCATGTGCCAGGCCTCGGTGACGTCGGCCTTCCCCTCGCTGATCTCCTTGCCGCACTCCTTCGTCACGATCTCGCCGAGTTCCTGGTGTCGGTCGCGCAGTTCGTGGTAGATGTCCCAGAGGTACTCCGCGCGGTCGATGTACGACAGTTCGCGCCACTCCTCGAACGCATCGGCCGCGGCGTCGACCGCCCGTTCGACGTCGGATTCGATCCCGCGCCTGAACGTCCGCAGCGACTTACCGGTCGCCGGATCGACGCTCTCGAAGGTCTCCTCACCGTCGCCGTCGGTCCACTCGCCGTTTACGTAGTGCCCTGAGGCGTCGTCTTGCTGTCCGGTCATGTCCCGGAAGTTGGTCGCGGACGGACAAAAAGGTGGGTCGCAGGTTCGCAGACGGCGTCTGTTCGGCCAGTCGGCTGGATTACCCGGACCAGTCGAGTCCGTCCATCGCGTCGTCGAAGTGGCTCCCCTCGATGACGACGTCATCGGCTCGCTCGTTGGCCTCGTCTGGGCTGGCGCTGTCTGCGACCTCGCGGATGGCGCGCATCGACGCGGCGCGGACCAGCGCCTCCAGGTCGGCGCCAGACCTCCCCTCCGTGACCGCAGCCAGTCGGTCGAGGTCGACGTCGTCGCCCAGCGGCTTCCCCTCGGTGTGGACTTCCAGAATCTTCCGGCGGGCCGCCTCGTCCGGGTTCGGCACCTCGACGTGCTGTTCGAGTCGTCCGGGACGGAGGAGCGCGTCGTCGAGGCCCTCGCGGCGGTTCGTCGCGGCGAGGACGACGAGGTTCGGGTTGTCGGTGACGCCGTCGAGTTCCGTCAGCAGCTGGGAGACGACGCGCTCGGTCACCTCGTGGGTCTCGCCGCGCTGGCCGGCGATGGCATCGATTTCGTCGAGGAAGACGATGCTCGGGGCGGTCTGGCGGGCGCGGTCGAACACCTCTCGCACCGCCTTCTCCGACTCGCCGACGTAGCGGTCCAGCAGCTCGGGGCCGTTGACGTGGACGAAGTTGACGCCGCTCTCGCCGGCGACGGCGCGGGCGAGCAGCGTCTTCCCGGTGCCCGGCGGGCCGTAGAGCAGGACGCCTGTCGGTGGATCGGTATTCGCGGCGTCGAACAGCGGGCCGTAGACGAGGGGCCACTGGACGGCCTCGGTGAGCGTGTCCTTGGCCTCCTCCAGGCCGCCGACGTCGTCGAAGGTGACGGTGGGGGACTCGGCGACGTACTCGCGCATCGCGGAGGGGTCGACGGCCGCCAGCGCCGCGCCGAAGTCTTCCCGCGAGACGTCGGGGTCCTCCTTCTCCCGACGGAGCGCGTTCATCGCGGCCTCCGTCGTCAGCGACTGGAGGTCCGCGCCGACGAAGCCGTGGGTCCGGCCGGCGACGCGGTCCAGGTCCACGTCGTCGGTCATCGGCATCTCGCGCGTGTGGACGTCCAGAATCTCGCGCCGGCCGCCCTCGTCGGGGACGCCGATTTCGATCTCGCGGTCGAAGCGGCCGCCGCGGCGCAACGCCTCGTCGATGGTGTCGACGCGGTTCGTCGCACCGATGACGACGACGCGGCCCCGGTCTTCGAGCCCGTCCATCAGCGTGAGCAACTGGGCGACGACGCGGTTCTCCATGTCGGCGTCCTCGTCGCGCGCGCCCGCGATGGAGTCTATCTCGTCGATGAAGAGGATGGCCGGCGCGTTGGCCTCGGCCTGCTCGAACGCCTCGCGCAGTCGCTCTTCAGACTCGCCCTTGTACTTCGAGACGATTTCGGGCCCGGAGATGGTGTCGAAGTAGGCGTCGACCTCGTTGGCGACGGCGCGGGCGATGAGCGTCTTCCCGGTGCCCGGCGGGCCGTGCAGCAGGACGCCCGACGGCGGGTCGATGCCGAGCCGGCGGAAGCGCTCGGGTTCGGAGAGGGGCACCTCTATCATCTCGCGGATGAGGTCCAGTTCCTCGTCGAGGCCGCCGATGTCCTCGTAGGAGACGTCGATGTCGGCGTCCTCCGGCGAGGGGCTCTCGCCGGTCGGCTCGCTCGGTTCGGCCGTGCGCGAGGCGCTCTCGTCGCCGCCGTAGGGGAGGACGGTGAGCCGGGTGTCGTCGGCCACGCGGACCGAGCCGTCCGGCGTCGTCGTGCGCACGAGGAAGGTGCCCAGTCCCTCGACGTGGACCCGCTCGTCGGCCTGGACCATCCGGTCGACGAGGCGGTCCCTGACGGTGTGTTCGTAGGCCTCGTTCCCGGGGAGTGGCTGGGCCGGCTGGACGGTGACGCTCGTCGCGTCGTCGACGGTGGCGTTGTGGACGGTGACGACGTCGCCGATGTTGACGCCGGCGTTGGCCCGCGTGTCCGCGTCGACGCGGACGAACTGGCCGTCCTCGTCCGCGGGCCACACCTTGACGACGGTCCGCCGGTCGCCCTCGACGATGACGGGGTCGCCGCTCAGCACGCCGAGTCGACTCCGGGCCGATTCGGGGAGTCGCGCGATGCCCCGCCCGGCGTCGCGCTTGTTGGCCCCCTCGACAGAGAGTTCGAGTCCGGCCGCGTTCTGACCGCTCATGTCGTCGCGTTGGGATCCGAACGCCTTGAGCGTTCGCGTTGCGGGGTTCCGTATCCGGCCACTCTTCGGCGTCGACGGAACGACGGCGAATCCGTCCGCTATCGGAGTAATACCTTTACTGTTGGCCAGCCATGAGATTCACATGGTCGTCCAAACGGAGCGGGACGATATGACGTGGTTCAAGTGCGAGCACTGCGGCCTGATGTTCGACGATCAGGGCGACGCGCGACAACACGAGAAGAACTGCGATTCGGAGGAGCCCTCCTACATTCAGTAACCGCTGGACCAGGAACGCGCTCACTCGCTCCGCTCGTCCGCGCCTTCGGAATCCGGAGAAACGATCTCGTAACTCCGCTCACCCATCTCGTCTTCTTCGAACACGAACACCCGTCCGTCCACCTGGTCCAGGTCAGCCTCGACTTCGACGCGCATCTGGTGGTCGCGGACGACGACGCCGGGGAACAGTTCGTCCTCCTCGTCGTCGAGCATGATCCGCCCGACGCCGGTGTCCTCGAGGATGTCGTCGTGGGTGTTCAGGTCGTTCACGTAGACGAGGATGCCCTGGGTTTCAGAGGCGTCGGTGACGAGCACGTGAGCGTCCTTGGCCGGCGCCGTCCTGACCGTCTCTTCGGCTTTCCTCGGGACGCCGTGGTAGAAGACGGTCCGGCCATCGTTGTACTCGACGGCGATGCCGTCCTCGGTGAGTTCGACGCCGAGTGTGTCCGGGGCGACGTCGTTGCGAGCGCTCATAGCTGGCCGTTGCGCGTGAACCGTCAAAAGCGACGCGTATCGGTCACGACAGATCGAACGCCCGCGGTCGTCGCGACGTACCAACTCCTTCGCCTCGGTGATCTCCCGGAGCGTCGTATCACCGCACGACCGTCACAGTCGATTTGGCGCGTTTCGTCACGCCCTCGGCGGTCGACCCGAGCAGCACGTGCGAGAGCGGGTCGTCGCTCGCCGCGCCGATGACGATCTGGTCGACGTCGTGTTCGTCCGCGTAGCGCAGGATCTGCCTGACCGGGTTGCCGAGTTTGACGACGCTCTCGTACGCGCCGTCGAAGTCGTCGGCGGCCGCACGCAGGTCGGCGTGGAGTTCTCGGGCGTTCTCCCACTCCTTCTCGTACCACTCCTGTGAGTACGCGGGAAGGCCGGCTTTGCCGAGCGGCGACTGCAGCCCCGGAGTGAGCGGGTCGATGTCGAACGGGTCGACGACCGTGATGACGGTGACGTCCACGTCCTCGAGGTCGAACGCGTGAGCCAGTGCACGCAGCGATTCCTCGGAGCCGTCGACCGGGACGAGAACGTGTGATCCCATGTGACTCGTTAGGAGGGTACGGATGAAAGGTCTGGTCCGAGACAGCGTCCGGCTCAGAGGACGATCGAGAACAGTACGTACGCGCCGATCGTCGATATCGTGGGCGTCAGCGCCCAGAGGAACACGATGCGACTGGTCGCGGCCGGGTCGAACAGGCTCTCGGCCGCGAGGTCGTCGAAGTCCTCCTCGCCGATCGGGGGGACGTCGATATCTTCCTCCGCTCCGGGAGCGTTCGCCTCCTGTTCTCGTTCGCTCGCCGCGAGCGTTCCCAGCGTCGGCCCGCTCGGCACGCCGGTCTCCGGGTCGTCGGCCGTGAGCGCACCGGTGGTGAGGCCCGCCCCCTCGTCGAACTGGGCGGCGTCCGGGTCGACTGCCCCCTTCGCGGCCTCGGCGACGGTGACTGCCCGGCTGGCACGGCCCCAGCCGAGGCCGATGATACAACAGGTCGTACTCACCGCGAGGCTTGCGGGGATCCCGAGCCGCGAGAGGACCGTGATGACCGTCGCGCCGATAGTCGAGACGATTAGCGCCGCCAGGATCGGCAGTTCGGTGATCCCATCACCGACCGTCGCCAGGGTCCGGCGAGCGATGGTGAACCCGCCGAGCCCGATCGAGCCGATCGCCAGCAAGATCCCGCTCTCGACGGAGACCGCTCCGCTCCCGACGAGCGGGGCGACCGCGTTGCCGGCGTTCGAGGCACCAGCACTGAAGCCCATGTAACACGCGATGACGAGCACGAGGGCCGCCCCGAGGACGTCCCACAGCGAGGCCCGGTCGTTGAACGCAGGTCGCGGTACCGCTCCCGAGCGATCGAGCCGGACCAGCGGGTTCTCCAGTCTCGTAAACGTGAATCGCGCGTCGAGGTGGGGGTAGAGGTAGCGGCCGATCAACATCCCGACCAGGAACGCGAGCAGCGGTGCGATTATCCACGCCGAGACGATCCGGAACATCACCTCTTCCCTGAGCGTCCCCGTCGCGAGCCCTAGGCCGACGATGGCACCGACGGCCGTCATCGACGTCGACGCTGGCACGCCGTAGAGATTCGAGATCAGCAGCGACGCGCCGGCGAAGAAGAGCACGCCGACACTCGCCGTCAGACTGAACTGCGTCGCCGGGACGATCTCGCTGCTCATCGTTTCGATGACGTTCCGGCCGATGGTCCAGCCGCCCAACAGCGCGAAGACGGTGAACAGCCCCGCCGCGGTGGCCTTTCCGAGGATCCGGCTCCCGACGGCAGGTCCGAACGCGACGCCCGTGGAGGATCCGCCGATGTTGTACCCGACGAAGGCGGCGACCAGCAGCCCGACGACGAGTAATCCGTCGACCATACCGACCCGTACGACCGTTTCGTTCAATGCTGTTGGGGACCGTCGTCTCGATGACGACGCGTCGTCACCGATCGGTCAGTTCTCTCCGTCGCCAGCGCCGGTCGCTCCCGCTGCGCTTTCCGACGGCGCTCGCTCCGCTCGCGCCGTCCTGCTCGCGTGTCGCTCCCTCCGCTCTCACGGGTCACTCCGTTCCCCGTTCGAGTAACCGCGGACGCTTCGCGCCCGCTCCAGTCGCTCCCGCTGCGCTTTCCGACGGCGCTCGCTCCGCTCGCGCCGTCCTGCTCGCGGGTCACTCCGTTCCCCGCTGCGCTATTTCAACGGCCCGCTCACATTCGTTCGCGCGCCGGCCTGCTCGCGGGTCACGTCGTTCCCCGCTGCGCTCTGTCGTCGGCGCCCTCGCGTTCGCTCGTGCGCCGACCTACCGCCACAGGTAAATACCGGCGCGCGGGACACTCACCCAATGCAGGGGAAGGCATCGGCCCCGGCCGCGGGCACGGTCCTCAACGCGCTCTCGACCGGTGTCGGGTCGGCGTTCGCCATCGACGAGTACACCACGGCGACTGTCGAGCTCTCCGAGGACGACGGGGGCTTCGAGGGAGACGTCGAGGACGAACCGGACGCGGACACGCGACTGATCGAGACGTGCGTCGAGTACGTCGTCGACGCGCACGGGCCCGACGACGTTGGCGGGACGGTCAGGACCGAGAGCGACGTCCAGATGGCCTCGGGCCTGAAGAGCTCCAGCGCCGCCGCAAACGCGACAGTGCTCGCGACGCTCGATGCGCTCGGCAAGTCGGACCGGATGACCCGCGAGGACGCCGCTCGCCTGGGCGTGATGGCTGCCCGTGACGTCGGTGTCACCGCCACGGGCGCCTTCGACGACGCGTCGGCGTCTATGCTCGGTGGCGTCACTATCACCGACAACGACGACGACGACCTCCTCTCGAGGGAGGAAGTCGACTGGGACGTGCTGGTGTGGACGCCGCCGGAGCAGTCCTTCAGCGCGGACGCCGACATCCGCCGCTGCCAGCAGATCGCGCCGATGGCCCGACTCGTCGAGGACCTGGCGCTATCGAGCGAGTACCAGCGCGCGATGACCGTCAACGGTTTCGCCTTTTGCGCCGCGCTCGGCTTCGACCCCGAACCACTGGTCGAGGGACTTCGACAGGTCGAGGGCGTCTCGCTCTCGGGCACCGGGCCGTCGTTCACCGCCGTCGGTGAACGTCCCGCCCTGGAACAGGTCCGCGAGTACTGGAGCGAGCGCCCCGGCCGGACCTGGCTGACGACCACGCAGACGGAGGGTACCCAGATACTATGAGCACGAACCCCGACGACATGGACCTCGACGAACTGCGCGAAGAGATACAGAGCATCGACCGCGAAATCGTCGAACTCATCGCCCAGCGCACCTACGTCGCCGACACCATCGCACAGGTGAAAGACGAGCAGGGCCTCCCGACGACCGACGAAGAGCAGGAACAGGCCGTGATGGACCGGGCCGGCGACAACGCCCAGCGCTTCGACGTCGACGACAACCTCGTCAAGGCGATCTTTCGGCTGCTCATCGAGTTGAACAAAGTGGAGCAGCGGGAAAGCAGATAGTCCAATTTGGGCGTTTTAGAGCCTCTATCACCGTCAGAGTAGTCGATTCTTCTTCCGGCTGTTGCTCTATCTGTCGTCATTCGTAAAGAGGTAAGTTGGCACCTTCACACAACTTCTCAGCCGAACGAGAGCCAGACGATGAGCGTGAATTCTAGGACAACGACACCCAAATTCGCAGCAAGCCCGAGATGGTGTTGAACGAGCAGCTCTCGCACACCTTGTCGCACCGATTGTATGTCGCTGTTGCTGGACGTGTTTTTCACGCGATTCACTGCCCCGATTATATCTCCGAACACGAGAGAGTAGCCCGAGATACCCCAGTAATACGTGATGATCACCACCGATGGCCAATCCCATCCGCGTTCGAATCCCTGATACAGTAAGGCGACAGTCCCGAATAGAATCACGAATCCGTACGAAGGCGGGAGAACAGGAATGAGATGTTTTAGCACTCGGTGAACGAACCGCACGTCGTCGTCATCGACAGTCTCTGCATCCACGTCGAACGCCAGCGGCAAGACGAACCGTTCGATCCGGGAAAGGATGTAAAATATCGCAGTACCGAACGCGAACAGTGAGAGAACCACTCCGGATACCAATTCGAGCGCCATGGTTATCTCAGACCCACCTCGCGGTCATCGCGTTGCGCGTGAAGGCGGTCGGTGAGATACGCGGTGAGGGGAGCTACCCGCGGCGGCTGACCACGGAACCCGATGTGGTCGTCGGGTCTGATTAGGTAGAGGGTTGGAACCGTGGCATCGTACTGCGAGTGAAGTCGATTGGCTTTATCGACCAATACTGAGACCTCTCCGCTATCCGGAACCTCGTCGACGCCGTCGGAGACGATTACGTACGGATGGATCTCGATGGCATCGAAATCGACCAGTTCAGCGGCAACGTGAAACAACGCGTCGACGTCGGCGGCTACGTCGCCGGCGAACAGCAGGATCACGAATCCAATCTTCCCGTGCATCTCGCGATACAACGATGTCTCAGCTCCGTCCGGGTAGTAGCAGGAACCGTCGAGAATTCGTTCTCCAGCCCTCGGTGCGTGCCATGAAGCTTCGATCCGTTCACGTAAGTCTCGTATTGACGTCCAATCCAGTAGACCAGTGAGCGGAGAATCGATCTGAACGGTGGACAGTGAACCACCTCGGTACGTATCGTCGAGTTGTGTCATCGTCCGTAGTATACGTCCCTGAACTCCACTGGATCGAAGTACGCGAGGGAGGATGGTGTTCCGAACCGCCTTCACCGCTGGGTTTGCGGTGACGAGCACTGATCCCGATCTCCCCGTTTTCTCCAGTACGGACTGGGCAATCGGTTTCCGCTCCTCCTCGTAGGTATCGAGAAGTGCATCCGAGGCGACCCCCTCGCAGACGAGGACGAGTTTCCACCCGAGATTGTACGCGTCTTGGATGCCTAAGTTCATTCCCAATCCACCGAGCGGATTGTGGATATGCGCCGAGTCACCTGCGAGGAAGACCCGTCCACTACGGTAGCGTGAAACCATTCGCTGGTTGGCGACGAAATTGGATGTCCACGGGGCATCGTGGAGTGTGACGTTCTGGTGGCTCGTCCGCTCCCGGAGCAATCGCTGGAGAACGTCGATAGTCGCATCCGGTCGCTCTGCTTGCGGGATGGGGGTCACGTCGATGAACAACCGCCAGAGGTCTTCGCCCGGCATCGGCAGGACGGCCACGACACCCTCCTCGTGGAACCAGATGGACGCTTCGGTGCTCGGGAGCGTCCAATCGGCCTTCGCATCGGCGACGAGGACTTCCTGTTCTGTCGTCACACCCTCGAGTTCGAGACCGAGCGTCTCCCGAACGTGACTGTGCGCGCCGTCGCTTCCTAGAAGCCAGTTCGCTGTGATCTCCTCGGTCTGCTCTTTGCCGTCCTCGCGGTGTCGGACAGTCGCCGTGACCATTTCGTCCCATTGACCGAACCCGACGAGTTCGCGCTCGAATTCGATTTCACCGCCCAGTTCGTCGAGTCGCTGACCGAGGATTTGCTCGGTATGGTTCTGCGGAAGGAACCAGATGAACGGATACGGTGACGGAGGCCGAACGTTGTCCATGTCGAGGTGGAACAACGATTCGTCGTCATCGTAGGCGGTTGCGCCGGTGACGCGAACTCCCTTCTCCAATACTTCGTCCAAGACACCCATGTCCTCGAACGCTTGAAGCGTTCTGGGCTGAATCGCCAGCGCCCGTGACGTTTGTACGGAGCTGTCTTCCTTCTCGATGAGTCGGCAGTCGACGCCGCGCCGACGAAGTTCGATGGCCGTGGTCAATCCGGTGGGACCCGCACCCACGATCAGTACCTCCGTCTCGCTCGTGACGGGATCAGTCACGACGTCCCTCCCGATCCCACTCCTCCTTTACTCGCTCCCAGGCCCGTCCTGTCGCTAGCAATCCGCCGATCAACAACGCGGCCGGCCGACGGGGATTCGACGACGAGTCGGGCGCACGGACGAGTTCTGTATAAACCGCTCCCACCATCGTTCCGGCGGTAAGTCCGCCGCCCATGACGCCGAACACTGGTCGTCCCCGGCCAGCTAACAGTCCAAGACCACCGACCGCTTCGACGGTTCCGGTAACCAGCCGGAACCACTGCGGATACCCCCAGTGTTCGAAACTCTGGACTTGACGGTCCACACCGGCGAGTTTTGAGCCACCGCTGAGTACCATCACTACTCCGAGTAGCGATGAGACGGTATCCAGGAGTCGGTCACCGAGGCCGAGTGGTTCTAGTCCGGCATCATACCGCTCGTTGTCTCCGGCTCGAGTTCCCTTCTTTGTACTCATAGATGGCCATACGGCGGACACGAATATTCAAATGCTGCCGAGCATTATCGGGAGTTAATATACGGTGCAGCGATCGAAAGTGAGTCTATGCGTTCGGAGAACGACGAACGAGAAAACGGACAACGCATGAGGGCACTCATCTTTACCCTCGGGCAACGAAACGAACCCCACATCGCGTATCGGATGTTTGGTACGGATTCCGAGTTCGAAAGAGAACGCGTCTATCACCTCAACGTGCTGGAAGACGGAACCGCCGTCCTGTTCGGTAAATTACGGGGGGACATAGAGCGAGCGAGAACGTTGTTGGAAGAGGACGCAGACGTGCTCGGCTATAGCATCTCCGGCCAGGGAAGCCGAAGCGGACTCGTATTCGTACATGCTCGACCGCCACCGGAGATAAAACGATTTTTGCAACTGCCGCGCACTCACGAGGTGTTCTTCGATTTCCCCATCGAGGGCGCCGAACGTGGAGGTCTCCGAGTGACGATGATCGGTGAGACGAACAGCGCATTACAGGAAGCCCTCGCCGACGTTCCGGCGGAACTCGACGTCACTGTAGAACGCATTGGTGCCTATCCTGAGGTCGGGGGTAACGTCGTGTCGTTGTTGACTGACCGTCAGCGAGAGGTGTTGGACGTCGCTCTCGACCTTGGCTACTACGACGTTCCGCGTAAAGCGACCCACCGCGATATCGCCGATCAGATGGGCCTCTCGGTCGGGACCGTTGGTGAACATCTACAGAAAATCGAGGCTCGGGTATTCAACGGAATTGTCTCCTGACCCCCAACCCTGAGCGACCCATTGCTCCACGGTTAGTCGGTTTATATATGCGAAGTCGTGTGTGGCTGTAATGACCGTTATCGACGGATCTGAAGTGCGGAACCCGTTAAATTTCGACCAGATACAGTATGGATTTCGGCTACCTGAACAAAGTGGAGCAGCGCGAGAGCTGGTAGAAGTTGCTCCACCGGATAATTTCCACTAGTACGACCTTACTTCGAGGTCATCGACTCGGTTGAAATGTTTGGTATTTCTCGTGATAATCGACTCGTCGTTCAGGAGGGCAGTCGCTGCGATAATACAATCCTCCCGCTCGATCTGCTTGCCACCGTTGATTAGTTGACCGGCGAGTTTCCCGGCTTTTCGCATTACGGCTTGGTCGGCACTTACCACGTGCTTCGTTTCCAATACGTCGAGGATACGCTGACGTTTCGTTTCTGGCGCTTGCGAACGGGCAACGCCCTCGTAGAGTTCGAGGACCGTTACGGAAGATACCTTCTGTGGCTTTGATTCCTTCTCGACGATGTCGAGAAGCTGTTTTGCGTTTCCGTCTCCACGTAACAGGTCGATGATAAACGACGTGTCCTGAATCATTCCGCCTTCCCGTTACCAATAGCTTCGTCTAGCTCCGCTGTGAGGCGGTCGCTCCGTTCTCCCGACCGATCTCGCCCCTCCCCAATCGCGCTTTCGAGGTCCGAAGCCTCCTCCTCGGAGAGGATACCTGCGACTTCATTCCACGACCGTTCCCCCGCGAGGCGTTTGACGGTTTCACTGAAGCTCTCCCCTTCTTTCTTTCGGGCCCTCAACCGTTCGTAGGCCTCTTCGTCGAGTGAGATCGTCTTCGTGGCCATCGTAGTACACAGTAGTACGTGTACGCTTAAAAAAATTCGCGCGAGGCCCGATCGCTCAGTATCACATAGCGGAAAGCCGGCGAGATGTGCGGAACCGTGTAACGTGAGTTATAGACCTGAACAAGGTCGAACAGCGGGAGTCTCGATAGCCGGCTCACTGCCCTATCCGGGAGTCCAGTTATGGGAATCCTTGCTCGCCGGCCACGCCGCGCTCTCCAGGCCCAAGGTCCTTATACTCTCCGTGGGGAACCACGGCCATGACGGAGTACGAACTCGACGACGTCGACAGAGAGATCCTGTTCGCGCTACAGGACGACGCTCGCAACCTCTCGTCGGGTGAGATCGCCGAGCGGACGGACGCCTCGTCGAGCACGGTCCGCAAGCGCATCCAGCGGCTCGAATCAGACGGGATCATCAAGGGCTACAGCGCCGACGTCGACTACCAGCAGTCCGGCTATCCGCTCCGGATGCTCCTCTTCTGTACGGCCCCGATCCCGGAACGCGGCGAGCTCATCGACGACATCCTGGAGATATCCGGCGTCGTCTCGGTTCAGGAACTGGTTACCGGCGAGAAGAACCTCCTCGTGACGGCCGTCGGCGAGACGGACGACGACATCACCCCCGTCGCTCAGGAATTGCTCGACATGGGGCTGACTGTGGCCGACGAGGTGCTGGTCCGCAGTCACGAGGCGACGCCGTTCGACGGCTTTTCCTCGCGCTGATTCTCCGCTGGTCGATCCGCGTTCGTGACGAGGAACCCCACCGAGTCGCCCCCCTGAACGAACCGTTCGGTTTACGGGAACTCACTACCGGATCGTTCTTCCAGTGGTGTTTTATCCGTCCGCTTCCAGCCTTCGATCGATCCGAATCGCGACGCACACGGGCACGCTCACGTCCGATACCGGTGCCTGAAAGGAGTACGTCGTCGTCGATACAACGACGGTTGGCCGGGTCCGGCCGCCGTCAGTGACTCGGTGCGTCCACCCGCCGTCGCCGACGCTGCGCGACCATAACGTTCTTTCATTTTAGTCCAGCGAACATATTGGTAATTTCGATGGATATAATAACCAGTCTGTTCCAATCCATAGTAACGACGACCAGTCGCGCGAGTGACGCCAGACGTCTCGGAGTGCGTGTGGTGACGGAGCGCTGTGCTGGTCGCGCCGAGGATACGAACAATGGCAGGTCAAACGCGTTCGAACGAGGCAGTGACGCTCTCCGAAACAGCGACGCAGTCTGACTCACTCGTTCCGCGGGCCGCGACCGCGGCGGTCTGGGCGCTGTTTCTCTTCAGCCTTGGCGTGCTCGCGCTGACAGCCCGGGCAGGAGGTGGGTGGTCGGTACTGGACCTGTTCGTCGTCGACGGGCTGACTGCGGTCGTGTGGGCAGTCGTCACGTTCTTCAGCGGCATCGTCCACAGCTACTCCCGTCGCTACATGGCCGGCGACCGCTACCTCGAGGGGTTCTTCGGTCGCATCTTCGCGTTCACCGTCGTCGTCATGACGATGACGGCGGCCGACAACGTCGGGCTGTTCGTGGCGGCGTGGCTGGCGATGGGGTTCCTCATGGCGTCACTCATCGGCCACGAGCGCGAGTGGGCACAGGCACAGGCCGCCGCGGGGACCGCTCGCCGGTACTTCCTCGCGAGTAGCGCCCTGCTCGCTGCCGGCGTGGCCATCTTGGGCTGGACGACCGGCGCGACCGCCATCACCGGAATTCTCCAAGAGGCCCAGCAGATACCGCGGCTGGCACTCCTCGCCGCCGTCTGCTGTCTCTTCCTCGCGGCGACCATCCAGTCGGCGCTGTTCCCGTTTCACACGTGGCTGCTGTCGTCGATGACCGCGCCCACGCCGGCATCCGCCCTGATGCACGCCGGCTTCGTCAACGCGGGCGGGATCCTGCTGACTCGTTTCGCACCGCTCCTCTCGGGCGAGACGCTCCTCCTGTCGGCCATCGTCGTCGTGGGCGCTTTCAGCGCGCTGCTCGGTCAGGCCATGCTCCTCGTCCAGACGGACGTCAAACGAAAGCTCGGCGCCTCGACCATGGCGCAGATGGGTTTCATGATCCTCCAGTGCGGCCTCGGCTTCTTCGCCGCCGCCGTCACCCACCTCGTCCTGCACGGCTTCTACAAGGCGTACCTGTTCCTCTCTTCGGGTGAGGCAGTCGAACGGACGACCCCAGGGGTCGGGAAACACACCGAGTCGTCGCTCGCACGCGTCGGCGTCAGTCTCCTCACTGCCCTCGGAGGCGGCGTCCTGTTCGCGGCGCTCACCGGCAAGGGGACGGAACTGAACAGCGGGCTCTTCTTGACCTTTATCGTCGTCCTGACGACGATGCACGCGACGCGTGACATCCTCAGGCGAGCGGTCCTCTTACCGTGGCTCAGGCTCGTCAGCGTGCCAGTGATCGTCCTGACGGCCATCGGCGCCTACGCCGCCCTGTTCAACGCCATCTCGACGATCATCTCGGGCGCTCCGATGTCGGAGGCGCCGACCGAACTGACCGCCGTCCACGGCGCCCTCGCGGTCCTGTTCACGGCGGCGTACGTCGCGACGGAACTGGGCTGGCACCGTTCGAGCGAGCGTCTCTACGTGGCGCTGCTCAACGTCTCGCAGCCGGACCCGGACACGATTCTCACGCGCAAGGAGGACTACGATGACGCTTGAACGAGACGCCCTCACCGACAGCATCGACCGCGCCGCCGAGACCGTCGGATCGGTCTGGCCGCTCCACTCGTTCGTCACGGCCAACCCCCTGGCCGGGTTCGAGGACCAACCGTTCCACCGCGCCGTCGCGGAGGCAGAACAGCTGTTCGGTGGTCGTGGCTATCCGCACCCGACGGTGTTCCGCCAGGCGTGGGAGAACGGCCAGATCGACCCCGACGTGCTGGCCGCGGAACTGGACGCACACGACGTCTCCGGGGACCCGGAGACGCTACTCGAGGAGATGACAGCGGCCGAATCCAGGCGGCAGACCGAGACGGACGCCGCCGCGGAGACGCTCGACCGAGTCCTCTCGAAGTGGCTCGCCGCGTTCCTCGACCAGGGGCAGGCCCAGTGGTCGATGCCGGGCCGCGATCAGGGATTCTACGCCGCCTGGCGGGCCCTGGTCCCGCACGACGACGAGGTGCCGACCTGTGAGGACCCAGCCGACCTCCCCGAGAGCCCGACAACGGCGCTGGATACGGTCCTCTCGGAGTACCCACAGGGTCGCTGGGAAGCTATCTTCGAACACCACCTCGCTGCACTCCCCGGCTGGACCGGCTTCATCAAACAGCGCGCCGACGGCCACGCCGGCCCGTGGCAGGAAGCGCACCCCGTCTCGCTGCTGGAGTACCTCGCCGTGCGGCTGACGCTGGCCGAGCTGCTGGACGCGCCCGTCGCCCCCGACGAGGGGGAGCACGGAGCCGGCGACCACGAGGCCGATACCGACGAAATCGCTCGAGCAGGCGACGAGGACGTGCCGCTACCCGAGATGTGGCTGACAGCGTGGGAGAAGAGCTACCGCGCCCGGCTCCTCGACCAGATCGATCGGGAGGCCACGACGTCGCAGTCCACCGACGACCAGCGCCCGGCCGCCCAGCTCGTCTTCTGCATCGATACGCGTTCGGAGGTTATCCGGCGCCACGTCGAGGCCGCCGGTCCGTACGAGACCCACGGGTACGCAGGCTTTTTCGGCGTACCCATGCGCTACGAGGCGTACGACTCCGACGTCGAGGTCGACGCCTGTCCGCCGATCGTGGACCCGCAGCACCGCGTCACCGAACGTCGCCGTTCCGACACCGACGCCCGAAAGACGCCCCGCGACTGGTGGTCCCAGCTGACGACGGCCGGCCGAAAGCACCTCAAGTCGCTCAAGACGAACGTGGCGGCCGCCTTCACCTTCGTCGAGGGGGGCGGGAGCGCCTACGGAGGGGCGATGGCCGCACGGACGCTCTTCCCGTCGACTGTCGCTGACGTCTCCGGGGCCATCGACGACTGGACGCCGGACCACGCCGAGATCTGCAGGCCGACGGTCGATCGCTGCGCCGACCCAGAGGGCGACGAACCGCTCCCCCAGGGGATGACCCTGGAGGAGAAGGTCAGTTACGCCGAGACCGCCTTCGACCTCATGGGCTGGGAGGAGTTCGCCAGGCTGGTCGTCTTCACCGGCCACGCGAGCGAGACGACGAACAACCCGTTCGATTCGAGCCTCGATTGCGGCGCCTGCGCCGGGAACCCGGGCGGTCCGAACGCGCGCGTCCTCGCCGCCATCTGCAACGACGAGGACGTCAGGGCCACCCTGCGGGAGCGCGGATTCGACGTCCCCGCCGACACGGTGTTCCTCGCCGGCGAGCACAACACGACGACCGACGAGATCGCGCTGTTCGACGGCCACGTCCCCGAGAGCCACGCGTCGGACCTCGAACGCCTGCGCGAGGTCCTCGAACGGGCGCGCGCCGCGGCCGCGGCCGAACGGACGGCGTCGATGCCGGGCAGCGACCCGGCGGACGCCGTCCGGGAGACGGAGCGACGGACGGCCGACTGGGCGGAGACCCGTCCCGAGTGGGGACTGGCCGGCAACGCCTCCTTCGTCATCGGGCCGCGAGAACTGACCGAGGGGCGGAACCTGGAGGGCCGGGCGTTCCTGCACTCCTACGACTGGACCACCGACCCGGACGGCGAGGCCCTGGAGGCCATCGTGACCGGTCCGCTCGTCGTGACCCAGTGGATCAACAACCAGTACTACTTCGCGACGGTCGACAACGGCGTCTACGGGAGCGGCTCGAAGGTCACGCAGAACCCGCGCGGCAACGTCGGCGTCGTGCAGGGGAACGGTGGCGACCTGATGACCGGGCTCCCGCTGCAGTCGCTCATGGCGGCCGACGACCAGCCGTACCACCAGCCGCTCCGTCTCACGGCGGTGATCCACGCCCCCGTCGATCGAGTCACCGAGATTCTCCGTGACCACGCGGCGGTCGGTGAACTGTTCGACAACGGCTGGCTGTCGCTCACCGTGGTGGACCCGGAACAGGAGAACGAGCCGTTCCACTACCAGGGCGACCTGGAGTGGGAGCCGCAGGTGCGCGAACCGATCGTTCACTGACCGCCCGCACGATTTCGCCCTTCCCGCCCCTCGCTCGGACCAGACCGTCCGCTCTCAGTACGTCCAGAGGCGGTCGATGCGCGAGTCGATCTGGGGGTACGCCTCCCGCAGCGCCTCGACCGAGCGCTCGCCGTCGACGTTGATCACGTGCACCTCCCCGCGACGGCCGCCGTAGACGCCCTGGAAGTCGTAGACGACCCCGATCACGTCGACGGTGTCACCGATCTCGTCGCAGTCCCGGAGCACCGACACCTGCTGGTCGACGTTGTACTCGACGAGGTGGTTGACTGCGGCCGAGCGGTCCAGCCCGTCGGGGAGCGCCTCGACGCCGGGTTCGACGTGGGGCTTCAGCAGTTCGAGGCAGTACTCGATGCCAGGCAGGTCCGATAGCCCGTGGCTGAGCGCGTCGTAGGTCGCCGTGACGGCTCCGCAGCCGGTGTGGCCCATCACGACGACTGTCTCCGTGCCAGTGTGTTCGACGGGGTAGAGGACGTCCCCGGAGACGACGTCGCCCGAGGCCCCGCGCTGGGTGACGCGGTTGCCGATGTTGCTACAGGTGAAGACGTGGCCGGGTTCGTCGTTGCCCCACACGTGGTCGTGGAGGACGCGAGAGTCAGAGCAACTGACGCTGACGACTTCCGGGTGCTGGTCCTCCTGGAGGTCGTCGAAGCTGAACTGGAACGCCTCGGCGTGGTCGGCGTTCCGTTCCAGGATGTCGACGAAGGATCGCCGCATGGCTAACCGGACGTGCGCCAGCCGGTATAGTACTTCGCCCAGGGCCAGATCGGCGACGGGTCCGGGAGCCTGCCGGCGGATCCGGTCGACAGCCCGTCGCGCTGGCTCCCGGTCAGGGACCGTCCGGTCGGCGGTGGGCCTCGAACCACTCGACGGCGAAGTCGACGAGTGCCCGCTGGCTGGCGAGTCTGGCCGTCGCCGCGCCGACCGCCCCGGAGACGAGTCCGACCTCTCGTTCGAACGCTGACCCCAGCGCGTCGAAGTCCGCTGTGCTCGTCTCGAGGTCGGATATCTCGACGTCCACTCGATGGCCGTCTTCGAGAATCGGCGCCGTGCTCACTGTCCGCTCTTTCTGAAAGTCGGCCCGGTGCTCCGAGAGGTGGAACGACGTGTTGCTGTCGTGGCCGACGCCCAGCAGGAGGACGTCACCGTCGCGGTCGTAGACCCGGGCCAGCGGGGAGTTCTCCCCGAGAGGGTCGTCCAGGCCGTGGTCGGTCACGACGGCGTCGGCCGCCCCACCCCACGCAGCGAACGAGTACTGTGGGTGGCAGCTGCGAACGACGTCCGGGTAGTTCCGGAAGCACTCGGGTATCGCGCCCATCCCCCGCGTCGGGGTGACCTCTGGCCGATACGGCGGCCTGGACTCGCGGATCGAGTCGACCCAGTCGTCGGGGACAGGCGGCGCTTCCCAGTCCGCCGGATCGGTGTACTGGGTCGTGTGCGTCGGCATCACCAGCGTTCCCGCGTCGGTCAGTACCTCCTGGAAGGCGTCGATAACGGCCAGCGGTCCCCCCGAAACCCAGCCGAGCGCGCTCGTCGACGAGTGAACCAGGAGCGTGTCGCCCGCTTCGACGCCGAGGTCGCGCAGGTCGGCGACCAGCGAGGAGACGGTGACAGGTTCGTCGGCTCGGTCGATGGCGTCCGCTTCGCTCATGCGACGGCAGATGAAGAGCACGCGCTTCAGTGTTCTCCCGGACTGTGGGACGGTACCGTTTACCGTGTGGGTTCAGTCCCGCGTTCCGATCGAGCGCCGGATCGAACGCACCTCGTCACGGAGGGCGTCGCGTTTCAGGAGCGCGAACCCGATGACGATCAACGTGAACCCGGCGACGGTGAAGACGGACGGCGTCTCCTGGAGGACGAGGAATCCGGTGACGGCGGCGACGACGGGCGCCGCGTAGGAGACGAAGTTGATCTCGATCGGGCCGAGGCGTTCCAGCAGGTCGAAGTAGACGAGGAACCCCAGTGCGCTCGCGACGACGACGAGGTACGCGAGCGCGAGGACGGCGTCTGCGGTCCACTCGACTCCGGCCACGGATTCGCCGAGCAAGCGACTCACGACGTGCATCAGCACCGCGCCCAGCAGCATCGACCAGGCCTCCATCGTCTCGATGGGGAGGTCGGCGTCGATGCGGCGCGTGAGGACGCTGCCGAGTGCGAACGACGCGGCGGCGAGGAAGACGAGCAGTTGCGAGACGGTACTTCTCGTGACGAGGTTGCTCGGGTCGGGGTTACTCAGGACGACGACGCCGGCGAAGCCGAGGAGGAGGCCGGCGATTCCCAGCGCCGTGAGGCGCTCGTCCGGGAGCAGGCCGCGCGCGAAGCCGGTGGTCAGGACCGGCGAGAGGCTGACGATGATGGCCGCCGCGGCGCTCGTGGTACCCTGTTCGCCGACGAACAGGAAGGCGTGATAGGCGGCGATCAGCAGGAGGCCGCCGACGCCGACCAGGTACCACTCCTGACGGGACACAGGGCGCCACTGGTCGGTGGCGTAGACCGCATAGGCGAGCATCAGGACGCCCGCGGCGTCGTACCTGAAGGCCGCGAACAGCACCGGCGGAAAGAACTCGAGGCCCGCCTTGATGGCGGTGAAGGCCGAGCCCCAGGCGACGGCCAGCGCGAGGAACAGGACGAGATTGCGGTACCTCACGCCGGCCCACCCGCCCGACGGTCCGTTTCGAGGACTGTTCCGACCATCACGGTCTTACTCGACCGCTGGTGGCTAAACAGTGTATCGACTGGCGCGCGCGTCTGCTGACGAACGAGGTTCGACCGGTCGTCGCACGCCGCAGTCGGTGACCTCTACTCGACCTTCGACCCGTCGGGACGGAGGAGCCACCAGACGTCGCTGGCGCCGTGTCCTCTGGTGTGGGCTGGTTCCTCGTCCGAGGCGAAGTAGTACAGCGGCCAGCCGGCGGCGGCAACCTGCGTCGCGCCGTCCTCCCGCTCGAACGTCGTCAGGTCCGCGGCGACGTCGTCGCCCTTCGCCGGATCCCCGTCGACAGTCAGCGGCGGCCACCCGTCCGCGCAGTCGGCGCCGCAGGCGCTCTCCCCCTCACCCTGTGAGTCCCTGTCGTACATGTAGAGAGCCATGTCGTCGTTCCCGACGAGGATCTCCCCGTGTTCCTCGTGCGAGCGGACGGTGACAGCCGGTCCCGAGTCTGCTCCCGACCCCGCCCCGGAGTTCGACCCGGAACCTGTGTCCGAACCGGAGCCTGAGTCAGATCCAGCGTCAGATCCCGACCCCGACCCAGATCCGCTGTCTGAGTCCGATCCTGACCCGCCCTCTCCGATTCCCAGACACCCGGCGAGCGCGACTGTACTCCCCGCAATCCCCACGAACTTTCGCCGTGTAGTTGGCACGGCCTGACAGTCGGCCGAATTCCATTTCAGGATTTTCCCAACTCCGTCCGAAATCCGTCCCAACTCGTCGACTCACTGCGGGCCCTTCCGACCCATGATGGTCTTGCGGTACTACTTCTTCGTTGGATCCACTCTCCGAATGCGGTCCCAGATCAGGCCTCCTCTTCCGGAACCGTCCCGAGTATCTCCTCGACCACGTCCCAGTGGGCGTCGGCCTCGGCCGTGAAGACGTACACTGCCCCGTAGCCGTCCCCGGTCGGTTCGAGCACGTCGTGCTCCATCAGGACGTCGAGGTGGTGTCTGACGGTGGTGTAGTCGACGCCGAGCGACTCGGCGAGCTCGTTGGCGTTCTTCGGTCTCTCCTCGAGTTCCCGGACCAGTCGCGAACGCGTCGCTGCTCCGCGGGAACTGGCGAGCAACTGCCAGAGGACGCCGTCCATCGCCGGGCAGTTTCCCGGGGAGGTACGTAAACGCACTGGAGCCGCGACGGTTTTATGCAGTATATAATGCCTAAAATATAGGGCCAGAGACGACTTCGCGCCGGTTCAGGCCGGGTCGTACGCTTCGGCGAGCGCGTCGAGCGAGTCGTGGTGCTGACACGTGTGGGGTGCGGTCAGCGGCGAGACGCTCACCTTGCCGTCGACGACGGCCCGGCGGTCCGTTCCCTCGGGGTCGGGGATGTCCCCGTCGGCCATCCGCTCCCAGATACGGTCGTGGAGCGTGATCAGGTCGCCCTCCTTCTCGGCGCCCATCTCGTAGACGGTCGAGGGCTCGGTGACTGCCATCGGCGCGGGGCCCCACTCCGCGACGGGGGCGTTGACGTTCAGATAGTCACATCGCTCGAAGACCCCCGACTGGAGGGCGTTGTCGGCGAGGTAGCTCGTTACTCGCTGGGCCTCGGCGTAGCTCCCGGGGTCGGTCTCGACGTCGGAGAACGCGGTGTCCTCGCGGACGGGGATGTACATCGAGACGGCGATGGCCGGGACGTCGAAGAACGTCGCCTCGACGGCGGCGCTTACCGTCCCCGACCGGCCGAGGACGTACGACCCGAGGTTGGCTCCCTCGTTACACCCAGCCACGACCAGATCGGCGTCTGGGACGAGCGACTCGATCCCGGCGACGACGCAGTCGGCCGGGGTGCCCTCGATGGCGTAGCCCAGGTCGTACTCGTGGACCGTCACCTCGTGAGAGATGGCCCGGCCGACGGCGCTCTGGTCCGCCATCGGTGCGACGGCCGTCACGTCGCCGACTTCGGACAGGGCGTCGTAGAGGGCGCGAAACCCGACGCTCTCGATGCCGTCGTCGTTCGTCAGGAGGATCGACGGCTCCGTTCCTACCATGGTCCGCTGTGTGGGCGTGCCGACGAAAAGCCTGCCGGGTGGTCGAGCCGTGGCGAGGACCGCTCTCGTCGGAGCCCACGGACTCGGTGCCCGGGCCGGTCACGAGGCCGCGTCGACGACCGTCTCGCCGTCGACGACCACGTTGTAGGCCGCTTCGTCGTCGTTCCACAGCACCAGCGCGTTCTCGAAGAAGAGCAAGTCGCCGTAGTCGGCCCGCCGCAGGTCTGCGTTGAGCGTCGACTCGTCGGTGAGGACCGCGAAGTGGTCGGTCTCCTGGCTCCCGTCGCCGATCAGGAAGAGTGGATTGCCGCCCTCGGAGAGGTCGTTGCTGAGTTTGACCGCGACGAGGTTGACGCGCTCGGTGACGTGGTCCTCGGCGTCGGCCATCTTCGCCGCGAACTCCCTGCTCCCCTGGGCTTCGATGGCCCGCTCGCCGTCCCGGCGGAGGACGGAGTAGGCGTACTGCACGTCGACGTTGACGAACTCGCCGGGTTCGTGGTCCGGATCGGTCGCGGCCTCGTCGAGTCGACGCTGGAACTCCGGAACGGCGAGATCGGGCTCGACGTCGAACGACCAGGACTCGCCTTCGGGAGATTCGCCGTGCCAGAGCCTGACCGTGGGCGCGTACACCGTCGCCGGCCCGCGGTCCGCTACATCGCGCTCTATCTCCCGCAGTTCGATGGCCGTGTTCCGGTCTGCCGGGGCGAGCGCGACCAGCGAGCCGTCGGTCGCGAGCGCGTCGAGGTATCGTCGAACCACGGCCCCGGGGTCGGCCAGTTCGCTGAGGACGTTGCCGAACAGGATCAGGTCGAACCCGCCGTCCGTCCCGCCCTCGCTCCCGCTTCCGCTTTCGCTCGCACCTCCGCTCCCGTCCGCGTCCGCAGAGCCGGGCTCGAACGCCTCCGCAGTCTCCCGGTGGACCGTGGTCCGGACGTTCGGGCCGTAGCCCTCGAGCATCCGCTCGAGGACGTCCGCGGCGTCGCTCGGTTCGACCGCGTGGTAGTCGACGAGCGCGTCCTCCGGCAACAGGTCGAGGAGGCCGAGCGCGGGGCCACCGACGCCGGCGCCGACGTCGAGGACGCGGAGCGGCCGTTCGATCAGCCCGTCTCGGGCCAGGTCCGCGAGGACGTACTGGGTCGTCGCGTAGTAGTCTGGGAGGTGGTAAATCGCGTACCCCAGCGCCGTCAGTTCGTCGTAGGTGACGTCGACCTGCCGCAGGTAGCGGTCCTTGACCTGGCGGATCCGGTCCCGGAGGCGCTCGCCGCTTTCGCCGTCCGGCCAGTCGACGCCGAATTCCTCGACGAGCAGTTCCTCGAGCGTCGCGGCGTGGCGCTCCGGGAACGTCTCGACGCCGTGGAAGGCGACGGAGATGGGTTCCTCGGGCGCTGGCTCGAAGGTCCCGTCGTCGCGCTCGACGACGCCGAGGTCGAAGGCCTCCTCGCGGATGACCTGCCGGACGACGGCCGGATGTGGCTGGCCTTCGACGTACTCGGAGATCTCGTCGGGGTCGAGCGGGCGGACGTTGCGCAGGTATTTGGCGTTCGAGAGGACCTGCTCGCGCTGGTCAGGATTCATGAGAGGCGCTCGTAGAAGTCGACGAATCGGTCGGCGTCCGCGTCGGCGATCTCGGCGGCCGCGGTGGCGACGTCGTCGGCGCCGTCGAAGGCGGCCTGGATGTCCGCGTAGACGCGCCCCTCGCCGCCGGTCGTCTGCTCGACGAGGTCGAACAGGCCCGCGGAGACGGGCGTCTGGAAGTGGTCGGGGACGTCATCGGCGGCCGCCGCGAACGCGAGGACGGCCGTGTGCGCCCGCGCCTGGACGGTCTCCATCGCCTGGTCGTGTTCCTCGGGCGTCGTCTCGACGACGTCGTTTCCGCCGGCGGTCAGTCGCTCCCGGACGGTCTCGCTGACCTCGCCGCCGTTGTCCGTGACGACGGCGACGTTGCCCGGCGCTCGCTCCGGGGCGAAGAGGGGGTGGAGGCTCAGTCGCTCGCAGTCGGGCGCGTGCTCGTGCATCGCCGCCATCGGGTCGCGCATGCTGCCCGTCACGTCGCAGATAGCCCGCTCCGCCCGGGGAGCGTACGCTTCGATGGCGTCCGGCGCGGCCGGCATCGGGACGGCGACGCAGACGACGTCGAAGCGCTCGTCGCTCTCCGGATCGACGACGCGGCCACCGACGTCTTCGACGGCCGCCCGGGCGGCGTCCGGGTCGGTGTCGGCGAAGCCGACCTGGTCGTCCGCGGTGGCGACGCGCTCGGCGAACCACCGACCCATCGCGCCGGCACCCACCACGAGCAGTTTCATCGACCGCGGATAGCCCGTGCCCGTGCAAAAGCGGTTCGGTCCGGTCTATCGCGGCCCCGAATCGGGTTTCACGTGACCGGCGACGACGCCGCCGACCCGCACGCCCATTCACGGCTGACGATGGCTCCGTAGACGCACGTCGAACCGACCGAGGGGGCCGGAACTCCCCTTGTAAACGCTTATCAGGTCAGGTCGTGATCCCCGAGGCATGAAACGCGTCCGATTCCGCGACTCCGCCGGGAACGTCCGGGGCGGCCGGTGGACCGTCGAGGACGGCGAACCCGTCGTCACCGCGGCCGCGGGCCCCTACGGCCGCATCGCCTTCGGCGACGAGTCGTACTCGCCGGAGGAGGTCGAGGTGTTGCCCCCCTGCGAGCCCACGAAGATCGTCTGCGTCGGCCTCAACTACGCCGACCACGCCGAGGAGACGGGCAAGGACATCCCGGACCGGCCCATGCTCTTCCTGAAGCCGCCCAACACCGTCGCCAGCCACAACTCCACGGTGACGCTGCTGCCGGACAAGGAGCGCATCGACTTCGAGGCCGAACTGGGCGTCGTCATCGGCGAGCAGTGCAAGAACGTCACCGCGAAGGGCGCCGAGGACGTCATCGCGGGCTACACCTGCGTCAACGACCTCTCGAACCGTGACGACCAGCGCCAGGAGCAAAACTGGGTCCGCGGCAAGGCCTTCGACAACGCCTGTCCCATCGGCCCGCTCGTCGCGACCCCGGAGCACGTCCCCGAGGACGCCACCATCGAGTCCCGCGTCAACGGCGAGACCCGCCAGTCCTCCTCCCGCGACAACTTCATCTTCTCCATCCCGGAGCTCATCGAGGAGATAACGAGCTACATGACGCTCGAACCGGGCGACGTCATCTCGACGGGGACGCCCTCGGGCGTCGGCCCGCTGGAGAACGGCGACCGGGTCGAGATAGAGGTCGAGGGCGTCGGGACGCTCTCGCACACCGTTCGCATCCCCTGACCGTCGCTACGCGGTTCTTCTCCCGGAAAATTCCGTCGCGACCTCCGTTACAGTCCGAGTAGCGCGCCGGCGTCGAACAGCAGGAGGACCGAGACGAGCGACGCGGCGAGGAGGAACGGTCTGGCGTTCCGCGCCGGTTCTCTGATCTTCTGCTGTGCGAGTCCGTCCGAGAGCTTACTCGCGGCGATTTCGGTGAACGCCGCCAGCAGGAACCACAGCGCGACCATGACGAGGACGAGGTTGCCTCGCGTCGTGTTCAGTAGTGAGGAGCCGGTGTAAAACGTCGCGGCGAGGTGCCCGCCGGTCAGCAGGAGCAAGAGCGCACTCACCCGGGACACCTGTTTGAGTCGGTTCGACACCAGTTCCATCGGGGCGGGGTCGATGTCCCCGTCCATCGCCGTCGGCAGGACGGCGAGCGTGACGAACAGCACGCTCCCGGACCACAGGCCCGCGAAGAGCAGATGCACCCCGTACACGGCGGCTTCGACGAATCCCATAGCGATGATGGGGTAGCAGGTCCCTTGAAGCCCGGTGAAAGCCACCGCACTCACCCGCCTCCCGCGCTCGCGTGTGGACCGATCACGTCAGTTGGGCACGTTTAAGCCGCGCCGTCTGCTTGCCTCACCCATGCAACCACGCGACCTCTCCGCCCACACGGTGTACCGGGCGGGTCGCGGCGTCGACGAAGTCGCCCGCGAACTGGGGATGGACCCCGACGACCTCGTGAAACTCGCGTCGAACGAGAACATGTACGGCCCGAGCCCGGCCGCCGTCGAGGCGATCCGCGAGGGCGCCGACCGGATGCACTCCTATCCGAAGGCGTCCCACGCAGACCTGGTCGAGGCCATCGCGGAGCAGTGGTCCGTCGAAGGCGAGCAGGTGTGGCTCGGCAACGGCGGCGACGGCGTGCTCGACTACCTCGCTCGCGCGATGCTCGAACCGGGCGACGCCGTACTCGCGCCCGAACCGGGCTTCGCCTACTACCCGATGAGCGCCCGGTTCCACCACGGCACCGTCGGGACCTACAAGCTATCGAAGGCCGACGACTTCGCCCAGACGCCCGACGTCGTCCTGGATTCCTACGACGGCGAGCGCATCGTCTACGTCACGAGCCCGCACAATCCCACGGGGTCGGAGATGACCAACGAGGACGTCGTCGAACTGGCCGAACGCACCGACGAGGAGACGCTGATCCTCGTCGACGAGGCCTACGGCGAGTTCACCGAGAACCCGAGCGCCGCCGACTTGCTCGACGAACGCGACGACGTCGCCGTCCTCCGGACCTTCTCGAAGGTGTACGGGCTGGCCGGCGTCCGCCTCGGCTACGGGCTGGTCCCCGAGGCGTGGGCCGACGCCTACGCCCGGATCAACACACCGTTCGCCGCCAGCGAACTGGCCTGCCGCGCCGGACTCGCCGCGCTGGACGACGACGAGCACGTCGAGCGGACCGTCGAGACCGCTCGCTGGGCCCGGGAGTACTACCACGAGCACCTCGACGCGCCGACGTGGGACAGCGGCGGCAACTTCGTGCTCTGTGAAGTCGGCGACGCGACGGCCGTCGCGGACGCGGCTGAACGCGAGGGCGTCATCGTCCGCGACTGCACGAGTTTCGGCCTCCCCGAGTGCGTCCGCGTCACCTGCGGGACCCGCGAAGACGCCGAGACGGCCGTCGAGACGATAAACGAGGTGCTGGCCGAGTGAGAGTCGCCGTCACGGGGACGCCGGGAACCGGGAAGACGACGGCGACAGACCTGCTCGCATCGGACCCCGACTTCGACCTCGACGTCGTCCACCTCAATGACGTGATCAAGTCCGAGGGGTTCGACGAAGGCACCGACGAAGACCGGGGGAGTGTCATCGCGGACCTCGACGCCGTCGCCGGATGGCTGGAGGGTCGCGACGACCTTCTCTTCGAATCCCATCTGGCCCACAACTTCGAGGCCGACCGCGTGGTCGTGCTCCGGGCCCATCCCGACACCGTGGTCGAGCGGCTCCGGGAGCGCGGCGACGGCGACGCGAAGGCCTACGAAAATGCCGAGAGCGAAGCGCTCGACGTGGTCCTCTCCGAGGCCGTCGAGACCCACGGGCTCGACAGCGTCTACGAGATAGACACGACGGAGCAGTCGCCCGAGGACGTCGCCGCGGCGATAGCGGCAGTCGTCGCCGGCGAGCGCGAACCGAGCGCGGGCGAGGTCACGTACATCGAGTGGCTATGACGCTGGACAAATACCGGGACCTGGCCGACAGGATGCTCGGGCCGTTCGTCGGCGGCGCCAAGCGCCTCGGTATCTCGCCGGACGGCGTGAGCGTCGTCGCCTTCGTCGCCGCCGCGGCGGCCGCCGTCGTCTTCTACCTGGCGGGCTCCGATCCAGTCCTCTACCTGGCCGGCGCGGTGCTCGTCTTCGTCAACGGCTGGCTCGACCTGGTCGACGGCGCGCTCGCGCGGGAGCTGGACGTCAGCTCCCGGGCTGGCGACCTGCTCGACCACGTCCTCGACCGCTACGCCGACATCGTCCTCCTGGTGGGGCTCGCGGCCGGCATCGGTCGGTACGACATCGGCCTCGCCGCGGTCACTGGCGTCCTGATGACCTCGTACCTCGGAACCCAGGCTCAGGCCGTCGGCCTCGACCGCGTCTACGGCGGCCTCGTCGGCCGCGCGGACCGGCTCGCCCTCATCGGCATTACGGCCGGCGTCGCCGCGTTCTACACCGACGCCGTCGCCGGACTCACGATCGTCGGCTGGCTGCTGGTCGCCCTCGCGCTCGTGGGCCACCTCACTGCGCTCCAGCGCTTTTACTACTCGATGCGCGCGCTCTCCTGACGGTGCGTGCGATTTATGCCGGGGCGTGTCGAAGCGACGGACATGGTTCAGTGTGAGATGTGCGGGAAAGACGTCGGGAGTCCGAACCGCGTGAAGATCGAGGGCGCGGAACTCGACGTGTGCGACGACTGCACGGAGTTCGGCACCGAGATTCGGACCGAGGACTCCGCGTCGAGCACGTCCACCAAGTATTCGACCAGTAGCTCGTCGGGGTCCTCCGGGTCCTCCTCGAGCAGCGGGAGCGGGTCCAGCGGGTCCTCGGGAAGCTCCGGTGGGGGACGCCGCCGCGACATGTTCGACCAGATGGACGAACTCGCCCAGGACTACGACGAGCGCATCCGCAACGCTCGCGAGAACACGGACATGAGTCAGGAGGACCTGGCCAACGAACTCAACGAGAAGGCGAGCCTCATCCGGAAACTCGAACGCGGCGACACACTCCCGAGCGACGACGTCCAGAAGAAACTCGAAAGTTCGCTCGATATCACGCTCACGGCCGGGTCGAGCGACGCCGACGAGGAATGGGAAGGGGGGTCGAGCAGCGGAAGTTACACGCTCGGTGACGTCGTCAAGCGAAAAGACTGAGCGGTTTGACCGTAGGGAGAACGGTGGTTGTACGAACGGGGAACGAGGTGGCCCGTATTCTCAGGCGGTCGTCTGCGCTCGCTCCGTCGCAGTGACTGTTCCTGCTCTGTCCAGCGTGATGGATAAGGTCTCGTTCTCCCGAGTTACGTCCACCCGTAGACGGAGCGGATCCGTACATAGCACCGTCTCGCTATGGGGTTTGCAAAATTCCAGCGTCCAGAACGGGACGGTCCGGACGTCGACGCCGCGTTCGTAGAAGAAACTCGTCACGGCTGGGTGACTGACGAGATACATCCCGACCGGAATTCCGTGCTGGAACCCACAGCGGTGGCAGTGACCGTGATAGTGGTAATGCTCGCTCCGAGCGCCGCCCAACTCTATCTCTCCGTCTACGCGTCCGTGGCACTCCGAACAGATGTTTTGACGGAGGAGTGCACCCCACCGGTTTTCCAGGAACGCGATTCGCTCGATCAACTCGTCTTCCGGGTGTGATTCTAGGAGGCTCGGCGGGACCGACAGGGGGATTGCGTGTTCGTCCCTTCCACACGTAAGTCGAAGTATCCCGTCTTCGTAGTGGAGCTGCAACGAATCCTCACAGTGGTAACACGCTCCTGGTGCGTCGATCGGACCCCACGTCCGCTCTGGGTCGAGGGCGCCCGAGGAAACCGCCGAGACGACCCCCATACCGATGCGGGAGATCATGTATCCCGTCGGCTCTTTCACGACGAGGTCGCCCAACTGTTCGAGGTGGTAGTTGAAGTTGCCGTTGTCCCGGATCCCGACCGCCTCCTGGAGTTCCGTATATTCCAGCCACGGATCGGTCGGTTCCTCGCTGTAGGCATCCGCGAGCGCTCGAAGAATTCCCATCCGAGTAGAATCACTCACCAGGTCGAACACCCTGGTCGGGTCCGGTTCTTCCCCCTCCATCGTTCGGAGATGCGGTGCCTTGATGGTAAACGTTCGTGTCAAATTGCTTTGAGTAATTCGGTACTCCGAACGAATACATTCCCCGCAGAACGAGCTTCGAACGTAATCAGCGATGGTCATCGAACCGATGCGTACTGGTCCAAGTGCAGTGTCTCGTAATTATTCAACGCCGGTCGAACACCGACTCTGCCCATTGGGTATCGCCGGGAAACAGGGCGCATGAACGAGAGAAAACGACAGCGCCTCGTCGACAAGGTCAGACGGCCGTCGGGGACCATCGGTGAAGAAATCCCCGACGAGATCACCATCCAGGGTGCGACGATCGACCTGAACGAGTTCGTGTTCGAATGCGAACGGCTCGATACCGTTCCCGAGAGCGAGCGCGAGCGTATCGACGAAATGAAAACGAAACTCCAGCGCGAACGGCTCGAGCGAAAACACCGGATCGCTCGCGACGAGATTTCGTGCGAAGAAGGCGAACGACTCGTGCGGAGCATCTACGGTATCGACCGCGCGCTGAACGCACTCGACGGGCTGGATTCCCCAGGCATCGAGGAGGAGTTACGACAGAAAAAGCTCGAGGACGCGAGAGAACTCCTCTCGCTTATTAGATAGCGGCGATTGCGAACGAGCCTCCTCCACTTACTCGGCACTGCTACCGTCCTCCAGGTTCCCGAGATTCACAACACGAGTTCGCGTTCTTCGAGATCTAGTTCCGCGGCGAGTTCGTCGACGGTCTCCTGCAGGTCGCTGATCTCCCCGTGGAGTTCCCGGTATCGTTCGCTCTGGCTCAGTTCCGCCCGTGAGCGCTCGACGCGCAGGACATTCCGGGTGAGTTTCTTGCGCGTGAGTCGCTGCAGCGCGTCGGTGTACTCGGTGACTGCCAGCAGGCGGTCGACGACGTCGAGGGCCTCCTCGCGCGTGACGGGCTTGACGAGGTAGTCGTCGACGCCGAGGCCGATGACGTCGAAGTCCGGCGCCGCGTCGGTCACCAGGGCGACGCGGCAGTCGACGTCGCTGTCCTCGATAGCGGCGACCACTTCGTGCCCCGAGACTCCCGCCAGCCGGCGGTCGACGACGGCGACGTCGACGTCACTGGTGAGACGTTCGATCCCCTCTTCGCCGGTGTAGGCGGTGACGACGGCGTACTCGTCGCCGAGGTAGTCGGCGTAGAGGTCGGCCAGGTGTCGCTCGTCCTCGATGACGAGGACCGTCGCGTCAGACGTCGCGTCCCCTGTCACGTGTATTCGTCTGGATATCTCCTGCTATGCACCTTAACCGTCACTGTCCACTCACCGTTCGAAAACCGGGTGCATCGGGCTGGCCGTTTACGGAGGACGCAACATATATGCGGCCCCCGGGTGGTGTTCCGATATGTTCGTACTCGTCAACCTGAAAGCGTATCCGTGCGACCCGGTGGCCGTCGCCGAGGCCGCACAGGACGTGAGCGAGGAAACCGGCGTCCGCGTCGCGATCGCACCCCAGGCAGCCCACCTCTCCGCCGTGGCCGACACCGGCGTCGAGACGTGGGCCCAGCACGTCAGTCCGGTCGAACACGGCAGTCACACCGGCAGCACGCTCGCCGAGGCCGCCGCCGACGCGGGCGCGACCGGCACGCTGATCAACCACTCCGAGAACCGACTCAAGCTCGCGGACGTCGACGGCTCCATCGACGCGGCCGACCGCGCCGACCTGGAGACCATCGTCTGCGCCAACAACCCCGACCAGATCGGTGCCGCGGCCGCGCTCGGCCCGGACTCGGTCGCCGTCGAACCGCCGGAACTCATCGGCACCGGCACGCCCGTCAGCAAGGCGGACCCCGACATCGTGACGGACGCCGTCGAGGCCGCCGCGGCCGTCGACGAGTCCGTCGACGTGCTCTGTGGCGCCGGCATCTCGACCGGCGACGACGTCGTCTCGGCGCAGGACCTGGGCGCGACGGGCGTCCTGCTCGCCAGCGGCGTCGCGAAGGCCGACGACCCACGCGCGGCCCTCGAAGATCTGGTCGAACCGCTGGCCTGATCAGTCCAGCGAAACGGTCTGGGTGACCGTGAACTGGGTCTCTTGTCCCTCGATATACGCCAGGTAGGTTCCGGCGGGAACGACCCAGTCACCACGGCCCCGGACGTCACCGCCGACGACGGCCAGTCGGTCTAGGGGCACGTCCAGCGTCACGGTTTGCCGTTCGCCCGGCGCTATCGTCTTCCGTTCGAACGGGCCAACGCGAATCCACGGTTTCGTCGTCGGGTCGGAGCCGTTACGGTAGATCAGCGCACCGGCCAGGTGGTCGCCCGGACGGTCGCCCTCGTTCTCTACGTCGTACGCTATTCGGACGGTGTCCGTCTCCGCCGGGTCGACCTGGCTGGGCTCGACGGCCGGCACCGTCAGGTCGAACTCGGTATAGGTCTCTCCGTGGCCGATCGGGAAGCGATCGGCGTCGCCCGGCGTGATCTGTCGGACCGTACTCGCGACGGGGACGTCGCCCGTCGAATCTGGCCAGTAGAACGGGAGCCGCCCCCCGGGGTTGACGTCACCGAAGAGCGTGCGCGCGACCGCTGGCCCGCCCTCGCTGCCCGGGTAGTACGCCATCAGCGCCGCGTCGAGGGCGTCGAACGCACGGTCGCCGCCCCGAGGTCGGCCGGCGACGAGGACGCCCACGGTCGGCGCTGCTGCCTCAGCGACGACGGAGAGCAACTCTCGCTGTCCCTGCGGAAGCGCGAGCGACTCGACGTCGCCGTCCGTCTCGGCGTACGCCCCTTCGCCCAGGACCGCGACGACGACGTCGGCGGCCGCCGCCGCGTCGGCGACGGCGTCGTGTTCGGAGAAGGCCCCCCGGTCGGTCGGGACGTGCTCGACGCTCGTGTCGGGCGGAGCCCGTTCCCGGATTCCCTCGAGTATCGTCGTCGTCGGTGGCGTCGTCTCCGTGGCGAGCCCCTGCCAGCCGAGGGTCCAGCCGCCGTGCTGGGACTTCGGATCGTCCGCGTTCGGCCCCGTCACCAGCACCGTGTCGGGGCCGTCGAACGGGAGGACGTCGTCGTTCGTCAGCAGGGTCATCGACTGCTCGGCGGTTTCGCGCGCGAGTTCGAAGTCCCCCTGGGTCACGACGCGGTCCGTGACGGCGTTGGTATCGACCGTCGGGTCCTCCAGGAGGCCGAGCCGTTTCTTCAGTCGGAGGATCCGGTAGACGGCGTCGTCGACGCGGGCTTCGGGAATCTCGCCGTCCTGGACGTGTGTCTCGACTGCGTCGACGAACTGACCGGGGCTCTCGGCCGCCATGTACATGTCCACGCCGGCGTTGACGACGACTTTCACCCCCTCCTCGAACTGTCCGTGCCCGAGGAACGCGTGTTCGCTGATGAGGTTCCGGATGTCGGCCCAGTCCGACACCACCACCCCCTCGAACCCCATCTGCTTCCGGAGGACCGTCCGCAGCAGCCACTCGGACGCGTGGACCGGCGTCCCGTTGACGGCGCCGCTGTTGGCCATGACCGTCTCCGCTCCCGCTTCGACGCCCGCCTCGAACGGCGGGAACACTTTCTCGCGGAGGTCGCGGAGCGGGATGCGCGCGTCGTCCCGGTCGTTGCCCGCGTCGGGCATCGAGTAGCCCGCGAAGTGTTTGACCGACGACGCGACCGTCGCCGTTCCGTCGCCGCTCGACTCCAGTCCCTCGACCGCTGCGGAGACGAAGGACGAGACGGCGCTGGGGCTCTCGTGAAAGCCCTCGTAGTACCGCCCCCAGCGCGGGTCGTACAGGACGTCGGCGACCGGCGAGAAGTTCCACTGGAACCCCATCGCGCGGAGCGACCGACTGGTGACCGCCGCACGTTTCCGGACCAGGTCGGGCCGCCACGTCGCGCCCATCCCGACGTTGTGGGGGAAGACGACGGCTGCTTCGTTGGTGGCGTTCCCGTGGACCGCGTCGATTCCCGCGACCATTCCCAGCCCGTGGTCAGTCTCTGTCGTCGCGATTTGCTGGTACTCGTTTAGCTTCGACGCGACTGCTTCCGGGTCGAACGAGCCTGGATTCGCTCCGCCGTAGAGTATCCCGCCGATGCCGGGGTCTGCCACGACGTCGCGTGCCCGGTCCTCCGACACCTGTGCGTCGAGCGCGAGGAACGTCATCTGGCCGGCCTTCTCGCGGATCGAGAGGTCCTCGACCCTTCGTCGGAGCGCTTCGTCCTCCGTCGATCCGGTTCCGTCAGGACCAGACGTTGCGGATCCGGTCGTCGTGTCGGTAGCCTGGTCTCCGCCGAACTCGAGGTCCGAGCACCCCGCCAGGAGGAGGGGCGCCGCGGAGCCACTGGCCCGGAGGAGGCGTCGGCGCGTCAGTTCAGGGGAACCGCTCCTGCCTCGGTCTGCCATATGTCACATGACAACTCTTCGGATATAATATCTTGGCAATACGAGAAACTAACTCGGCCGCGGTCGGTACGGGCTACTCGCGACGTCCCGTGGTCGCTGAAAACCGGTCTCCGGCTACTCGCCCGCGAGAACGGTCCGCAGGTCGGCGACGGCGTCGGCGATGTCGGGGGCGGAAGTGTCGGCTGGCGCCTCGTCACTCACCAGTTCTCGCAACACAGGTTCGTACCGACCGCACCCGGCGTGCTCGACGAAACCACCGAGTCGAAGCTGTCGGTTGTACGCGTACGCTCTCGTCCGGTCGCCCGACCCGCCGGCCGAGAAGTGCGCGTTCAGTGGTGTGTCCGGGCCCTGCTCGACGTAGTACGCCAGCATCCGCCGAGCTTTCTCGTCCAGCCCTCGCAGGTCGGCCTCGACGTCGTGGAGGAACGATGGCGTCTCGTAGTCGGACTCGCTGGAGTCCCGTTCCACGAGAAGCGCGCCACTGGAAGCTGTCGACCCGTTCGACGACGCCGAGTCCTCCGAGGCAGTCGACTGCTCCGACTCCGCGACGTTTGCCGACGCCGTCGACTGACTGCCGTCACTCCTGTCGTCGGTGAAGTCCTGCGGTTCGAAGTCGAAGTCGACTGCAGCGGTTGCCGTGCTCTCGCTCTCGTTCCCGCCGTTCGACACGCTCGCGCCGTCGGCTGCAGCGGACGCGGCGGCCGCGTCGTCGCTATCCGGTGCTCCACTGGCGTCGCCGCCGGCCATCGCGGCCCCGTCGTCAGCGAACATCCCGAAGGCGTCGCCGAAACCCCCGCCGGAGGTCTGGTCCGCGGATGGATCTCCGAGGTCGTCGTCGGCCGTTGCCGTGGTCGTCTCGCCGTCGGAGTGCGTTTCGGCCGCGCTCTCCCCGTCGTCCTCCTCCCATCGGGCCCGTCGCCGCCGTTGCTTCTCCTTCTCCGTCCGGCCCGGGTTGTAGCCGTCGACGTGCTGGAGGAGCGCGTCGGTGAACTGCTCGGCCATCTTGCGCATGTCGCGGGCGTCCTGCAGTTCGGTCTCCAGTTCGGCGATGCGGGAGTTCTTCTCGTCGAGTTGCTCCCGGAGCTCCTTCACCCGGTCCTCGGTCTGTTGTTTCTCCTCGCTGATCTCGGAGAGTTCGGAGACGAGATCGTCGCTGACGGACTTGAGTTCCGGCCGTTCGAAGTCGTCGAGGCCGGGCGTGGCGCCGGCGTCGAAGGTCTGCTTGCGGTGGAACTGGACGCGGCGGATGGACTCGGACCAGTCGGTCATGAGGAACGCCTCGCCGTCGTCGAGGTCCTCGACGGCGTCGGCGTACTGCGAGTCGATGATCCGGCCGACGACCTTGGTGTCGTTGTTCCAGGTCAGGCGGTGCCAGACCAGCCAGTCGCACTGGGTGATGTAGTCCTTCTTCACGTCGGCCGGGCGCTGGCTGATGCCGACCATGCCGAGGCCGTGCTTGCGCCCGCGCTTGCCGATCTTGATGAGCATCTTCCCGACCTCGCCCACAGAGCCGTTCTCCGGGATCCACTCGTGGCACTCCTCGACGAGCATGAGGAACGGCTGCTTCTGTTTTTTCGCCTTGGCGAAGAGGTGTCGGGCGACCTCCTTCAGGAGTTCCTCGGCCTCGTCGCCGTCGAGGAACGAGGAGATGTCGAGGATGATGGGGACGTTCTGTTCCAGCGCGAGCGAGGCGATCTTCTCGGCGTGCTCGGCGGTCACCTGGATGTCGCACTCGTCGTCGGCGCCGGCGTGGAGGATCTCGTACTCCTCTTTGAGTCCGTAGTACTCGCCGTCGATGTCGACGATGAGCATGCCAAAGCCGCTGTCGAGCAGTTTCTCGGCGATGACCGACGCGGTGTTGGACTTCCCGGACCCCGACTTCCCGGTGACGAACCCGCGGCCGGTGAGGAGTTCGACCACCGGGAGGTCGACGGACTTGCCGGGTTCCTCCGCTCCGCCGACGCCGGGACTCGTCGTCGCGACTGTGATGTGTTCTGTCTCGGCCATTCGATCTTGGTAGAGAGCAGTGTCTAGCGGCCCATAACTGTCCGTCAGACGCGTGTCACGCGCGACACAGGTTGGTAGCACCACCACCGTTCGCCGCACAAAACGCTAAACCGAATGGCGCTCATACTCCGCCTGTGAGTGGGGAGGCATGACCCGGTACGCGACGTTCGTCGAGGCCGGGACCGTCTACGTGGGGAGCGAGGACGGGCAGGTGGAGGTCGGCGACGTCGACGACATCCTCGACGTCATCGGCGGCCCGGCCTGGACTATCACGTACACCGACGCGGCCAAGGAGCGCCATCCGGCGATGGACACATCCGACGAGGGGCTCGTCGTCGACGTCGTCGACATGATCCAGGCGATGACCCACGGCGAGAAGTTCGTCCGGACGCTCCAGGCACACCCGGTCGAGACCGCGGCCGACGACGAGATGGCGCCCCGGACGGGCCTGTTCGTCGGGAAGCTGCTGGAGAACCTGGAGAACGGCGTGGCCTGAGGGGTGCGTCTAGAACTCACCGAGCGTCGACTGTCCCTCTGACGAGCGGCCGCTTTCGGCCGCTTCGTCGTCGGCACCGTCGCCAGTCGAATCCGTGGGACTGTCGTCATCAGACCTGTCTGCTCCGTCAGCCATTGCTTCGAATCCGTCGAGACTCGCCTGCCCTTCCGAAACCGGACCGTCGTCCGTCGTCGCGTTCGTCGGTGATGTCTCGTGACTGCTGCGCTCGCGCTCGAACGAACTGGTCGAATCGGCCGATTCGGCCGACCCGGCCGCGCTCTCGAACCCGTCGAGACTCGACTGGTCGCCGCCGGAGAAACTGAGCTTCGAGACGCGGACGCCGACCTTCCGGACGCGGTCGCCCTCGAACTCCTCCAGCAGGTCGAGCGCCACCTCCTCGACCAGCGACGGTTCGTCGACCGGGCCCGGAAGCGAGTGCGCGCGCGTGTGGACGTCGTAGGGTGGCGTGACGACCTTGATCCCGATGGTCTGGTAGAGTGCATCCTTGCTGGTGGCCCGGTCGGCGACGGAGTCGGCGAGCGAGCGGACGCGGTCACGTTTCGCGTCCTCGTCGCTCGTCGCGCTGGCGAAGGCGGACTCCCGCGAGAGGCTCTTGGGCAGGCCCCGGGGCGTCACCTCGCGTTCGTCCTCGCCGCGGGCGTAGCGGTAGATTTCCATCCCGCGTTCGCCGAAGCGGTCGGCCAGCGTGTCGGGGTCGGCATCGGCGAGGTCGCCAGCCGTCTCGATGCCCAGGGAACTCAGTTCCGCGGCCGTCACGGGGCCGACCCCGTGGACCTCGTCGACGGGGAGGTCGGCGAAGAAGTCCCGTACCTCGCCGGGTTCGACGACGACGAGGCCGTCGGGCTTGTCGTGGTCGCTGGCGACCTTCGCGGCGCTCATCGTCGGCGCGACGCCGACGCTCGCCGCGACGCCGACCGCGTCCTCGATGTCGGATTTCAGTTGTTCGGCCCACTCCTCGGCCTCCTCCCAGCGTATCTCGTCGCTGACGTCCAGGTACGCCTCGTCGATGCTGACCTCGCGGACGACGTCGGCGCGTTCCTGGAGGATCGCCTTGACCTCCGAACTGACGGATTCGTAGTAGGACATGTCCACGGGTCGGTAGAAGCCGGCCTCGTCGACGTCGCGGTCGGGGTCGTCGACGACGTCTATCTTGCGGGGGAGTCGCTCGAGGGCCTCCGAGATGGCCATCGCGCTATCGACGCCGTACTCGCGGGCCTCGTAACTGGCGGTGGCGACCGCGCCGATGGTCTCCCCGGGTTCGAAGCCCATCCCGACGACGAGTGGTTCCCCGTCGAGGGCTGGTTCGCGCAGTCGCTCGCAGGCCGCGTAGAAGCAGTCCATGTCGACGTGGGTGACGATGCGGGCCCCGTCGTCCGTCTGCGTTCCCGGGAGCCGCTCCCCGTCCATAGTCGTGTCCTCTCGGGTGGACGCCTATCAAGGTTCGCGTACCGCGGTGAAGGTAGTCACTGGGACGGAGTGAAAAATCGAAAAGCCGAGACGGCGGGCGGCCAGGTCCGCCGTCGACGCTGATCGGAATCCGGTACGGCTTCCAGAGGCGTCGGCGGTGATTCCCGCCGGGAGCTCTCTGGCTCCAGTTACGTGTTATCGCTTACCACACTTCAATGTTACTCCGGTCCGCCACTCGCTGGCCGGTCAGATAGTTCCCGCTTCGGGACGGGGCAGTCTCGTCAGTCTCCCGGGACGGGGTCCGCTCGTTCCCGACGGTGTGCTCTGATCGTCGTGACGCCGAAGACGGTCGTCGCGAAGACGATGAACCCCGCGGCTGCGAGGAACGCCGCCTCCGCCGAGACGAATTCCTTGACGCCGCCGATGAGCACCGGTCCGACGACCTGCCCCACCTTCCACGAGATCGACCGCAGCGACATGCTGGAGGCCACGGCGTCGTACTCCGCGCCTTCGTCGACGAACAGCGACATACTCGCCGGGAGGCGGATGCTGTCGGCGACGCCGAGCAGCCCGAACGCGCCGAACAGGGTGAGGAACGCACCGCCGATCACCGTGGTTCCGGCGAAGGTGTCGATCCGTAGTGGCGTCACTGTCCCCTCGAAGTAGGCCGCGAGCGGGATCAGCGCGGTGCCCAGGCCGTAGAGGCCCGCGCCGACGGTCACGAAGAGGTACCGCCTGCCGAGTCTGTCCGTGAGGTCGCCGACGTACCCCTGACTGAGCGCCTTCGTCAGTTTCCCCCCGGCCATGATCCACCCGATTTCGAGCGCGTTGAACCCGAACACCGTCCGGGCGTAGATCGGGAGGAAGATGATCACCGCCATCTTGCCGACGCTGAAGGTGAACCGGAAGGTGACGAGCGCCCGCACCATCGGTCTGGCCAGCAGGGTGCGGAACGTCTCGACGCCGCCGGCGTCTTCGGGGTCCTTCCGTCCGCCCGGGTTCGTCCGGAGGAATCGCCAGACGAGGACGAACGTCGCGACGGTGATGGCGCTGAGTACCGCGTACGTGAACGTGAACCCGTGGGCGAAGAGGAGGTACCCGCCGACGACGTCGCCGGCGAGCGAGGAGATTGCGCCGAACTGGTTGTAGGACCCCAGCCATCGGCCCTGCTCGCCGTCGGGACTGATCTCACCGATGACGGTGGAACCCGTTATCCACAGTACGGATGCGCCCAGGCCCTGGAGCATCCGGACGAGAACGACGTGGACGGCGTTGTCGACGAAGACGAACCCGGCGAAGACGCCCAGATTGAGGACGAACCCGGCGAGCAGGTAGGCCTTGGCGTTCCCGGTGTCGATCTTTCGCCCGAGCGGGAGCACGACGAGTAACTGGACGAGCGCGAATCCGGTCCCCCACAGCCCCTCGACGAGGCCGGTCGTTCCGAACGCGTCGGCGTACAGCGCGAGGGCGATCAGAATGGTCGAAAACGCCTGGCTCCTGGCGAACGCCGTGCCGGCGAGCGCAGCGAACTCGCGGTCTCGCAGGAGCGCGACCGATCCTCCGACGCGGGACACCTACTGGATCACCGTCCTGAACGAATAGTCAGTGTGACGTCGTCAAAAAACACTCGAACCCGGTAGCATTCGGGGACCGCGTTCCTCACGTCCCATCGTCCTGACCTGTGCAGTCCCGTCACTCCGTCCTGGGCGGTCTCGTCCCTCCGTCTTCTCGCGCACCTCCCGTCCAGTCGGTTGACCATCGCCACAACGGAGAGACGAAGGGCCAGTGTGCGAGTTTGGTCGTCAGCTCCTCTCGCCTTCGAGCCAGATTCACGCCGTGGAGAACCCCCTACAGGGACCGGTCGTCGCCAGCGGTGGGTACGTACGTCTCAACCACACCTCCGGAAGCGCCGAATTGACCACCAGCTATCGCCGCCACGTCCCTAATTCATTAGGTCAAACGGTCTTGGCCACGCGCCGCTTAGCGACGGGTGATGTCTGGTCCCCTGACGAAGATACGAAACAAGTTCTCGAATCGCCAGTCGACGGACACCGAGGCGGCGCCCGAGGACGAGCAGCCCAAGACCGTGCTACACGAGTGTACCGCTTGCGGGTCGGTGTTCATCCAGCACACCGGTGAGCGGTGTTCGGAGTGCGGATCCGATTCGCTCGTCGAACAGTAATCTGACACTTCTGTCGCACGCCAACGGGTGGATAGCCGTGCGGCTATCCGTGCGTTCTGCCGGCACGCCGTGTCACAGTGGCAGAGTTCGCGGTTCCATCTGTCGTCCACCGCCACGCACAGGAACGTCGAAAGGCCGATATTGTTTTACCGGTAGTCGTTCTTGCGTGGTACACCGATGGAAAACGGACGGGACGGCTTTCGAACCTTCGACGACGTCTCGCCCAGTGAGACGGTGATACAGGAGGTCTCGGAGAAGACCGACACCGATCCGCTGGCGCTCCCACCGCTCTACGAATCGATCGATCCGGACGCGCTGGACGCGCTGTTCGAGTCCGCTGACGGAACCAGCGTCCAGGTCGAGTTCGAGTACGCCGGACGCCACGTGGTCCTCGATAGCTCCGGTCGCGTCGGCGTGAGTTCCTGAGTAGCGCGAGCGTCTTACTGCCCAGGCTTCCGTCCCGTATCCGGTGGCTGGCAGCACTGCCGAGTGTGGATTGTCCTGGATAGTGGCTTCGGAGAGAGTGCTCACAGTCGTGGTTCTCGCTCTGAATTTGACGATGTGGGTGAACGAATGACACACACGTCCGCTGTTCGAGCCAAAGAGTATCGTCCTCGGTCGGTTCCCTGTCCGCGTCGGCGCGAGCCCACGAGTACTGGACCTGCGATTGGGAACTGCAGGTGGTTTCGTAGTGGTAGTTGTAACTATCCGTGAGCAACTGGAAATCGACCGACAGGCATCCCTGGAGCCTCTTTATCAACCTCGACGCGATACGTGTAGCAATGCCGGTAGACGACGAACAGCCGGGCGACCCCATCGACATCCTGCTGGTCGAGCCGAGCCCGGGCGATACCCGACTCTTCACGGAGTCGTTTCGAGACGGCAAACTGGCCAACTGTCTCCACACCGTCTCCGACGGCGAATCGGCTATCGACTTCCTTCACCAGCGCGGCGGGTTCGCCGACGCCCCACGCCCCAACCTCGTCCTCCTCGAACCGAACCTTCCCGCCACTGGCGGACGAGACGTCCTCTCGGCGCTGAAGAACGAACCTGCCCTCTCGGACATCCCCGTCACCGTCCTGACGAGTTCCGACGTCGGCGAGGATATCGCCAGGTCCCACGGCATCGAGGCCGACCACTACATCCAGAAACCGATCGAACCCGACGAGTTCATCGCGTTCGTGCAATCCGTCGAGGATTTCTGGCTCGCGATCATCGAAGAGCCAGTCGCGGACGATTGAACTGTCGAGTGGGACTCACCGGGTTTGATTCCTGATCTCCGAGGCGAATCCACGGCCCTTCGACCGGCTCACGTAGTTCGAGTATTTGAACCCCGCTCCTTTGAGCACGATTTTACCGAACAGAATCCCCTTCTTGAAACCGATGCTGGTGATTCTGGGAAGGAGGACGTCCTTCTCCTTTTGCCGGATAATCCCTCGTTTGTACGCCACGACGCGCTGGTCGGTGAGAATCAACTTCGTCGCGCTTCGGCGTGTGACCATGAAGTCCCAGCAGGGGATTGCACCGATGAACGTCTCGCCGTCGTAGAGCATCCGCTCGATTCCGTCTCTCGACCGAGAATCGAACTCGTCGAGGGATTCGTAGACGGTAGCCATGGAGCAGATGTTGCTACTATGGTACTTAGTACGTCGTACCAGCTCACTACCGGACACCGGGACTTGCCTCTACAACTCTCTGGTTGCTAATTCGCTGGAAGAGCGGGGTCGGAGTGAGTTTGAACTACGCCGAGATGTTCATCCTCGCTCCCTGCGGTCGCTGCGCGGGCATTGACTCGTCTACTTCAAATTCCTCCAGGTACCACGCTTACCGCTCACTGGAGACGAGCACACGCTAAGCGGTGCTCGTGGATTTCATTCGATGAAAGAGTGGGGCCGGAGGGATTTGAACCCACGATCGGCTGATATCTCCGTACCACGCCTCGGTACTCCAGAGGGTCGTCAACGCGGCCGATGATCAGTCGGACGCTCGGTATATCAGCTCTGGATATCGTCACCTGGCGTGTGACCTCTGGAGTCAGCCGCCTTCCCGGACTAGGCCACAGCCCCGTGAATCGTCATTTGCCGAGTTGCACTAAAGGGGTTACGATTACTCTCGGTCGGTCTCGGCCCAGTCGCAGTCCTGGCACTTGAAGCCCGTGACGAACTCTGTCACGCTGGGCATGTAGCCGACCTTGATAACGTCGCCGCCGCAGTCGGGACAGTCGCGGTCGGCGTCCTCGATCGCTTCGGCGTCCATGACGGACTCGCCCTCGATTATCTCGGCGAGGCTCTCGGGCGTGACCATCCGTCCCTGGACGACGCGGTTGTCAGCCATGCCTGAGTTGGGGAGGGTGAGACTCCTAAGCCTTGCTCATCAGAGCCAGGGGAGGCGCTCGTCGTCGTCATCGTCGCCGTCCTCGCCGTCCGCAGTGTTGGCGCCGTCGTCGCCGAACGGGACCGCGCGGTGCGGTTCGGTGTCGGCGTCGTCGTGTTCGACGCCCTGCGAGGCGCCGCCGTCGGTGAACGCCGCGGTCACGTCGACGCGGTCGGGGTCGAACTCGTCGTCGCGCTGGCGGGCGCGGCCGGGGTCGAACGCCAGCAACGTCGTCACGCCGAGCACCGCAAGCGCGACGGGGGCGTCCCCCGGGATGGCACCGAAGAGGCTCAGCGGAAGGACCCCCAGCGCGACGGCGCTGCCGAAGCGGAACCGGTCGATGTCGACGGCGTTGCGGAGCCACGGGCCGGCGAGCGCGGCGGTCAGGGCAAATGCGACGCCGACGCCGGCGGCAGCGGCCGCGCGGAGCATGAGTCCGGGGTCGGTCTGGACGACGACGGACAGGCCGTTCAGGTCGACGCTGACGACCAGGCCGATGATGAGTATCATCGACGGGCGCGGGAGTATCTCGCCGATGCGGGCGCTGGCGGTGCGGCCCGCGATGGCGAGGATGATGATGGCCGCGAAGCGGTCGAAGACGCCGGGGACGAGCACGCTCCGGATGATCGGGGCGAGCGCGGCCACGACGACGGCGCCCACGACGACTACTGCACCGACCAGCAGTATCGACTTCGTTACCTCCCTGACGTCGCCGTCCATCTCGGCGAGGATGACCGCCAGCGTCGCGGACCCGCCGAAGATGAGCAGGCCGACCTCGATGATGCCGGTGACGCTGGAGAGCGCCCCTGCCAGGACGACGGCTGCGAAGACGCCGTCGAGCAGGGGTAACAGCATCACCGTCGCGAGGAGGCGCGTGGCGCCGCCGACGCGCCGCTCGAGTCCGACGGCGACCGGGTGTTGAGAGCTACTCATCGGCCGTTATCGGCGGTCCTCACCCGCGGACCCGTGGATGCGACGACGCCGATACGCGAGGAGAGCGTCGGGAATCGGGGACGCCGCCCGCCAGTTCGCTGTAAAGCGAGTGCCCACCAGGAATGTCTTGCCGACCTCTGGGAACGAAGCGGTCGGTCGTCGGCTGCCGTCCGTGCCGGTGGGGCTGACGGATTGCATATCTATCACTATCTTTGGTCGAAGTATAAACGTTGTGTGAGAATTGGCCGCACACGGCCGGCATCAGTCAGGTTTCCGGCGCGCTTTCTTCCATCTTTTACCGATCCGGCGTTCGCGAGTGAGGATCCACATTCTCACCGGGTTCGTGTGGGACCGGAGCCCACGCGTCTAATCGTCTCGCAACGCTTTTGAGCCACCGTCTGTGACGGTTTACATGGCGAACGAGCGCGAGCCCTTCTCGCAAAAACTCCAGGTACCGGAAGCGCTGACGTTCGACGACGTCCTCCTGCGACCCAAGGAGTCGCGCGTCGAACCGGACGAGGCAGACACCGCGACGCGGGTCTCCAAGAACGTCGAGATCAACGTCCCAGTCCTCACGGCGGCGATGGACACCGTCACCGAGAGCGACATGGCCATCGCGATGGCCCGACACGGCGGCCTCGGCGTCCTCCACCGCAACATGGACGTCGACCAGATGGTCGCCGAGATCGAGCGCGTCAAGCGCGCCGACGAGCTGATCATCCGCGACGTCGTCACCGCCGCCCCGGACCAGACGGTCCGCGACGTCGACCAGATGATGGACAAACAGGGCGTCTCCGGCGCCCCGGTCGTCGACGACGACGGCCAGGTCCTGGGTATCATCTCGGGCACGGACATCCGCCCGTACCTCGAGGTCGGCGAGGACGACGCCGTCGACGAGGCCATGACCGACGAGGTCGTCACCGCTCCCGAGGACGTCACCGCCCGCGAGGCCCTGGAACTGATGTACGAGCACAAGATCGAGCGCGTCCCCATCGTCGACGACGATAACCGCCTCATCGGTCTCGTCACGATGCAGGGCATCCTCCAGCGTCGCGAGTACGACACCGCGGCTCGCGACGAGAACGACCGACTCGTCGCCGGCGCCGCGGTCGGGCCGTTCGAACTCGACCGCGCGACGGCAGCCGACGAGGCCGGCGCCGACGTGCTGTTCATCGACTCCGCGCACGCGCACAACCTGAACGTCGTCGACAGCGCCCGCGAGATCAAGGAGACCGTCGACGCCGACGTCGTCGTCGGCAACATCGGCACCCGCGAGGCCGCCGAGGACGTCGTCGACTTCGCCGACGGCGTCAAGGTCGGCATCGGCCCCGGCTCCATCTGTACCACCCGCGTCGTCACCGGCGCCGGGATGCCCCAGATCACGGCCGTCTCCCAGGTCGCCGACGTCGCCAGCCAGCACGACGTCCCCGTCATCGCCGACGGCGGCATCCGGTACTCCGGTGACGCCATCAAGGCCGTCGCCGCCGGTGCCGACGCCGTGATGCTCGGCTCCTACTTCGCGGGCACGGACGAGGCGCCGGGCCGCGTCATCACCATGAACGGCAAGAAGTACAAGCAGTACCGCGGCATGGGCTCCGTCGGCGCGATGAGCGACGGCGGCGGCGACCGCTACCTGAAGGAAGAGGACGAGGACGACGAGTTCGTCCCCGAGGGCGTCGAGGCCGCGACGCCGTACAAGGGGTCAGTCCAGTCCGAACTCCACCAGCTCGTCGGCGGCATGCAGTCCGGCATGGGCTACGTCGGCGCCGAAACGCTCCCGGAGTTCAAGGAGCGCTCCGAGTTCGTCCGCGTCTCCGCGGCCGGCCAGCAGGAGAGTCACCCCCACGACGTGATGATCACCGACGAGGCGCCCAACTACAGCCCCGACGGCAACTGATTGCCTGACAGCGACTAACTGCGCCCGTTGTCTCTCTGTCTCTACCCGTCACCCGGACTGGAATTCGTCGTACGAGACCGTGCCAGCGTCGACGATCGTCTGTTCGTCCGGAACGGCCCCGTCCGGCGGGTCGTCGCCCAGTCCGCTCGGTTCGCCGACGACGACACGCCCGACCATCTCCAGGCTCTTGTGCGGGATACAGTAGTAGTCGTACGTCCCCTCGACGTCGAAGGTGTGCGAGAACGTCGCCCCCTGCTCGGTGAGCGTCTCGCTGTTCCACCCCTCGGCGTCTTCGGGAATTCTCGTCACTTCAGACTGGGGATTCCCTTCCACGTAGGCCGTCGTGGAGTGGCTACCGGACTCGTTGTTCCACGTCACAGTTCCGCCGGAGTCGATGGCGATCCCGATCGGGTCGAAGTAGTACTCGTCGCCGTCGGTGATCATCGCGACGGTGTTCGACTCACCGTCGGCCTCTGTATCACCGCCAGTCGCGACCGTCGTCTCGGTGTCGTCGCCGTTCACCGCCGGAGAATCCGTCCCCGCAGTGTCGTCCGGGCTGCCACAGCCCGCGAGGCCGGTCAGGCCGACGCACGCGCCGGTTCCGATAGTCCTGATGTAGTGACGCCGTTTCATGACAACCCACTGTATGTTCTTACTGACGGGGGATGACCGGCGTGCTTGCACTGGCAGGCGGCTCACACCGCTTCCCGCGCTGTCGGGCTGGTCGTGCCTGGTGAATCTGATCCGCGAAACCTTCTTGCGCCTGCGACGGCCTACCACCGGACAGTGACCGAGACGTCGATAGATATCGCTGCCGACGCCGAACTCCGTGACCAGGCCATCGCCGTTCGCGAGGAGGTGTTCGTCGAGGGCCAGGGCGTGCCGCCGGAGCGGGAACGCGACGGGCACGACGACGACGCGACCCACCTGCTGGCCCGTGAGGGCGGTACACCGATCGGAACGGCACGCCTCCGCCGACTCGACGACGACACGGCCAAAGTCGAACGCGTCGCCGTCCGTGAGCCATACCGCGGAGGGGGGTGGGGAAGACGCCTCGTGAACCGCGTCGAAGCCGTCGCCCGCGAGCGGAACGTCGACACGCTCGTACTCCACAGCCAGACTGCAGTCGAGGAGTTCTACGAACGGCTCGGGTACGAAACGACCAGCGACGTCTTCCAGGACGCTGGCATCGCCCACGTCGAGATGGAGAAGTCACTCGAATGACCCCAGCGAACGACATCGAGGTACTCGCCAGCGACCGACCCGGTGAGGCGCACGCCATCCGCCGCACCGTCTTCGTGGAGGAACAGGGCGTCTCGGAGCCCGTCGAGTTCGACGACCGAGATGGTGCGGCCCGCCACTTCGTCGCGCGCGTCGGCTCCGACGCCGCCGGCACCGCCCGCGTCCGCCTGGTCGACGCGGACACGGCGAAGGTAGAGCGCGTCGCCGTCCTCCCCGAGTTCCGAGGCCGCGGTGTCGGCGACGCCGTGATGCGAGCGGCCCACGAGTACGCCCGCAACGAGAACAGATCCCGTGCGCTCCTCCACGCCCAGACTCGCGTCGCGGAGTTCTACGAATCGCTCGGCTACGAGTCTCTCGGCCCTGTCGACGACGAGACGGGCATCCCCCACGTCGAGATGGTTCTGGCGCTGTGAGGCGGGACGTCATTGGCTCAGGAGCCACCCGACCGCGAGTATCGGAACACGTACTCGGCGCATCTTTCGGGATTTGAACTACCTCCACTTCGCTCGCTGACGCTCGCTCGTGGCGTCGTTCAAATCCCTTCGTGGCGTTTTCACTGCTCACTTCGTTCGCAGGAAAACGGGCCGGAAGGGATTTGAACCGAGGAGAGACGGTCGGTCTCACTTCGTTCGACCGCTGCGACTCTCCGGGTTCAAATCCTCCATAGCCGCTTCGCTCCTCACCTTCGTTCGCAGGAAAACGGGCCGGAAGGGATTTGAACCGAGGAGAGACGGTCGGTCTCACTTCGTTCGACCGCTGCGACTCTCCGGGTTCAAATCCTCCATAGCCGCTTCGCTCCTCACCTTCGTTCGCAGGAAAACGGGCCGGAAGGGATTTGAACCCTCGACCGACGGATTAAGAGTCCGTCGCTCTGCCGGACTGAGCTACCGGCCCAAGACAACTCAGGATTCCCGGTGGCGGGTAAAATAGGTTTCCTTTCGGTCCCCCGAGTGCGGGACGGCAACGGGTCACTGCGACGACAAAAGGTACGAGATTGCTGGTGTGAAATAAATCCGAGACGGTAAAACCGCCAGAGAGCTACGGGGCCCAGCGGAGCCAGGGAAGAGGTTGATATAAGGGCCTCCACCACCTCGCAAAAGACAACAGATGAGTACAGCTACCGGTATCGCGATGGCTTCCATGTCGCGGTACGCTATCCTCGGCTGTGGGAGTGTTGGCCACGCCGTCGCCGAAGAACTGGTCGAGGAGGGGAAAGACGTCCTCATCCTCGACCGGGACGAGGGTCGCGTCGAGGCGTTGCGCGACCAGGACCTGAACGCACAGACCGCGGACATCAGGGAGCAATCCATCGTCGAGGACCTGGCGGACCGCGACGTCGTGCTCGTTCTCTCGTCGGACGTGGACGCCAACGCCCAGGCGCTGGAGAACATCCGTGCCGCGGACGACGGTGACCAGTTCGTCGTCGCGCGCGCGGACGACCCGGTCTCGGCCGACGAGCTCACCGACCTCGGGGCGGACGTCGTCATCAATCCCTCGACGGTCATCGCCGATTCGGCCCTGCGGGCCCTGGAGACGGGCGAACTCGAGTACAAGGCGAGCCAGCTCGCCGACGTCATCGACGGGACGGAGCGGCGGATGTCGATCCTCATCCACCGCTCGCCCGACCCGGACTCCATCGCCAGCGCAGCAGCGCTCCAGGCGATCGCCCAGGCTCGCGACGTCGAGGCCGACATCGTCTACGAGGGCGAGATCGGTCACCAGGAGAACCGCGCGTTCGTCAACCTGCTCGGCATCGAACTCGTCTCGCGGGGCGCCGTCGACATGGACGACTACGACACGTTCGCGCTGGTCGACACCGCGAAGGGGGTCGAACCGGACCCCGAGAACGTCGACGTCATCATCGATCACTACGAACACGACCACGACCACGACGCCAGGTTCGTGGACATCCGGCCGAACGTCTCGGCGACGTCGACAATCCTGACGAAGTACATTCAGGAACTCGACCTCACCCTGGAACAGGAGGTCGCGACCGCGCTGCTGTACGGCATCCGTGCGGAGACGCTGGACTTCAAGCGCGACACGACCCCGGCAGACCTGACCGCAGCAGCGTACCTCTATCCCTTCGCCGATCACGACACGCTCGAACAGGTCGAGTCGCCGTCGATGTCGCCCGAGACGCTAGACGTCCTCGCGGAGGCCATCCGCAATCGCGAGGTCAAGGGCTCACACCTCGTCTCCAACGCTGGGTTCATCCGCGACAGGGACGCGCTGGCACAGGCGGCTCAGCACCTCCTCAACCTGGAGGGGATCACGACGACGGCGGTGTTCGCGCTCGCCGACGACACCATCTACCTCGCCGCGCGCTCGAAAGACATCCGGATGAACATCGGGAAGGTACTCCACGACGCCTTCGGCGAGATGGGCGATACCGCTGGACACTCTACGGACGCGAGCGTCGAGATCCCGCTCGGGATCTTCACCGGAATCGAGACCAGCGAGGACAGCCGCGACACGCTGCTGGCGCTCACCGAAGAGGCGGTGCGGACGAAACTGTTCGAGGCGATGGGCGTCGACAGTAGTAGTAGCAGTGAGTCGTCGAACGGGAGCTGATCAGGCAGCGACTTCTTCTTCGTCTTCGTCCGCGGGGCCGGTCAGTCGCTCGACGATGCTGTTGACGATGACGACGTCGCCGACGGCCTGCACCCAGCGATACGGGATGATAACGCCGCGCGAGGCGTCGACTTCGCCCGAGAAGAGTTCCCTGTTCAGCTGGTGGAGCGCGAGACCGGTGACGTCCTGTCTGTCGAGGTCGAGGCGGAGGTCCTCGACTTCGCCGACGAAGACGCCGTTGTTGGAGTACACCTCACGGCCCACGAGCGTCGTGATCTCTTGCGGAACGCTGTCCGGATCCATATATGCTGGCTTGGTTCCGGGGGCCTTAACTCTTGGTAGGTGTCTGACGGAGCGCGGACGACGGTGCACCCGATCAGTCGTGCGGTTTCCGGCCACGGTGCCGACGCGCGGACGGGCAACGACGTCCTGACTCGTACCGGCGTCGTGTCACGTGAATCCGGACGCTTAATGTACGCAGTCGATGACGTGCCCGTATGAGCTTGCAGGTGAGCCGTCGGCTGGGGCCGGCCGACGGGGTGACGCTGATCAACGCCGTCGTCGGGTTCGTTGCCGGCGTCGTCGCCTTCACCGACCCGCGACTCGCGGCCCGGCTCGTCCTTCTGGCCGCCATCGTCGACGCCCTCGACGGGATCATCGCCCGCAGCGCCGGCAACTCAGACGTCGGGCCGCTGCTCGACTCTATCACCGACATCGTCTCGTTTGGCACGACTCCGGGCCTGTTCGTCTACGGTATCGTCCGCCTGGAGTACGGCGCTCTCGACGACCTCTCCCCGCTCGTCCTCGCCGTCGCGCTCCTCGTTCCTGCGGGGTTCGCCGCCTTCTCCATCCTGCGGACGGCGTTCTACGAGGTGTACGTCGGGGAAGGCGAGGACCGTCCCGGTATCCCGAACGCGCTGGCCGCGGTCATCCTCGCGGCGGCGTACCTCTCGGGCCTCGTTCCGGTTCCCGTGCTCCTCGGGGCGACCGTCGTCCTCTCTGTCCTCATGGTCGCACCGGTCCGCTATCCCAAACTCGCAGTCCGGGACGCCTTCGCCCTCGGCGTGATACAGGCCCTGGCCATCCTCGTCCCGTCGGCGTTCCACGGCGTCTTTCCCATCGCGCTGCTCGTCGCCGCGATGGCCTACCTGACCCTCGGTCCGGTCTACTACTGGGGACCGTCGAACGGGTCCGTCGACAACGCGCCGTAGTCACCCGCCGGTTCCCGAACGTTTTTCCAGCCGTCAACCGACGATGGGATCGTGGTTTACGAGTCGGACAACCGGACGATAGACGACGCGATGGCGCGCGTACTCGACGGAGAGCAACTCGACCGGCGCGACGGCCTCGCGCTGTTGGCCCAGCCAGTGGACGAACTGGCGGCCGCGGCGGACGCGGTCCGCGCACAGTTCGGCGACGGCACCGTCGACGCCTGTTCCATCGTCAACGCCAAGGCCGGCAACTGCGCGGAGGACTGCGGGTTCTGTGCGCAGTCGGTCCACTTCGACACCGGCATCGACACCTACGACTTCCTGGACCCGGCGGAGATACTCGCGGCGGCGAAGCGCGCCGAGCGCGACGGTGCCCAGCGCTTCGGTATCGTCGTCGCCGAGAAGGGCGTCTCGAAGGAGAAACGCCCGGAGGAGTGGGCCGACGTCCTCCGGGCGATACGACTCGTCCGGGACGAGACCGACGTCGAAGTCGACGCGAGCCTCGGCATCCTCACCGAGGAGGAGGCTCGAATACTCGCCGACGAAGGCATCAATCACTACAATCACAACATAGAGACGTCGCCCCGGTACTTCCCCGAGATCGTGGACACCCACTCCTTCGAGGACCGCGTCGAGACGCTGGAAGTGGCGAAGGAGGCGGGAATGGACCTGTGTGCCGGGGTCATCCTCGGCATGGGCGAAGCCCCGACCGACCGCGTCGACGCCGCCGTGGCCCTCCAGGACGTCGGCGTCTCTTCGCTTCCGGTGAACATTCTCAACCCGGTGGCGGGAACGCCTCTGGCCGAACTCGAGTTGCCGGACGTCACGACGGAGGAGATCATCCGTACGATCGCGGTCTACCGCTTCCTCCACCCGCAGGCCCGCGTTCGCCTCACCGGCGGCCGCGAGGCCAATCTCGACGCGGACGAACAGCACCTCCCGTTCGAGGCCGGCGCCGACGGCGTACTGACTGGCGATTACCTCACGACCGAAGGTCAGTCCGCTGGGGACGATATCGAGGTGATCGAACGCGCCGGACTAGAACCGAACGTCGACGGCAACGAGTTCGACCTGTCGGCAGTGAAAGCTCGCGCCGACGACGGCGTGGCCGTCGACACCGCTGCCGGGACGGCGAGCAGCGAAGCCGACGTCGATTCTTCGGAGTGATCTCACGGTGTCGTCGCCGAGTTCGCGCACGGCAGACGGCGACTGGGCAGTCGAAGATGGGATTGCTCGTTCTCCACGTGGCAGACGGCGCCGTCGGGCGAGCGACTGCTGCCCCAGGTTACGGCCGCTCCGAGTCGGACGGGCACAGGATTGCACGAACGGAGAGGGGGTGGTACCCCCAGCGTGTGACACTACGGAGCCTGGTGGCTCCACGTTAGCATTCACCACCCTTTCCCATAAGTAGTGTATACCGTTCAGGGCCGTAGGAGGCTCCTACGCCCGTTATCTGATTTTATTCGCCGGCGTCCAGTATCGATTCGACGTCGACGCCGCCGTCGAGGAGTTCCCGCATCCGTTCGACGGTCGCCTCGCTTCGCGTGCGGCCCGAGCGCAGCACTTCCTCGACCCGGTCGATGGTCGTCCTGGTGTCGGACTGGACGAGGAGGATCGGAACGCCAGCGTCCGCTGCCTTCCCGAGGACGGCGCTCGGCGGGCGGAATCCACCGGTCAACAGCATGGCTTCGATTCCCGACGCCTCGAGCGCGGCGGCCTGGACCTCCGACCGGTCGCCGCCGGTGATCATCACGGCGTCGCGGGTCCGACGGAACTGCGTGAGCGCGCTGTTGCCGCCCATGGCGCCCACGGTGAAGCGCTCGACGTGGGCGTCGAGTCCTGCCTCGGGCGTGAGCACGTCGCAACCGAGACTGTCGGCGAGTTCACGTATCGTGACGCCCGAGAGCTCCTTGACGTTCGGGAGCGCGCCGAACACCGGAACGCCCCGTCCCTCCAGGAACGGGAGGACGTCGTCGGTCAGCACGTCCATCTGCGCGTCGGCGACGCCGTTGAACAGGACGCCACCGAGGTTGTCGCCGATGCGCTCCGCGCTGGCGAGGACGTCGTCCGTGTCGCCCACGGCGTCGAACTCGGAGACGAGCACCACGCTGGCGTCGATGGCCTCGGCGATGTCGACGTCCGTCAGGTCCACCATGCTCCCCGTCGAGAGGTCGTCGCTGCCCTCGACGATCATGAGGTCGGTGTCCGCCGAGAGGTCCTGGAAGCTGTCGACGACGCGCTCCCGGAGTTCGTCGGGGTCCTCGCGGCCGCGGACGACCTCCTGGACGAACGTCGGCGAGTAGACGATGGGCTCCATCTCGTGCATCTCGGCGTCGAGGCCGAGCAACTCGCGGGCCAGCATCGGGTCCTCGTCGCGCGTCTTGCCCACCGCGCTCTGCAGGCGGGTCCCCTTCGGCTTCATGTACCCCACTGTCTTGCCCTGATCCTGGGCCGTTCGCGCGAGCGCGAGCGCGATAGCCGTCTTGCCGATGCCGTCGTCCGTCGAAGTGACGAGTACTGTGTTCATAGTTCCTCCTGGTCGATCGTGAGTCGCAGGTCCACCGCCGTCGCACCGTCCGGCGCCGCGACGAGGGGATTGATGTCCAGTTCGAGTATCGCCGGGAAGTCGGTCACCAGCTGGGAGAGCCGCTGGACGGTCTCGACGATGGCCGACTCGTCGACGCGGTCCCGGCCGCGCGCGCCGCGCAACAGCGGCGCCGAGTCTATCTCGTCGAGCATCGCCGTGGCTTCCGGTTCGGAGACCGGCGCGACCCGGACCGTCGTGTCTTCCAGCACCTCGACGAAGATGCCGCCGAGGCCGAAGAGCACGAGCGGGCCGAACTGCGGGTCGCGGTTGACGCCGAGGATCGTCTCGGTGCCCGATTCGAGGTCGACCATCTCCTGGACCTGGACGCCGAGGATGGTGGCGTCTTGCTGGTAGTTCCGGGCCCGGACCACAAGGTCCTCGAAGGTGTCGCGGACGTCCTCGGGCGCGACGCCGACCTCCACGCCGCCGATGTCGGACTTGTGGAGGATGTCGGGGCTGACGATCTTCATCACGACGTCGTCGCCGATATCGCGGGCGATCTGCTGGGCGTCACCCGGCGAGTTGACGACGTTACCCTGCGGCGTCGGGATGCCGTAGGCGTCGAGCAGGTCCATCGCCTCCACGCCGAGGCGGTTTCGCCCGCGCTCGGCCGCGTCTTCCAGGATGTCACGCGCCCGCTCCCGGTCGACGTCGAAGGTCTCGGGCTCGACGTACTCGCGGGACTGGATCTCGCCGTAGCGCCGGAGCGCGTCGAGGCTGTCGACGGCCCGTGCCGGGTCGAAGTACGTCGGGACGCCGGCGTCGTTGAGCATCGGGGCGGCGTCGCCGACGGACTTTCCGCCCATCAGCGTCGACGCGATTGGCTGGTCGAACGCCGACTGCTGTTCGACGATGACCGCCGCCAGCTCCTCGTAGGAGAGCACCGCCGTCGGGCAGGCGACCACGACGGCCATCGCGACGTTCTCGTCGGCGAGCACCGTCTCGAGTGCCGCCTCGAACCTGGCCGCGGGCGCGTCGCCGATGATGTCGACGGGGTTGTAGATGTTCGCCTCGTCGGGCATCGTCTCCGAGAGTTTCTCTATCGTGTGGTCCGAGAACTCCGCGAGCCCCATCCCTGAATCTCCCACGGCGTCGGTCGTCATCACGCCGGGGCCGCCCGCGTTGGTCACGATTGCGATCTCCTCGCCGTCGGGCAGGGGCTGGTCGGAGAGTATCTGCGCGTAGTCGAACAGCTCCTGGACCGTCTCGACGCGGATGGTGCCGGCCTGTTCGAGTCCGGCCTCGTAGGCTCGTTCGGACCCGGCGATGGCACCAGTGTGGGACGCGGCGGCGCTCGCACCAGCGTCGGTCCGTCCGGACTTGACCAGCACGATCGGTGTCTCCTGGGTGACCTCTCGTGCCGTCTCGATGAACGCGGCACCGTCGCTCACGTCTTCGAGGTAGCCGAGGATCACGTCGGTGTCGGGGTCGTCGCCCCACTGGTCGACGAAGTCGCTCTCGTCGAGGACGGCCTTGTTGCCCAGCGAGACGATGTCCTTGAACCCGACGTCCCGCTCGGCGGCCCAGTCGAGGACCGCGGTGACGAACGCGCCCGACTGGCTCATGAACGAGACGTCGCCCTCCTGGGCCATCTCGTTGCCGAACGTCGCGTTGAGGCCGACGGGAGTGCTCATGATACCCAGCGAGTTCGGGCCGACGAGGTTGAGGTCGTACTCGGCGGCGACTTCGCGCAGCGCCCGCTCGCGTGCGGCCCCCTCGCTTCCCGTCTCGCCGAACCCCGCCGTGATCACCACGACGTTCCGGATACCGGCTTCACCGGCCTCGCGGATGCTGTCGACCGCCACGTCCGGCGGGACCACGACCACGCCGACGTCGATAGCGACGTCGTCGACGTCGGCGACCGAATCGTGGCACTCGAGCCCGAACACGTCGTCCTGGTAGGGATTGACCGCGACGACGTCACCCTGGAACGACTCGAGGAGGTTCTCGGTGATGGCGCGACCGACTGCCCCCTCGCTGTCCGTGGCCCCGATTACCGCGACACGTTCCGGCGCAAACAGGGTAGATAACTGTCCCATTCCTCGCGTACACGTTCGTCCGTCGCCCGCAAATAACTGCTGCTACTGGCAGGTCACCGGCGGATTATACTGGGGGTGTTTTTATTGACTCCGTCGCCGTCGGTCTGGATTCGATTCAATCGGTGGACCAGTGCGTTCGCCGTATCGTTTTTCCCCGCTGGTTTCGAAGCCTCGGCTGTGACGACCCCTGGTGAGGACTCCGACCTGTTCGACGCCGACGTACTCGGGGTGGCGGCCCGAACTCACGACGTGAGCGAATCCGATCTGTCGGACGCCGTGACACGCCACCAGGAGAGCGTCGAGGCGCTCCCGGGCGTCGAGAACCTTGCCTACGAGTGGCGAAGGCAGTGCGAGTCGCCGCTCATCGAGCGAACGCCCGACGCTTACTACCTCGCAGTTCCCGACCACGTCTGGGACGAGTTCGGCGACGCCCTCGGCCTCGAGGACGCGATGCTCGACGCCGTCCGGGACGTTCATAGACGAACCGCCGATGATCGAACGGACGCCCCGCGAGAACCCCCTGGCCGTCAGGCGTACGTAGTCCTCGACAGATCCGTCGGCGACGGAGCGGCGGACGAGGGGTGACGTCCCACGCGGACCCACAGAACGTCGGGAGTTTATTCGGCAGACCAAAACATTTGTTATCGAATCGGAAACGAAGCTTTCCGATAGAGGTGTCTTTAAGTGACTGGCGTCCCAATCTGTTGATAGCTATGAGTCAGCAAGAGGAGTCCGTCCACCGCACGTTCGGCAGCGTCGAAGAGAACGCCCTTCGCATCCCCGAGGACAAGGCAGAGCAGATCATCGACGCCCTGAACGCCGACCTCGCGGATACGTACGTACTGTACCACCAGCTCAAGAAGCACCACTGGAACGTGGCCGGGGCGGAGTTCCTCGAACTCCACGAGTTCCTCGGAGACGCGGCCTACCACGCCGAGGAGGGCGCCGACGAACTCGCCGAGCGCCTCCAGGCCCTCGGCGGGACGCCCGCCGCCGGCTTCGATCAGATCCAGGACGCGGCGACGGTGACGCCCGAAGGCGAGGACGTCTACACGATCCGCGCGTCACTGGAGAACGACCTGGAGATCTACGGCGACATCATCGAGTCGCTGCGCGACCACGTCGAACTCGCCCAGAACCTCGGCGACCACGCAACCGCCGAGATCCTGCGCGAGATCCTCGTCGAGGTCGAAGAGGACGCTCACCACGTCGAACACTACCTCGAGAACGACACGCTGGTCGCCGAGACCGCGCAGTAGAACGTTCGAGCCGGGGAACCGCTCGGAGAATCGGCCTTCGAATTTATCGGTCGAGTTCGACCGTGAGATCCGTCGCGATCCAGCCGTCGGAGTTGCCTTCTTCGGTGAAGACGGTCCGTTCCGGATTGCAACAGTGGGCAGTCACCGTGGTCTCATCGTCGACGTCTGGCAGTTCGACCGCGTCCGGGGACTCGCTCATCGAGTACGATTAGGCGTCCCTAAAGCTAAAAGGATTTTGGTCGGCCTAAACGCGGCGCGGCGGCTTTTTATGATACTGTCTCCAAGAGGCTGACATGAGTTCTTCGCCCGACGACGCCGACGTCGGTCCACTGGTCGCCGATCTCGTCCGAACGTTACAGGAACTGGAAGAAGAGTTCGAACCGCGAACGGAGCGCGGCCTGCCGCGCCCGCCGTCGCCCCGGGAGCTGATGCGCTTTACCAGCGACGTCGGTATCCCCGGCGTCATCCTCCTCCTGCGGACCAACATCGAGGCACTGAAGCTGTTACAGCGAGCGTTGCGGATGGCCGACGGCCGGACGCCGACGACGGGAACGGGCAGCACCGAAGTCCGACAGCGCGCCGAACAGCTGAGCCGGACGACGCTCTCGCGACTCGACGGTGCGCTCGCAGACCTGCAGGACGCCGTCGAGGGGCGGCCAGAGGACGACGACGCACGCGAACTGCTCGACGAGGCTCGCGGCCTGCAAAACCAGGTCGAAGCGAAGCTACGAGAGCGAGCCGACGACGACCCGGCCGCCGACTCGACCGACTCCGGCGTCCCGGCAGAACCGGTTCCCGACGAGTCCGTCCCCGTCGACGTCGACGCGGAACTCGAGTCGATCAAAGAGGAGTTCGGGGACGGTAACGGCGACTCCGAGGGCGACGCTACAGGAGACGGTGACGGGAGCGGCGACGATAGGGAGACTGGTGATCAGGGCGACGGATCCGGCGACGACGCTGGGAACTGACGAGCGAACGGAGAAGACGCAGCCTCGATAGAACTGGGTGCCGGCGAACGACCCGTGGTGCTGACGACCGATCGAAACCGCTCACTGGACAGGTTCGAATCTCCGCTTCCCTACCGTGGTTCGCGGATGAAACCGCTCACTGGACAGGTTCGAATCGATACCCGTCCCACGCCTGACTCTCCGGTTCCTTGATCCCGGCCTCTGGGTCCCGCAGTTCCTCGGCGTACACCGGTTCGACCGAGTCGCCGGTCTCGACGTCGGCGTCTTCGGTCACCTGGCCGATGGCACGGACCGAATCGTCGCCGCCGTCGGTGACGTCGCTCACGTCGAACTCGACGATGGCGATGGTGTTGGGCGCGCGGACGCCGGGGGGCGTGGCCGTCGACGTCGTCCACGTGACGACCTCGCCGGTGCGGTCGGCCAGGTCGACCGTGTCGGTCTGGGGTTCGTGGCACGTCGGACACAGCGTGTGGCCGGGATACGTCACGTGACCGTTCGGACAGATGTGTGCGTCGAACGTCATTGGCTTGCCTCCATGATCGTGGTGATGACGCAGTTGCCGAAGCCGCCGACGTTGCAGGCCAGGGCCGTGTCGGCCTCGACCTGTCGCGGACCGGCGTCGCCGATAACCTGTTTGTAGATCTCGTAACCCTGCGCGACGCCGCTGGCGCCGAGCGGGTGGCCCTTGGACTTCAGGCCGCCCGACGTGTTGATGGGGAGTTCGCCGTCCCGTTCGGTGCGGCCATCCTCGACGTCTTTCCAGGCCTCGCCGTGGTCGGCGAAGTCCAGGCCCTCCATCTGGAGGAACTCGAGGATGGTGAACATGTCGTGGAGCTCGGCGACGTCGACGTCGTCGGGACCGATGCCGGCCATCTCGTAGGCCTGTCTCCCAGATTCGACGACACCGCCCATCACCGTCGGGTCCTCGCGCTCGTGGACGACGTGGGTGTCCGTGGCGCCGCCGATACCGCTGACGACGGCGTAGTCGTCGGTGTACTCCTCGGCGACGTCGACCGGACAGAACAGCAGCGCCGCGCTGCCGTCCGTGATGGGACAGAAGTCGTAGAGGCGCAGCGGGTCGGCGACGATTGGCGAGTCCAGAATCGTCTCGACGTCCACCTCCTTCTGGAACTGGGCGTGGGGATTGTCCACGCCGTTGGCGTGGTTCTTCGCGGCGACTTTCGCCAGCGAGTCCCGGGGCGCGTCGAACCGTTCGAGATAGTGCCGCGCCGTCATCCCCGCGAAGGATGGCAGCGTTACGCCGTGTTTGTACTCCGCGGGGTGGGTGATGGAGGCGATGACGTCGGTCGCCTCCGCGGTCGTCCTGTGGGTCATCTTCTCGCCGCCGACGAGCAGCGTCATCTCGCTGGCGCCGGAGGCGATTGACTGCCAGGCCTCGTAGATCCCGGCACCGCCCGAGGAGGAGGTCTGGTCGACCCGCTCGCTGTAGGCCGGCATGAGGCCCAGGTCGTGGGCGAGCGCGTTCATGATGCCGCCCTGCCCCTCGAACTCGCCGCTGGCCATGTTCGAGACGTAGAGGTGGTCCACTTCGTCCGGAGCGACGGCTGCGTCGGCCAGACAGGCCTCACCCGCCTCCGCGATCAGTTCGCGGATCCAGGCGTCGCGTTGCCCGAACTGCGTCATCGACGCGCCGATTACTGCGACGTCCATGTCCGGTGTCTCTCGTGGAGGGGTTGTGTTCGTTGCGGTTCTCACAGTATCCGCTGGGGCCACACCGACGTACTGGTCCGCTGCCAGCATGGTGCGTCGACCTGGCCAACATATTTTCGTCGGAAGCCCCGACGTCGTGGTATGGCTCGATCCTGGATCCAACTCGAGTGTCCGGCCTGCGGCGAAGACTGGGAAGCGGACCCGACGGACCTCCCGTCGCACGACGCGACGTTCCAGTGCCGCAGCTGCGGCGAGGAGCGACTGATGGCCGAGTTCACGAAGACCCAGCGGAGCCTGGAGATACTCAAGGAGTTCCAGTGAGCTGAACGGGGATCAGAAGGGGTAGTCCCGGCGCTCGTGCTGAAGGGAAATCCACTTCTCCTCGGTGACTTCGTCGAGAATCGCGGTGGTGTTGAACGCGCCGACGCCGGAGGCCTTCGTCCCGCTGAAGGGGACGTGGGCCTCGTCGTTGATCGGCTGGTCGCCGACGTGGACCATCCCGGTGTCCAGCCGCTCGGCTATCTGCATCCCCGTCCCGACGTCGCCGGCGTGAACGGACCCCGACAGGCCGTACTGGGTGTCGTTGTGGATCTCGACGGCCTCGTCGACGTCCGAGAACGGGATGACGGGCGCGATAGGCCCGAAGTGTTCGTGGCACGCGGCGGACATCTCGTTGGTCATCCCCGACAGAACCGTCGGCGCGACGAGCAGCGAGTCGTCGACGCCGTCCATCGGGACTGTCTCACCGCCCGTCTCGACAGTCGCTCCCTCCTCGACCGATTCGTCGACGTACTCGAGCATCTGGTCGCGCTGGGACTCGCTGATGATCGGTGCGACGACCGTCTCCTCGTCGTGTGCGCTGCCGACCGGGAGCGACTCGGCGCGCTCGGTGAGCCGTTCGACGTACTCGTCGTAGACGTCCTCGTGGACGATGTGGCGGTTGATGGAGATGCAGACCTGTCCCTGGTGGACGAACGAGCCGAACACCGCCGAGTCGATCGCCGCGTCCAGGTCCGCATCGGCCGTGACAATGTGGCCGTTGTTCCCGCCGAGTTCCAGCGAGACCGTCGAGAGGTTCTCGCCGGCCGTCGCGCCGACGCCACGGCCCACGGGCGTCGACCCGGTGAACGTCACCACGTCGCTCTCGGGGTGACCGGCCACCGCGTCGCCGATATCGGACCCCCGTCCGGTCACGACGTTGACGACGCCGTCGGGGACGCCCGCTTCTTCGTACAGTTTCGCGAAGAGCAACCCACCCGTTATGGGCGTGTTCGTCGCGGGTTTGACGACGACGGTGTTCCCCGTCGCGATGGCCGGGCCGATCGCCCGTCCGGAGAGGTTCACCGGGAAGTTCCACGGCGAGATGACGGTGACGACCCCCTGCGGGACGCGCCTGACCAGGTTCTCCTTGCCGGGAACGTTCGAATCCGCTTGCTCGCCCTTCATTCGTCGCGGGAAGGTGGCCGCCTCGGCGGCCTGGTCCGATGCTATCTGGACGGAGGTCGCGCCCATAATTTGTGACCCGCCCGCCTCGTGGGCCAGCAGTTCGCTTATCTCCGCCTCGTACTCGTGGAGTAGCTGGGCGAACTCGCGGGCCACGCGCTCACGCTCGGCCGGCGGTGTCTGCTCCCACTCGGGCTGTGCGGCGGCGGCCGCCTCGTACGCCGCGTCGACGTCGGCCTCCACGCCGGCCGGAACGCGCGTTATCTCCGCTCGCGTCGACGGGTCTTCGACGGAGATCTCGTCGTCGCCCTCGGAGGACACCCACTCGCCGTCGATGTACTGTGCGTTCCAGTCGGCGTCGATGGAAAGGTCTGGAGACATCAGTCTCACTTGCAGTGGCTCACTGATAAGTCGCGCGCGCTATCAGTTCGACTGCTGGACGAATAGTGCGCAGTCCCACGGGTCTCTGGACACGAATGCCGACGCCGACGACGAACTCGATCCGTTACCGGGGGAACGCCCGCCCGGCGGCTTTCCACTCCTCGCCCTTCCGTACGTTTCGCGGAACACGACGTTTTCCGAACGAGCGCATGCGGTCGGCGAAGCACCACTCGTCGACGTACTCGACGGTCTCGGCCTCCCGGGCCGCCGCCGCGGCTCGCTGCTGGTCCGTCAGGTGCGCGCCGACGGATGCGACGATCGCGGCCGCCTCGGCCGCCGTCGCGTCGGCCGGGACGTCGACGGCGACGTCCGTGTCGGCCAGCGTGAGCGTCACCGGTTCGGACGCCGCCGCGCGCTCCCGGTGTGCCGACTGGTCGTCTGTCGATTCGGACCGGCCGTCCGGAGAGTCGAGCGACGACATGGTCACAGGGGGATGTTCCCGTGGTCCTTCGGCGGCGTGTCCTCGCGCTTGCGTGTCAGCAGGTCGAGGTCGTCGACGAGGCGCTTCCGCGTCTCCTTCGGTTCGATGACGTCGTCGAGGTAGCCCCTGCGTGCCGGGCCGTAGGGGTGAGCGAACTCCTCGCGGAACTCGTCCATCAGCTCCTCGCGGCGGGCGTCGGGGTCGTCCGCGTCGGCGATCTCCTGGCGGTGGAGGATGTTGACTGCGCCGCGCGGGCCGAGCACCGCCATCTCGGAGCCGGGCCAGGCGTAGTTGACGTCCGAGCCGAGGAACTTCGAGGACATGACGATGTAGGCGCCGCCGTAGGCCTTGCGAACGACGACGGAGAGCAGCGGGACCGTCGCCTCCGCGTACGCGTAGATGAGCTTCGCGCCCCGGCGGATGATACCGTTGTGTTCCTGCTCGGTGCCGGGCATGAACCCGGGGACGTCCACGAACGAGAGGACGGGGACGTTGAACGAGTCACAGGTGCGGATGAAACGCGCCGCCTTCTCGGAGGCGTCGATGTCCAGCGTGCCCGCGCTCACGCGGGGCTGGTTGGCGACGATTCCGACCGACCGGCCGTCCATCCGGCCGAAGCCGACGACGACGTTGCGGGCCCAGTTCTCCTGGACCTCGAAGAAGGAGTCCTCGTCGACGACCCGGTCGATGACCTTCGTCATGTCGTAGGGCTTGCGCGGCGCGTTCGGGACGATGTCGGCCAGTTCCGGCACCTCCCTGTCCGGTTCGTCCCAGGGCTGGACCCGCGGCGGGTCCTCCATGTTGTTCTGCGGGAGATAGGAGAGGAGCCGCCGGATGTTCTCCAGGGCCTCCTCCTCGGAGTCGTACGCGAAGTGGGCCACGCCCGACTTCGAGGAGTGTGAGCCGGCGCCGCCGAGTTCCTCTTTGGACACCTGTTCGCCGGTGACCGTCTCGATGACGTTCGGGCCGGTGATGAACATGTGGCTGGTGTCCTCGACCATGAACGTGAAGTCCGTCAGCGCGGGGGAGTAGGTCGCGCCGCCGGCACACGGCCCCATGACCGCCGAAATCTGGGGGATCAGGCCGGAGGCCTCCGTGTTGCGATTGAATATCTTGGCGAAGCCGACCAGTGAGTCGACCCCCTCCTGGATGCGTGCGCCGCCGGAGTCGTTGAGTCCGATGACCGGGACGCCGTTCTCGATGGCCCGGTCCATCACCTTGCAGATCTTCTCGGCGACGACTTCGCCGACAGAGCCCCCGAGGACCGTGAAGTCGTGGGCGAAGAGGAACACCTTCCGGCCGTCGACTTCACCGTAGCCCGTGACGACGGCGTCGCCGGGGAACGTCTTCTCGCCCATCCCGAAGTTGGTCGAGCGGTGTTCGACGAACGCGTCGACTTCCGTGAACGTCCCGTCGTCGACGAGGAAGTCGACGCGCTCGCGGGCGGTCATCTTCCCCTTCTCGTGCTGGGCCTCGATTCGCGCCTCGCCGCCGCCGCGTTCGGCCTCGCGTCGTCGTTCCCGGAGTTCCTCGACCGGGTCCGACGGCTCGGTCGACTCGGCCGCGTCGTCGCCGTCTGACTCTTCTTGCTTGCTCACAGCCGCTCACCTCGGCGACGCGTCAGCACGCGCCCCACCGCAGGCCCGCTATCGGCGTGGAATTCGGGCTCGACGGGGTCGGGTTCCGGATTCGAAAGAGTGCCCACGTGGGCGACAGGGCGTCGGGCCGGACTCGACCCGTCGCGTCTCGCGTTCATGTACACAATCGGCGCTCCGAGCCAAATAATAGTTTACCCTGTCCGTCGAAACGGGGCGACTGGGTACCGGTGGACTAGTCGGCGACGGTCCCCGGCGGTTCCTCGCGGCCGACACGAATCTCGAAGGCCTCGATGTCCTCGTAGGAGGCGACCTGGTCACCGACGTCGACGGGCCCGTCGTCGGTGGCGACTGTGAGCGTCGCCACCTCCCGGTTCTGGCCGAACGTCGCCTCCGAGATGCGTCCCTCGACGACCCAGTGGTCGCCGGTTTCGACGTCCCGGCCCTCGATAGTCGCGTAGAAATCGCCCTCGAGCACCTGCAGGTCGGAGATGCACCGGCGAATCGTCCCGTAGCGCCGCGGGAACGGGAGGTTCTCCCCGTCGGAGTAGATCTCCTCGGCGGTCGTCCACAGCACCATGTTGAAGAAGCCGGAGACGAGAAAGCCAAGCTCCGAGCGGTTGAAGATGACGCCGTAGCGGTCGTTGTCGCCCCGAATACTCTCTCGCGTCGCGTACATCGAGTAGTTCCCGTCCGCGACGGCGACGACGGGTGTCGTGATCCCGCGCCTGGCCCGGACCGTCGACGCGATCGAGGGGTAGTCGACGTCGTCGGCCGAGGGGGCTTCCGTGGCCGGGGAGACCAGTATCTCGATGGCGATGCCACCCTCGGCACGTTCTTGCAGTTTCCCCGCGAACCGTTCGAGGAGGCCGGGGGTCAGCGACAGCATCAGTTCGTACTCGGCCGACGCGATGATGTCGTCCAGGTAGCGGAGGATGCTCGGTCGCGACTTGACGAGGGAGACCGCCTCCGGTTTCCGCGTCGGCGCGGTGTAGCGCTGGGACAGGTCCTCGACCAGTTCGTCCAGGGACTCCTGCACTTCGTCGAAGGCCTCGCGCGGGTCGATAGCGAGTACCTTCATCGGGCGGGTGTCCTTCAGTTCGACCAGTCCCACGTCACTCAGGCTGCGCACCGTGTCGTAGACGCGCGGCTGTGGGATGTCGGTCGTCTCGGACAGTTCCGACGCCGTCACCTCTCCGTGTTCGAGAATTGCGAGATAGGCGGAGACCTCGTACTCGCCGAGATCGAAGTGCGTGATGACCCGTTCCAGTGCGTCCCTCAGATCGGGGGCAGCCATGGGCGAGCGTTCGGTGACGTTCACAATCAGTCTTCCGACAGGAGGCCACGGGAACAGGCACGGCGCTACCGACCTCCGATCTGGACGGCCTCGGCGAATCCCGCAGGCGCACGTGGGCCGCCTCGACGTGACGTTTCCCGCAACCGTCCCGTGACGAACCGAACCTTCTTTGCGACCAATCGAACCGTTCCCGCAGCGTCGCTTTTCCCGTTCGCTCTCTAGCCCCCAGTTAATGAGTCTGTTCGCAGAGATAACGGTGCCAGTCGACGAGTTCGCACTGTCCTCGACGCTGCAGGCCGTTCCGGACGCGACGGTCGACATCGAACGGGTCATCGCGACGGACGACGACATCGCGCCGTACTTCTGGGTCGCTACTCACGATTTCGCGGCCTTCGAGTCGGCCGCAGAGTCGGACGAGACCGTCTCGCAACTCGTCCGGCTGGACGAATTCGAGGATGCGGGGCTCTATCGGGCGGACTGGACGGAGTCGGTCGAGCCGGTACAGCACGCTTACTCGGAACTTAACGCCGGCATACTCGAAGCGAGCGGGCGACGCGAGGGATGGGAGATCCGCTTCCAGTTCGACGACCGCAGCCAGTTACAGTCGTTCTGTGAGTTCTGCGAGGGGGCGGGCGTCTCGTTCCAGCTGTCCCGGTTACACGAGATCGAACGGGCGGAACCGGCCGAACAGTACGGCCTGACTCCGAAACAGGAGGAAGCCCTCCTCACGGCGTGGGAGCTTGGGTTCTTCGACACCCCGCGGAGCGCGACGCTCGGGGCAGTCGCCGATGAACTCGACATCAGCAAACAGTCCGTGAGCGACCGGATCCGACGGGCGAATCGCAACTGGATCGCCGACGCGCTCGTGGTCGAACCCGCCGAGGTAACCGCAGACTAGCGATGGGGGACTTAAAGAGTTGAATTATGAGGCTCCCACTTTGCCGTGGTGGGGCCGTTCCACTCTCGTACGGATGACAGGCACAACGACCTCCGATCCGATTCTGGACGTCTTCGCCGACCGCCGACTCAGGACCGTCGTTTCGGTCCTCGAAACGGCGGGGGAGACGCTCACGATCCGGGAACTGGCCCGTCGACTCGAAGCGGGCGAACCGACGTCGTCAGTGGCCGTCGAGGCCGTCGAGGCCGTCGAGAGAGAACTGTACCACGATTGCGTCCCGCGGCTCTCCGAGCACGGGTTCGTCTCCTTCGACCGGGACGCGATGACGGTTACGTTATCGTCCGACATCGGGCGGTTCGAAGCGGCGGCGACCGCCGCCGAGGAGCGTCTCGACACGGTCCGGGACTGAGCCACCTGGACTGAAACAGACGACGAGAGCGAAGTGTCCTCGTGGCTGAAGGCCCGTCTCACGTGAGGTCTGGTCCGACCGGTCTCTCACTCGATGGCGACGGCTCGTCCTTCCTCGCTCGACCGGTAGATACCGTCCATTATCTTCTGGACCTCCAGACCCTGTTCGACGGTGTTCATGACCGGGTGTTTTCCTTCGGCGACGGCCCGCAGGAAGTGCTGCTGTTCGATGCCGTGGGCCTCCCGGTCCGTCGTCTCGACGTCGATGTCCCGGTGGTGGTTGACGCCGTCGTCGGCCGTCTCGTGGACGGTCATCCCCTCTTCGGAGATGTCGAACTGTGCGCCGGCGTCCGTGCCGCGGACGAAGAAGTCCTGGCTGGGTTCGCGGTTCGCCGCCCAGGCGACTTCCAGCGAGATGGTGGCGCCGTTGGCACAGCGGATGAACGCGGTGGCGGAGTCCTCGACGTCGAAGTTCCCGACGCCGCGGTCCTCGCCCCACATGTAGAGGTAGCTGTACTCCTCCTCTGAACCGAACTGTGACCGGGTCGTCGCCGATACCTCCTCCACGTCCGGGTAGCCCATGAGATAGAGTGCGAGATCGATAGCGTGCGTTCCGATGTCGATGACGGCGCCGCCGCCGGAGACGTCCTTGCGGGTGAACCAGCTCCCACGGCCGGGGACACCGCGTCGCCGAATGTAGTTGGCCTCGACGTGGTTGACGTCGCCGAGTTTGCCCTGTTCACGGTAGCTGTTGAGTACCTGGACCGGGCCCCAGAACCGGTTGTGGAAGCCGACCATACAGAACCCCTGGGCGTCACGGGCGGCGTCGGCGATGCGCTGGGCGCTCTCGAGCGTGTGCGCGAGGGGCTTCTCGACGAGGACGTCGAGGCCGGCCTCCAGCGCGGCGACGACGTACTCCTCGTGGAAGCGGTTGGGCGTCGAGACGACGACGGCGTCGACGAGTTCGTACATCTCGGCGTGGTCCTCGAACACTTCCGCGCCGTAGTCCTCGGCGAACATCGCGCGCGCCTCCGGGGAGACGTCGGTGCCGGCGACGACCTGACCGCCGTGGCCGATTATCTCGTCCGCGTGGAGCTGGGCGATGTTCCCGAGGCCGACGAAGCCAACGCGAACGTCCGAGACAGCAGTCATCTCGCTCCTCCACCGGGCCGGTGAGAAGTGGTCAGGAATCGAACGACGGGGGAGGGGTGTTCTGGTATGGCCATCATAATACTCGTTAATTGGTAGTAATGGCTACACTCGCATAAACGGTGAGGTTTCATTTAGTACACCTGTTGTTCCTGATCGCCATCACTCGGTAATCCAGGATTCCTCGTCTCGTTCCATCGTGGAAGCCGACTTCACTGTAGTAAGCTACGGATAAACGACACGTACTGCCCAGACTGAAACGAACAGAACCCACAAATTAGAGACGGGTCGTGGCGCCGCCGCTGTGTTGCGGTAGTCGTCGCAGAACGGCTCCCGAATCCGAACGCGGCCGGTAATCTCCTGTTTCTCTCGGCAGAAGCAGTACGCCCGCTGTACTGTGCAGGGAGAACCGGGGGGACGATTCGAGGGAGAGCAGCCGTCAGTACTGCGGTAAGCAGAGCCTACGACGGCAGACCGGTCTCGAGGGACTCATTCATAGTGGTGCTTGGAACTATTTTCAGGAGGCAGACACTACCAGTGGTGAACCGGAGCTGAACCAGCCGGTTGCGAAGAGACACCGGTAACGAATTACAACCGCCTCTATCGGGCCGACCGTTCGATCGTCTCGAGGTTGGATGCGAGGTCCGCCATCGCCTTGCTCGAAGACACCTCCTGCCCGACGGCGCGGTTCGCCTGCTGGGCGACGAGGCTCGCCTGGTCGTTCCACACCCGCGTCACCGGCGCCGGCATCGCGTTCGCGCCGGCGACGCCGAAGGTTGGTGCGTACTCGCCGACTCCCTCGGCGTTCCACACGTCACCCGACTCGTACAGCGCGGGCCGTGGCGGCAACCACCCCAGGATAGCGATCAGGTCCGTCTGGAAGGCCGGGTCGGTCACCACCTCGAGGACCTGCGCGACCGCGTCCCGGTCCCGGCTGTCGGAATCCACCGTCACGTATCGACCGCGCACAGCCGACGTCGTCCCGCCAGTACCGTCTGTGCGGGCCTCGTCCTCGGTGACGGCGTACGGGAGAGGGATGGCACCAATCCGTTCGGCGCGCTCGGACGCGCCCCCGTCTTCGAGGTCACTGACGATCGCCGTCAACGTGCTCGCCCAGTTGCGGTGGAACACCGCGTCGCCGTTCGTGAACGGAACCCGTGACCCCTCCTCGATCCAGCCGAGTATCTCGGTCGGCGCGAACCCCCCGGCGTACGCTTCCAGCCCCGACACGCCCTCGTCGTGGACGAACTTTCGCATCATGTTCAGCGACCGGACGACTGGGTCGGCGCCGACGGTGATGGGGCGCTCGCCGACGGGCCCGAAGAGGTTGTCACGGCCGCCGAAGTACGCGCCGCCCCAGGAGCTCATCACCTCGTTGAACGTGCAACAGGCCGTCCCCTCGTAGATGTCCCACTGGGTCGTAAAGCCGTACTCGACGCCCGCGTGGTCGGTCACGTCCGCCGCGACGTTTGACCACTCCTCCCACGTCATTGGCTCGGTCGCCCAGTCGTCTTCGACGGGGTCGTACCCCGCTGCCTCGACGAGGTCCGTCCGGTAGAGCATCGTCCCGAAATCCGCGGAGACCGGCACGCCAAACTGTGTTTCCCCGTCGGGACTGCCACCGAGCGCGGCGAGCGCTTCGAAGTACTCCCCGTCGGCTTCCGCCAGGCGCTCCTCGGAGACGAGCGCAGAGAGTTCGGCCAGCTGGCCCCGAGCGGCGAACGGGATTACCCAGTCGGATTCCACGAGGAACACGTCAGGACCGCCTTCGTCCGACGCGAGGGCCTGTTCGAACTCGGCGAGACGCTGGGCCGGGTCCGGGTCTCCGGGCTCGAACCGCACGTCGACGTCGGCGGAGAGGCCGTGGTCGTAGAGCGCGCGCTCGATCGCCTTCCCCTCCGCTTCCGTGAGTGGTTCGAACGCCCACCTGACGGTCGAGTCGTCTGTCGTCTCCCGAGTCGTACCCACCGTCTCACTCTCGGACCGTTCCGTCACCGTCGCTCCGTGTGGGGTTTCGCGGCCCCCGATCGGACAGCCCGCCAGTGCCGCGGCGAGACCGGTCCCGGCGGTGCTCGCGAGGAATCGACGTCGCGAGACGGGACGCCGTCCGTCACCAGGACCGCACTCGTCAGTCATCGACATCCGACGTATCGTGGCACGGACGGTTAAAGCGTGAGGGATCCCACAAGCAGACCACCGGCGTCGGAGTGGTTTGGACCCCAGGAGGCGGGCCCGACCATCACGATTCGCGCACCAACGTTCAAACGGCAGCGCCACCTCTCTAGCAGATATGCGCGGTCTCTCCCGGTTGCATGACCCCGCCCACACTGGGCCGAACCGGTGCCTGCCGTGTACCGCGGTCAACGGCGTCCTCCTCGTCGTCGTCACTGCGCTGGTCGCCGTAGCGTCCGCCCCCTGGCTCGCCGTCGCCGTGCTCGTCACCGGGGCGGTCCTCGTCTGGCAACGCGGCTACCTGGTCCCGTACACGCCGCGCTTTGCCCCGGGGATCGTCGAGACGCTTCCGCTCCCCGACGACTGGTTCCGGAACCCGCCACAGCAGGGCTCGCTCTCGGACGACGAATCGGTCGACGGTGGGGACGTCCTCGCGGCGCTAGACGTGGCCGGCGTCGTCCGACTGGAGGGTGAGGACGTGGTACTCGAGGATGCGTTCGAACGACGCTGGCACGAGGAGATGGCAGCCCTCGCGGATCGGTCGCCCGCGGCGCTCGCGGAAGCGGCCGCATCGATCCCTTCGGTCGAATCCGTCGAACACGTCCGGTCGGGCGGGAACCGCTGGTTCGTCGTCGACGGCCGCCACGACCTGATCCCGCGTCCCATCGTGGTCGCGGAACTCGCCGCCGTCAGGACGCTGCCCGACGACGTCGAGCCGGAAGCGGTACGGCTGGCGGCCTCACGGGTGCTCCGGCAGTTCCTCGAGGCCTGTCCGGTGTGCGAGACCGAACTCGTCCCGTCGTCGACGACCGGCTGTTGCGGATCACCTCGAGACGCACAGGAGACGCGCGTCTGTCCCGAGTGTGAACAGCGAGTACTGACGATTCCGGAACCCGATTCGGCAAGCGAAGCGTAGCCCTCCCTCGAGCGGCTAGTAGAGCTGCCGTTCCCGCTCCTCCCGCTCGGCCTCCTCCTCGCGTTCGGCTTTCAGCTTCCGGCGACCCCGCCTGTACTGGACGATCCCCGGGACGATCTTGTTCTTCAGGTCGAACAGGAAGGAGACGATACCATACACCCAGAAGAAAAAGAGGACGACCATCCCGCCCCAGTAGACGAGCGCGACTGTCTCACCCGCCATGGTCAGTCGTCGGTCTCCGCAGGGGACCCTGCCGCGCCGTCGGCGTCCGGCGGCGAGACGATGCCGTGCGTCAGCGCCTGGCCGCTGGCCGCGTCGAAGAGGTGGACGTTGCGCCGGTCGAGGACGACGTCCATCTCCTGGTCCTCCGTGATGTCGGTGTTGGGATCGATGCTCATGAGCAACTGGTCGTTCGTTGCCGCCTCCTGGGCCATCGACGTCTCGCCCTCGCCCATCAGCAGGTAGGTGAATATCTCGTCGCCCATCGGTTCGAGGACGTCGGTGATCACCTCGATCGGTCTGGAACCGCTGGCCAGCGACGCCGCCTCCGACGCCGGGTAGACGTCCTCCGGCCTGACGCCGATGGTCACCGCGTCGCCGACTCCCACCCCCTGGAACGCCGCGTGGTCGAACTCGAGGTCGAAGTACTCGGACTCCAGCCCCGATTCGGTGACGGTCCCGTCGACGAAGTTCATCGACGGCGAGCCGATGAAGCCGGCGACGAAGAGGTTGGCGGGCTCGTTGTAACAGACGAGCGGCGGGTCGATCTGCTGGAGTTTGCCCGCGTCGAGGACGGCGATGCGGTCGGCCATCGTCATCGCCTCGGCCTGGTCGTGGGTCACGTAGATTATCGTCGTGTCCAGTTCCTTGTGGAGGCGCTGGAGTTCCGTCCGCATGTGGACGCGGAGTTTGGCGTCGAGGTTCGCCAGCGGCTCGTCCATCAGGAAGACGTCCGGTTCGCGGACGATGGCGCGCGCGATGGCGACGCGCTGGCGCTGGCCGCCGGACATCTCGTCGGGCATCCGGTCGAGCATCCCCTCTAGCTGGACGATGTCTGCGGCGTGCTCGACGCGGCGGTCGATCTCTTCCCGCGGGTAGTCGCGCAGCCGCAGCCCGAAGCTGATGTTGTCGTAGACGTCCATGTGGGGAAACAGCGCGATGTTCTGGAACACCATCGCGACCCCGCGGTCTTTCGGCGGCAGGTTCGTGACGTCGCGGTCGCCGATGGTGACGGTCCCCCCGGAGGGGGTGGTGAGTCCGGCGACCATCTCCATCGTCGTCGACTTGCCACACCCCGACGGCCCGACGAGGCAGACGAATTCGCCGTCGTCGATGTCGAGGTTCATGTCGTCGACCGCGGTGACGTCTTCGTAGCGTTTCGTGACGTGTTCGAGTTTGAGTCGTGCCATGGTTACTCCTTGAGTGCGCCCGCGGTCAGCCCGCTGACGATGCGTTCCTGGGCGACGACGACGAGCAGGACGACGGGCAGGACCCCGACGATGCTCGCGGCCGCCATGAGGTTGAACTGGGTGGTGTACTGGGTCTGGTAGCTGAGAATGCCGCCGACGAGGGGCGACCAGTTGCCCGCGGCAAAGGACGTCGCCATGATCGTACTGAAGAAGTACTCGTTGTAGACGGCGATGAACGTCAGGATGGCCGCGGTCGCCACGCCGGGCGCCGACAGCGGGATGATGACCCGGAACAGCGCGCCGATCCGGGTCGTCCCCTCGACGCGGGCGGCGTCCTCCAGTCCGTCGGGTATCTGGGCGTAGAACGTCGTCAGGATGAAGATGGACAGCGGCAGAAACAGCGCGCTGAAGGGGATCACCATCGAGCCGGGCGTGTTCAGCAATCGCGGCGGCGTGAACAGCGGGATCTCGGTGAACGGGATCGTTATCGGGACGTTGCCGGTGAACGCCTCGAACAGCGGGATGACGAACGCGGCCGGCGGGAAGTAACTGATCGCGAGGATGCCGAGCATCAGCGCCCCCCGCCCCGGGAAGTCGAGGCGGCCGAACGCGTACCCCGCGAGGCTGGCGATGACGAGGACGATGACCGTCGTCGTCACCGCGAGCGCGAAGCTGTTGAGCATGAACAGGTGGAACGGCACCTGCTCGAACACCGAGACGAACGCCGCGGGATTGAATCCCTTCGCCACCGGCAGCGGGAACTCGGCGGCCGCCCCGAACAGGTCGATCTGCGGGAGGAAGCTCCCCTGCAACAGGCGGCTCTGTGGCGTCAGGGCCAGCACGAGCAGCCAGTAGAACGGGAAGAGTGTCGTCACCATGAAGAAGATCATGACCACGTAGAACAGGGCGCGGTACACCCGCTCGGGGTTCTGCATGGCCCGCTGGGTCCAGCGTTCGAGCGGGCCGCCCTCCGTCTCGTCCGGTTCGACTCTGTCGTCGCGTCGGTCTGGCGTCGCCATTTCAGATACCCTCCTTGTACTGCTGGTAGATGATCGCAGTCACCGCGACACCGATGATGGCCGCGGTGACGAAGGCGATGGCCGCCGAGGTTCCCTGTCTGGTCAGGAACGTCGTGACGACCATGCAGGACAGCGACGGCACGACCTCGCAGCCGGCGACCGCGTCGATGAGGCCGTAGATGCGCATCGCCTGGACGGTGCGGAAGAGTACGGCGATTCCGATGGTCGGCAAGATGAGCGGGAACGTGATCAGCTTGAACTGCTGCCACCGGGTCGCGCCGGCCACCTTCGCGACGTCGTAGAGGTTCCGGTCGATGCTCTGGAGCCCCGCGAGGATGAGCAGCGCCATGAACGCCGACGTCTTCCAGATGTCGGCGACGGTAATGATGAACAGCGCGCTCGCCGGGTCGTTGAGCGTGTTCCGCTCGGCGAGCAGCCCCAGGTCGGCCAGCGGCTGGACGAGAAATCCGATCTCGGGGTGGAACATCAGGAAGAAGATCATCCCCTGGATGACGATGGGGACGGCCCACGGGATGATGATCGCCGCGCGCACCCAGCGCCGGCCTGGGAAGTCCTGGTCGAGGACGAGCGCCTGCCCCAGGCCGATGACCGTCTCGAAGGACACCGCCACGACCGCGAACAGTAGCGTCACGACCAGCGCACTCGAAATCATCGCGTCGAAGGTCAGGCTGGTCGGCAGGAACGTCGACGTCCCGGGGAGCCACCGGTCCTTCTCGCCGGTGAATAGCTCGACGTAGTTGTCGAACCCGACGAACGTCTGGGACGCCTGGTTGATGCTGGTCTCGAACAGCGAGAGCTCGAACGTCCGCAACAGCGGATACAGCGCCACGATTCCGAGGAGGACGAACACGGGCGACAGGAGCAGGTAGGCGTACTGCGTGTCGCTCAGGTTCTCTACTCGCCGCGTCAGGGTGACCAGCGGTCCGGTCCGCCGAGACTCGCGACCGGATTCGGTCGCCGGTTCCGGCGTCATCGACTGGTACCCCGTTCCGTTGCCAGGTCGTTCATGGATAGTGTGTGTCGGTCGGAGTTAATCTGGAAGCGCTCGCGTTATCCCTCGATGTTCTCGAGCGTCGACTCGAGCTGGGCCATCGCGTCGGCCGAGGAGAGGTCCTGGTTGACGGCGGCGTTGGCCTGTTCGGCGATGGCGCTGGACTCGTCGCTCCAGACGGCCGTGACCGGTCGCGCCATGGTGTTCTCACCGGCGACCTGGAGCGTGTTCATGTAGTTGCCCATCGGGTCGACGTTCGCGGCCGTCTCGGAGTTGAACAGCTCGCTCCGGGGCGGTAGCCACCCCTCCGTCTCCAGGAGGAACAGCTGGAACTCCTCCTGCATCGACGCGTCGATGACCTGGGCGACGGCGTCGAGGTTCTGGCTGTTGGGGTTGGCGGTGATGTGCCAGCCACCGAGGGCCGACGTCGTCCCGCCGGTGCCCTGGAACTGGGCTTCGTTCTCGGGGACCGCGTACGGGATCGGCATCGTCCCGAGGTCGTCGCCGAACTCGGAGGCCGCCGCGTTGATCGCGTAGGGCCAGTTCCGGTGGAAGATGGCGTTCCCGTTCGTGAACGGCGCCAGGGAGCCGTCCTCGATCCAGCCGAGGATGTTCGACGTCGTGAAGCCGCCGCCGTACCCCTGGAGGTTCTCGAAGTCCTCGTCGTGGACGAACTTGCGCATCATGTTCAGCGACTGGATCACAGGTTCGGAGTTGACGGTGATCGGTCGCTCGCCGACGGGCCCGAAGAGGTTGTCACGGCCGCCGAAGTACGCGCCGCCCCACGAGCTCATCACCTCGTTGAACGTGCAACAGGCCGTCCCCTCGTAGATGTCCCACTGGGTCGTAAACCCGTACTCGACGTCCGCGTTGTCGTACGTGTCCGCCGCGACGTTGGACCACTCCTCCCAGGTGATCGGCTCCGTCGCCCAGTTGTTCTCCTCCGGGCTGTACCCCGCTGCCTCGACGAGGTCCTTCCGGTAGAGCATCGTCGGGTAATCGGGGTAGAGCGGGACGCCGAAGAGGTCGCCGCTCTCTGGGTCGATGGCCGTCTCGGTGAACCCGGAGAAGTACTCCTCGTCGATGGTGGTCAACTGCTCGTCGGAGAGCAGCTCCGAGAGGTTCTGGATCTGGCCGCGCTGGATGAAGATGTTCACCCAGCCGTTGTCCATCATGAACATGTCGGGCGTGGCCTCGCCGGCGTTCAGGAGCCGATTGTAGTTCGCCCGTCGCTCGCCGGTGTCGGGCTGGCCCTGCTCGAACTGGACCTCGACGTCGTCCGCGAGGCCGCCCTCTTCGTGCAACGCGGTGCTGATCTCGTCGGCGTGGTCCTGGGCCACCGTCGCGTCGAACCCCCAGGTGACGGTCGTCGCCTCGCCCCCGCCCGCGTCGCCGGTCTGTGTTCCGTTCGTCCCTCCGCCGCCACCGCCGTTACCGCCGCCAAGTAGCTCCGAGCACCCGGCGAGACCGGTGGCGAGACCCGACGCACCGGCACTGACGACGAATCGGCGCCGGGAGACGCTACTCCGTTCTCGATCGTGGTCCGTGTTCGCTGCTGTCATTGCTCTCTTCTGGTATTGTTCTCACAGAAACAAATAGGTTAGGGAAGTGATTTGTAATATCACAAGAAAGATTATTGACCCGCTGGAAACAACTCAGTACGTGGCGTTTCGCGACGCGACGAACGGCGACGAATGAGGCGAGAATATCACTGACATATACTCGCGCCAACCATTCTCGCCGACACGACCCGACCCGCTGGGACCGTCCGGAACGCCCTGCCCCCTGAGGACCCCATCGAACGGACAACGAACCACGCACGATGAACGAAGACGACATCGTCGACAGACTCACGCGATTCGGCCTCTCGGACAAGGAGGCGCTGGCGTACCTGACGATCCTCCGGAACGGAACCACCAGGATCAGCGTCGTCTCGGAGGAAGCCGACCTCTCGAAGAGCTACACGTACGACGTCGCGGACAGGCTGGAAGCGAAGAGTCTGATAGCCATCGACGACCACGTCGTCCCGACGCAGATACGGGCGCTGCCCCCCTCGCAAGGGATCGAGAACCTGGTCTCGCAGCTGTACACGATGGAGGCGGAACTGGAGAGCATCTTCGACTCGGAGAGCTACGAGGAGGAGACGTTCAGCGTCATCAAGTCCCGCCAGACGATCCTCCGGAAGGTCACCGAACTCGTCGATTCGGCGGAGACGGAGGTCGTCCTCTCGCTGCCCGCGGCCGCCGTCCCTGTGGTCGCGGAGGTTCTCCAGGCGGCCCACGAGACGGGGACGTTCTGCCTGCTGCTGGTCACCGAATACGACGGCGAGACCACCGTCGACGACGGACTCGCCCACGTCGTTCAGACCTGGGACGCCCCGGCGCCAGTCATCCTCACGACCGACCGGACCGACGGACTGGTGGGGGCCGCCGACGCGATCCTGGACTCGAACTCCAGCGAGTACGCCATCTACCACGCCGACGCCCACATCGCCGCAGCCCTGTTCGACTCCTTCGTCGCGAACTACTGGCCGATGGGGAGCGAAGCCCACGTCGCGACTGCGTCGGGGCTCCCCGAAGCCTACGACGGGTTCCGTCACGCGATATTCGACGCGGCGTTGCACCTCGCCGCGGACCGGTCGCTCGAGGCAGAGGTGGCCGTCAGACCAGCCCGGACGACAGGTGCCGTCGAGACGCTCACCGGACCCGTCGTCGACGTGAACCAGAGCCTCGTTCGACCGTACGCGAACGGGTTCCCCACCCAGGAATCACTCCTCGTCGAGTCGGGCGACGAGACGATATCCGTCGGTGGGCCGCGCGCCTTCGTCGAGGAGTACGAGGCGACGGACGTCACGCTCTCCGCGGGGGAGGACTCGTGACCGTCGACGCCCCACAGCTCCGGGTCCCCTGCGCAGACGACGACCAGAAGACACCGCTACACGATTCGAGACACGACAATGAGTAACGACACGCATTCGGTACGGCTAGGTATCGTCGGCCTCGGCTTCATGGGCCAGACGCACGCGACGAACGCGACGGAACTTGGCCACGAGGTGGTCGCGGGGGCCGACGTCGTCCCGGAGACGCGCGCGGCGTTCGCGGACGAGTACGGCGCGACGACCTACGACGAGTTCGAAACGATGTACGACGCCGAGCCCCTCGACGCTGTCGTCGTCGCGACGCCGAACACCTTTCACGAGGCGGCGGTCGTCCCCGCCCTCGAACGGGACTACGACGTCCTCTGCGAGAAGCCCCTGGCGGACGACCTGGCGAGCGCCGAACGCATCGCCGCGGCCGCCCGGGACTCTGATGGGTTCTGCCTGGTCAACTTCCACAATCGCATCGCGACGGGGACGGAGGTGTTCAAGGGCTATCAGCGCGAGGGGCGCTTCGGCGAGGTGACCCACGTCCAGGCGAACTACGTCCGCTCGCGGGGTATTCCCGGCGTCGGTTCCTGGTTCACGGACGAGAAACTCTCCGGTGGCGGCGTCGTCATCGACATCGGCGTCCACGCCATCGATCTGGCACTCTACCTCATGGAGTTCCCCCCCGTCGAGGAGGTGTTCGCGGTGACGCGGTCGGCCTTCGGCGCGCGCGAGGACTACGTCGACCCGGACGACTGGTACGACAGCACCGACCAGGCAGTGTTCGACGTCGAGGACTCCGCCACGGCGATGATCCGCTGTGCGGACGACCGGACCATCTCGCTCGAAGTGTCCTGGGCCGCCAACCAGACGGAGACCGAGGAGTTCGTCGTCCGCGGGACCGAGGCCGGCGCCCGCCTCGAACTCGGTGGCGAGGAACTGAAGATGTTCGACGCTGGTCGGCAGGGGACCGACCACCTCGTCGAGTCGACCGTGACCGACGCGTCGCTGGAGTACACCGGCTGGAAAGGGGGCGACAAGCTCTTCCTCGACGCCGTCGCGCGCGGAGAGAAGCCAGAGCGCAACACCGTCGAACAGGCGCTCACGGTCCAGCGAGTCATCGACGCTCTCTACCGCTCGGCGGCGGACGGCGGCTGCGTCACCGTCGGCGAGAGCTCGGAGTAGCACACGACAGTGTCGCACACGCCGAGCGACGACGCGATTTTCGCCTGGATAGATTACTCGTACTGGACGTCGTCGATAGTGATGGACTCGGCCTCGATCTCTTCGAGGATGGCGCCCCAGCCCCCGACGTCGACGACGTCCGACCCCGTGTCCACGGTGAGTGACACGCGGCCCGCGAGATGGGAGAGCGGTAGTTGCTGGTCGTTCTCCGTCGGGTCGCCGGAGAATGTCACGTCCGTGACGACGCCGTGAACCTCGGTGGGATCGTTCGTCTCCATCTCGTAGCCCTGGACCGTCACCTCCACGGTTGCCCCTTCGTTCAGGAGCGTCTCCAGGTCGCGGACCGCGTACCGGATGTCGACGTAGGTGGTGGGCGTGTCGGCCGTCCGCGCGGTGTAGATGGTATCCCAGCTCTCCCAGAGCGCAGTGAGGAAGAACCAGTGGAAGACGAAGGTGTAGGTTCGGTCGCTCACGAGGACGCCGTACTCGTTGGTCGAGCGCTGGTTCGGCGCGAAACTCGTCGACGTCCGGTCGACGATGACGACGAACGGCGAGGGCAGGTCCCGGTACCGGGCCTCGGTACAGACCCCCTCGAGTGCTGCCTCGTCGGGCAGGTCCCCCTTCCCCTCGTCGCTCCAGAGGCTGATCTTGACGGTGACGCCCCGCTCGTGGGCGGCGGCCAGTTCTTCGGTCATCGACCGGAACTGGTCCACGTGGCCCGCGAACTGGATCTGTGTCTCCGCGTCGCCGACGAGCGTCTTCGCGCGGTTCATCACCGTGTCGAAGCGCTTGACGATGCTCACCTCGTGTTCCGTGACGGCCGGTTCGTTCCACCGCTCTTCGATCTCCTCGGCCGCGTCGAGGTACTCGCTGGACCGCGACCGGAGGTCGTCGAGGACGACGTCCGGGTCGTGGGCCCGGGCCGTCAGGCTGTCCTGCTGGTACGTCTCGACGTACCCCTTCGCCTCCAGGTCCCGCAGGACGTCGTAGATCCGGGGGTCGGGGACGTCACAGGCGTCGGCGACGTCGGTCGCCGAGGCGTTCCCTAGCGCGAGGAGCGTCACGTACGCCTCGGACTGATAGGGCGAGAGCCCCGCGTCTTCGAGGATCTGAATCAGTTCGCTGTCCTTCATCGGTTCGTGCTCGCTGGTCCGTGCCCTCCCGGTGGACTTCGACCCGGGTTCGGGACGTTCGCCGGATGTTCTCCTGCAGCGCACTCACGTCTGCGGTGTGGCCGTTCGCGTCGGGAGCGCTGCGCCGATGTCCACGAACCAGCGCCGGCCGTGCCGTGCACCGATCCCCCTGTCAGATCCAACCGTTCCCAGTCCATACAGCACCCACTACACCTGCGAGTAAAAACGTTGACGGCAGCGAGCGTTCAGTCACGCTGGCCTGCCCAGTCGGTGACCGGCAGACTCGGTCGAGAGAACAGTGCAGCACGAATCCTCAGCCGGGAACAGGCGTGGCGCAGGCGTCGAGACACCGGCGGGGAATGATAGGACCATGGCAGTGTAAACTGCGCTGTTCCCCGCCGGTTCACGACTCGTGGCCGGGCGTGGCGTTTCACGCGGCAGTGGGTGGCAGTGGCGCTTGTTCGAATCGACGTCCGGTGACGACGTCGTCGGACACGACCCAGCCACGTTACTGTACCACCAGACGAAGTAAATAGGTGCCGATATATTACAAATCTGTCATTGGGAAACGAAGGATCGATTTCGCGATCGATTGCACTGGCTATTAATCCCTCCCCCGCCCAGATACTCCTAGGACCATGAAAAACATCGACGACCTCATCGAGGGCGCGGCCGAGCTCGCCGAGCGCGGCCTCTCGAAAGGCGAGATCGCGGACGAACTGAACGTCTCGCGCGAGACGGCGAGCTGGCTCGTCGAGCGAAGCGACACGGGCGCCGAACCAGTCGTCGAACCCACGAGTGGCCCCCACGACATCCACGTCGACTGGAGCGCCATCGGTCGCGACAGCAAGCGCCTCTCCCACCTCGGTGCGGCGATGGCCGACCTCCTCTCCAAGGAGGGCGAGGACGTCGACCTCACCATCGGTATCGAGAAGGCCGGCGCCCCGCTGGCGACGACCGTCGCGCGAGAACTCGAGACCGACCTGGGCACCTACGCGCCAACCAAGCACCAGTGGGACGACGAGAAGGACCAGGGGCTCGACGGATCCTTCTCCCGGAACTTCGCCCAGATCCGCGACCGCGACTGCTACGTCGTCGACGACACCATCACGAGCGGCACGACGATGACGGAGACGGTCGAGGCAATCCGCGAGCAGGGCGGTAACCCGGTCGCCTGCGTCGTACTCGCGGACAAGCGCGGCGTCGGCGACATCGCCGACGTACCTGTCTACTCTCTGCTGCAGGTTATTCGGGTCGGGAGTGAGGAGTAGGGTGGTTTCGAGCGGAGCGAGAAACCACCTTGACATCGAACGGGGAGCGTAGCGACCCGTGAGATAGGGTGGTTCCGACCGCAGGGAGGAACCACCTCGAGGCCGAACGGCGAACGAAGTGAGCCGTGAGCAGGCAGATCCGAGACGAGCGAAGCGAGAAACCACCTTAAGCCGAACGGCGACCGAAGGGAGCCGTGAGGTAGGGTAGTTCCTCGATGGGCTCGGAATCTGCGTGGATGCGAGCGGCGAACGGGGCGACCCGTGACCGAGAATGACCTCCTTTCCAGACGCTGACTACAGTTCTAGGGGCAGGTGCCGCTCGATCTCGAGGTCGTACCCGACGGCCGAGACCTCGGTCGTGGGCCAGTCGCCGGTGACCGACATCGGTTCGACGGCCTCCGCCGTGACGAGGTGGAGGTCCTCGCTCTTGGCGCCCTGGACGGTCGGATTCCACGCGTAGGCCATCGGGAGCTCGACCGGGGCGTCGTTGTCGGGGGTGGCGATCCACTCCCGGCCGGCGAAGCCCGCGGCGCCGCCTTGGTGGTGGTTCTTCCACTCGCCCTCCCAGCCGAGGGTCGCGTAGGCGTCCTGGATCGCTTCGAACACGTCGCCGGCGGTGCCGCCGTCGCGGCCGACCGCTCGGGTCGCTGCCAGCGCCGTCGCCTCGACGCGCATCGCGTCGTGGGTTCGCTCTTCGAGCCACTCCGGCGGGTCGAAGGTCACGGTCCGGCTACAGCTGGTGAACAGGCCGTCGCGCTCGGCCGTCACCGAGAGCAGGGCGTAGTCGCCGAGTTCCGCGTCAGTCGAGGTGTAATGACGGTAGGACTGGGCGCGGTCGCCGCTGCCCACGAGCGCGACGGGAACGGCGATGTCCTGCGCTTCGAGTTCCCGGCGGAGTTCCGCCGTGACTTCGAGTTCGGTGTCCGGGGACGAGGCGTCTCTCGCGACGGCCTCGATCGCGTCCGCGACGTCGCGAGAGAGCTTCTGGTAGGTGGCGACCTGTCCCTCTGTCAGCGGCTGGCGGAGCGTCGATGCGTCGACGGAGTCCATCCCGGTGACGTCGAAATCCGCCGCAGCCGGCTCCGGGCTGAACGCTGTGAGGGCCTCGCCCAGCGACTGGTCGTACCACTGGAACGTCTCGATACTCACGTCCCCGGCGAGTTCTTCGTCCCGGAGGCGGCCGGCCTCGATGTTGTCCGTGACGACCGTGATGCCGTCACCGTCGTAGCCCGCGGCGGCGACGCCGACGTCGCCGCTCCGGTCGACGACGTTGTCGCCGCCCCCAGTAATCCAGGCGAAGGAGTTCGGCCGGGCGAACCAGACCGCTTCGAGGTCGTTCGAGTCGAGATACGAGTCGAGTCGCTCCTGGAGTGTCATATCGACTGTGGCGCCGCCAGTCGCTTAAAACCGCCCGGGGGTACGTTGGACCGTCGCCGGGGTCACTCCACCGTGACCCACTCGCCGCGGTCGTCGCTTCGTTCGACGGCGTCGAGGACCTGCTGGGCCGCGAGGCCGTCCTGGAAACTCGGCTCGTAGTCGGTGCCGTCCCGCACGGCCAAGAGGAACTCGTAGTTCTCGTGGACGAAGGTGTGCTCCCAGCCGATGACGTGGCCCGGGGGCCACCAGTGTTCCATGTACGGGTCGTCCCCGTCCGTGACGAGGACGCGCTCGAAGCCGCGTCCGCCCTCGCGTTTGACCTGCAGTTCGTTGAGGCGTTCGAGGTCGAACTTCAGACTCCCCTTCGAACCGTCGATCTCGACGGTGTGGGCGTTGTCGTGGCCGTTGGCGAACCGGGAGGCCTCCAGCGTCCCAATCGCGCCGCTCTCGAACTCGACCTGTGCGGTGTAGGCGTCGTCGACGGTCACCTCGCGCGTCTCGACGGCGTCGTCGCTGCCGGACCCGTCCAGGGTCCCGCCGCCCTCGCCAGGCACCGGCCGCTCGTCCACGAACGTCTTCAGGTGGCCGCTGAGTCTGTCGATATCGCCCGCTGCGTCGCCGAGCAGGAAGTGCGCCAGGTCGATGGTGTGTGCGCCGAGGTCCCCGAGGGCACCGCTGCCGGCCATCTCCTCGTCGTTGCGCCAGCTCCAGGGCGCCGTCGGGTCGACGAGCCAGTCCTGGAGGTACCGGCCGCGGAAGTGGTGAATCTCGCCGAGTTCGCCGTCGTCGATCAGGTTCTTGGCGTACTGGATGGCCGGGACGAAACGGTAGTTGAACGCCGTCCCCGCCGTGACGCCAGCCGACTCGGCGGCGTCGGCCATTTCCTCGGCGCCCGCCAGCGTCGGCGCGAGGGGTTTCTCACAGAAGACCGGGGTTCCCGCTTCGAGCGCCGCGATGGAGGGTTCCCGGTGGACGTGGTTCGGCCCGAGGTTGTAGAACACGTCTACCTCGTCGACGACGTCGCGCCAGTCGGTGGCGGTGCGGTCGAAGCCGAGTTGGTCGGCGGCGTCGGCCAGTGCCTCCTCGTCGCGGCCGACGACGACGTCGCGGTTCGTCTCCGGCGCGTCCGGGAAGAACATCGGCAGGCGGTCGAGCGCGTTCGAGTGGGCCTTACCCATAAAGCGGTATCCGAGAATACCGACATCGAGTGTCATACCTGACCTCTCGGACGGTCAGGGAATAACTCTCATGGTCGCGGAAGCCCGGGAACTGATGGGCCAGTATCAGAGGAAGTCGTCGACGCCGATGTTCCCGTCGCTGTTCCCGCCGCCGCTGTCCCCGCCGGGGAGCACCCGTGCGAGCGACGAGGCGAACGCGTTGAGCCCGCGGGTCTGGTACCAGACCGTGCCGGGGCCGGTGAACTCGAAGACGAGGCCCTCGCCGCTCAACAGCGTCGACTTCATCCCGCCGGGGCGGTGGGCGTCGAACTCCACCGAGCCGTCCCAGGCCACGACGTTCTCGTTGTCTACGTGGTAGGACTCGCCGGCCTCGAGTTCGACCGTCTCCAGGCCGCCGAAGGCCTCTACGAAGACGTCGCCCGTCCCCTCGAGGGTCAGCGGCGTGATACTGGCGCCGGCGAGCATCGACTTCAGCCCGCCGAACTCCGTCTCGATGTCGATAGAGGGGTCGGAGGCGAGCCAGGCGCCGTCGACGGCGTACAGCTTCTCACTGTCGAGGTGGTGGTGCATCACGTCACCTGGCGTCGGCGGCGCGAGCGTCACCTTGCCCGAGCCACCTGTCGCGGTGAACTCGTTGGCGAAGAAGGACTCACCCCCCAGCATCGACTTCGCGGAACTCAGGAGGCCGTCGTTACTGGTCGTCGTGTCCATCGAGACGTTCGGGGAGTGACTGGTCATCGCGCCGGGTTCGGCCAGTACCGTCTCACCGTCTTCGAGTTCTACGATCACGTGCGTGTACGCCGGCTGGTGCGTCAGTTCGAAATCCATGGTATCACTGGGTGTCTCACCCACCCGACGCTCCCTTGTCCGCCTTGTGTAATAAGATTGTGTAGCGAAATGAAACCCGGTCCGAACTGGCGTTAGTCCCCGGAGCCAGTGAGTACGTCCGTCTACGCCCAGTACGCGTCGCCGGGCTGGGTCGAGAAGACGACGCGCTTGAGCAGGTCGACGCCCTTCTCCAGGCCCTCGCGGCCGGAGGTGAGCGAGTCCTCGTGTTCGATGGAGAGCGCACCGTCGTAGCCCACCATCCGGAGCGTGGAGACGACGTCGCGCCAGTGGTCCTCGCCGTGGCCGTAGCCGACGGAGCGGAACAGCCAGGAGCGGTTCGGTTCGTCCGTGTACGGCGCCGTGTCGAGGACGCCTTTCTCCCGGGCTTGCTCCTCGTACACCTTCGTGTCCTTGGCGTGGAAGTGGTGGATGGCGTCCTCTTCCCCGAGGAGTCGGATGGCGTCGGTGATGGAGATGCCCTGCCAGTAGAGGTGCGAGGGGTCGAAGTTCGCGCCGATGTACTCGTTGGTCGCCTCACGCAGGCGGAGCAGGCCGTGGGGCTCGTAGACGAGCATGTTCGGGTGCATCTCCAGGCCGACCTTCACGTCGTGGTCGGCGGCGTGTTCGGCGGCGTCGCTCCAGTAGTCGGTAGCGACGTCCCACTGGTACTCGAGCGCGTCGCCGTGCTCGGGTGGCCACGGCGCAGTGATCCAGTTCGGAACGTCACCGGCCTCGCTGCCCGCCGGCAGCCCGGAGAACGTGGTGACGGCGTCCACGCCCAGCTGACCCGCCAGTTCGATCGCCTCGCGCAGTTCCGTGTCGGCCCGCGCCGCCCGCTCGTCGTCGGGGTGGAGCGGGTTGTTGTGCGTCGCGAGCGCGCTGACGTACATGTCGTGTTCGTCGAGCAGCGCGTGCAACTCGGCCTGTTTCTCCTCGTTATCGAGGTACTCCTCGCGTTTCAGGTGGTCGTCACCGGTGAACCCGCCACAGGCGAGTTCGACGGCCTCGACGCCGATGCCGTCGAGATATTCGAGTGCGTCTTCGAGGGACTGGTCGCCCAGCGGAACTGTGAGTACGCCTACCTCCATACCCACAGTTGCGACAGGTGGCGATATAAAAATAGGGGCGGCGGCGGTCGCTACTCGCCCGTTTCGTAGCGCTCGAACAGCGCCGAGAGCTGTTTCGACCGCATCGTCAGCATCTTCACGTTGACGTACATCTCGCCGAGCGCGAGGTTCTGTTCCTCGGCGATGGCAGCGACGTGTTCGGCCGCTTCGACGTTGTCCTGGGACGTCTTCGCCACGTCGTCTGCGATGGAAGCCACCTCTTCGGAGGAGGCGGCCTGGTCGTCTGTCGCGTTGCTGATCTCCTTGACGCCGCTGGAGGTCTCCTGGACGTGTTCCATGATGGACTCCAGCGCCTCGACGCTCTCGGAGACGGTCTCGCGGCCGTGTTCGACGGAGCCCTGCATGTTCTGTATCTCCGCCACTGCGTCGTCGGTCTGGTCCTGTATCTCCGCGATGAGACTCTCGATCTGGTTGGTCGCGCCCTTCGTCTCCTCGGCGAGGGACTTCACCTCGTCCGCGACGACCCCGAACCCGTTGTTGTTCGATCCATTGGAGGCGTGTGCCGCCTCGATCGACGCGTTGAGCGCGAGGATGTTCGTCTGTTCGGCGATGTTGTCGATGAGGTCGACGATGTGACCGACCTCGTCCATCTGCTCGTTCAGCTCCTCGACCGTCTCGACGACCGTCTCGGTCTGCTTCGAGGAGTCGACCATCGCCTCGTGTGCCTCGCGGCCAGCCTCGATCCCCTCGACCGTCCGGCGTTCCGTCTTGTCGGCCATCTCCGAGACCTCGTTGCTGGAGGCGGCGATCTCCTCGATCGTCGCGGACATCTCGGACATCTCGTCGCTGATCTGGGAGATCTGATCGTGTTGTTCGTGGAAGACGTCTGCGATCTCCTGGATGTTGCCGGCCACCCGTTCGCTGGCGTCTTTGACCGCCTCTGTCGCGGTCGTGACCTGTTCGCTGGACCCGGCGACCTCCTCCGAGAACCCCTCCGCAGTCTCGATGGTCTGTTCGAAGGCGTCGGCCATCTCGTTGAACTCCGCGGAGAGTTGCGCGAGCGCCTCCGAGGGAATCTCGACCGACATGCGACGAGTCAGGTCACCTTCGCCAGCGGCGTCGACCACCTGGGCCGCCTCGGACAGGTAGTCGTCTATCTCCGCCATCGACGCACCGTCCGCCGCCGCGAGGCCACCGTCGGTCGAAACGGCGGTCGGTGACGGTGAGGCAGGAGTGGCCTCGCGCGCGGCGCGAAGGTCAGACGTTACCGTTTCGAGTTCGGCCCGGAGCTCTGCCGCCTCGGTTCGTTCGTCGTCTCGCTCTTCGCGCACACGTGCGAGTTCGGACTCTAAAGAAGACGTCCGTCGAGTGAGACACCGGAGAGAGTACGCGCCGCCAGCGACTGCGGCGAGGAGTCCCGCACCCACCAGTGCGGCACGGACCCCTGGCGGCGCAGCAGCCACGACGACGAGCTGGTACAGCCCGTGGACGAACTGGCCACCGATCGCGACGACCATCCGACGTTGGAGAGGATTTCTGAGTGTCATCGGTGAAATTTGGTAAATAAACGCACCCAGTATCGCTTAAATCTACCGCCGATCGGGGGCCGAAATTATTAAAATCGATATTGGGCTGTCGGAATCTACCGGCATCAGGCAGTTCTCGCCGTCGAGAGAGTCGGGCCGTCCCGTTCGTATTACCAGTACGTAACTGGTATTCGTTCAGGTTGAACGAATCACCTCGGACTGCAGTCGGCCTGCAGTCGGCCTGCAGTCAGCTAGTCGGCCCTGTACCGGCACAGACTTAGCCTCGGGCTCGGTCTCAGCCTCTGTCTGGGACTCGGTCTCTGTCTCGGGCTCGGTCTCAGCCTCTGTCTGAAACCGGGTCTCGGTCCCGTCCCCCGTCCCGACCCCGATCCTGGTGCGGCCAGTAGACGGCCAGTGGACTTCGTCCAGACTTTCGTCCGCGTCGAACCCGACAGTCGTCGGAGGCCGCCGTTCGTCCGCTTTCTCGACGGTGTTCGTTCCAGCCGGCTGGGAGGAGAGCAGTTACAATCCGGTGAACAGACGGTGAACATGCGTTCACCATCACTGAATTATAATCCTCGCTACTCGAATCCTTCCGAGAAACGAACTGTGACGGCTCGTCCGCCTGGGTGTGGGCTTCCGCTAATGTTTTAGGACTCGCCTCTGCACTCTCGGGTATGACTTTGCACGCCAGAGAGATCAACCAGGACGTCCGAGAACTCGGCGAACTCCTGGGTGACGTGCTCGAATCCCAGTCGTCGACGAGCGCGTTCGAGACTGTTGAACAGCTACGGACCGATTCCATCGCGTACCGACGGGGGGACGCCGAGACGCGCGACGCCGTTCGGGAGACGATAGCGGAACTCGACCCGGAGAGACGAGACGTCGTCGCGCGCGCGTTCACGACGTACTTCGAACTCATCAATCTCGCCGAAGAGCGCCAGCGCGTGCGCCAGATCCGTCAGGGGAGTCAGGACGGCACGCTCGACGACAGCGTCGAACAGGCCGTCGAGAACCTGTCGAACCGCGGGGCCGACCCGGAGACGGTCGAGGCAGTCCTCGACGACGTCCTCATCCAGCCCACCTTCACGGCCCACCCGACGGAGGCCCGCCGCAAGACGGTGAAGGCGAAGCTCCGGGCCGTCGCGAGCGACCTGGAGACGCTGGACGAGGTCCGGCTCACCGACGACGAGCAGCGCCACGTCGAGCGCGACCTGGCCGCGGAGGTGACGAGCCTCTGGCAAACGCCGCAGGTGCGTGATCGACGTCCCGAGGTGACCGACGAGGCGCTCAACGTCCAGTGGTACATCGAGAACGTCCTCTTCGACGTCATCGACGACGTGTACGAGGCGCTCGAATCGGCCCTCGCCGACGAGTACGACCCGGACGCGGTCGACGTGTCCAAGCTCTACGAGTTCCGGTCGTGGGCCGGGTCGGACCGCGACGGCAACCCCTACGTAACCCCGGAGGTCACCGAAGAGACCCTGGAACGCCAGCGCGAGGTCGTCCTGCCGCTGTACCGCGACCGGCTCAAGGCGCTCTCAGGCGTGTTGAGCCAGGACGCGAGCAACATCGAGACGAGCGGAGCGTTCGACGAGCGCCTCGAAGACCACAAGCAACGACTGGCCGGCGTCGCTGTCGAGGCCGAGGAGCGCTACCCGGACGAGCCGTATCGCCAGAAACTCAAGCTGATGCGCGAGTCCGTCCTCCGCGTCGCGGACGTCCGTTCCGGTGGGTACGAGAACGCCGACGCGCTACTCGCGGACCTGCGGATCCTCGCAGACGACCTCCGGCGGAACGACGCCGACGTGATCGCCGAAGCCCACGTCGACCCACTGATCCGCAAAGTCGACACGTTCGGGTTCACGCTCGCGAGCCTCGACCTGCGCGACCACCGCCAGAAGCACACCGACGCCATCGACGAGGCGCTCGAACCCGAAGGCATCGACTACAAGGCGAAAGACGAGGCGGGACGGGTCGAACTCCTCACCGACGCCATCCTGCAGGACGAACCCATCGTCGACGTGGACGACACCGACGAACTCTCGGACGAAGCCGCTCGCGTCGTTCGCCTCTTCCGGAAGGCCGCCGAGTGGCAGAAGGAATTCGGTGTCAACGCCATCGACACCTACTGCATCAGCTGGTGCGAGGAACCGTCCCACGTCCTCGAGGTGCTGTTCCTGGCCGACCAGGCCGGGATCGTCGACCTGCCGGGCTACTGCGGCTTCGACGTCGTTCCGTTGCTGGAGTCGAAGTACGCCCTGGACGGCGCCCGGCGCATCATGGGGACCCTGTTCGAGAACGAGGCCTACGAGCAGGCACTGGAAGCGCGCGGCGGCGTCCAGGAGATCATGCTCGGCTACTCCGACTCGAACAAGGAGAACGGCTTTCTGGCGGCCAACTGGAGCCTCTACCGCAACCAGAAGCGCCTGGCAGCGATCACCGACGACTTCGACGTCGACATGCGGCTGTTCCACGGCCGTGGTGGCTCTATCTCGCGGGGCGGCGGGCCGATGAACGACGCCATGCTGGCGCTACCGAACGAGTCGGTGTCGGGCCAGATCAAGTTCACCGAGCAGGGCGAGTCCATCGCCGAGAAGTACGCCAATCCGAACATCGCCGAGCGCAACCTCGAACAGATGCTCGACGCCCAGATGCGGGCGCGGTTCAACGCGATGGAAGAGCCGGTCGAGGAGGTGCCGGCGGAGTGGGAGACGGCGATGGAGACGGCCGCCGAGGCAGCCCGGCTGGAGTACCGGTCACTCCTGGAGACCGACGGCTTCGTCGACTTCTTCGAACAGGCGACGCCCATCACCGTCATCGAGAACCTCAACATGGGGTCGCGGCCGGCCTCGCGCAGTGGAGACCGGAGCGTCGAGGACCTCCGTGCCATTCCGTGGGTGTTCTCGTGGACACAGGCCCGCTGTATCATCCCCGGCTGGTACGGCGTCGCGACCGGCGTCCAGGCGTACCTGGACGACGGTGGTGAGATGGAGACGCTCCGGGAGATGTACCGGGAGTGGCCCTTCTTCCGGACGAAACTCGACAACGCGACGCTCGCGCTCGCCCGGACCGATTTCGACATTGCCGACCAGTACGCGGACCTGGCCGACGACGAGTTGCGCGAACGAATCTTCTCGCGCATCGAAGCCGAGTACGACCACACCGTCGACCTCGTGACGACCATCACGGAACGCGAGGAACTGCTCGACCGGGAGTGGCTCCGGGAGAACCTCGAACGACGGAACCCGTACGTCGACCCGCTCAACCTCCTCCAGGTCCGTCTGCTACAGCAATCTCACCTCACCGAGTCCGAGCAGCGGACGCTCCGGTTGACGGTCCAGGGCGTCGCAGCCGGGATGAAGAACACCGGCTAATCACGCGGTACCGGGACGGGTATCGTCGGGACCCGAGACCCGTTCCAGCCGCAGTTCTATCCTGAACCGGATAGATCCCACCTCCACGCCGGAGAACCCTCGTTACGTGTGCCAAATCTCCGCATAACTATTTCACGTCCCCGTCCATGTGGTACCAGTATGCCTGAGGAAACAGGCGACCATGAGGTGGTGGTGGAACCGGAACTCGAGGACGCCATCCTCGACGTGTTCGACGAGAGCACCGAGGCGGCCCTGAGCACCCGGACGGTGACCGAAGCCGTCGACGAGGAGGAGGCGGTCGTGAGCGCACATCTCGACAGTCTCGCAGAGCGTGGAGAGCTGGAGAAAGTGGAACTCGGAGACGAGTACGTCGGCTGGGAACGCCCAATCGAGACGTTCGTCGGCCACGCCCACGAGGGGTCCTACCGGATAACAGACCGAAAGACCGGCCTCGTCACCAGAGCGGGCGACAGGACGGCGGCACTCCGGAATCTCGCCGACAGGATCGAGTTACTGGAGGACGGGTCCCACATCGGCGCCCAGATACTGGGCATCAGCGAGGCGTCGCTCGGACCAGGATACTTCGAATCCGTCGAGGACGTCCTCGAATCGTACGTCCGGCCCGACGACCGTCACATCTACGTCTACGTCGAGGACGACGGCGTCGACGAAATCGAGACAGCCGCGCAGCTGACCAGGGAGCAGACGATTCTGGGGTTCACGGTCACGGCCGTCTTCGACCAGGCGTCGTTCTCCGACGTGATGGTCGTCTCGGCCGAGCGGGCGATGGCCGACTCCGACCTGGAGCCCGAACACTTCCCCGTCGGCGTCTTCAAAGCGACGGCCGTCCACCCCGAACACCAGCAGGAAGGGATCGGGACGGCGCTCGCGAGCCACGGCCTGGCGTACCTGGCGGAGACGCCACCGGTGTTGACGGTCCTGTGGCTCCGTGACGACGGGGCGACGAAGAGTCTCGCTGCGAAGTTCGGCGGGGAAGAACTCGCCAGGTTCGAGGACGTGGACCTGTCGGGCCGACAGTGCCCCCAGTGTGGGTTCGACTCCGACTGTTCGTGCACCTTCGCGCTGTACTCCTGGGGACTGGACGAGGTAGAGGACTAGTCCTGTGGACCCGGCGGGGTCGCGTCTGCCCGGTGGACCCGTTCGAGACGGAGTTCGAACTTCGTCCCCCGGTCCGTGTGTTCGAAGTGGGCCTCACCGCCCGAGTTCCGGACGACCCAGTTGACGGTCCAGAGGCCGAGTCCGTTACTGTGGGACAGCGGGTCGACCTCGCGGTCCTCGAAGACGTGGCGCTCGTTCGGCCTGATACCGGGGCCGTCGTCCTCGACGGTGAGTACGAACTCGTCAGGCCGTTCAGTGACGGCTATCCTGACCCACGGCTCGGCCGAGTCGTTGTGGACGACGGCGTTCTCCAGTAGACAGCGAACCGCGAGTTCGATTTCCCCGTCGGCGAGCACGAACCCGTCCCGCGGAAGGTCGGTCTCGACGGTGACGTCGTCGAAGTTCGCCCGCAACCACTCGACGGCCTCCGAGACGACGTGGACGAGGTCGGTCTCGTACCGGTCCCGGCCGGCGTCGACGAGTTTCTCGATGGCGCGGGCCTTCCGACTCGTCTCGATGACGTCGTCACACGTGCGGACTATCGTCTCCGCGTGACTGGCCCGCGGGCCGTCGATGTTGGCCGAGAGTAACTCACCGTGGGCCCGGATCACGTTCAGGTCGTTACTGAGGTCGTGCCTGAAGACGCGCGCGAACACCTGTTTCAGCAGTTCGAGGTCGCGCTGGTGACGTTTGAGTTCGGAGACGTCCTCGCAGACGACCACCGACCCCTCCGACCCGTCGCTCCGGCCGAGGGGGGTCTTCTGTACGGAGAGGTACTGGCGACGGCCTTCACGCTCAAGGACGATCTCGTCGTCGACCTCGCCGTCTTCGAGGCGTTCGAGTATCTCCGGGTACGCCGCCAGCAACGACGGGAGGCGTTTGCCCGTCGCCGTCGGTTCCAGGTCGAACATCTCGATGGCTGCCTCGTTCAGGTACGCGACGACGTCGTCGTCGTTGACGGCGACGACTGCTTCGTCCATCTCGTCGAGGGCGTGACGGCGAGCGACGGGGGCGATCTCCAGTAACTGGAACCGGTACTGTCCCCACCCCCACAGTGCGGCCCCGGCGAGAAACCCGATCGGCGTCGGATTCAGGTAGCTCTGGGGAAAGACGCCGAAGTTGTAGGCGATACTCGTCACGACTGGGATGGACCAGCCGGCGATCAGAATCGCCGATTGTTTCCGGTAGATCCCCTCGAGTTCCGTGTGGTTGTTCACGAGGAGGACGCCGCTGACAAGCAACAGGAGGTAGTTGAACGTCGCGTGGGCGTAGAACCACGGACCCTGGTCGAGGGTGATGCCGGTGGCGGCGTCGAGGGTCAGCTCCGGTCCCCAGAGCATCGAGTGGGACGCGTCCGTCACCACGAGTAGCAGCGTCACTGCCGGGACGACGAACAGCGGGAGAACGTGTCTGAGTGCGTATCGTTTCTGTCGCGTGAACTCCAGCGACAGCATGAACCATCCGATGACAGAGAGGTTCACGAACAGGAGGAGGGTGTCGACGCTGGCCAGCGACCAGGAGTGGTCGTCGACGAGCACGAGGAGTGCCCAGCTCACCGACCAACCGGCCATCCCGACGAGGAGGAGAGCGAGCCATCGGCCACCGGGCTTCTCGCGTTTCTCCCACGCGAGTTGCAGTAACCAGCCTGCCGGGACGACCGTCAGAAGCAGGAGAAGTCCGTAGAGATCGGCACCCGAAACCATTTGATCGAGTTATTCGAGCTATCCATTAGAACCTTTGTTACGGATCGCTGACCTGATCCACGAACGGGGCCGGACGTGACGTTTCGATGAGAGGTAGGGGCTGTGACGGCCGGGATTTTTACGGTGTTCGGACCGTATCTACCTCTATGGCACTCGAAACGATACTTCTGGCACTCGGACCGAACGACAGAGACCGCGTGGACGAACTCGCCGACACCGTCATCGACATCGCCGGTCCCGCGGGGGCTGACGTCGCCCTCGCGCACGTATTCACCGACGAGGAATTCAGCGAGGCCGCCTCGCGTCTGGATTTCGACGAACCGGAGGAGGCGACGGCGGTGGACGTCGCGAGCAGGCACGCGACCGTCCGCGACATCGCCAGCCGACTGGAGGACGCGATGATAGACTACGAGATCACCTCGGAGATCGGCGACCACGGCGACCGCATCGTCGACATCGCGACGGACGTCGACGCTGACCTCGTCGTCGTCGGCGGTCGGAAACGCTCGCCGACCGGCAAGGCCGTCTTCGGCTCTACGGCACAGCAGGTGATGCTGGAGGCGCCCGCCCCCGTGACGTTCGTCCGGGGCGACTGAGCCACCACTCACGTTCCCGATTCTGACCCGACGACGCCTCTCAGGCGTCGACCAGCGCCGCTTCGAGCACCTGCAGCGGGTGACGTATCTCGTAGCCCGTCCCGTGTTCCATCTGCATCGCACAGGTCGGACACTCGGTGAGGCCCGTCGTCCCCTCGGCCGCTTCCATGTGCTCGAACATCTCCTCGCCGATGGCCATCGAGACGTCGTACCGGTCCGCCTTCCAGCCGTAGGTGCCCGAGATGCCCGAGCAGGAGTCGCCGACGTCGGTGACGGTGACGCCCTCCAGGTCGCGGAACAGTTCGACCGCCTGCCGGTGGATTCCCTGGTTGCGCGCGTGACAGGGTGCGTGATAGGACAGGTCCGGATACTCCACCTCGACGTCGGCGAGTGCTCCGAAGAGATCCTCGTTGATGCGGAGGTACTCGACCGCCTCGTACGTGTTCGAGGCGACGTCGTCGACGCCGTCGTAGTCGAACAGTTCGGGGTACTCCTGGCGGAGCGCCATCGAACAGGACGTACACGAACAGATAGCGTCGTATCCTTCCTCGACCAGGGCGGACAGCGAGGGGACGTTCGTCTCGGCGTGGCGCCGGGCGTCGTCGAGCATCCCGTTGGCGAACATGGGCGTCCCTGAACAGCCCTGCTCGGGGACGACCACCTCGTAGCCGAACTGTTCGAACACGCGGACCAGGGCCTTGCCCACCTCCGGCGTGTTGTAGTTCGCGTAGCAGCCGTGGAAGTAGGCGATCTTCCGGTCGACCGCGTCGGCTTCGGTCGTTTCGCCGCCGCCCTCTCCACTGTCTCCGCCGTCCCTACCGACCCCGCCGTCCGCGGCGACCAGCCCCCGCTCGACGCGGGCCTGCCGGGCGCGTTCACGCGAGGCCTCCGCACCGCCTCGCGCCGTCCACCACTCGCGGAACGTCTCCGTCGCGAAGGCGGGGAACTCCCGCTCGCTCGTGACGCCCATCGTCTTCTCCATGACCCAGCGCGCCGGCCCGAAGTTCATCGCAGCGTTCGCCAGGCGGGGGACGTAGCTCGCCAGCCACGCCGACGTCCGGTAGTTGGCGAGTAACCGATTCCGCCAGTACTCGACGGACGTCTTCGACTGCTGTTCGCTGACGTACTCGCCCCGGGCGGTGTTGTGCATCTGGCTGAGCGGGACGTCCGAGGGACAACTGCTGTCACAGCGCATGCAGTTCGAGCACTTCATCACCGAGTCGTCGACGTCGTAGTCCTCGTCGGTCTGCTTGAGTCGCCACTGTTCGGGGCCCTGGAACTTCGGGCCGGGGAACTCGTCGTCCACCTCGGCGACCGGACAGTTGGTGTCGCACGTCGAGCACTTGTAACAGGAGTCCGCGCCGGGCCGGAGGTCCATCTCCTCGGCCTCGGGGAACACCTGGACCGGTTCGAACTCCTCGTCCGGTCCCGATTCTCCCGCGTCGAACGTCGTCTCGTCGGTCGTATTTGCGTCACTCATTGGTCACACCTCCGTCGCCGCCCGCCGGCCTGCTTCGTACCCCGTCGCTATCGAGACGCCCGCGCCCGACTTCTCCGCGGCCAGGTCGTAGCCGCCGACGACGCTCCCGGCCGCCCGCAGGTTGTCGAACGTCGGATCACCGCTGTCTTCCCGCGGCCGCAACTCCCGTCCCACGTCGACGCCGAACCGGGCGAACTCGTGGTCGTCGAAGACGCCGTCCTCGAACCAGTCGTAGCGGTCCGCCGGGTGGGGGACGTGGCAGTCGAAAATCGGTTCGCGCACACCGCCCCGATCAGACTCGATTCCCTTCCCCACGAGGCCGCCCGTCGCGAGGACGAACTGGTCCGCGTAGTAGGGGACGCGACTCCCGTTGCGGTCGAGGATCACGCTCTCGACGCGGCCGTCGCCGCCGGCCTCGTAGTCGACGACGGGGTTGCCGCTGTCGATGGAGGCCCCCGCGGCGTCGAGGGCCGCGAACAGCCGGTCCTCGAGGCGCATTCCCGGGAGCGACGGCGGCCCCATCGGAACTTCGAAGACGGGCACGTCGAGATACCGGGCCAGGTCGGCGCGCACCTCGTCGTGGTCCTCCTCGCCGAGCAGCGCGGGAAAGCCGACGCGCTCGTGGCCGTCGAGCTTCGCTTTCACTCGCTCGGCGAGGTCCCGCCGAGTACCGATCGCTCGGCCGCCCCCGGTCACCCGTTCGTTCTCGTCGAGCGCCCGGGCGTACCGGGTCACCTTCGCGTCGTCGCGCAGGTCGCCCGGGAACGGCAGCGTCACGCCGTCGACAGCGAAGGGCACGCCGGCCGCTTCGAGGTGGCCGGCCGCCAGCGGCGCGTCGAAGTCCGTGACCGTCCGGAAGCCGACCAGGAGCACGTCGCCGCCGGCCGACGCGACGCTGGGCGCGACGCTCGCGGGGTAGCGCGCCGTCGGCTTGACCGTCCCGCCGTGTGTCGGGACGAGCGCGTTCGCGTCGGTGTGGCCGCCGCGATACCCCGGAACCGAATCGTCGAACAGCGAGAGCCCGTCCCGGACCGTCGCCTCGCCGAGGAGTCGATAGGGATGTTCGTCGTGCAGGCGCTCCATCGCTTCGAAGGGTTCGGCCACCGGGCCCTCGCCGTCGACGTAGCCCAGGACGTCGACGAGCCCCGTCGCCATCCGGAGGGTGCTCTGCTTGTAGGAGGTGAGTCGGACGGTCGCTCCCTCGCGGGCCGCCGAGAGGGCCGCCATCGTCCCGGCGAGGCCGCCACCGATCACCAGGACGTCGGAGTCAATCGCCATCTTCGCCCTCCGTGAGGCCGCCGTCGGTGGCGGCCGACGCGGTCGAAGGGGCGGACGAGCCCGGCCCGCCGTCGAACGCGTCGAAGTCGATCGAATCCTCCCGATTCGCGGGATCACTGTCACGGTTCTGTGTCGTCGCCTGGAGCGCGTAGTTGAGCATCGCCTGGGAGAGCTGTTCCCCCCAGAGCGCGTGACGCTGGCCCTTCCAGCGCTCCTGGAGCAGGTCGTCCCACGAGTCGCGAACGACCGGTTCCGCGTACGAAGGATGGAGTTCACTGGCCATCCGGTGACAGCAGAACCCGCCCTGGCAGTTGCCCATCGAGGCCCGCGTGCGTATCCGGGTCGCGTTCAGGTCGCTGCCCGCCCGGTCGATGGCGTCTCTGATCTCCGCCCGCGTGACGCCCTCGCAGTCGCAGACCACGGGGTTCGGCGCGTTCGTGCCGAGCACCTCGTCGGCCCGCGACCCGAGTCGCTCGACGCTGCGACGACCGATGGGGGACCGGAGGCCGAAATCCTCCATGTAGTTCCGTAGCACGTCGAAATCCTCGCTCCCGGGGAGCGGGACGTCGGCGGTCCGGCAGTCGGCGTCGATGCCGAACTTCGCACAGACGTGGTCGGCGATCTCCTCACCCATCATCCGGTAGGTCGTGAACTTCCCGCCGACGATGCTCGTCATCCCGGGGACGCCGTCGCGGTCCCCGTGGTCGAGCAGGAAGTAGTCGCGCGTGATGTCCGTCGGATCGGCGGTTCCGGTCTCCGGCGGTTCGTACAGCGGCCGGACGCCCCAGAACGACCGTATCGTGCGGGCCTCCGAGAGGATCGGAACGAGTTCCGAGAGGGTGTCGATCATCTGGTCGACCTCCCACTGCTCCTCGGGGTAGTCCTCCGGGTCCTCGACCTCCTCGTCCGTCGTTCCCAGGATCGCAGTAGTCTCGTGGGGGACGACGATGTCGGCGTCGCCCTTCGGCCGGCACCGGTTGATCACGGTGTCGACCTGGCGGACGTTCATGATCGTCATCACGCCCTTCGACGGGCGGACCTCGACGTCGAGACCGGCCATGTCGCCGATCCGGCCGGCCCAGGCGCCGGTCGCGTTGACGACGTGGTCGGCCCTGATTTCCTCGCGCCCGGACTGGACGCCGTGGACGCGCTCACCGGACTTGGCCCCGTGTTCGACCTCGACGCCGACCACCTCGCCGTCCTCGACGATCAGGTCCCTGACTCTCGTGTGCGTCTCGATGCGGGCGCCGTGTTCCAGCGCGCTCCCGGCGTTCGCGACGACGAGGCGGAACGGGTCGACGGCCCCGTCGGGGACGGCGATGGCCTGCTCGACGTCCGTCGCGAGGTACGGTTCCCGTTCGCGAGCCTCGCGCCCGGAGAGGACTTCGGCGGGGATGCCGCACTCTTCACAGCCGCGGAGTTTCTGCTCGAAGTACTCCCCGGTGTCTTCGGGGCGCTTGACGAACAGTCCGCCGGTCATCTCGACGCAGTGCGAAGCGATGTCCCGCAGGACGCGGTTCTCCTCGATGCACTCGCGGGCGCTCTTCTGGTCCGAGACGGCGTACCGACCGCCGCTGTGGAGCAGTCCGTGCATCCGACCCGTCGTCCCGTGGGTGAGGTTCCCCTGTTCGACGAGGATCACGTCGAGGCCGCGCATCGCGAGGTCGCGGGCGACGCCGACGCCCGTCGACCCACCGCCCACGACGACGACCCTGGGTGTCGATGCCATGCAACTGCGTGAACGGTCTCGGGCCGGCCACTTCAATCTTTACCGGCACCCTTGCCCAGACAGTAATCATCACGTTCGTACCAGATTGTTATTCGACACCGTGCATCACTCGTCGTGGCCACATTCGCTATTCTGGCGCCTTTCAGGATATTCTGCCCGGACGTGTCGGCACGACGCGAAGTTTTATACTGATTCCACATGAACTTTACCGACAAGGCGGTGACGAGCGTAACTACCCGCCAGCTCCAGAGAGATCACTGACATGACCGACACATACGTAGGCGCGATCGACCAGGGGACGACCGGCACACGCTTCATGGTGTTCGACCACGGAGGCCAGGTCGTCGCAAACGCGTACGAGAAACACGAGCAGATCTACCCCGAACCCGGCTGGGTCGAACACGACCCCGTCGAGATATGGGAGAACACGAAATCCGTCGTCGGCAGGGCCCTCGACGAGGCGGACGTCGAGGCCGACCAGCTGGCCGCCATCGGTATCACGAACCAGCGAGAGACGACGCTGGTCTGGGACCACGATAGCGGCGACCCGGTCCACAACGCGCTGGTCTGGCAGGACCGGCGGACGACGGACCGCGTCGAGGAACTGGAGGCCGAGGACAAGGTCGAGTGGATCCGCGGCAAGACTGGACTGGAAGCCGACGCCTACTTCTCGGCGACGAAAGTGGAGTGGATCCTCGACAACGCCGACCCGCTCAAACTGGAGGCCAGTCGTCCGGAGAACCTCCGGGACCGGGCCGAGGCCGGGGAGCTCCGGATGGGGACCATCGACACGTGGCTCATCTCGAAGCTGACCGGCAACGTCATAACCGACGTGACGAACGCCTCGCGGACCATGCTGTACGACATCCACGATATGGACTGGGACGACGAACTGCTCGAGGAGTTCGGCGTCCCGTGGTCGATGCTCGCGGAGGTCAGGCCCTCCTCGGACGAGGACCTGTACGGTCACACCGACCCGGATGGGTTCCTCGGCGCGGAGATTCCGGTCGCCGGCGCGCTCGGCGACCAGCAGGCCGCGCTGTTCGGCCAGACCTGTTTCGACGAGGGCGACGCGAAGAACACCTACGGCACCGGCTCCTTCTTCCTGATGAACACCGGGAACGAGGCCGTCGACTCCGAGCACGGCCTGCTGACCACCGTCGGGTTCCAGCGCTCCGGCGAGCCGGTCCAGTACGCCTTGGAGGGGTCCATCTTCATCACCGGCGCGGCCATCGAGTGGCTCGAAGACGTCGACCTGATCACCAACGCCGCCCAGACGGCCGAACTCGCCAGCTCCGTGGACTCGACCGACGGGGTCTACATGGTGCCGGCGTTCACCGGCCTCGGCGCGCCCCACTGGGACGGGCGCGCACGCGGGACGATCGTCGGGATGACGCGCGGCACGAGGAAAGAACACATCGTCCGCGCGACGCTGGAGTCCATCGCCTACCAGACCCGCGACGTCGCCGAGGCGATGGAGGCCGACTCCGGCATCGAGATGGGACAGCTCCGGGTTGACGGCGGCGCCGTCAAGAACAACTTCCTCTGTCAGCTCCAGGCCGACATCATCCGGACCGGCATCGTCCGCCCGGAGGTCGACGAGACGACGGCGCTCGGGTCGGCCTACGCCGCTGGCCTGGCCGTCGGCTACTGGGAGTCGGTGGACGAACTCCGGGACAACTGGCACGTCGACCGGGAGTTCACGCCGGAGATGGACGCCGCGCGCGCCGACCGGCTGTACGACCGGTGGGGTGACGCCGTCGAACGCTCGCTCGACTGGGCGCGGGAGGAGTGAGATGATCGACGGTGTCGTCCTCCAGGTTCCACTCCTGGACGTGCCGTGGGAGCACTTCGCCGCGCTCGTCATCGCCGCAGCCGCCGGCGGCGCGTTCGGCGCGGCCGTCGGTGCCCTCCCGGCGTTCGTCTTCACCGGCTTCGTCGTGCTGCTGGGCGAGGGGCTCGCGGCCCTCGCCGGACCGGGCACGCGATACAACGAACTGGCCAGCGCGGAACTGGCCTCCGGTGTCACCGGGGTCGTCGGGTTCGGCCCCGTGACCGGGCCACACGTCGGCTTCGCCGCCGGCGTCGCGGCCACCGCGTACGCGGCGAAGCGGTACCCCGAGATGGAACCCGACTGGGACTACCACTTCGGGAAGGACATCCTGTTCGCGTTCGGGACGAAGCCAGACATCCTCGCCGTCGGCGCCGCCTTCGGCGTCCTCGGGATGCTCATCGCCCGCCTCTTCGGCGGCCTCGGCGTGCCGATCGACGGCATCGCGTTCTCCGTCGTGGCGACCGCATTCCTGGCCCGTCTGGTGTTCGGCTATCCGCTCATTGGCGCTCCGGCCGGGGACGGCTACTTCGACATGACGCCGTTCGAGCGAGACGAACTCCGGGACGACGGGAGCGAGCGCCCCGCCGTCGAGCCGTGGCTGCCACAGCAGTACAGGTGGTCCGGCGTCGCGGCCATCGGCCTGGTCGGCGGCGTCCTCGGCGGCTGGACGTGGATGATCACCGGGACGGTCTTCATGGCCTACGGCATCTCCGCGGCGAGCCTGCTCTTTCTCAACCTCGGCGTCGCGAACTTCCCCGTGACCCACCACATCACGCTCGGTGGCTCCACGTTCGCGGTCGTCGCCGGCGCCTACGCCGTGAGCGAGCCGACGCTCATGGTCGTCGCCGCGCTCGGCGGACTCGTCGGTGCGCTCCTGGGCGAGGTCACCCAGCGGGTCGCGTACGCCCACTCCGGAACGCACGTGGACCCGCCGGCGATGTCGATCGCGATATACACGCTGGTCATCGGCGTCCTCTTCCTGCTGGGCGTGCTGCCGAACGCGGGGTACCTGGCCCTCTAGCCGTGGTATCCCACCACTGCGTTTCCGGCGAAACGGCCGTCGTATCGAAGTACACAACTGGTCGACGGTCACCTAGCGAACGAGAGCATGGACATCGAATCGCGAATTAGTCGGCGTCGCCGCGGCGACGCGGCCGAGCTGATCCTCGATTACGGGGACCTCTCGCCGGTGACTCACGTCACCGAACCAGCCGACCGGGGACCGTTCCTCGAACGCCTCCTCGACCACCTGGACCCGGTCTTCGATGGAGACCTGCCGGAGAACGCCTACGTGTGGGGCCCCCAGGGCGCGGGCAAGTCTGCCGTGCTGTCGGCACTGTTCGCCCACCTCCGTGACCTGCCAGCCCACGCGGACGCCGTCATCCACACGACGACGCGGTCACGACCCGTCTCGACGCCGTCGTTCGTCTCCCTGGACCTCCGGGAGGCCGCCAGCGAGTTCGGGCTCTACCACGGCCTGCTGGACGGGCTCGTCGAGGACCCCGTCCCGGAACACGGCGTCGGGACCGAGGAGGTTCGCAGGCGCCTCTCCGACCGAGTCACCGACCGACCGGTCGTCGCCGTCCTCGACCACGTCGACGAACCGGCGACGCTGGACCGGGCAACGGTACTCGACGCGCTGGAGCCCTTCGACGGACTCCGCTGGATCTGCGTCGGTCGCGATCCGCCCGATCGACACGGGTGGGACGAGACCGACGCGACGGTACTCGAAGTGCCGGCCTACCGGCGACAGGTGCTCGTCGACGTCGTCATGGACCGGGCCTCGGCGGGGCTGGCCACCCGGGTGCTCGCCCACGACCAGGCCCGGGAGATCGCCGAGTGGGCCGACGGGAACGCCCACGACGCCCTCGCCGCCCTGTTCGCCGCCGCTGACGCCGCCGCGGCGGCCGGCCGGGACCGCATCGAACCAGCCGACGTCTCGGCCGGCATCGCCGACGTCCCACGTCCGTCCGTCTCGCTCGGCCGGGTGCTGGCGTTACCTACCAACCGGCAGTCCGTGTTGCGAGAACTCGTGAGCCTCGACACCGTGGATCGGGCCACCGTGACCGACGCCACCGACGCCATCGCGGCCTCGGACCGGGTCGACCTCTCTCCGGGGACGGTCAAGCGGTTCCTCTACGAGATGGCCGAGGCAGGGATACTCGCACGCGAGGAGAACACCGACGCCGACCGCCAGGGTCGACCGCCCAGCCGGGTCGAGCCCCGATTTCCGTCGACGGTGTTCGCGCGCCTGTACGACCTCCAGAACAGCTAGGCCTGGTTCTATCGTTTTCCGGTTCCGCCCGTGAGCGCGCTCGCGAGCGCGCCCATGACGACGACGTCGTCGCCGAGGTTCGTCAACTGGACGTCCGGGATGTTGCCGAGGATCATATCCGGAATGCGCTCCCGGATCGGGTCGAGAATCTGGTCGGGGTTGTGTATCGCCACGGCGCCGCCGACGTAGACGACCAGCGGTGCGTACGCGTGGACGAGGTTGGCGACGCCCATCGCGTTCCAGTGGTTGACCTGTTCGAGGACGAAGTCGGCGAACTCGTCGCCCTCCTCGGCGTGGGCGAACACGTCCGCGGCGCCGAACTCGTCGTCCTCGACCGGGAGCGAGGTCTCCACGGGGTCGTCACGATGGAGCTGCGTGGCGTACCGGGGGATGCTGTTGCCGGAACTGTACGCCTCCCAGTGGCCTTCCCAGCCACAGCCACAGGGCATGAACCCCGTCGGGTCGAGTTGCATGTGGCCGACCTCGCCGGCGTTGCCGTCCCAGCCGGTGAGGACGTTTCCGTCGACGCAGACGCCGGCGCCGATGCCCGAGGAGATGGTGAGATACACCATGTCGTCGGGGTTCCGGTCGGAGAAGAAGCGTTCGCCGATGACGCCGGCGGTCGTGTCGTTGTGGAGGTAGACGTCCTCCGAGTCGATCAGCTTGGAGATGGGGCCGGTCAGTGGGATGCGGTCGATGGTGTCAGGCAGGTTCGCCGGGTTGTCGATGATCCCCTCGGCCAGGTCCAGCGGCCCGATAGAGCCGATGCCGGCCGCCCGGATGGCCGTCGGTTCGACGTCGGCTTCGTCGGCGGCCCGTCGGACCGTGTCGAGAATGGCCTCGGTGACGGCGATGCCGGTCGGCCCGCGCGGCGTCTCGGCCGCGTGCGAACCGAGTTCGCGGCCGGTCTCGTCGCCGATAACCGCCCGGACGTTCGTGGCGCCCAGGTCGACCCCTGCGTAAGCGGGCATGCTATCTGTGGGGTGTACCTTTCGCTACTTAACTACACAGATCTTCAAGCACGGAACTGAATTAAAAATTCGCCGCCGGCGGGGTCGGCCAACTCGTCGTCCCGTGTTCGATCCTATTCGCGGACGTCGTGCTCGCCGATGGCGTCCTCGTAGATGACGCCGCGTTCGGCGTCGAGGGTGATCACGTCACCGTCGGCGACGTGTCCGGGGATCTGTGCGTCCGAGACCATCGGGATGTCGAGTTCGCGGGCGACGATGGCGGCGTAACTCGTCATCCCCTCGTGCGCGTCGACGATGCCGCCGATCGTCCCGATGTCGCCCTCGAACTCTCCCTCGAAGTCGGCGGAGACGGAGACGATGGCGCCGTCCGGTATCGACGTGAGGTCACCGTCCGGGACCCGGTGGAGGGGCGCCGAGACGAGGCCGTCGACGACGGACCGGCCACTGGCGACGGTCTCCGCGGCGACGTGGACCTTGAGCGTGTTCGCGGTGTTGAGCCCCTCGAGTTCGGTCATCATGCCAGCGAGGACGACGACGGTGTCGCCGCCCGTCGCGGCGTCGGTGTCCAGCGCGGCCTGGACCGCCTGCTGGATGATCGCGTCCGCGCCCTCGTTCGTGTAGTGCGTCGTGACTGGGATGATCCCCCAGGACAGCGCCAGCTGGCGGCGGACCTTGTCGCTCGGCGTCGACGCGACGATCGGGATCGAGGGGCGGAACTTGGCGGCTTTCAGCGCCGTGTACCCGGACTCGGAGGCTGCGACGACTGCCGACGCGCCGATGTCGCGGGCGAGAAACCGGGCCGAGCGAGCGAGCGCGTCGGTCCTGGTGTTGTCGGCGTTCGGCACGCGCTGTTCCCGCGACTCGGCGTACTCCTCGCTGGACTCGACGTCGCGGACGATGCGGTCCATCGTCTCGACGACGCGGACGGGGTGGTCGCCGATGGCCGTCTCTCCCGAGAGCATGACGGCGTCCGTTCCGTCGAGGACCGCGTTGGCGACGTCGGAGGCCTCCGCGCGCGTGGGCCTGCGTTCGTGGATCATGGAGTCGAGCATCTCCGTCGCGGTGATGACCGGAACGCCGGCGACGTGGCACTTGCGGATGATCCGTTTCTGGATGATCGGGACGTCTTCGAGCGGACACTCGACGCCGAGGTCGCCCCGGGCGACCATCACTGCGTCGGCCGCGTCGACGATAGAATCGAGGTTCTCGACGGCGCCGGCCCGCTCTATCTTCGCGATGATGGGGATGTCCACGCCCCGGTCCTCAAGTGCTTCCTCGATCTCGTAGATGTTCTCTCCGTCGCGGACGAACGAGGCGGCCACGAAGTCGGGTTCCATCTCGGCCGCGACGTCGAGTTCCCGCTCGTCGTTCTCCGTGATCACCGGGAGGCCGAGTTCGACGCCCGGCACGTTGACTCCCTTCCGGGCACCGAGTTCTCCGCCGCTCTCGACGGTCGCGTGGACGACGTCGTCTTCGACCCGCTCGACGGTCGTCTCGATCCGGCCGTCGTCCAGGAGGACGACGTCTCCGGGTTCGACGGCGGCAATGGACGTCGAGAGGCCGACCTCTTCCGGCGTCGCCGTGTCTCCCTCGACGAACCTGATGGTGGTTCCCTCCACGAGTTCGATTGAATCTCGGATGGGAGCGGTCCGGACCTCCGGGCCCGGCATGTCCAGCATAGACGCGACCGGCGCCTCGATACGGGAATCCACCTCGCGGATCCGCTCGATCATCTCGCGGCGGTGCTCCGGCGAACCGTGGCTCGCGTTGAGCCGAGCCACCGACATCCCCGCCTTCGCGAGGGCGGTTATCTGCTCGACAGACTCGGAGGCCGGGCCGAGCGTGCAGACGATCTTCGCGCTACGTATCATCCCACCGACCTCCGGATCTCGACTCGATAGCGACAGTAAACATACGGGGAACTACCGACGGAGGGGATAAGAACCTTATCTACCGCGAACGGGAGCAGGCGAGACAGAGAGGGGCCGTTACCGGGAGATAGCGGCCGTCGCACCGTCGATGACCGATTCGACCTCGCCGGGCGTGACGACCGCGATGTCACCGGGGATAGACCGCTTGAGGGCCGCCGTCGCCGCGCCGTATTCGAGCGACGTCGGGACGTCGGCCCCGTCGACGAATCGGGACAGGAAGCCACCGACGAACGAGTCGCCGGTACCGACGGGGTGGTCGTCCGTCGCCTCGAACGTGGGCTGTTCGTACACCTCGTCGTCGATGGCCGCGAGCGCTCCCTCGCTCCCGCGAGTGACGACGGTGACGTCGAAGTCGAACTCCGCCTGGAGTCCACGGGCGATGGCTTCGGCGTCACCGTCGCGCCCGAGCACGTGTTCGGCGTCGCGCTGGGCCGTAAAGAGGACGTCTACGTCGGGGAACAGTGCCTCGACCGCGGCTCTGGCCTCCGCCGGGTCCCAGACTTTCGACCGGTAGTTCAGGTCGAAGGTCGTGGTCGTTCCGGCCTCGCTGGCGAGCGAGAGCAGGTCTCGCGTCGTTTCGAACAGTGTCTCCGAGAGCCCGGGCGTGATACCGGTGGTGTGGAACGCGGTCGCTTCGCGCACCCGTTCTGTCGGAAGTTCGTCGGGCGTCGCCGTCGTCACGGCGGCGTTCGCCCGGTCGTAGATGACGTTGTTTCCGCGCGGGACGTCTCCCGATTCGAGGTAGTACGTCCCGAGCCGTCCGTCGGGGGACTCCGCGACGTCGACGGTGACGCCGTGCTGGCGCAGTTCGCTCGTCACCCGACGCCCGACCGGGCTGTCGGGCACTTTCGAGAGCCAGGCGGCGTCGAGGCCGAGGCGCTGGGCGGCCACGGCCACGTTGCTCTCCGCGCCCGCGACGTCGACGTCGTACTCGTCTGCCGTCTCGACCCGTTCGTCTCCCGGCGGGGAGAGCCTGAGCATCGTCTCGCCGAAGGTCACGAGGTCCGTCATACAGTCGGATGGGCCGGCAGCGAGTATAAATCCCGACCAACCGGAGTGGGGTCGCGGGAGCGTCGACGGTCCACGTGCACCCCTAGTGGTAGCCCGAAACGTCCCAAACCCTTATGTGATCAAATGCTACAAGGAGAGCTATGTACTGCAGGACAGTACGGCAAGCGGAGCCGTGTTCACGTCGGTCCGACTGTGACACGTCTCGCCAGGGTGTCGTACCGACGCAGGGTGGCAGTGGAGGGTATCGAAAATGAGCGGAGACGACTCAGCGGCGGGCAGTTCCGGGGGGATCGCCCAGACGGTGACGCCGAACTTCATCAGACAGAGCTTCGCGCTCAAATTCGGCCTGGTGCTCCTGGTCATGGGGATGTCCGTGGGCGTCATCGGACTCGTCGCGACCGAACAGGTCAAGAGCGAGACGCAGACGAACGTCGAAAACGAGTACCGGAACGGCGCGCTCCAGGAAGCGGACATCATCGAACAGTGGGTGTCGCGGAACCGCCTCTCGACCAAGTTGATGTCCAGCGACGAGGGCTGGGACAGCAACGAGGACCTCAGTCTCAAACTGGAAAACGAGAAATCCGAACTCTCCGGGGAAGTGGTAGGGATGCACATCGTCGACACCTCGGGTGAGCAGGCCGAGGTCGTCGCCAGTAACACCCTTCGAGAGGGGCCGACGCTCTCGGGGAGACCCCAGAGCTGGATCCTCGAGGAGTCGTTCTCCAGCGCCAGCGACGTCGCGATGTCGGAGACGTATCTCACGAACCGGCAACACGTCGTCGGCTTCGTCAGTCCCGTCCCGTCCGGGGAGGGTCGCTACATCCTCATCGAGTACAGTATCGAGGACATCGCCGGTTCGCTGCAGGGAGCCGACCGGGCGACGGGCGGGTTCACGCAGGTCGTCAACGAAGAGGGCACGGTCATGATCGACGAGCCTCGACAGGGCGAATCCGGCGTCGGTAACGTGACGCTGTACTCTTACAGCGGCGGAGAAGCCGACAGGCCGCTCCAGGAGGCCATCGAACTCCGTTCCTCGAGCGATGACGCCGGCGTCATCCAGGAGATGCAGGCCAACGACAACGTCATCGACGAGCGGTACACGGTTGGGTACTCACCGGTCTCCGGCACGGACTGGGTCGTGCTCGTTCACGCACCGTACTCCTCCGTGTTCGGCTTCGTGCAGGACGTCCAGCAGTGGGGCCTGATCGCTACCGGTGGCGGTGTCGTCCTCATCGGCGGCGTCGGTGCCATCCTCGGATACAGTACGTCGAGTACGATCGACCGACTCACCCGGAAGACCGAGGAGATGCGCGAGGGCAACCTCGACGTCGAGATCAGCTCCTCCCGCATCGACAACATCGGTCGACTGTACGACGGGTTCGCCGACATGCGCGACTCCCTGAAGAACCAGATCGACGAGGCCGAACGGGCGCGGAAGGAGGCCGAGGTGTCCCGCGCCGAGGCGATGGAGGTCAACAACTACCTCCAGCAGAAGGCCGACGAGTTCAGCCAGGCCATGGAGGCCACGGCCGCCGGGGACATGACCCAGCGGATGGAGACCGAAGGCGAGAACGAGTCGATGGACCGCATCGCGAACGAGTTCAACTCGATGATAGAGGAACTCGAGAAGACGACGGGCCAGCTCAAGAGCTTCGCCGACGAGGTCGCTGAGTCCGGTGACGTCGTGCTGGCCAGTTCCGAGTCCGTCCGGGACGCCTCCGAGCAGGTCGCAGAGTCCATCCAGAAGATTTCCGACGACGCCTACGAGCAGAAGGACCGGCTCCAGGGCGTCTCCGAGAACCTGGACGAACTCGTCGACACGCTCGAACGGTTTCAGGCAGAGAACCCCTCGGTCGACATGGGCGACTCCATCGACCAGTTCCGCCAGGTCGCGACGACGATGCAGGAGGCGGCCGAGACCAGCGAACGCATGATGGCCGAGTCCGAGAACGTCGCCGGTGCGGCCGAGGAACAGGCCGCCGAGCTGAACGAGGTCTCCTCGCGAGCGGAGAAACTCAAACGCTACGCACGCCCGCTCGGGGACATCCTCAACCGGTTCGAGACCGAAGCCGAACACGAGTTCGTCTTCTCCGGCGGTCCGTCCCAGGCGACGCGGGACGACGGCGACGACTGATCGACCGGCGCGTTTCTTTCTCGCGACGACTCGCGGCGTCTCGCTTCGTCTATCGGCCAGTGCAGCGTCTTTTCGCAGCCTTCCACTACGGTCTCACGGCGGCGGCCGTCGGTCCCGTTCTGCACGGTCCAGGAGGACCAAGCCCGGCCAGGAAATCCACGCGAGATCGCCCAGGCAACCGCGACGTGACGGAGCCGTTCGGCGCTTCGGCGTCCGTTGGTTCGGTGGCGTACTCGATGAATGACGAACGCTGCCTGGTCCAGCTGTACCCGAGAGAATCGAAGCAGTCGTTCCGACGCGCCGGACAGAGCGAGTACGGGCCCCACACGTTTGTTCGCTGGGCGCCGACGAACCGTGAGCGTCCGACGGTACCCCGGTTCCGTCTTCGACGGCGAGCAGTACTCGCGGGCGATCGGTTCAGTGCTTTCCTCGGAACACTCGGTGGCGAATGCTCGCCAGGTAAATCGCGTCGGCGTATTTCGTCCAGCGAACGCGCCGACGGACACCGCCGAGGAACGTCGTCTGTTCTTCTGGGTTATCGAGGATCTCGCCGGGCAGTAGAAATTTTGTCCTACTTCAAACGACACTGTCGGCAGCCGGGCCGCTGGGCCCCCGATATAGTACGATATTTGCTACGATGTCCGATACGAGACACACCGGTTGGGTATAGCGCTATATGGTTTACGAGTTCGATATCTGCCGGCAAAATTCACAATCAACAACGAGTTTTATCGTTTAGAAAGTGGCGGGGCCGCCGTTTCGCGCCCGGTCCCATCGCCGTCGAACACCGGCGTGGCGCATACGAGAATAGCGAGTTCGGGCTGACCGCTGTCCAGGCGTCGGGTGCCAGACCACCGGTTTTGGAGCCAGACCGCTGTGAGGCCTCGACGGCGGTAGTTCGAACCCGACGGGGGTCGGAGCCCTCGCCATCGCTATCGTCTTCGTGACCCCGCCTAGCCGAAAGCGATGGCGGGCTGGGTGACGGAACAGTCGCGCCGACGTGACCGCCCCCAGATCAGCTTCAGATTACGCGGACCTGTCTCCTGCGTCTGGCCCACCTGTGTAGCCTACATGGCTCACTGTAATCTCAGACCCGACCCCGACTCAACGGGGCCCGGTAACTGCGCGGCCAGCTGGCCGCCGCTACATCTACGTTCCGGACGGACTGCGCCCCCCACACCATGCGTCTCGTGGCTCCACAGTCGTCGCACACCGACGTAACTACTCGGGAGGGCCCCATCGGTAGCGACCGGCTTATAGCCGGACGGGATTGAAAAGCCAGGCTACCAGGGATCGAGTCTGGGCCGCCGTCGGAGCTCGACGTTGCAATCGAGACGTTCCAAGCGACGGGACGTCCCCGCCAGTCGTCAGTTCACCAATGAGGAGCCAGTGAGGCGATCCCCTGCAGCGTCGGGCACCGAAAGATAGTCTGTGGTTGGTCCATGTCCTCCCGGGCCATTCCGCCCAGAGATGGGTCCGCGCTCGTGACGACATCGATTGTGCAACAGATTGTCCAACACCGGACTGAAGCGCGGTCGGACTCGGCCAGGAACGACCTGTGCTCTAGACTCCGGACACACTGGAAGCCCGACTGTCGGATCGATACCGAATCCCGCGATTCCCAGATACCCGATCTCCCGATGGTTGTAATCGCGAGCAGTACGCGAATCCGGCCGCCGCTATTTATCTGTGCATCTGAACTAGCCTGCCAAAATCTGACTTCAGCAACACAGATATAAGAACAATATTCCGCCGTTGTGGAAAGCCCTACCACAAATAAGGGTCTTTATCTGGGTGCTTGAGTTAGATTGATGTAACTGGGGGCCAAGCCACTGTACATGGCAAGCGACGGCGACGTCGACACGGGTCGGGCACACGTTCAGACCTACGTGCCGGAATATCAGAAAGCGGAGTGGGCCAGCGAGGCCGAGGCGCTGAACATGAGTCTGAGCGAGTTCGTCCGATCGATGGTACAGGCCGGAAGGAGCGACATTTCGGTGGATACCGACGTCGCGGCGATCGAGTCTGCTGACGAACCCGCTGCAACCCCATCTTCGACGCCCGAACCCCGGGGGTCGGGCGTGGAAGACCGGGTCGTCGATATCCTCGAATCGGACGAGTTCTACGACTGGGACGAATTGGTCGCTGCGTTGACCGACGACGTCGAGGAACGTCTCGAAGACGCGCTCCAGGAACTGCAGGCCGACGGCGAGGTTCAGTACAGCGGTCGAAACGGGGGGTACACGCTCGTATGAGTACTCGAAACGACACCGTCGAGGTGGACGACGATCCAGTCGAGTACTTCCTCGACGACGTCACCTATCACGGAAAGACCGAGCGCACTCGTTCGTATTACGAGCGCGTCCTCCGGGACTTCGAGGCGTTCCTCGGCGACGGCGCCCGCCCCGTCCCGCTGGCAGAAGCGAGCCATCGCGACTGCATGGCGTTCGTCCACGACCTCAGGGGCGACAAGAGCGAGTCCACCGTCGCCACGTACGCCTCCTATCTCCACCGGTTCTACGCCTACATGACGGAGGTCGGCGCCTTCGACGCCAATCCCATGACGCTCGTCATGGAGGAGATGGACGAGTCCATCAACACCGACCCGGCACGCCGAGAGATCAGCGTGCCGGAAATGCGAGCGTTCGTGGGGGACGTCCGGCACCCGCTGGAGCGGGCGATCGTCGTCACGTTCCTCAAGACCGGGATGCGTGTCGGGGAACTGTGCAACCTGGACCTCAGGGACCTCCACCTCGATTCGGGTCCGGAGGTCGGTGCCAGTGTCCGCGTGCAGATCGAATCCCGTCCGGACTCGCTGTTCGTCTCCTCGGAACCATCGCGGAACGTCGTCGTGAACGGCGAAGAACGAACGGCTTCGAACAAGCGAAAACGGGATACCACGATTCCCGTCGACGACGAGCTCCGGCGGACGTTACTCCGGTGGCTGGCGATACGCCCCGATGCCCGCTCGTCGGCGGAACCGCTGTTTACGAGCACGCGAAGCGGCTGGGGGAAGCGGCTTACGCCGGACATGGTTCACCACATGGTGGAGACGCACGCCCGGGAGCACGGCTGGTATCGCGACGGCGGCGGGGCAGCGGAGAACGTCACGCCCCACTACTTCCGGCACTTCTTCACGACACACCTCCGGGACCGCACCGGCGACAGAGGGATCGTGAAGTACCTCCGCGGCGACGTCGCCCAGGACGTCATCGATACGTACACCCACGAATGGGGCGATCGCGTCCGGTCTGAGTACCTCGCGAACGTCTACGAACTGGGGGTGTGACGGTTCGAGCCGATCATATAAACTGTATAGGGCTATACAGAACCAGGTGTTGACCGTTTTGCGACGCGATGTCCCAAATGCGACGATAGACGGGTCTCAGCGGCAGCATTCGGGTCGAAGGATTCGACTTCGTTACTGTTCGCTCAGACGATCCAGGGCATTCCAGGCCGGATCGGATGCCGGCGCGTGCCGCTGGGCACCGTCGACGAAGACCCCGTCGCCGCTGGAGACTGCTCCGACGACGGCCGCCCGCGTTCCGCGTCGCTGGAGTGCGTTCACGACTGATTCCGCGTCTTCGGCCTGGACGGTTATGACGAGCGTGCCCGTGCTCGTCACCTCCCACGGGTCGACGTCGATCGCGTCAGTTACCGGAACGACGCCCGGCGCTTCCGGTACTGCTTCCGCGTCGACGTCGAAACGAACGTCAGCGCCCCGGGCCATCTCGGTGAGCGCGCCGATAAGGCCGCCTTCGGTCGCGTCGTGCATCGCCGTGACCGTACCGGTGTCGACGGCCGTCATCGTGTCGCGAACGACACCGAACTCTTCGAGACGGCCCCTGGCCGTTTCGAGCGTCGACTCGGCGAGGTCGAGTCGTTCGGGAAAGAGGACGGTGAAGAGGGCTGCAACTTCAGCGCCAGGACCAGTCGTTACGACGATGGAATCTCCGGCAGTCGCTCCGTCCGGGCGGACGACGTCTTCGGAATCGCCGACACCCAGCACGGTCGCACCGCCGACCCAGGAGTAGTCGACGCCGGCGTAGCGTGCGGTGTGACCGGAGACGATACTCACGCCGAGTTCGCGTGCGTGGTCGGAGATGCCGACCCACATCTCGGCGAGCTCCTCGTCGGTCATCTCCGGCGGGAGCGTCAGGCTCATCGAGAGGTGCGATGGTGGGACGCCGGATACCGCGACGTCGGCGAGGACGACGTCGAGGGCGAACCGCCCTGCGCGTTCGAATCCGAGTTGCGGGAGGATCGAAATGGGATCGGTGGCGGTCACGACAGCAGTGCCGTCTACGTCGAGGACGCCGAAGTCGACGCCGTGTTTGGGACCGACGACGACGTCGTCGCGTTCCGCGCCGAGATTGGGATAGATGACCGAGTCGAAGAACTCCCTGTCTATCTTGCCGAGGTCGGGCATACCGATCGATTGCCCGCGACCCACAAGTAGCCCGGAGAATTCACTCGGTGACGGACCGGCCGACGACGTGCACGTCCGGCACGTCGAACCAGAGCGTAGTGGTCCCTCGCGGGATCTCGTCGTGCGCCGTCTTCACGAGAATCGGCGTCTCACCCCACGCACAGTGAACGCGGTACGCGTCACCGAGGAATTCCACCTGTTCGACGGTGGCCGTGATCGCGACGTCTCGCTCGTCGAAGGAGAGATCCTCGGGCCGGACTGACAGTGTCACTCGTTCTCCAGGGGCGACCGTGGACGCTGCCGCGAGTGGGACGGTCTGTTCGTCGATTGAGACGCGAGGCGGGTCCGAGTCGTCCACGGTGGCCTCGAAGACGTTGTTGTCGCCGACGAACTCGGCGACGAAGCGGGACGCGGGGGATCGATAGATCGCCTCTGGGGTCCCGACCTGTTCGAGCTTTCCGTCGGCGACGACGGCGACCCGGTCGCTGATCGCCAGCGCCTCCTCCTGGTCGTGGGTGACGTACACCGTCGTGATGTCGAGGGACTGCTGGATCTCCCGGAGTGTTACGCGGAGGCGTTCTCGGAGGCGGACGTCGAGCGCAGAGAGCGGTTCGTCGAGGAGCAGGACCTCCGGACCCGGAGCGAGCGCACGCGCCAGGGCGATGCGCTGTTGCTGACCGCCGGATAGCTCGGTCGGATCGCGCTCCCCGAGTCCGTTCATGTCTACCAGTTCGAGCAACTCCTCTACACGTGCTTGCCGAGAGACTCCGCCAGGCGCGTCCCGGAACCGGAGCCCGTAGGCGACGTTTTCCCGGACGTTCATGTGGGGAAAGAGTGCGTAGTTCTGGAAGACGACGCCGACGTTACGGTCCTCTGGGGGCCGACCAGTCACGTCTTCGCCGTCGATGGCGACGGTTCCCTCCGTGGGGGTTTCGAACCCGGCAATCGCGCGCAGCGTGGTCGTCTTGCCACACCCCGAGGGGCCGACGAGCGTGAAGAACTCCCCGTGTTCGACGGTGATGGAGACGTCGTTCAGCGCGCTGACGTCACCGAAGTCGACACTCACCCCGTCGAGTTCGACGCCGGCGTCGGTCACGGTTGCCACCGTCCCCCCACCCTGTCGATCACGACGAAACTGCCGGCGGTCACGGCGAGCAGCACCGTCCCCATCGCCGTCGCGGCGCCGAGGCTCGGTCCGAGCGACCGGTTGCCGATGTAGCGCTCGAGTGCGACTGGCATGGTGTAACTGTCGACTCCCTCGGCCAGTAAGACCGTCGAATCGAACTCGCCGACGCTGATGGCGAACGCGAATGCGGCGCCGGCGACGACGCCCGAGGCGACCAGGGGGAGTTCGATATCGACGAGCGAGCGAAACCGGGAGGCACCCAGCGACCGCGCCGCGTCGACCAGTCGCGGATCGAGGCCGCCGAGCGCCGGCGCGACGTTGCGGGTGACGAACGGGTAGGCAGCGACGGCGTGCGCGAAGACGATGGCAATCGGTCCGAGTACCGTGATCCGGTAATCGAACAGGACCGTCCCGAAGACGAGCGTCTGGAGGAGGCCGAGACCGACGACGATGCCGCTGACGGCGAGCGGGGCCGAGAGGACGGCCTCGGCGGCGCGACTCCCACTGACGTTGCGATTGGCCACGACCGCGACGACGATGCCCATCGGCAGGGCGAGTGCCAGCGTGCCGACGCCGAAGAGGAGCGAGTTGACGATGGCCGGAAGCGGTCTCGTCGTTCCGATGGCCGCGGAGGTCTGCTGGGCCAGGAGGAACCGGTAGTACTCCAGGGTAAACTGGCCGCCCGGGCCGGTAACGCTCTCGACGACCATGCTCAGGAGCGGGCCGACGAAGACGACGAGGACGACGACGCCGTAGCCCGCGAGCGCGAGTCGACGCGGGTCCCGGAGCGAGCGCACTCCGTCGAGTAACGGTCGGCGCGCCAGCGGCGTTCCGGCGCTTCGCGTCGCGACCTGGCGCGCCTCGTAGCGAAGATAGAGGTAGGTCAGCCCGAGCGAGATGACGGTCTCGATAGTCCCGAGCGCGGCGGCCTCCGTCAGTTCGAGGTTCTGGACGCGGGCATAGAGCCACACCTCGACGGTCGCCAGCTGGAGCCCGCCCAGCGCCAGGACGATGGGGAACGTCATGAACGTGAAGACGAACGTGAGCAGCGAGGCCGTCAACAGTGAGGGAAGCAACTGGGGGACGACGACGTCCCGGAAGGCTCGAAACGGGGTAGCCCCCATCGACCGTGCCGTCTCGACCTGCCGGCGGTCCACCGACTCCCAGGCGGTCGTCACGAGCCTGGTGACGAGCGGGGCGTTGTAGAAGGCGTGGGCGACGATCACGATCTCCAGCGTGAACAGGGCCTCGACCGGACCCAGACCGACGACGGCCAGGAGGTCGTTGAAGAGGCCGTTTCGGCCGAACATCGCCAGGAAACCGACGGCGACCATTATCCCCGGGAGGACGAACGGCAGGATGGTCAGGGACCTGATGGTGCGGCGGCCGGGGAACTCGTAGCGAGAGAGCAGATACGCACCGGGCAGTCCGAGCGCCACGCTGGCGACGGTCGAGAGCGCGGCCTGGTAGGCGGTGAACCCGAACAGGCCGATGGACGTCGGCGGGAGGTCGACGATAGGCCGATAGAGTTCGACGATGCCGACGTCGACGGCCGACCAGTAAAACTCGATTGCGAGAATCCACTGGAGGATTCCCGCAGGAATCCCGAGCGGGTCTGTGAAGAGGTGGTGGCCGGCGCCGGTGTAAAACGGATCTTCGAGAACGTCGAGGATGGGGGCGAGCGTCGGCTGGCCGTCACCGAAGACGGCGTCGGCGAGGACGCTCCCGACCGGGTAGTAGAAGACGACGACGAGGACGGCGACGGTGGCCGTGAGACCGAGGGGCACTGCGAACCGCTCGGCCCGTTCGCGCATCGTTACTTGCTCGCGACCTGTCGCGCCCAGTCCTCGATCCACGTACTGACGTTGCCTGCGAGTTCTTCGTAGGTAAAGGTGACCGGTTCCGGCGGCTCGTAGGCGTACTCGGTGAACTCCTCGCCCATCTCCACGCCCTCGACGGCGGGGAACTGGACGTTGCGGTCCGCGATCTCTCTCTGGGCTTCCTCCGAGAGGGCGAACTCGACGAACTTCCGACCGAGGTCGCCGTTCGACGCGCTGGAGAACATCGCCATCGCCTCGGGGTTGGCGTACCCCTGGTCTTCGAGGAAGCCGACCTGGTGTCGGGCCATGTCGACGTCCTGGTCCTTCGCGTACACCTGATCGGTCGAGTACGAGACGATCATCGGCGCCTCACCGTTCGAGTAGGCCTCGTAGGACGGTTCCCAGTCGGACATGATCGTGACGCCGTTGTCCTGGAGCCCTTGCCAGTAGTCGAGGTAGCCGTCGACCCCCTTCGCCAGGATGGTCCACAGGAGAAACGCCCGTCCAGGGTCGGACTGCTGGGCGTTCTGGACGATGAGGTCGCCCTCGTACTCCGGTTCGAGCAGGGCATCGAAGGTCTCGGGTTGCTCGACTTCGTTCTCGTCGTACACCAGGCTGATGTAGCCGGTGTCGTAGGGGAGCGCCCGTCCCTCGGGATCGATCTGGAGTCCGTCTTTGATACGGTCGGCGCCGGCAACGTCCTCACCGAGCGACTGGAACAGCGACTCGTCCAGTTGCTCGTCGGCGCGGGCGAGTTCGCCGGTGTTGAGTCCCACGAACAGGTCCGCGTCGATCGGCGCGCCCTCGTTGGCCCGCTGGACGTACTGGTTCAGGCCGTTCTCGGGCGTCGTGAACTCGACGGTCGCGTCGGGATACTCCGATTCGAAGGCGGACTTGAGCCAGTTCCCGGCGGTCCCCTCGCCAGTGAACGAGGAGTACGTCGCCACGCGGAGCGTCCCGCCGAGCGACGTCGTCGTCGGCTCCCCAGTCGTCGTGCCAGTTCCCGACTCCGTCCTGCTGGGACGCTCGTCGTCTCCGCCGGGGCTACTACAGCCGGCGAACGCCGAGACGCCGACGATACCTGCTCCCGCGTTCCGAAGAAATCGTCGTCGTTCCATTACTGGGTGTTCTTACCGAGTGGTGGGTAAATGCGTTCCTATTCTCGGGCCCGTGACAGTCGTTCCGGAAATCGACCGATGCAGGAGCGAAATTCCCGTCACCTGGCCGGAATCGGACTCTGATTCTCCGCCTGGAACAGGTCGCGAACGCGCTCTACGTCGTCGTCGAGTTCCGACTGATTCTCCAGCAAGACGGTCTCGCTGGGGAACAGCTGCGCACCGACGTCCAGGCCGTGGTCGCGAGCCGTGGACCCGGTGACGGTGACGTAGACGCCCAGCCCCGCGTCGGCGATAGCGGCCTCTTCTTCGCGTTCGTCGTCGGGGTACGTGAACTCGACACCCTCGATGGCATCCGTGCCGAGTATCGCCTCGACGAGACGCTCGTACCGCGGTGAGATACACAGCGGACCCTCGTATTCGGTGACGAACTCGCGCGTGAGCGACGGCGAGAGTGAATCGACGACAGTCGGCGTCGCGAGCAACGTGTGGTACACCGTATCCCCCATCCCGGTCACGACGCGAACGTCCGTGTCGACGGGGTCGATCCGGTCGTTGATGTCGGCGATGTCCGCAAGCGGGTCCTCCCGGAGCTCGACGACCTCTTCGAGGACGAGGTCGGCACTGTCGAACCCGAGCGCGAACTCGTGTTTGCGCAGCGCCCGGAACGGCTCCTCGCGACCGACGAGCTGGACGTCGAGGTCGCCGAACGGGACGGTCAGACTGTCGAAGACCACGCGGCGTGGCATCCCGTCGCGGTCGTCACGGAACAGGGTGTACTCGGGTTCGGTCGGGTCGGAGAGGTCGCTGTAGTCGGCCAGGCGATCGTAGACGGTGTCCTCGGCGGCCGCGTCACCTTTCGTGATCGCCTTCTCGTAGCGCAACGTCGAGATGATCCGGTCTGCTACGTCGGTGGCGTCGGCCTGTGAGGCCACCGTCTCGAGAACGGCTTCGAGAGGTCGCCCTTTCCGGGGGACGGCCACTCTGATCGTCGTCATTGCAAACAACGTAGACGGGCGCCGATAAAACGGGTCCGGTTCCTAGTTGCCGCCGCCGATGACCGAGGAGAGCTGTTCGCGCCACTCCTTGAGCTCCTCGATCTCGGCGTGGATCTCCTCGATCTTCTCGTCGACGTCGCCGTCGCCCATCTCGTCGCGGACGTCGTCGAGTTCCTCGGTGAGTTCCTCCATCCGGGTTTCGAGGTCGTCGACGGTCCCCTCGACGTCGTCGACTGTGCCTTCGACGTCGTCGACCGTCCCTTCGACGGCGTCGACGTCCGAGGAGAGCGTCGAGATCTGTTCCTCGTTCGCCTGTGCCGTGCTCTGGACCTCGTCGAGTTCGCTGTCGAAGGACTCGACCTGTTCGCGGAACTCCGAGACTTCCTCGCGGAACTCGTCGACGATCTCGTCGCCCGTCCCGTTCTCGTCGAGGAACTGTTCGAGCGCGTCGGTGTAGGCGATGACGTCGGTGACGTCCTGCTGGAGCTTCTGGACCCGCGCCTTGACGCTGCCGTCGTTGTCGCTCGCGAGGTCGAAGGCCTTGCGGAGGAGCTGGACGTCGTCCTTCGTCACGTTCTGGTTCCGCAGTTCGTTGGCCAGTGCCGCCACGAGACTGTCGCCGGAGAGTTCTACCTCCGTCGCGTCGGCGTCACTATCTCCGGAGCCAGCGTCGGCCGCGCTGTCGGATTCGTCGTCACCGGAGCCACCTGACTGGGACGTCCCCTCGTTGTTGGGGTCCTTCAGATCGAGCGTCTCGATGTCGTCGTCGTCGACGTCGTCGAGGCCGGGCACGCTGTCGGCGTCGCCGGAGATGACGTCCTTGACGGCGTCGGACCCGTCGCCGACGATGGCGCCCTCGTCGTCCTCGAGCGGCGGGTCGACCTCGTCGAACTGGGGTTCGGTGAGGAACTGTTCGACGTTGTCCGTGCCGGTTGCTCGGATGCCGTACACCGTCGTGTACTCGGCGTCGGGTTCGATCTCCCGTTCGAAGGAGATCTCGTCGTCGTCGATCGTCCAGTACTCGCTGCCGTACTCGGGGTGGAATCCCAGGTCCTCGACCGCCACGTCGTCGGGGACAACGTCTGAGAGTCGAACCGTCACCGGCTCGCTCCGTCTCGATTCGAAGTTGAACGCGATCGCGGGGACGGGGAACTCGTCCGCCTCGAAACGCTTCGTGACGGTCACCCCATCCGAGGCGATTTGAACTGCCTCGTACGCCTGGGAATCGCTCATGTTGATATTACCTTTTTGCCGTGGTCTTAAAGATACTTACTATCATTATTCTTTCCCGTTCGGTTAGGAAATATACATTCACCAGTCCACTCGGTCGCCAATCTCGACGATTTCGAGGGACTCAGGGTGTGAGAAGCTATTCATGTGGTTGTGAAGAACTGTCGGCTCTGTTGTCATTCCCTTCCACATGTCCCAGTGACTGGGGAGCAGCGTGTCGAGCTGGAGCTCGTTGGCCGCCTCGATGATCATGTTCTCGTCACTGTACCACTGGGTCCGGACCGGTTCGCCCGTCTCCTTGTCGTCGATGTTGCCGATAGCGCCGAACGCGAGCACGCCCAGGTCGATGTCGTAGTTCTCCCCGATCTCCTCGAACTCGCCCGGACGAGCGTCGCCGCCGTGGAAGAACGTCGTCTCGCCGTGTTCGAAGACGTACGAGATCGGGTGTTCCGCGTCCGGGTCGTTCGCCGGCTCGACGTGGACGGTGAGGTCGCCGATCTCCAGCGTGTCGCCCTCGACAATCTCGGTGAACTGGTCGTCTGTGACGTCCCACTCGTCGGTCCAGCCCTCCTCGTCGACGACGGCCATCCCCGAGTCCGTCGCGTAGTAGTCCGCGCCAGTCTGTTCGAGGATCGGTCCCTGCGACGGTCCGTGGACGTGGTCGATGTGTTCGTGCGTCGCCAGCACCGCGTCGGCCTCCGAGACGTCCTCGGGGTTGAACGGCACCGGAATCATCCGGAGCGTCCGAGGCGGGTCCCCGATACCGAGATACGGGTCGATGTACACCGTCGTCCCGCCGCTGGACTTCACGATGAACCCGTTACAGCCGAGGTACCAGATGGCCAGTCCGTCCGGCTCGGCGTCCTCTACGGCGCGCGGCAACCAGTCGCCCCAGTCGCTATCGACTGTCATGGATGGGCGATTGTGTGGCTGTGGCTAAGGCGTTTCGAAGCCACCTTTTTCTTCGGCCACGGACGCAGTTCTTCGCTGCGCTCAGAACTCCCTAGTCCTCACAACACCCACCAGCCTTCTCCCCGAAGTCGACGACGAGTTCGTCGGAGACGACTTCGTTGAGTTCCTGAAGGCGGAGTTCGAGTTCGCTCTGGGCGGCCAGGTACTCGCTCATTACGTCGAGGTCGTGGAGTTCCTCCTGGGCGGCCTGGAGTTCGCGAAGGCCCTCCTCGTCGGCCTGACCGGTCTGCCGGGCTAGCATGAAGTCCTCGCGGATGGCCTCGAACTTCTGGATGCGTTCCTGGGCCTCCTCGTCGTTCTCGACGGCCCGCTTGGCCTCTGCGAATCGCTCGTAGATGGGCATCTCGGTGATGGCCTCGCCGAATTCGGTGGCCAGCTGGTCGGCGCGGCTCGCACCGGTATCGTCGCGGGTCTCGGTCTCGACGCTCATTGTTCGACGTTGGGGACTCGTCGCCTATAGACCTGCCGGAGACGCCCGAGAGCGGGGTCCGGGACCCCCCGGGAAGGCTTATAGGCAGCGAGCGTGAACTCCGCGTATGGAAACCTCCATGCTGTTCGGCGGCGGCCTGGCCGTACTCGTGTTTGGCTTCCTCGCCTTCCAGGACCGGGTCGTCTCGGCGATGATGGGCCGCCGTGACTCCCAGTTCGAAGAGCTACTCGACGAACCCTGATTCGTTCGCGACACCTCACTGCTAAAACGCGGCTGTTATACGCGCCCAGTGGTTACGCCGGGGTAATGAGCCAGGAGCGTACCGACGGAGACCTGCGGAATACGGGTCTCTCCCTGAAACACGACCGGGAGTGGGACTACGAACTCGACCGCATCGTCGACGCCGTCAACGAGCGCGACGCCGAGACCGTGGGCCTCCAGTTCCCTGAAGGACTCAAGCGCCGCGGCCCGGCGGTCGCCGACGACTTGCGGGAGCTGCTGCCCGAGAACGTCCAGGTGATGATCTCCGGACAGCCCTGTTACGGCGCCTGCGACCTCGACACCTACATGATGCGCCGGACGGACGTCTTCGTCCACTTCGGCCACTCGCCGATGAAGGAGTCGGAGAAGATAATCTACGTCCCGCTGTTCTCCAACGTCGACGTCTTCCCCATCATGGAGCAGGCCCGCGAGGAGGAACTCGCGGCGCCCGAAGCGGACCCCGACGTGGGCCTCGTCACGACGGCCCAGCACATGAACAAGTTCGACGAGATGAAGACGTGGCTGGAGGAGCGCGGCTACGACGTCCACACGCGCAAGGGTGACGACCGCCTCACGCACGAGGGCCAGGTGCTGGGCTGTAACTACGCCAGCGCCGACGTCGACGCCGACCAGATGCTCTACGTCGGCGGCGGCAAGTTCCACCCGCTCGGTCTCGCGATGGAGCACCCCGAGAAGAACGTCGTCATCGCCGACCCCGTCAACAACGTCGTCACCGTCGCCGACACGGAGAAGTTCATGAAGCAGCGCTACGCCTCCGTCCACAAGGCGATGGACGCCGAGCGCTGGGGCGTTATCTTCTGTACGAAGATCGGCCAGGGTCGCTGGGACGAGGCCCAGGAGATCGTCGAGAACAACGACAACGCCTACCTCATCACGATGGACGAGGTGACGCCGGACCGGCTCACCAACTTCGGGATGGACGCGTACGTCAACACCGGCTGTCCGCGTATCACCACCGACGACGGTCCGCAGTTCAAGCAGCCCATGCTCACTCCCCAGGAATACCGCATCGCCATCGGCGAGGAGGACCTGGACCAGCTGGAGTTCGACACCTTCCACGACACCTGGTAAGTCGAACTGCCCGACCAGCGGTCCGATTACTTCTACGCATCTACAAAACTTTTTGAATGCGCATAATGTATTGTGAGTGATGGCGACAAAACGGGCTCTGGCCCAGCAACTCGGCGTCGTGGCGGGATTCGAGGACCCGCGAGCCCCCCTCGAACAGTACCGGACGCCGCCCGAGCTGGCGGCTCACCTCGTCCACCTCGCCGACCTGCGGGGGGACGTCGAAGGGAAGACGGTCCTCGACCTGGGCTGTGGGACGGGCATGCTCGCGCTGGGTGCCGCCCTACGCGGCCCGGAGCGCGTCGTCGGCGTCGACATCGACCCGGCGCCGCTCGGGACGGCCCGGGCCAACGAACGCAAGGTCGCCTCGACCACCTCCGTCTCCTGGGTCCGCGCCGACGCGACTGACCTCCCGCTCCGACCGGACCCCGCGGAGACGACGGTCGTCATGAACCCGCCGTTCGGCGCCCAGTCGGGGAACGAACACGCTGACCGGGCGTTTCTGGCGACCGCAGCAGACGTCGCCGGCGTCTCCTACTCTATCCACAATGCCGGGAGCCAGGAGTTCGTCGAGTCGTTCGCGGCCGACGAGGGCGGCGACGTCACCGACTCCTACCGGACGGAGTTCGAGCTACGGCGACAGTTCGACTTCCACGACGAGGAGAAACGGACGATCGACGCCGAAGTGTACCGCATCGAGTGGTCGTCGGACGAATAGCTTCAGTCAGTCCCCGTTCCGCCGCGCGATCTGGACGCGCGTCTCGTTCTCGATGGCGAAGATCCGGCTCTCGTCGCGTCGGAACGTAAGTCCGCCCGCGGTGACCGACGTCCCGTTCGCCGGGACGGCCGCGGTGCCCACCGTCTCACCTCGCCGCGAAACGACGAACTCGAACTGCTCGTCGGTTGGTCGGATCGAGATGTTCCGTCCGGCTATCGTGGGGTCAGCGGTTGCGGGCGCAGACGAGAAGCCGAGCGTCCGGTCCTCGCCCTCGGGACGGAGGTACACGTTGTAAACCTCTTCGTTGCCAGCTAGCGTCCAGCCCGTCCGGTTGACGACGACGCGTTCACGCCAGCTCAGTCCGCCCACGAGGACAGAGACGCGACCGCGATTCTCGAGCCGTGCCGGTCCGACCGCCGTCCGCCAGATGTACCGATCGGGGCTCGTGACGATGACGCCGCTCGTGTTGACCTGGGGCGAGTAGTCGATGACCGGGACCGAGACGGCATTGATGTACCCCTCCGGGATGTCCTCGGCGTACCCGACCGAGTAGTCGCGTACCTCGACTGTCCGGTCGGGACCAGGCTGCTGGTCGATGGGAGCGACGTTGTAGAACACCGCCGACCCGGAGAGCGAGGCCAGGAGGACGACGACGAAGGCGAGGGCGTACGTCTTGTGTACGCTCCCGAGTGACGGAACGGCGACGTCCTCGCGCCTCGTCGCTGCGATCACCACGACCGTCGCGAGGAGGAACACGACCGAGACGCCGGCCCACCGAAAGAGGACGTACCGGCCGCCGTCCGCGGGAAGGTACATCGCCCACAGGCCCTGGAACGTGGCGAAGGCGACGAGCGCGAACCAGACTCGCCGGGGTTCGGGCCAGTCGTCGCGCGAGCGGGCCAGCGCGATGGCGAGCAAGATACCGGCGAGGATTCCGATGGCGTGACCCTGGATGGCGATGTCGGCCCACCAGGGTGTGACGACGCGTGGCGTCGGTGACGCGACCGACTGGGGGTTCGTCACCGCGGAGAAAGTGAGGCTCAGGACCTGGGAACCAAGGATCGCCAGCGTCGCGAGCACCGGTCGCTGGACGATTGCGAAGCCGGCGTAGGCGAAGACGACGCCGGAGAACCCGACGACGGGACCGAGGGCGAACAGGGCCGTGAACAGGCCGACGACGATGGAGACCACCGGGACGGCGAGGATGCGGGCGTACGGGTTCGTCCGCCAGCCGGAGAACGTCTGGGCCCCGCGCTTGCGCGGGTAGTGTCCCCAGGCGTACTCCGCGATGGAAGCGTAGGCCACGGTACCTACGAGATTCCCGACAAGGTGGGACCAGCTACCGTGACTGAACGCGGCCGTCACCATCCCGAGCGGGTAGTAGTACGACCACGAACGGAACGGGATGACGAGCGGCTGTTTCGGATGCGCGAGCCCGCCCTGGACGAAGAGGTACACCGACGCGACGAACCCGACGGTGAGGGCCGTTCCCCAGGGGACGCCGTGCAAGAGGCGAGAGCGCACGCCGCTGGTTCGGCTTTCGTTCCCGGAGACGAGCGCGAGAACCAGAAGCGAGACGAGCACCGACGCGACCACCACGAGCCAGCGGTACGGCTCCAGCGTCACCAACACACCTGCCGACATATGCAGCGGAACGGACCGCGGTGGCTTATCAGTGGCGCCCGGTACCTAGCCATTCGAGCCAGGAGCGCAGGTTTTTCGACCCCCAGGGCCGTCTTACTCACTAATGGGAGTCCGCCCGCCGGCGAACGACGACGACGACGGACCCGAGGTCATCGAGTTCGGGATCGCGGCCCTGGACGCCAGACTGAGTGACGCGGACGTGACGTACCCGGCCGATGCACAGTCGCTCCGGGACGAACTGGGCCACGTCGAAGTGCCCTACGACGCGTCCGGACACGCGATGACGCTCGCCGACGCGCTCGAGGAGATCGACCGACGCGAGTTCGAGCACGAGCAGGACCTGCTGAACGCGCTACACCCCGTGTTCGAATCCAGACGCGAGGCAACCGGCAACAGCTTGCTCGCTCAGTTACGGTCGCTGATCCCGTTCTAGGACTCCGCCGGGTCGACGCCGCTCTCGTCGACCGTCGACTCCTCGACGTCCGCCGACTGACCGGCCGCGTCCTCACCCACTGTACCCGCGTCTTCGTCTTTCTCGCCGATTTTGCGGGCGATCTGCTGGATCTGGTGGGTCTGTTCGCGATTGACGGCGACGATCATGTCCGAGAGGACGGCGAACATCAACAACTGGACACCGAGCAGTACTGCCGACCCCGCGAGGAACGCGATGACCTCGTGGGAGATGCTCCTGACGAACCACTCGTAGGCGACGTAGGCCGCCAGACCGAACCCCGTGAGCGTACTCAGCGTCCCCACGCTGCCGAAGTAGAACAGCGGATTGTTCGTCTTGGCCATCTGGTAGAGCGTAAGAATGATGTTCGCGCCGTCGCGAAACGGGCGCAGATTCGTCTCGGAGTCCTCCGGCCGGGGCTCGTAGGTGATGGGGACCACCGCCGTCCTGACGTTGTGTTTGACGCACTCGACGGACATCTCCGTCTCGATGCCGAACCCGTCGGCCCGGAGGTGGAGCCGGTTCGCCGATTCGAGCGTGAACGCGCGGTAGCCCGAGAGGATGTCGACGAGGTCCCGGCCGTGAATCAGCGAGAACGACCGGTTGATGACGCGATTGCCGATCTGGTTGAGTCGAGTCATCGCCCCGGACTGCATGTTCGCAAACCGGTTGCCGATGACGTGTTCGGCCTCCCCCGACAGCAACGGGTCGAGAAGTCGTTCGGCCTCCTCGGGCCGATACGTCGAGTCGCCGTCGAGCATCAGGACGTACGGACGGTCGACGTGGCGCTGGAGCGCCTCTCGGACCGCCTGGCCCTTCCCTGTCCCGGACTGTTCGACGACGCGTGCGCCCGCCTCTCGCGCGACTGCCTGCGTGTCGTCCGCGGACCCGCCGTCGACGACGAGGACGTGTTCGTACCCCTGGTCGACGAACCCTGTCACGACTGCACCGATCGTCTCGGCCTCGTTGTACGTGGGCACGAGGACGCAGACGTCGTCGCTATCCGCCATTGGCAGTATTCGTCACGCCGCCAGCAAAAAGCTGCGGATCGGAAGTGAGGCACCGACTCTCCGTCGATCCCCGGACGTCCGGCCGCCCAATTCGAGTGAAATTTCGGCTACTCGTCCTTCGGCTACTCGTCCACGCGGTTCTCGCTCAGGTGCTCCCACACTTCGGTACAGCCACATCCGTCCTCGACGCCAGCGAGATGCTCGTCTTCGGCCCGTGAAGCGTCGTCCGTCTCTGATTCCACCTCGTCCGCCACCGCCTCCGTCTCCGCGATCTGCTGTTCGTCCATAGTTACTAATCTTGCGAGTAACTACTGGCGTCGGGTGCATATACGTTTCGGCCCCCTTTTGTACGGGCCGATAAAAGTATAGGGTATGACCGGCCGGGCAGACGACGTCTTCGACCTGCTGGGGCTGACAGAGTACGAGGAGACCGCGCTCGAGCAGCTGATATCCCTCGGGCAGACGTCGGCACCCAATCTCGCCGAGGCGACCGGCATCCCCAAAGCACGCATCTACGGCGTGCTGGACGCCCTCTCTGACCGTGGATTCATCAAGGTCATTCCCGGGCGACCGAAGCAGTACCAGTCAAAAGCGCCGGCGGAGATTCTGGACAGGGCCGTCGAGAACCAGCGCCAGGAGTACGAACAGTTCGAGGCCGAACTCGATTCTCGCCGCGAGGCGTTCCTCTCCGAGTACGAACCGCTGTTCGAGCGCGCAACCGAGTCCGTCACCCCGACGTCGGAGCTGTTCCACGTCGTCGACGTCGGCGAACCCAGCGAGCGGGAGACGCGCCGAATCTACGACGACGCCGAGAGGGAACTGCTCGTCATGTCGAAGAGCTTCGAGTACTTCGACTCGGTCCGCCCCGCCTTCGAGGCGGCCCTCGACAGGGGAATAGACGTCTCCGTCCTCCTTGTCGACCCAGAACGGCTGAGCGAGGAGAACAGGGCCGTCCAGGCAGGGATCGTCGAGGAGATCACGGAGTCGTATCCCGACGTCGGCGTTCGGTTCAGCGAGGAACGACTCCCCTGGCGCGGCACCGTTGCCGACCCGAGCATGGCGTACGACTCCGGGACGGCGATTCTGCTGGTGCAAGAAGACGAGGTCCCCAACCACATGCGCCAGGCCGCGATTACGGACAACGGCGCCTTCGTCGCCGGGCTGAAGCGGTACTTCGACCTGGTCTGGGAGTACGAGAGTCTATCCGGCTCGGGCTGAAGGGGCCGAATCACGAGATATTTATCCCTGCCCTCGGCTACCAGAACCATGCGCATCCTCTTTCTCACGGAGGAACGGATATCGTTCTCCGACGCGCTCGTGAGGGGAGGAGCGATTCACGTCCGTAACGTCGTACAAGGGCTCCGTGAGCGCAGACACGATGTCCTCCTCCTGGACTGGAACGAAAATCCAGAACGGAACTTCCAGAGGTCAGTTGATCCCCTGAGCCGGTTTGTTGAGGGTCCCACTCGAACGGCGGTCCACGCCACTCACGTGGCACGGCGCCATGACGTCGACGTCATCGTCTCGAAGACGCGAAAGACCTACCTTCCCGGACTGATAGCGTCGCGTGCGGCCGGCGTTCCGCACGTAGTGCACGTCGGTTCTTCGCTAGACCGTCCTGTCGCAGGCGCTGCCGACCGGCTAAACGTTGCATCGATGGCAGCAAGACTCCGTGCACCTCACGACGCGTACTTCGTCGTTTGCGAGTACATCCGGGACCAGCTCCTGGACCGCGGTGTCCACCGGGACCGTATCTTCGACGTGAGCAACGCCGTCGACACCGAGCGGTTCCATCCGAACGACATACCCAAACCGCTGGATGACGACTATCACAAGCGGATCGAATCGCTCGACGGCGACTTTCTCCTCGGCTACGTCGGCGGGCTCCAACCGTACAAGGGCCTCGACGACCTCGCGACCGCTTTCAGGTCGACGGAGGCGGACTGCGAGGTGATCGTCGCGGGAGACGGCCCCCAACGCTCGCGGCTGGAACGCTCGTTCGGTGACGCGGCCACGTTCCTCGGATCGATCCCCTACGAGCAGATACCCGCGCTGTACCACGAGATGGACGTCTTCGTTCTCCCGTCGCACACGGAGGGGCTCCCGAGGGTGGTCCTCGAAGCTCAGGCGACGGCGACTCCCGTCATCGCGACGCGCGTCGGCGGCATCCCGGAAGTCGTCGAAGACGGTGAGACCGGGCTGCTCTGTGAGCCGAAACGGCCGTCGGATCTCGCGATCGCGATTGAGCGATTGGCCACCGATACCTCCGAGCGAGAGAGACTGGGAGTGAATGGGAGAGATGTCGTCCAAGGCGAATTGTCGTGGGAAGCCACATACGACCGGTACGAACGATATCTCGATCAGGTTGTCGGCTAACCAATGAGCGAAGACAAGAATCAGGCTATCCGCGATATCGTCAAAGGGGCCAGTATCGTGTACGTTGGCCTCTTTCTCGAACTCCTCATCGCGTTCGTCGCACAGGTAATCGCCGCCAGATATCTCTCCGTAAGCGAATTCGGCGGACTGACAGCTGGAACAGCACTACTGGACATCGGTAGTATCCTCGCGGGCCTGGGGCTAGCGTCGGGGCTCACCCGGTATCTCCCCCGGATCGGAGACGAAGAAAAGCGGATGCTAGCTTCGACTACGATCGTCATCACTTTCGTCACCTCAGTCCTGTTAGGTACAGTCGTAACTCTGAACGCTTCGTTCATTGCTAGCGAGATATTCGGTAATCCAGAGGTAACAGTCAGCATTCGAACATTCGGCGCAGCGATCCCCTTCGCCGCGTTACTCAACGTCTCTGTGGGGGGAATCCGTGGTCAAGAACGGTCGCTCTATCGGGTATACGTCAAGAATATAATTCACCCGGTGACGAGATTCGTACTAGTTATTGGCGCAGTCGTGTACGGGCTCGGACAGGTAGGCCTGGCGAGTGCGTACGCAGCCCCATACATCGTGAGTGGGGCCATCGCACTTCTTCTCTTGCATAGAACACTACCACGGACCAGTTCGTCCTTCGATAGTGAGCTCTTCACCCGAGTCACTCGGTATTCACTTCCGTTTACTATCTCTGGAGTTACCGGTTTCGTGTACCGAAGTATCGATATATTTCTCATCCTTTATTTCCTCGGAGACACGGCGACGGGGATCTACGGTGTCGCGTACGCCGCTGTGAGTTTCATGGGTATGTATTCGACGGCGTTTAATTATCTCGGATCGCCTATCGCTAGCAAACTCGAGAGCGACGGGAACGTCGACGACGTAATGGATATGTTCAGTTCAGTGGCCAGGTGGTTAGTCATCGCGAGTGTCTGTACACTCGTTCCGCTCGGTGTGTTTTCGACCGAATTTATTAGTATCATCTATGAATCAAAGTACGCAAGCGGTGGTCCAGTGCTGTTGATCCTGGCAGCAGGATTCGCTGCGAAGAACGTACTGAGTATTCACAGTCCCATACTCGAGTCTCTCGGGCTATCCAAGACCATCTCGTTCAACAGCGTCGTGGCAGCAGCCGTCAATCTCGGTCTGAATATCCTTCTCATCCCCGAATTCGGTATCACTGGCGCGGCCGTTGCAACGGTGATTTCGTTCCTCGTGCGAGATGGACTTGCCGCAGTTGAGGTATACTATCATCTTGGTACCACGCCGATATCTTGGCAGGTCATTCGACCGGTGGCCGTGGCTATTCCGTCCCTGACGATATTCGCGACTATCATTGCACCCGAAATTCCGACCACCATACCCTGGTTGATCGGGGCAACCGGGTCGTTCACTGTCAGTCTCGTTCTCGGTGTCCTGTTCGTATTCGGTCTTTCGAAGACGGAAGTAATGGTCATTCGGTCGGCGGAAGAACGCTACAACCTGAACCTCGGGCCATTCGATCGGTTGGTCCGTCACCTTGCTCGACGATAAGCTTTCGATGCATTCGGAATCAATACTGATATACCGCATTCATTACGACTGACGCTCAATGACTGTCGGTCCCCGACGTGCCCTTTCAGAGATCCGAAAGAACTTCTCGTCGTTCAACTGGTGGCGTAATCGAGTTCTCGTCCCGTATCTTTTCGGGACTGCGACGAGGCTCTATCCCGGATATCCTGGATACGAAAACGCCGTCAGAGTCATGGACGAAGACTGGGATACCATGATCGTTCTCGATGCCTGCCGGGCAGACATCTTTCAGGAAGTCGTGGATCTCTCGGAATTCGACGGCTACGAGACTCGCATCAGTCTGGGAAGTCACTCGAGCGAGTTTACACGACGAAATTTCCAGGGAGAAGAGTTCGGAGATACCGTCTACGTCTCCGCAAACCCACACACCTCGCTCGAAGCCGGTGACGCCTTCTACCACATTTACGAACTCTGGGAGGATCAGTTCGACGAGACCGCCGGCGTCGTCCTTCCTGACGTCGTCCGTGACGCGGCCATCGAGGCACACGACCGCTTTCCGGACAAGCGTCTCATCGTACACTTTATGCAGCCCCATGGCCCATTCGTTGGAAGTGAAGTCAGTGATACAGTGCGTGACGAAGCTGAGTACTGGCGAGGGTACAGGGAGAATTTGGAATACGTTCTCCCATTCGCCGAAGACATCATCGAGTCCGTTCCGGGAAAGACAGTCGTAACGGCGGACCACGGACAGATCCACGCCTCTGGCCTCGCCGACAAACTCGGACTCGACGGACACAAACCGAGACTCCGGCTTCCTGGACTTGTCGAGGTCCCGTGGGCGGTCGTCGAGGATGAACGCCGCGAGATTCGCACCGGCGAAACGAACGAAGCCAGCGGCGAACAGATCCAGAATCGATTAGAGGACCTCGGTTATCTCTGACTCGCTGGAAAGTTCAGTCGACGTATCCCAGGTCTTCGAGACGCTGTTTTACCTCGTCGCTCTCCTCCACGTCCGGAAGGTCGGTGTCGGTAGCGCGTGCCTCAGCAATGTGGTCTTCGAGTAGGTTCCGGAACCGTTCTACGACCTCGTGATTCTCCCCGCTTACGTCGACGGTCTCCCCAGGATCATCGACGAGGTGGTACAGTTCGACCGTATCCTGCTCTCGGTCCCACAGGAGCTTCCACTCCGGCGTTCGAGTCGCCAACATCTCCCCGCCGGATGCGGTGCAGATGACCACGCCCTCTTCACGCTCGTCCCCGTCCATGAGTGGTTTCAGACTGTGCCCCTGAACAGCGGCGGGAGTCTCGACACCTAGTAGGTCGTAGAGCGTCGGTGGTACGTCGATAAGGGAAACCTGCTGATCGATTCGTCGTCCTTCCCGGCCGGGTACGTCGAACACCAGTGGGACGTGGACGAGTTCGTCGTAGTTGTAGGGATGGTGGCCGTAGCGACCGTGTTCGCCGAACGCCTCCCCGTGGTCCGCGGTGACGACGATGGCCGTGTCCTCCCGGGCGTCTTGTGCTTCGAGCGCTTCGAGGAGACGGTTCAGGTTGTGATCCATGTACCGAATCTCGGCGTCGTAAAGGGTGAGCAGGTCCGCATCGTCCTCCGCAGTGAGAGACTCGGGATTCTCCTGCATCCGGCCGTTGAGGTCTGCCGTCCGTCGGGTCGAAAGTGGGTCGGCACCGATGTCCTCGAAGAAGCGGTCCGGCGGCGTAAACGGGTAGTGGACGTCCATGTAGTGGAGCCACATGAAGTAGGGGCTTTTGCCGTCCCAGTTAGTCTCCAGCCAGTCGATGGCCTGGTTGGTGATTTCGGTCGCGGGCGCATAGGCAGAGGTGTCGGTAGTCAACGTCAGGTAGTGCCAGACCCGCCGGAGAATACTGTAAAGCCAGGAATCAGAGGGAACGTGCTCGTCGACAACGTTCTTGATAGTGCGCGCATCGTCGTCATCCTCAGAGCCGTCGTTGAACGTATCGAATCCGTGATTGAAATTTTTCTCGGGGCCCAAATGGGGGTTCGAGTGGTAGCCGACTGTCCGCATCCCCGCGTTCTGAAGCGTTTCCGAGAGAAACGGGCGGCGTTCGTCGAGATAGCGGTAGCCTCCATACATCGCGGGGTAGGTGCCTGTCAGCAGGGTTGGAAAACTGGAGGGCGTGTTTGGCCCATTCGCGAACGCGTTCTCGAAAGAGAATCCCTTCTCGGCGAGTTCTGAGAGAGTTGGTGCCGGATCAACGTCCCGGTCAGATCTGAGAGATCTATCGTACCGAAGACTGTCAATGGTAACGAGGACAACGTTAGATACGGGCATTTGCGTCGATATTCCGATACAGCGTACATTAGTATTTGCCTTCGAATTTGTGGCGGTTCGTCGTTCGTTCCAGACTTCCCTGGGAAATCCAAAATTTTACTATCCTTTTGAGAGTTGATGAAGCGTATCGACTCCCGATGCCACGGAATGCTATCCTGATAACCGTCGATTGTTTGCGATACGACTGCCTCTCGGTCGCTGGATACGACCGCCCGGTCTCTCCCACCATGGACGCCCTTGCAGAAGAGGGCGCGTTCTGTGACCAGGCCATCACGACTGGACCGAACACCCGGACGAGTTTCCCGGGGATCCTCTGTTCGTCGTACCCGCTGATGTACGGCGGGTACGCTCAGTTGACGGGAGACCGCCACATGATTGCAGAGGTTTTTCGAGATCGTGGTTTTCGGACCCTTGGCATCAACACGAATACGCAACTGCACTCTCAGTTCGGGTGGGATCGGGGGTGGGACCTGTACTACGATAGTGAGCAGACCGTCGTTTCCGACCCGGAAATGTGCCTCTGGGACGAGGACGACGGGACTGGCCCCTCGCGAACGGACGATTACCTGGAGAGAGCGAAAGAAAAAGTCTATGAGACACTCGACCAGGACAGTTTGGCATATCGTCTGGTCGAGTCGCTCTACCGGCAGATCGGATCGCGCACCGCACCGCACGACTCGGCCAGTGCGGCTGTCGACCGAACCTTCCAGTACCTGGACGCCCTCTCGGATGAAAAGCCGCTGTTCCTGTGGATCCACTTTATGGAACCGCACTCGCCGTACGTTCCTCCAAAATCCTACCGCGATCAGTTCCTCGACGAACAGGTTTCGGACGGCGAATTGTGGCGAATCAACGATAAGGTCAACACGAAAGAGGACCAGGTGACAGAGCAAGAGGTTTCGGTCGTTTCCGATCTCTACGACGCGTCCGTGCGGGTGGTGGACGACCAGATCGGTCGCTTAATCGACGGCCTGCGGGAACGGGGATACTGGCAAGACTCAGTTGCGATGCTCGTCGGCGATCACGGAGAAGCGTTCGGTGAACACGGTGAACTGGCCCACGGCGGCCGACCCTACGATGAGCTCGTCCGCGTCCCACTGATCGTCAGGCGAGGTAATGAGGACATCTCGTTCCCCGAAGGCGTAACTTCGACCATCGACATCGCGCCAACGTTGCTGGACGCCACCTGTGAAGAATCAGCGATTCCGGACACCTTCCACGGGGTTTCGCTCGACCCGATACTTCGGGGTGAAAGACCGATGCCGGACGATCGGACAGTCTTCAGCCAGATCGCCTCCGGTGGCTGGCGTGATATTGACCTTAGCAACCGGATCACGGCCTGTCGGACCGACGAGTGGAAGCTCGTCACCTCGGTTCAGGAAAACGACGCCGACGAACTATTCTATATCCCCGACGATCAGTACGAGCGGAAGAACCGCGCGGCTGCTGAGCCGTCAGTCCTCGAAGACATGCTAGGCCGTGTCGGCGACCACTACGCGCTGGACGCCTACGAGCACTACAGTATCGAAGATGCGGTCGAACCCGACGACCTCGGCGAGCAACTCGAAGCGCTCGGCTACATTAAGTGAGATCCCGAGTCCATCGATAATCAGTCTTCCTCGCGCAGTTCCATGTACCCCAGAGCCTCCAGATGCTCGCGGTCGACTTCGTCCTCCGGTACCCGGGGGTCTTCCACGTCGCGTTCGAAAATGGAGTCAGGGATACAGCGCGAGAGGCGGGCCGCCACATCCGGGTTGTCGGCGACGACGTTTTCGGTCTCGTCTGGGTCAGTTGAGAGTTCGAAAAGCAACTCGTCGTCACCGGTGTCGATGTACTTCCAGCCGTCATACCGGACCGCTACGGCTGCATCCTGATCGTTTGGTTGGCCGAGCGCAATTACTTCTCGTGAGTCGCCCTCGAACAAGGGGGTCCCGAGGAACCTGAAATCATCCGGATCGAGGCCGTGGAACGCACAGATTGTCGGTGCGAGGTCGAGCAGTTGGCGCTGACCGGCGACCACGTCCCCGCCCTCAGAGTCTTCAGCTCGTTTTATAATCAGCGGCACGTGGAGGAGCTCATCGTACGGGTAGTTTCGATGAAAGAACTTCCCGTGTTCGTAGAGCTCCTCACCGTGATCACTTGAAAAGACGATGTTCGTCTCGTCCCAGTGGCCCTTCTCGCGAAGGTAATCAAAGAGCCGAGAGATGTGGCGCGAGCAGTAACGAACGTCCGAGTCGTAGAGGTCTATCATGAGTTGCCGGTCGGATTCAGAGACCTGGTCGGGATCCGTGCCCGCAGTCTTCATCAGATCGTAGAGACGTTCCCGATCAACTGTGCCTTCGAGGTAAGCTGGGTCTTCATCGTGGACGCCATAGGGACGGTGGGCTTCCATGTAATGGACCCACAGGAAACTGTCCTCGCGCTCGGTATCCTCGAACCAGTCGATTACCCGGTCGGTGACGCGCTTGGCACTGGTATAGCCGCTGTGCTCGAAGGGCGTCTCCGGATAGAATTTCCGATACGGTTTTTTCAGGAGGTCGTAGAGACGGTCGGCTCCCCGGTGCTGGAGCCCTTGACTGATTCGGGTGGCGACCTTGTTCACCCGGTAGGCGACTAACTCCCCAAGCGGTCTGTCGGCGTTAGCCTCGACGAAGTTATCGTCACGACCGAGATCAATGGTTTCCCCATACCCGAATCCCCCATGTACGAGTCCGATGCCAGTCTGAGTCCCAATCACCGCGGTCTCGATGCCGCCATCTTCCAGGATCGGTGCGATCTTTGGCATCGCCTCTAAGTTCTCGTACGCGAGATATTGCGATGTCTGGAACGAAGGAACCGAGATGCGAGTGTACGTCCCGTTTGCGAATGCCGACGTGAAACGAGTTCCGTCCTCAACGAGATCGTCAAGCACCGGCATGGTATCTCGCTCGTAGCCGTACTGACCGAGGTGGTCGGCCCGAAGTGCGTCGACGGTCAGCAGTAACGTCTTCATTGGAGCTTGCTCATTCGCATGGATGATAAAACATTTCGAGTCACTTCAGCGGTCAGCCCTCGACGGCCGAGAGAAAACGACCGCCATCGATGGCAGCACACAGGTCTTCGAATGCCGTGAACCCATCCGCGAGCTGCATACAGGCCGGGTGGGCGAGCACGGTCGCGGTCTTGCCCGCACATCGGTGGTCGGCAACGTGGTCAAGGACCCATTCGGCCCAGTCCTCCACGTCCCGAGACTCAGCCCCGAATGGCCCCTCGAAGTCGTCGTTAGCAACGAAGTCGCGCGTCCGGAACGAATGATAAACATGCTCGTGATCAGGTGGCGTGTTAACGGGGACGACCGTAAGCCCGTTTTCCTTGTGGACTGTCCCGTCAGGTTCGACGGTGTCGGAGAAGTGGGTGATGTCGTACTGTGAGAGGAGGTCCGCAGTGTGGCGGTCGTGACGGTAGGCGTGATCGCGCCAGGACCGAACGGTGACACCGAGATCGCCGAACGCCGCCACAGTCTTCCGAATCTCGTGAGCCTGGAAGGGGCGTGGTCCGTTCCACGAGCCTATCCGATTCCTCGTGACCTTACCTAGCGCCCGCCAGGCTGCGTGAACGGGCGTTGTGAACGCCCAGTAGTCGTGACCGCCGAGTTCGACGTTGTCCATGGCGACGAGTGTACGGACCTTTTCAGGTTCCTCTATGACGCTCTTACCGGTGAGAAACAGCGTGACTGGCACATCGTATTTACCCGCGATTCGAGCGTATTCCACGGCTGCTTCGACCTCGGTTCCGTCCATGTACGCCTGGTCGCGGGTCTCCATGGACATGTGGTGGACGTCGCCCGTGATGCAGACAGTCATTCGAGGTAGCCGAGGTCTTCGAGACGTTCCTGCACCTCTTCACCCGACGAGGACTCGAGGCCGTCGAACGGAATGGGTTCCCGTTCCCGAACCGCCGCATCGCTGAACAGATCGAGGGGCTCCCCATCGACGTCACTGGGGACAGCGCAGTCGACGCTGGTGAGCACTGTGGGGGCGACGTCGGTTATCGAGATGGTCTCCGGCAGCGAATCCGCGTCGACGTCGGGGCCGTCGGCCAGGTAAAGACCAGTCCTGATGTTCTCCGCTTCCCAGTGACCGACGTCATCGAAGACTGGATTGGACCCGATCGCGCCGCTGGTGTGCACCCCGGGCCGCTGATCGAAGACGATGTCAGGTGCATCACTGACGTAGTCGCCGCTGTAAGCCTCTTCGCTGGTGAAGACTTCCCTCGCTATGGGGGCGCCGCTCGGGTTGGTCAGTGATTCGAGGTCGGCCACGAGTTCGTCTCGCGTCGCCGGGTCGTCGTCGATGAGGTAGACGAGTCCCTGGCCGCTGGCGATGGCACGTGAGCGGTCCCAGTCGACCTTCTCGAGTTTCTGTTCGCGTTTGAACCCCTCCTCGTCTTCGGGGATAGACGACGTCAGCCACTCCGGAGCCAGGCTCGTAACGAGATCGTGCACACCGAGTTTGTGAGCCAGCTTGGAAATCTCCTTCTTGTTGATTCCCACGCCGGTGAGGGCGTCCGCCGCATCGGTCTCCGTCACCAGATACCCCTCTTCTTCGAGCCAGCTGTTGATGTAAAAGACGGTGTCGACGTCTTTACAGCCATGATCCGACATCAGCATCAGCGTCGCGTCTGGGTAGTCTTCGCGGATCGCACCGATGTGCTCGTCGATGACCTCCCAGGCGCTGCGGGTCGGTTCGCCACGCCAGAAGAAATGCTGGAGGACGTTGACGTAAAAGACGGTCAGGTGCGCGACGTCGACGTCGCCGTCGTCGAGCAGTTGCCTGAACGTCGCCAGGCGCTGGTCAATGAGGTCGACCATCGCGTCGGCCGCCGCCCGGTCCTCCTTCGACGCGACGGGGGTATCGGGGTGCAAGCGGTAGCCGTCACCGTCGAGTTGGTCGGCCAACTCCGGTGGGTACGTATAGGATTCCTGTTCGCTTCCGGGGCCGCCGGCCACCATGTACTCGTCGACGTCGAACGGCGGGTACGACATCGGGAGGTTCACGATACCCGCAGTCAGCCCTTCGTCGTTGAGATAGTCCCAGTAGTTCGCGCTCTTGAAAGAACGCGAGTTCGGCGTCGTGAGCGTCCGTGCATCGGTATCGATCTTCTCCCACCAGAAAACGCTCAGTTTGCCGGGGTTCTTTCCGGTAGAGTAGCAGCGCCAATTGGGGCACGTTACCGGGGGGAGACAGCTCTCCATGTCGGTCCAGACACCCGATTCGCGGAGCGAAGCGATGTTCGGAAGCCGTCCGTCTTCGATCCAGGGCTCCAGTAGAGCCCAGTTGGCGCCGTCGAGGCCGAGTACGATAGTGTCGGTCATGTATCAACGAGTTCGTCGTAAGTCGTCGCTGGTCTCGATCGCCGTCTCGAACGACTCGTATCGCTCGACCAGCGTCTCAGTGAGCTGATTCTCGAACGCTTCGATTGAGAAGTTTTCGACCATCGACCGGCGATCTCCGGAGACGCCGTCCCGTTCGAGCCTGTCGACTGCATCCACGATCCCACGCGGAGTCCCGTCGTGGAGAAGCCCGTTCTCGCCGTCCTCGACGAAGAGGCCGGGAAAGCCCTCGTTTCGGGCCAGCACCGGCTTACCGCTCGCGTTCGCCTCGATGGGGACGATGCCGAAATCCTCGTTGCGACCGTTGAAGACGACGGCGCGACAGGTGGCCAGGAGACGATGCTTCTCCTCCTGGGAGACGAACCCACGATAGTCGATGTTCGCGGCGCGGTCTATCAGGGCACGGACGTCGTCGTCGGCGTCACCCTCGCCGCCACAGAGGACGAGTTTCCGGTCCGTCCCGGCGGCGAACGCCTCCACGACCGCCTCGATGCCTTTCTCCTCGTCGAGCCGGCCGAGGTGGAGATAGAATCCCTCGTCGCCGTCATTGTGATACGTATCGAGGTCGAGCGGCGGATAGAGAACCTCCCCGTCGCGTTTGAAGAACTTCTTCAATCGTCGGGCGATGATGGGACTGTTGACGAAGTAGCGGTCGACGCGTGGGTCGACAGTCATGTCGCGCATGCGGAGATACCGGACGATTGGCCGGGCGAGCATCCCCGAAAGAGAGCCTTTCCGGTCGTGATAGAGGTCGTAGAACCACCGCGGCGGCGAGTGACAGTAGTTGACGTGCAGGGTGTCGTCCGGCGTGATGACAGCCCGCGTCGTCGCCCCCGATGTGACGAGGACGTCGGGATAGCCGTACTCGCGCCAGTCGACGTCCTCCCAGAGTGCGTACTCGAACACGCGGCCGAACCGGGTCTGGAATCGACGCAGGGGCGCCGGTGAGAGGTCCTGGGTCACGTCGTAGAACTCGACGTCGCCGTACGGGTTCGGGTCGTCGGGAGATGGCGTCCCAGTCGTGTAAATCCGGTCGACGTCGAGAACCTCCGCGAGTTTCGTCACGAGGTACTCGGCACCACCCCAGGCGTTGACGTGCCAGTGGGCGAGAGCGACGTCAAGATCCGAGATCGCGTCGTCGAAAGCGGCCGATTCAGACCCGTCCGCCGACGCGCCAATCATGGCCGATTCGAACCACGAGAGCGGCATAAGGGTATCGACATCTGGGGTGGCCGGGCGGTCACTGCCACTTCACCACGCCGTAGAGGTACCCGAGCCCGACGGCGCCCGTGAAAACGAAGAGCATGACGAGCTGGAGGGCCTTCTCGAGCGATGGTCCTGAAACGAGGTCGCTGATACGCGACGGAACGAACTCGGTGAGTAGCTGACCGAGAAATTCCGACTCCTCACCCGTCGACCCGGGGACGAACACCTCCATCCCTCGCTTGGAGTAGCCCTGCCAGAACGCCCTGTCCAGAAGCCAGACAGGGTCGGTGCGGTAGTCGAACACCTTGTGGGCGACCTTCGCGTCTGGATTGTAGTAGACGCGATAACCGTACTGGGCGTCGAGCCGGGCCGCGAGTTCGGTCTCGCCGCCTTGCAAGTTGGCGTCGCCCTTGCGCCCCCCGATGTCGTCCTCGAACCCGCCGAGATCCAGGAACGTCTCGCGGTCGAAGGAGATGTTCGACCCGAAGGTGTTGCGCACCTCGCCCGGCGTGTCCTCGTCGCCGTCGGCGGGCCCGAACCCGCGCTGTGTCACGCCGACGAGCCAGTAGAACTCCTCGGGCAGGAACGCTGGCTTCCCGGCAATCCAGGCGGGTGTCATACGTCCGCCGACCGCTCGGACGTCCCGGGCCTCGTAGACGTCTACAAGTTCCTCGACCCATCGTTCGTCGGCGACGGCGTCGTCGTCCACGAACGCGACGACGTCGCCCGTGGCGACCTTGGCACCGTTGTTCCGGCTCTGCAGCAGGCCGACGTTCTCCTCGTTGCAGTGGAGAACGACGTCGTCCCGGTCACCGAAATCTTTCTGGAACCGGTCGTAGACGGCTTCGTCGCCGTCGGAGACGAGGACCAGTTCCACGTCGTCGTACGTCTGGTCGAGCACACTCCGGGCCGCTTCCGAGAAGTCGCTGTATCGATCGAGCGTGTGCGTACAGAGGACGACCGAGACGCGCATATCACTCCGGTGACAGCGATGCGAGAAAGGCGTTTTCATCCGCCGATCCGCCGGCCGCGTTCGCACCCCTGGCCCGGAAATTCGGTCGGTGTGGTGGGCCGTTCGCATATAAGCGTTCGACGTCGGATCCCGGTTATATGACAAGGCTTATGGAGACGATGTGACTCCTTCCGTCCAATGAGTCAATGGCGGGGCCGCCTCGAAGAGAACCCCGAACTCGAGTCAGCCGCCGACTGGGTTACAGCCAACTACCACATCCCGGTCGTCGCACTGTTGCTCGCGTTCATGCTGTGGAATCGGCTTCGGAGCGTCTCTAACTTCGTCGTCGACGGTGAGGTACTGTTTCACGGGAACGACGCCTGGTATCACTATCGCTCGGTCTCCTACACGGTGCGGAACTGGCCGGCGACGATGCCGTTCGACCCGTGGACCTACTTCCCGTACGGCAACGCGTCGGGTCAGTTCGGGACGCTGTTCGACCAGATAATCGCCACCGCCGCACTCGTCGTGGGGCTCGGTTCTCCGAGCGACCAGACGGTCGCCATGACCGTCCTCGTCGCCCCGGCGTTCTTCGCGGCGGCGGCCGGCATCCCGACGTACGTCATCGGTCGGCGTCTCGGCGGTCGGCTCGGTGGCATCACCGCCGTCACCGTCCTCGCCTTCTCCGTCGGTTCCTTCTTCAACCGGAGTCGAGTCGGATTCGCCGACCACCACGTCGCCGAGGCGCTGTTCCAGACGCTCGGCATCCTGGCTGTGATGGTCGCCATCACGGCCGCCCACCGCGAGAAACCGATCTACGAGCAAGTCGTCGAACGTGACTTCGACACGCTCCGGCCCACGCTCCTCTGGAGCGCACTCGCCGGGTTCGCGATCACGCTCTACCTCTGGGTCTGGCCCTTCGGTGTCCTCCTCATCGGGATCGTGGGCGTCTTCCTGCTCGTCCAGATGTGCCTCGAAGTGCTCCGCGGCGAGAGTCCGGAACACACCGCATTCGCCGGTGCGGTGATGCTGGCCGTCACGGGCGTCACGATACTCCCGTCGACGCAGACCGCCACGCTGACAGCGACCGATCACTCGATCCTGCATCCACTCCTCGCGTTCGCCGTGGCTGGCGGTTGCGTATTCATGGCGTGGCTGGCTCGCGAGTGGGAAGACCGCGACCTCGACAGGACGCTCTACCCGGTGAGCGTCGGCGGCATCGTCGGCGGCCTCGTCCTCCTTACGTGGCTCGTCCTCCCAGGCGTCTTCGATTACTTCGTCAATCAACTCCTGCGGATCTTCGGGCTCGGCTTCACGACGAGCGAGGCCGGTGGCACCGTCGGTGAGGTGCAGCCACTGGTCAACTGGGAACGACAGGGCCTCGGCTACGGTATCCAGCAACTGTTCGACGCCTACGGGTTCGCCCTGTTCCTGGGTTTCCTTGGCGGTCTCGTCGTTCTTGCCCGCCACGTCTGGGACGACCACATTCCGGCCGAACAATTGCTCGTGGTCGTCTGGCTCGCCCTCATGACCGCGACGACGTTCACCCAGGCCCGTTTCCAGTACTACCTCGTGTTCCCGGTCGCGGTGTTGACGGGGTACGCGGTGAGCATCGTCGTCGGCTGGATCGACCTCGAACTGGACGGCGACGTGACGAACATCGAGGCGTACCAGGCCCTGACTATCGTCGCCATTCTCCTCGTTATCCTCGTCCCCATCGCGCCGACGGCGGTCGCCGCAGGGTCGCCCGACCAGGGTTTCAACCACCCCGACGGCGACATCCGGGCGTGGAGTGAAGGTCTCGGCTGGATGGAAGAGAACACGCCCGAGGAGGGCGCATTCAACGGGAGCGACAGTAATCTGGACTACTACGGCACCTACTCGAAAACGGACGACTACGATTACGCGCGGGGCGAGTACGGCGTCCTCTCCTGGTGGGACTACGGGCACTGGATCACGACCATCGGTGAGCGGATTCCGAACGCCAACCCGTTCCAGCAGGGAGCGACCACCGCGGCTAACTTCCTGGTCGCGCCGAACGAGACGCAGGCCAACGACGTTCTCGACGAGATGGACGAGGACGACGCGAAGACCCGCTACGTCGTTATCGACTACAAGATGGTCGACACGTACTCCAACTACCGCGGGAAGTTCTTCGCACCCACACAGTTCTACGACGAGGGCGACGTCACCCTGAGCGATTACACGCAACGGATCTACTACAACCTCCAGAACGGCGCGTACTTCCGCCTGCAGTCTCAGGAGTTCTACAACACGACGGCCGTTCGGCTCTACCAGCACCACGGGAGCGCCGTGGAGCCCGAACCGTACGTCATCGACTGGAGTCCCACACAGGTACAGAACGGCGCGACCGTCAACGCCGTTCCGCCGCAGGAACCGAACTCGTCCACCATCCGCCAGTTCGATTCGATGGCAGACGCGCGGGCCTACGTCGCGAACGACAGCACGGCCCAGATCGGTGGCATCGGCGGCAAGCCGAGCCAGCGGGTCGAAGCGATGGAACACTACCGCCTCGTCGGTGCCAGCGAACGGTCCGCGACCACGAGCAACAACTACAACCGCGGGTTGCTGTCGACCGCACTGGCACTGTTCGGCAACCAGGGCGCCGTGACAGAGGTCCAGAACCGGGCGGACTGCAATAGCGACGTGGCACTTCCCCAGGGAGACGGCTCGTACGCCTGCCTCAGCCAGGGCGCTGCTGACTTCCTCCAGCCGACCGAGCCGCGCTGGACGAAGGTCTTCGAGCGCGTCCCCGGCGCGACCATCGAGGGGACCGGCCCCGCGGACACGACCGTCCGCGGACAGGTCGAGATGCAGATGCCCGGGTCCGACGAGACGTTCACCTACCACCAGGTCGCCGAGACCGACGAGAACGGCGAATTCACGATGACCGTTCCCTACTCCACGACCGGCTACGACGAGTGGGGTCCCGACGAGGGACACACCAACGTGAGCGTCCGGGCGAACTCCAGCTACCAGTTCCAGACGGCGACGCAGGCCGACAACGGAACCGTCTACTCCTGGAGCGGAACGACCGACGTCACCGAGGGCCAGGTCATCGGGAAGGACGACTCGGTGTCGACTGTCGACATGGAACGGTCAGAACTGTTCAACCCCAACGAGCAGGGCAACGAGTCCGACGGCTCGGAGAACGTGACGGCCGGGAACGAGACGGACGGCTCCGACGGCGATTCGACCACCGACACGACCGGTGACGAGACGACCGAGAGCGGCACGGACGGCAACACGACCGGATCGCTGGTCGCCGTCCCCAGGGACTAGTTCTGTTACACGAGGCGGTGGCTACCCTCGCCACCGGCCGACGCCGCTAACTACTTCTCGGCGACGCTCTCTCGACGCCACTCGACGAAGTCGGGAGTGGCGTCCGATTCGTCGAACCGTTCGATCGGGACCACCTCGTAGGGGTGGCGCCGTTCCACCAGTTCGACGACGTCGTCGTAGCGGTCGGCAGTCGTCTTGACCACGAGTATCGCCTCGTCTGCGAACTGTACCGCACCGTCCCAGCGGTACGTCGACGTGCAGTTGACGCTGTTGACGCTCGCGGCCAGACGCTTCTCGACGAGCGCTCGTGCGAGCGGTTCGCTCTCCGAGAGCGGAACCGCGACCAGGGCTGTCGGCATAGGCGGAGTATAGATGGCCCCGCAGAAAAGAGGTCGAGGTAATCCAGATAGTACCGCAGTTTCAGCGACGATCGTCTCGAGAGTGCCGCGATGGAGTCACTCGGCGAGCGGGTTGTAGTTCCCGTTGATGTCCCACTCGTGGAGACAGTACGGGTCACCGATGAGCTTCTCGCCGTCCTCGGAATCGATACGCCAGGTGGAGACGTCCTCGTCCCAGACGTCCCGTCGCCCGCATCGTTCGCAGGTCCGCTCGGTCGGTGGGACCACTTCGTTCATACCTACACGGATCTTTCCAGGGGCTAATCAGCGTGCCGGTCCGGAGTCTGCTCACTCGAACTGCGGGAGGTCGTCGGGACCGTCGTACTCGCTCTCCCAGTCGACGTACTCCTCTTCGAGCACCTCGCTCACGACGCCGCCGAGTTCCGCCATGGCGGCGTTGATGCCCGAAACCGTGTCCCAGGAGTCGAGGTCCGGGTGGATCTCTCGCTCGCGCCAGTTCTCCGGGAGGCCGGGGGCGTGATAGCCGACGCGGGTGGCGAAGGCGTCCCAGAAGAAGTCGAACTCGCCGATCAGTTCCAGGTCGACCACGACGTCGAACGCCGTCTCCGACAGGTCCGTGTCGTCGGCCCACTTCTCGAACGCCTGTTCCCACGCGCCGTCTTCGAGAAACGATTCGAGTTCCTCGCGTCGGTACTCGCTCCCGCCAGGGTCGGCGTCGTCGTAGTCCGCCGCGTCCTGGGCGGGGTCGAGCGCTGGGGGCTCCGGCGCGTCAACGTCGAGAGTCATGTCCGGAGAGATGGTCGGTGTCGGGAAAAGGGTACCCGTTAGCACGGTTCGAGAACGACGAATCGGGTCGGCAGTGACTACTCAGCGCTCGGCGTTCTCGGCGACCGCCTGCTCGTGGAGTTCGCAACCCCGCTCGGAGTCGACGGTCAACTCGGGGACGGACGTCGGTTCGCCGTCGTCGTCGACGGCGACGTAGACGGAGTAGGATTCGGTCGTCGGGACGCGGTCGCCCGTTCGCGGATCCTCTCGAAACGCCTCCAGGCGAACCTGGACACTCGTCCGCCCGGCCTCGAAGACGTACGCCCGGATCAGTGCCACGTCACCGACCGGGATCGGCCGCTTGAAGTTCACCTGGTCCATCCGGGCGGTGACGCAGTTCTCGCCGGAGAAACGCATCGCCGAGAGCGCACCGAGTTCGTCCATCCACTTGAGGACGTTGCCACCGTGAGTCGTCTGGAGGTTGTTCGCGTGGTTCGGCTGGACCAGCCAGCGGTTCTCGATGTACGTGTCCATCAGGTCGGGCATGGCCACGAGTTTCCGACGGGAACGAAAGAGTGTATCGACCGCGAAAGAGGAAGACAGAATCGCCTGCCGGCGCCGGGCGAAACAGCGATCAGGCGGTGACGTACTGGGCTTCCCAGTCCTGTCGTGCCGACAGCTCACGCCGACCACGGCTGGTGAGCGTGTAGAAGTTCGTCCGGCGATCGCGCTGGCCCTTCTCGACCATCCCCTTCTCGACGAGTGTGTCCAGGTTGGGGTAGAGACGACCGTGATTGACCTCGCTCTCGTAGTAGTCTTCGAGTTCTTCCTTGATAGCGAGTCCGTGGGGTTCTTCGAGGCCCGCGATGACGTACAACAGATCACGCTGGAATCCAGTTAGATCGTACATGGTAACCAGCTAGGTATAAGATCTCCGTATATATCACGTTATCTGAGACGATAGAAACCAGATAACCCCAACGTTATCGTCCAGTGTGGCACCGAACGCGTTCGCTCCGGCCGGTGAAATACGTGTTTTCGGATTGTTATTACTGACATACAGTCCGCGAGCACGCACACCGCCCCCTCGTCGTCCCGGCGCTCCCCGTCCCGACAACGATAACAGGGGTGAATGAGTAGCGAGGGTGATGACCGAACCCGCCGAGTCCGGCCGGGACCTGCCGCCCCAGGGTGGGGAAGAGGGTAGCGTCACGGTCGTGGGCACGGCCCACGTCTCCCAGGACAGCGTCGACGAAGTCGAAGAGACGATCGAATCCCGCCGGCCCGACGTCGTCGCCGTCGAACTCGACGAGGGTCGGTACAAGCAGATGAAAGGCGAGGCGCCGGAGGACCTGGACGCCAGCGACATGCTGCGGGGAAACACCGTCTTCCAGTTTCTCGCCTACTGGATGCTCTCGTACGTCCAGACGCGACTCGGCGACCGCTTCGACATCTCCCCCGGGGCGGACATGCTTGCCGGCGTCGAGACCGCCGAACGACTCGGCCTCGGCGTCGCCCTCGTCGACAGGGAGATCCAGACCACCGTGCAACGGTTCTGGGCACGACTGACGCTCAAGGAGAAACTCGTCCTCGTGGGGAGTCTACTCGCCGAATTCGACGACCCGCGAGTCGTCGGGTCCGGGCTCGGGATGGCGATCGGGCTGGTGGTCGGTGTCGCCGCCGAATCCATCGTCGGTCCCGTTCTCCTCCCCGCCGGCGCGTGGGCGGGTGGAACGCTTCCGGCGATCCCCTTACTGGGGGGGTTCGCGATCGCCGCCGCGGACTTCCTGATCGTCGCGCTCGGGATCGGCCTGGTCGTGGGGATCCCCATCGCCGTCCTGCTGACGTCGCTGGGCGGCGACGAGGATCTGGAGGAGTTCGACATGTCGGACCTGACCGACGGCGACGTCGTCACCGCGATGATGGAGGAGTTCCGCCGGTTCTCGCCGGGCGGCGCCGAGGCGCTCATCGACGAGCGCGACGCCTACATCGCTCACCGACTCGTCGCGCTTCGTGAAGCGGGCTACGACGTCGTCGCCGTCGTCGGCGCGGGCCACCAGGAGGGCATCGAACGATACCTCGCCGACCCGGCCTCGCTGCCGCCGATGGACTCGCTCGTCGGACAGGAGGAGAGCGGTCGATTCTCGATCTACAAGGTCGTCGGCTACGCCATCACGCTCGCGTTCCTGGCCTTCTTCGTCCTGCTCGCGCTCGGCGGCGCGAGCCAGCAGTGGCTGCTCGAATTGTTCGCCGCGTGGTTCGTGGTGAACGCCGTGTGCGCGGGCGGGCTGGCGCTCGTCGCGGGCGCCCGCTGGACGAGCGCCGCCGTCGGCGGCGGCATCGCCTGGATGACGAGCGTCAATCCACTACTGGCACCTGGCTGGTTCGCCGGCTACGTCGAACTCAGGTACCAGGACGTCAGCGTCGCCGACATCGCGACGCTCAACGAGATTCTCGACGACCAGGAGTTGCCCATCCTGGAACTGGTCGCCCAGATGCGCGAGGTGCCTCTCTTTCGGCTCATCATGGTCGTCGCGCTGACGAACGTCGGGAGCATGATCGCGAGTCTGATCGTCTTCCCGGCCATCCTCCCGTGGCTGTCGGCGCCCATCGGGGGCGTCGAGGCGATGGGCGGACTGCTCGTCGAGGGCGCCCGGACCGGCGCCGACGTCATCTGGTCCGCGGTGAGTGGATGAACTTCAGCGCGCGCGAACTCCGGGATCTCGGGATCGCGTGGGTCACGCTCGGCGTCGCCTTCACCGTGTTACTCGAACGGGCCGGGATCCAGAGCGCGCTCCGGGGCAACGTGGCCAGCGTCGCCGGGGAACTCGGCTCGACGTTCGCCGTCTCGATGGTCACCGTCGGCGTCGGCTTCCTCTTCCACGAACTCGCCCACAAGGTCGTCGCCGTCCAGTTCGGCCAGGTCGCCGAGTTCCGGGCCGATTACAGCATGCTGTTCGTCGCCGTCGTCGGCGCGTTCATGGGCTTTCTCTTCGCCGCGCCCGGCGCGGTCCACCACCGTGGGCAGATTACGCCCAGAGAACACGGCCTCATCGCCGTCGCCGGCCCGGTGACGAACCTCGGCTTCGGCGCCGTGTTCGTCGGCGCGTGGCTCGTCGCGCCGCCGGGGATACTCACCGAGATCGCCTGGTTCGGACTGTTGATCAACTTCCTCCTGGCGGGGTTCAACATGATCCCGTTCGGCCCGCTCGACGGCAAGACGGTGCTGGACTGGAGCAAGGGAGCCTACGCCCTGGTGGCGCTCCCGAGTTTCGCCCTCGCCGCGCTCGTCGTGCTATCTGTCTTCTGAGCGCCGTCGACGAGCGAGAAGCTTTTTGATCGCGCTCTCCCCACACGTGGTATGGAGTACCGTCCCGTCCCGGAATCCCGTCTCCAGGCGTTCGAAAACGTCGCACACTACGCGTTCTCCCCCGAGGACCAGCCCGAGGAGACCGACCGGGTAACAGACCCGTCCAAGCAGTTCGGTGAGCCCCGGGCGCTGTTCGAAGACGACGAACTGACCGCCATCTGTCGGCTGCTCGAGTTCGAGGCGCGGTGCCGAGGCGAGTGGCTATCGCTCGGCGGACTCAGGGCTGTCGCGACGCCGCCCGAGTACAGACGGGACGGACGGGCGGCGACGTTGCTTCGGCAGTCCCTCCGCGAGTTCGCCGACCGGGATATCCCGCTCGTCGTCCTGTGGCCGTTCGACCACGACTTCTACGCCAGTACTGGCTGGGCCAGTGCCGGCAAACACGCGACGTACCGGTTTCCCCCTGCCGCCCTGGAACCGATCGCCGCGAACGAGGCGGGGCGGTTCTTCCGCCCGTCCCCGGACGACTGGGAACGCCTCCGTCGGGTGAACCAGGCCGACGGCGAGGAGACGTCGTTGACGCTCCGCCGGACCGAGCACTGGTGGCGCCACCGCGTGTTCGAACAGTCCGGGGCCAGACGCCACGTCTACGCGTGGGAACGCGACGGTACCGTCGAGAGTTACGTCGTGTACACCGTCGCTGGTGGCGAAGACGACCGGACGCTCACCGTTCACGACGTCGCCGCGGTCGACGACCGGGCGTTCCGCCACGTCTGCTGGCTCCTCTTCACGCACGATTCGCAGGTCGAGACCGTCGAACTGCCCGGCGACCCCAGCCACGCGCCCGGCGAGCTACTGGACCGGGTCGCCGCGCCAGAGGCCGTCACCTGCGAACTGGACCACGGGGCGATGGTCCGCGCCGCCGACGTGCCGACTGCGCTCGAAGCCATCCCGTATCCCGACGACGTCGCCACCGAGTTCGTCCTCGACGTCGAAGACGGGCTGGTCGACTGGAACGACGCCACCTTCCACGTCGCCATCGAGGACGGCGAGGCGTCTTGCGAGCGGTCCGAAGACGGGTACGAATCGGTGGACGTGTCGGTGTCCGTCGGCACCCTCTCCCAGTTAGTCGTCGGCTACGGAACTGTCGAGCGCGCACGGCGGGCCGGTGATCTGGTAATTCACGACGACGACCTCGAGGGCACACTCGACCGGGCCTTCCCGCAACGGCCCGTCGAACTCTCGGAGTACTTCTGACGAAACGGAGCCCTTTTGCCCGCGCCGCGCACCCTCACGGACATGACCGAAGAGGACGCGGACGACGCTGCAGAGGGGCTCACGTACGCCGAGACTGGCGTCGACATCGACGCCAGCGAGGCGGCGACGGCCGCACTGATCGGCGCCGCGGGCGAGTTCGAGGGCGACTACGCCGGCCTCGTCGACATCGGCGAACAGTACCTCGCGCTCGCGACGGACGGCGTGGGCACGAAACTCCTCGTCGCCGAAGCCGTCGACGACTACTCGACCATCGGCATCGACTGCATGGCGATGAACGTCAACGACCTGATCGCAGCCGGCGTCGAACCGGTCGCCTTCGTCGACTACCTCGCCGTGGAGGAGCCAGACGACGACGAGGCCGAGCAGATAGGAGCCGGACTCCGGGAGGGCGCGAAACGTGCGGGCGTCGCGCTGGTCGGCGGCGAGACGGCCGTCATGCCGGACGTGATCAAGGGGCTCGACATCGCGGGTACGTGTGCGGGACTCGCACCCAAGGACGCCGTCTTCCCCGGCGAGGCTGAGGTGGGCGACGTCCTCGTCGGCTGGCCGTCCTCGGGCGTTCACTCGAACGGGCTCACCCTCGCCAGGGAGGCGGCGACACGGAATCACGAGTACGGCGACCCCTTCCCCCACGACGAGAGCCAGACAATCGCCGAGGCACTCCTGACGCCGACGCGCATCTACGCAGAAGTCCTGGACCCGCTCCGTGAACACGACGCGAACGCCGCGGCCCACGTCACGGGCGGCGGCTGGACGAACCTGATGCGGATGGGCGAGTTCCGGTACGAAATCGACGACCCGTTCGACGTCCAGCCCGTCTTCGAGTTCGTTCAGTCGGAAGGCGACGTCAGTGACGAAGAGATGCACCGGACGTTCAACATGGGGACCGGATTCGTCGCGGCGCTCCCGGAGGCGGCAGCCGATGCGGTCGTCGAGGCGACAGACGACGGCAGGAGAATCGGTCGGGTCACCGACGGGAACGGGACCGTCAGTGTTCGGGGACTAGAGCTGCACTGACGCCCGGGGGCTCGTCACTCGCCAGTGGTCGCGTCACTCTTTTCCGCAATGCGAAGCTGCAGTGCTTCCCGGAGGTGGTATCGCGCCTCGTCGTCGTCGGAAGCCCGAAGCGCCGCCTGCAGCTGACGTTCGATCGGATCTTCACGTTCCTGCAATTCAGGGGTCATCGAATCGGTCGACGACCCGGTCGAATAAATACAGGGGCCACCGTTTACCGCGTTAATCGCTAACTAACACGGGCAGCGATGTCGGCTTCGGTGATGATGCCGACGGTCTCACCGCTCTCGACGACCAGCACTGCGGCGTTGTGATTGAGGTAGGCGTCGATTTCGTCGATGGTCGCGGTGGGCTCGACGAGCGCGATGGACTCGTGCATGACGTCCGCGACAGGGAGGTCGCCGACGTTGTCACCCGTCCGCTGGCGGATGTCGTTGTTGCCGATGAGCCCCTGGGGCATCCCGTCCCTGACCACCGGGACCTGTGAGTACCCGCGCTCGTCCATGAGCTCTTTCGTCTCGTGGACGGAATCGTCGGGAGCGACGCTGACGACCGGGGCGTGCATGAGGTCAGAAGCGCGCAGAATGCCGCCCTCTGCCTCTTCGAGCGCGTTGACGATGCGACGGAGCGTCGAGAGTCGCGGATCGACGTCTCCGCCCTCGATGCGTGCTATCAGCGGCTGGGAGACGTCGGCGCGCTCGGCGAGTTCGCTCTGCGTAAGCTCCAGTTCGGTCCGTCGCTCCCGCAGGTCCTCGGGCGTCGGCAAATCCATACAGAGTAATAACTACAGGTAATACAAAAAGCCATCGGCACTGGCAGCCCAGACGGCTCGCCCGAGGCGAGCGTCTGTCTGCACGTCGGCCTCAGGAGTCGGATTCGACCTCGGCCTCGTCGCCCTCGAACTCGATGGTCTCGACGACCTTGAGCGGGACGTCCCGCAGCGACCCGCCGATCTCGCTCTTGGCGATGCGCTGGGCGTGTTCCGTCGACTCGGCGTTGAAGATCTTGATCTCCAGGACCAGTCCGACGAGCGCCGTGTCGGCGGCGATGAAGGCGGAATCGAACGGCTCCCCGCAGGCGGGGCAGCCGGTCGCGCCGACCTCGACTTCGACGTACTCCATGTCTGACTGGTTGAGCCGCTTGCCCGCTTCGCTCACGGCGACACCGATCGCGTCGTCGATGTCTTCGACGTCACGGACCAACCAGGCTGCTTCCATCGCGACCAGGTAGTTCATATCACTACGTGCACGGTCCGTCTACTCTATTGTTTTGATCCAGGTCCGCGCACGTCATCGTCTCCTTCGCCATAAGTTATGGAAATGGCGGGCGACTCCCACTCCGGTATTACCGCCTCGGAGCCAGCGCCGGGAATCTGATCCAGTACGAGTTCATTCAAACCGTAGACGTCGCGTTTAACGACCGCTAACCGCGTTTCACAGCCGATTCAGCTCTGGGGACCCATTGCAAACACTTATGTAGTGGAACTCCCCCAGAAGGTAGCGAAGGCGATGGAATCCCGACTGTACCAACTCGGCGTGTTCGCACTGTACCAACTCAGCGTGCTACTCGGCATCTTCCTGTTGCCGGTCGCACTGGTCGCCCGGAAGGTGGGCGTCCCGCTACCACTGCACAGAGTCCTCAACCGACTCGAAGAGGCATACGACCACGCGACGCCGAACTAGGTGCCGACACAGCCGACCCGCAGTCACCCATGGCGGCCACAGCTACCCGAACGAATGCTTTTATCAGCACTGGAGTGATAGGAGAGTCCAATGCGTGACCCAGAGCCTGGGGCCAACTTCGCCGACGACCCCCTGAACCGAGACCGGTTCCAGCAGGACCCATACGAGCCCGAACTGGGCTCACTCCCCGACGCGAGCGACCGCGACGAGGAGTCCGTCAACAAGACGGGGACGACGACCATCGGGATCACCACCACCGACGGCGTCGTCGTCGCGACGGACCAGCGGGCCTCGCTCGGCGGTCGCTTCGTCTCGAACAAGAACGTCCAGAAGGTCGAACAGATCCACCCGACTGCGGCCCTGACGCTCGTGGGGAGCGTCGGCGGCGCCCAGTCGTTCATCCGGACGCTCCGTGCCGAAGTCGACCTCTACGAGGCCCGGCGCGGTGAGAACATGAGCATCGGCGCCCTCGCGACGCTGGCCGGGAACTTCGCCCGCGGCGGTCCGTTCTTCGCCATCAATCCGATTCTCGGCGGCGTCGACGACGAGGGCCACCACGTCTACAGCATCGACCCCGCCGGTGGCGTCATGGAAGACGACTACACCGTCACCGGATCCGGCCTCACCGTCGCGTACGGGACGCTCGAGAGCCTCTACGAAGATGACATGAGCAACGAGGAAGCGAAGGAAGTCGCGGCCGCGGCCATCAGCGCCGCCGCCGAGCGCGACACCGGCTCCGGCAACGGCGTCTACCTCGCCGACGTCACCGAGGATGGCGTCGACATCCAGAGCTACGAGTTCGACGAACTCCTGTAACCGGATCAGCCTCCCGCCGTTCGTCTGGATCGACCTCCCGTCGTCCGTTCTCGTCGATATCTCGAACCCCCCTGAGCGGTGGGCTCGCACGGCCGTGACCGCCATCCACAAGTAGTCCCCTGCCGACGAATCGCGTATGACACTGTTCGGGACGGCGGGGATCCGCGGCGCCGTCGACGAGAAGGTGACGCCCGAACTGGCCCTCACCGTCGGCCAGGCCGTCGGGGCCGACGGCGACGTGTGCGTCGTGGGGTACGACGGCCGGGAGACCAGTCCCGCACTCGCGGCGGCTGTCGAGGCCGGCGTCGAGAGCGCGGGTGGTACCGTCCTCCGGGTGGGACAGGTTCCGACGCCGACGCTCGCGTTCGCCTCACGCGGTCGACGTGGCGTGATGATCACTGCGAGTCACAACCCGGCCCACGACAACGGGATCAAACTGTTCGTCGACGGCACGGAGTACGACAGCGACGCCGAACGACGGATCGAGGACCGGGTCGCCAGTGGGGCAGACACCGCTTCGTGGGACGAGTGGACCTCACCCCGGTCGATTTCGCCGCTCTCGAACTACCGCGAGGCCGTCGCCACGTACGCCGAAACCCACGGTGCGACGTCGACCGGCCTCACCGTAGCCGTCGACTGCGGGAACGGGATGGCCGGCCTCGCCACGCCACAGGTGCTCCGGCGACTCGGCGCGGACGTCCGGGCGCTGGAAGCCAACGTCGACGGGACCTTCCCGGCACGGGAGAGCAAGCCGACGCCGGCGAGTCTCGAGGCCCTCCGCGAGTTCGTGGCCGGCACCGACGCCGACCTCGGCATCGGACACGACGGCGATGCGGACCGCATCGTCGTCGTCGCCGCGGACGGGTCGGTCGTTCACGAAGACACCGTCGTCGCTATCCTGGCCGAACACTACGTCCGTGAGTCGAGCGAGGAGGACCCGGTCGTCGTCACCACGCCCAACGCCTCGGCGCGGATCGACGAGCGCGTCCGCGAAGCCGGTGGCAACGTCGAGCGGGTCCGCCTCGGTGCGCTACACGAGGGAATCGCTCGTTCGTCGGGGACGGTCGTGTTCGCCGCCGAGCCGTGGAAACACATCCACACGGACTTCGGACCCTGGATAGACGGCGTCGCGAGCGCGGCGGTACTCACACAGCTCGTCGCCGACCGTGGGCTGGCCGACCTCCGCGACCCCATCACCGAGCGTCCCTATCGCAAGGTGAGCGTCGACTGTCCGGACGACGCGAAAGAACCGGTGATGAGTACCCTCCAGTCGTCGCTCCCGGACCAATACCCCGACGCGACGGTCGACACCGACTACGGCGTTCGCCTGGAGCTACCCGACGGTTCGTGGACGCTCGTTCGACCCTCCGGCACGGAGGCGTACGTCCGCGTCTACGCCGAGAGCGACGACGTCGACGAGCTGGTGTCGGCCGTCGTCGCCGACGTCGAGGACGCCGTCGAAGCCGAGTTCTAGACCGTCGTCGAGGCCGAATCGTAACCAGTCGTCGCCGCCGAATCCTCGCGCGTCGGTGGCTATTTGGGCGTCCCCGTCGACCCACAGTCCATGGATTCACTGGTCGAGGCCGCCCGGGAGGCGACCGAGTCGTCCTACGCCCCTTACTCCGAGTACTACGTCGGCGCCGCAGTCCAGACGGCCGACGGCACCGTCTTCACGGGCTGTAACGTCGAGAACGCCAACTACAGCAACAGCCTCCACGCCGAAGAGGTCGCCATCGGCAGCGCAGTCCGTGCCGGTCACCAGGAGTTCACTCGCATCGCCGTCAGCACGGCTGCTCGCGACGGCCAGACGCCCTGCGGGATGTGTCGCCAGACGCTCACGGAGTTCTGCGACGAGGAGTTCCAGGTCGTCTGCGACGAGGGCGACGGCGAGGTCACCGAGTACCGCCTCGGCGACCTGTTGCCCGCCACCATCAGCCGGGAGGACCTGGAGTAACGATGTCCGACGACGACGCGGACGAGAGCGCCGAACCGATGGACAGCGAAGACCCGAACGACGATGGCGAGCAGTACCACCTGGAAGTGGGGCCCGGCGACGTCGCCGACAGCGTGCTCCTCCCTGGGAATCCCGAGCGAGTCGAGAAGGTAGTCGAGTCCTGGGACGACCACGACGTCGTCGCCGAGCACCGGGAGTACCGCACCGCGACCGGCACCTACGACGGGACGCCCATCTCGGTCACCTCGACCGGAATCGGCTCCCCGTCGGCCGGTATCGCCGTCGAGGAACTGGCTCGCGTCGACGCCGAGTCCCTCATCCGCGTCGGCTCCTGCGGTGCCATCCGTGAGGAAGCCAGCGTCGGCGACCTGGTCATCTCCACCGGGGCGGTTCGCCAGGAGGGGACCAGCAAGGAGTACGTCCGCGAGGACTACCCCGCGACGGCGGATTACCGGGTGGTGTCGGCCCTCGTCGCCGCGGCGGAAGAGCTCGGCTACGACTACCACCTCGGCGTCACCTGCAGTACGGACAGCTTCTACGCCGGCCAGTCCCGGCCCGGCTTCGACGGCTTCGAAGCCCGCGACAGCGACGAGAAGATCGACGAACTCCGCCAGGCCGGCGTGCTCAACTTCGAGATGGAGGCCGCCGCGATATTGACGCTGGCCTCCATCTACGGCCTCCGCGCCGGCGCGGTTTGCACCGTCTACGCCAATCGAGTGACCGGAGAGTTCCGGACCGAGGGCGAGAGGAAGGCCGCGAAGACCGCGAGCCTGGCGGTGAAGTACCTGGCCGAGATGGACGGTGCCGTCGAAGACGCAGACGCCAGTCGGTGGCACGCGGGACTGTCCATCGAGCGGTAGGAGAGCATACCGCGCGACCAGAGGGAGCGCGGTTTCACGGGACGCGGCGGAGCCGCGTCCCGCCTTTTTCGCCCACGTTTTTCGAGGAGCCTTCCCGCAACGTGCTCGAAGAGCACGCGAGGAAAGGCGACGAAGAAAAAGGTGGTTCTACATCTCCGGCCACGCCTTCACGGCGCGGCGCGGGCCGGTGATGGAGTTGATCCACTTGGCAGCGATAGCCTTCTTCAGCGATTCGGCCATGAAGCCGCCGAAGGTGCCGATGGGCGCGCCGACGCCCATGAAGGAGACGTCGTGAGCGACGGCGGTGTCGCCGACGGAGACGACCGTCCCCATGTCCTCGTGGGTCCAGGTCCGGAGCGGGCGGCCGCGAATGGCGCGGGCGAGGTTCTCGCCGGCGACCTCGGCGGCCTGCCAGGCGGCCTGTGCCGTCGGCGGCGCGGGGTCGTCGCCCGGCTGGTCGACGAGCGCGCAGTCGCCGATGGCGAAGATGCGCTCGTTCGTCGTCTGGAAGTCCTGCTCGGCGTTGATGCGGTGGGAGCGCTCGTCCTTGTCGACCTCGAGTTCGCGAGCGGCCTCGCGGCCGGTGATGCCGCCGGTCCAGATCAGTTCGTCGTAGGCGAGTTCCTCCTCGTCGCCGACGTAGACGGTGTCCTCGTCGACTTCGCCGATGAACTCGCCGCACATGATCTCGACGTCGCGCTCGAGGAGGCGCTTGCGGATGGCGCCCTGGAGCTCCGGGTCGCCGTTGGGCATGACCTCGTCCAGACCCTCGACGAGGTGAATTTCTATCGGGGCGCGGTGTTCGTCGCGGTACCTGGCGATCTCGCCGGCCGTCTGGATTCCGGAGAGGCCGGCGCCACCGACGACGACCTGGGCAGGGTCGCCCTGGGTCGCGTCGCGGGCCGCGTCGGCGACGGCGTCGTGGATGCCGAGGGCGTCGTCGAGGCTCTTGAGCGTGTGGGCGTACTCTTCGAGCCCCTCGATACCGAAGAAGGCCGTCCGGGAGCCGATGGCGACGAGGAGGTAGTCGAACTCGACGGTGGAGTCGTCGGCCAGTTCGACCACGCGATCGTCGGCGTCGACGTCGACGACCTCACCCTGCCGGAACGTCGTCCCGGGGGACTTGATCGCCTCCACGGGGACGGTCACGTGTTCCTCGACGGACGGATCACGGATACAGCGGTGCGATTCGTGGAGAACTAGATGGTAGTCGGTGTCAGAGATCCAGGTGACGTCGGCTTCCCCGTCCAGTTGTGCCTCGAGGCTCTTGATAGCGCCCGCGCCGGCATACCCTGCGCCGAGGACGACGACCTTCTCAGTCATACACCGCTAGCTGGGAATTGAAAGGATACAAATGCTTTGAAAGAGCCGTGCGTGCCGCCGTTTATCTCGATTATTCATAACGAATGCCCGCCCGGCGTTCGTCGTCGGAACTCGCGAAACCCATCGAGACGAGAGCGGCCGGAGACAGTCGAGGGGGCGGCGATGACTGAGAGGTCGGAGAAGAACGAATCGAACGGAGAGACGAAGAGAAGAACGGTCCAGCTAGTGCTCTGGCTCGCCGGCCGGGGCACGCATGTCGTCGATGGTGAGCACGAGTTTGTTGCTCGTGTCGTCCTTGCCGGCGAGCGTCCCGATGATCTGGAGTTTCGAGAGCGGCGTGGGACCGACGGTGATGGTGTCGCCCTCGTGGTAGTCCGCGATGGACCCCTGGAGCTGGATCTCTGCGCGGCACTGCTCGGGGTGGTGGACGCTCGTCAGGTCAATCTCCTCGACGGTGGCGTCGGGCTGGGTCTCGCCGTTGTGCTGGAGGGGGACGTGGGCCGCGTCGTCCATGTCCTGAATCTGTAGCGCGTCGTAGGCGTTGGCGGTCGGCTTGTAGCCACCCTTCGGGCCGGGGACGCCCTCGACGAGCTGGAGGGCCTTCAGGCTCTGCATCTGGTTGCGGATCGTCCCGGGATTCCGGTCGACCTTGTCGGCGATGTCCTCCCCCTTGACCGCGCTCTCGCTCTCCTTGTAGAGGTTTACGAGCTCCTGGAGAATGTTCTTTTGACTGGGCGTCAATTCGATCGATGACATAACGGAAGGTTCGGTACACCGTTCCTTAAACCCGACGGTGGACCGGGCGGGGGCCTCCTCGACAGGATGGCGCGCTGGCCCTCGAATCGGCCAAAGCGATACTCCTTTGTCAGTCGGTGGAGGTGATTGGTACATGAACGGCCAACGCGTGCTCGTCACCGGCGGCGCCGGTTTCATCGGATCGAATCTCGCGAACCACCTGGCTGCTGACAACGACGTGATCGCACTCGACGACCAGTATCTGGGCACCCCGGAGAACCTCGACGACGCCGTCGAGTTCGTCGACGCGAGCGTTACGGACGACGACCTGCCGACGGACGTCGACGTGGTGTTCCACCTCGCGGCGCTGTCCTCGTACGCCATGCACGAGGAGAACCCGACGAAGGGCGCCCGGGTGAACGTCGAGGGGTTCGTCAACACCGTCCACCAGGCCCGCCAGGACGGCTGTGACACCGTCGTCTACGCCTCGACCTCCTCCATCTACGGCAGTCGAACGGACCCTTCCCCCGAGTCGATGGACGTGACGGTCAACACCGGGTACGAGGCGTCCAAGATGGCCCGCGAGACGTACGCCGAGTACTTCCACAACCACTACGACCTCTCGCTGGCAGGCATGCGCTTCTTCTCGGTCTACCAGGGCTACGGCGGTGCGGAGGAACACAAGGGCGAGTACGCGAACGTCATCGCCCAGTTCGCTGACGACGTCGCCAGCGGCGAGGCCCCCGTCCTCTACGGCGACGGGAACCAGACCCGCGACTTCACCCACGTCGACGACATCGTCCGCGGGCTGGAACAGGCCGCCGAGCACGAACTCGACGGCATCTACAACCTCGGCACCGGCGACGCCTACGACTTCAACGAAGTCGTGGAGATGATCAACGCCGAACTCGGCACCGACGTCGAACCGGAGTACGTCGAGAATCCGATCCCCGACGACGTCTACGTCCACGACACCTGCGCAGACGCCGAGAAGATGCGCGAGGCAACCGGCTGGGAGCCCCAGATGTCCTTCGAAGAGGGCATCCGGCGGGTCTGCGCACAGTACAAGTAGCGACTCCGAACCGCGGCAGTTACCGGAGCAGCTCCCGCTACGCCAGCGGCGCTTTTTAGCCCGTGCGCGACTGACCTCCTGTCGATGACGAGAACCGTCCGTATCGTCGGGGTGCCGATGGACCTCGGAGCCGACCGGCGCGGCGTCGACATGGGGCCGTCGGCCATCCGGTACGCCGGGCTGGCCGACCAGCTGGAGGCGACCGGGCTGACCTGCATCGACGACGGCGACGTCGCGGTACCGCGACCGGAGGAACGGGACCCCGACGCCGCCCAGCCGACGGACGGCCAGGCCAAGTATCTCGCTGAAACCGAGACCGTCACCGACCGGGTCGCTGACGCGGTGAGCGATGCCGTCTCCGACGGTCAGCTGCCGCTCGTCCTCGGCGGCGACCACTCCATCGCCATCGGGTCGGTTGCGGGCGCGGCCGACGCCGACGACCTCGGTATCCTCTGGTTCGACGCCCACGGCGACTTCAACACGCCCCAGACGACGCCGAGTGGCAACGTCCACGGGATGTCCCTGGCCGCGATCCTCGGCATCGGCCCCTTCGAAGACGAGCCCTGGGCCGTGACGCCCGAGATCGACCCGGCGAACGTCGCCCTCGTTGGACTCCGTGACCTCGACGACGAGGAGAAGCGACTGATCCGGGAGTCCGACGTCACCGCCTACACGATGAGCGACGTCGACGACCGGGGCGTCACCGACGTCGTCGACGACGCGCTCTCCGTCGCGACGGAGGGCACCGACGGCGTCCACGTCAGCCTCGATATGGACTGGCTCGATCCGACGGAGGCCCCCGGCGTCGGCACGCCGGTCCGCGGCGGCGTCTCCTACCGGGAGGCCCACGTCGCGATGGAGTACGTGGCGGACGTCGGCGACCAGTTGCGGTCGTTCGAACTCGTCGAGGTGAACCCCATCCTCGACCAGCACAACCAGACCGCCGAACTGGGGTGTGAACTCGTCGCGAGCGCGTTCGGCAAGCGAATTCTCTGAGTGTCGCCCGGAACACGGTGTCTAGACTATCTCGCCGACCGGCGCCGGCGATACTCGAACGCCAGCGCGAGTACGCCGGCGACGACGACCGGACCGAGGACGAAGGGCGACGTCACCCGGGAGACGAAGAAGTCGAAGAGGAAAACGAAGATGGGCTGAACCACCTCGACGCCCCAGACCTCCTCACTCGACACAGGAGGGTCCATCGGTAGTCGGTAAAACCACGGGGATTTCGGGACGAGCCAGGTCAAGAGGCCACCGACCAGCACCGCGCCGGCGATACGGACGAGCAGGCTCCGATACGCGGCGAGCGGTGGCTGCGCTACCGGGCGGCGGTCCACGCGATGTTCGTATCGTTTACGGGACATCGTCAGCCCCCTCGCTCCAGTACGGAATCGAACCGACCCCTGCGATATTCGAGCGCGAGCGCGACGACGCCGGCCACGATCACCGGGACGAACACGATGGGGGACGTGATCCGGGAGACGAAGAACGCCGGAACGGCGCCGACGAGAGCACTGTCTATCATGTCGACGCCCCAGTACGTGCCGGAGAAGTCGCACGTGACGTACGCCGGGCAACTGTGTCGCGCAGTCGGCGGGAGCGTCCACGACAGAAATGCCATCAACACGATCGCGAAGCCGACCCGAGCAACCAGAACGCCGTACGCGGCGAACGGACTCCGAGCGGGCGCGTAGTGGACGCTTCCCATAGTCTAATCCCAGGTTTCAGCCCCTGCCCGCAAAAAAGTATCTCCGGATTACTCCTCGTCTGCGTCGTCCTGGTCCGCACCGGCGTCCGCCGGCACCACAGTGACGCTGGCGACCTGGTCGTCACCCTCCAACTCCATGATGGTCACGCCCATCGTGTTCCGGCCGACCTGTGAGACCTCGCCGGCGCGGATACGCATGATCTGGCCTCGCTCGGACATGATGACGAGCTGGTCGTCCTCGGTGACCGCCTTCGCCGAGGCGACCGGGCCGTTTCGCTCGTTGGTCTTGATGTCGATCAGTCCCATGCCGTAGCGGGACTGGGCGCGGTACTCGCCCAGCAGCGTGCGCTTGCCGTACCCGTTGCGGGTGACGGTGAACAGTGCGCGGTCGTCGGCGTCGTCGGTGGCGACCATCGCGGCGACCTTGTCGTCGTCCTGGAGGTCGATACCGCGGACGCCGCGGGCGTTCCGGCCCATCTTCCGGACCTCGTCCTCGTCGAACCGGATGGTCATGCCGTCCTCCGTGGCGATGACGAGGTCCTTCGTCCCGTCCGTGACCTCGACGTCGACGAGGGCGTCGTCGTCTTCGAGTTTCGCGGCGATGATACCGGTCGAGAGGATGTTCTCGAACTCCGCCGCCGCGGTGCGCTTGACGTAGCCGTCGCGGGTCACCATCGTGATGGACTCCTCGTCCTCGAACTCGTCGGTGTCGACGACGGCGGTTATCTCCTCGCCCTCGTCCAGGTCGATGAGGTTGATGGCGGACTTGCCCCGGGCAGTCCGGGACATCTCCGGAATCTCGTAGGTCTTCAGCCGGTAGACCTGGCCCTGGTTGGTGAAACAGAGCAGGTAGTCGTGGCTGTTCGCTCTGAAGACCTTGGAAACCCGATCACCCTCCTTGGGGTCGGCGCCGATGATGCCCTTGCCGCCCCGGCCCTGGGGGTCGAAGTTCTCGACGGGCATCCGCTTGATGTAGTCGTCCTCGGTGATGACGACGATGTTGTCCTCCTCGGGGATGAGGTCCTCGTGGGTGACCTCGCCCTCCGCTTCGAGGATCGAGGTCCGGCGGTCGTCGTCGTACTCCTCCTTGATCGCCTGGAGTTCGTCTTTGATGACGGCGTCGAGTTCCTCCGCGGAGCCCAGAATCGTCTCCAGACGTTCGATCTCGGCCTGGACGCCCTCGTACTCCTCCTCGATCTCCTGGGACTCCATCGAGGTGAGCGAGCCGAGTTGCATCCGGACGATGTGGTCGGCCTGGGCCTGGGAGAAACCGAGGGTGACGTTCGGATCGACCTCGTGGTCACCGTCCAGTTCGTCCGGGTCGATTTCGCCTCGCAGCGCCTCCTTCGCCTCGTTGCGGTCCTCGCTATTCCTGATGACCGCGACGACGTCGTCGACGATGTCCAGTGCTCTGAGGCGACCTTCGAGGATGTGCGCGCGGTCCTCGGCCTCGGCCAGGTCGTACTCGGAGCGCCGGCGGACGACCTCGCGGCGGTGCTCGACGTAGTGCTGGAGTGTCTCCTTGAGCGTCAGCACCTTCGGCTGGCCGTCGACCAGCGCGAGGTTGATGACGCCGAAGGTGGACTCGAGGTGGCTCTCCAGCAGGCGATTCTCCACGACGTCGACGTTCGCGCCGCGCTTGAGTTCGATGACGACGCGGACGCCGTTCCGGTCGGACTCGTCGCGGAGGTCGGAGATGCCCTCGAGGGTGCCCTCGTTGACGTCGTCGGCAATCCGCTCGACCATCCGGGACTTGTTCTCCTGGAACGGAATCTCCGTGATGACGATGCGGTTCTCCTCGCGGTCGACCTCGTATTCGGCACGGACGCGGAGTCGACCGCGACCGGTGGAGTAGGCCGAGTAGATGCTGTCCTTGCCGACGATGTTCGCGCCAGTCGGGAAATCGGGTCCCTTGACGTGTTGCATCAGGTCCTCGACGGCGGCGTCGGGGTTCTCGATGAGGTGAGTCGTCGCGTCGATTATCTCGCCGAGGTTGTGCGGCGGGATGTTCGTCGACATCCCGACGGCGATACCCGAGGACCCGTTGAGGAGGAGGTTCGGGACGGCGGCGGGGAGGACGTCCGGCTCAGTCAGCCGGTCGTCGTAGTTCGCGGAGAAGTCGACGGTGTCCTTCTCGATGTCCTCCAGCATCTCCTCGGCGATGGGGGCCATCCGGGCCTCCGTGTACCGCATCGCCGCGGCGGGGTCCCCGTCCATCGAGCCAAAGTTCCCCTGGCCGTCGACGAGGGGGTAGCGCATCGAGAACGGCTGGGCCATCCGGACGAGCGTGTCGTAGATGGGACCGTCACCGTGGGGGTGGTAGTCACCCATGGTCTCGCCCACGATGGACGAGGACTTGCGGTGGGACGTGTTCGACGTGACGCCCATCTCGTGCATCGCGTAGAGGATGCGCCGGTGGACAGGCTTGAGACCGTCACGGACGTCCGGCAGGGCGCGACCCGCGATGACGGACATCGCGTAGTCGATGTAGCTCTGCTCCATCTCGTCCTCGATGCGGACGTTCTTGACGCGCTGGGCCACGTCAGGGATGTCGTCCGGTGCCTCAGAGCTCATATGTCCACCCATTCCGCTTCGGGGGAGTGTTCCTTGATGAACTGCTTACGCGGCTGGACGGCGTCACCCATGAGGACGTTGAACATCTTGTCGGCGGCCGCCGCGTCCTCGATGGTGATCTGCTTGAGGATGCGCGTCTCGGGGTTCATCGTCGTGTCCCAGAGCTGCTGGGGATTCATCTCCCCGAGGCCCTTGAACCGCTGGACCTGCTCGGGATTGCCGTTCGCTTTCTCCTCGACGATCTGTTCGCGCTCGGCCTCGGTCATCGCGTCGTACGTCTCGCCCTTGTACCGGATGCGGTACAGTGGTGGCTGGGCGGCGTAGACGTAGCCGGCTTCGAGCAGCGGCCGCATGTGCCGGTAGAAGAACGTCAACAGGAGCGTCCGGATGTGGGCCCCGTCGACGTCGGCGTCCGTCATCATGATGATCTTCTCGTAGCGGGCGTCGTCGATGTCGAACTCGTCACCGATGCCCGTCCCGATGGCGGTGATCATGTGACGGATCTCGTCGTGTTCGAGGATGCGGTCGAGACGGTGTTTCTCGACGTTCATGATCTTCCCGCCCAGGGGAAGGATGGCCTGGATGTCGGGATTCCGGCCCTGCTTCGCGCTGCCGCCCGCGGAGTCGCCCTCGACGATGAACAGTTCGGCGTCGCCGGGGTCCTTGGACTGGCAGTCGGCGAGTTTCCCGGGCAGCGCCGTGGAGTCGAGCGCGGACTTCCGTCGGGTGAGCTCCTCGGCCTTCTTGGCGGCCTTGCGGGCCTTGGCGGCCTCGACGGCCTTCATCACGATGGCCTGTGCCGTGTCGGGGTTCTCCTCGAAGAACGTCGCGAGCCCCGAGTGCATCGCGGACTCCACGACGCCGCGGACCTCGCTGTTGCCGAGCTTGGTCTTGGTTTGCCCCTCGAACTGCGGGTCGGGGTGTTTGACGGAGATGACCGCGGTCAGCCCCTCGCGGATGTCCTCTCCCGTGAGGTTCTCTTCGAGGTCGTCGAGGAGGCCGTTGTCCGTCGCGTAGTCGTTGACGACGCGTGTGAGCGCCGTCTTGAACCCCGTCATGTGGGTCCCGCCCTCGCGAGTGTTGATGTTGTTCGCGAAGGCGTGGATCGAGCCCTGCAGGTCCCTGGTCCCCTGCAGTGCGATCTCGACCTGGACCACGCCGTCCTCGATCTCCTCGTCGTCCTCGAAGTAGATGACGTCGCGGTGGAGCGGCTCCTTGGTCTCGTTGAGGTACTCGACGAACTCCCGGATACCGCCCTCGTAGCGGAATGTGTCCGACTTGTCCTCCTCGCGCTCGTCGCGGAGTGTTATCTCGACGCCGGAGTTGAGGAAGGCCAGTTCGCGGAGACGTGATTCGAGCGTCGAGTACGCGTACTCGGTCGTCTCGAATATCTCGTCGTCCGGCCAGAACCGCATCGACGTGCCGTTGTCCTCGTCGGGTTCGAGGTCACGGACGCGTTCGAGATTACCGACGGGTTCGCCGTGGTCGAACGACTGGCGCCAGAGAGCGCCGTCTCGCTTGACCTCGACCTCGAGTTCCTCGGAGAGCGCGTTGACGACGGAGACGCCCACCCCGTGCAGTCCCCCGGAGACCTGGTAGGATTTGTTGTCGAACTTCCCACCGGCGTGGAGGACGGTCATGATGACCTCGAGCGCGGGCCGGTCGTACTCCGAGTGGGTGTCCACGGGAATCCCGCGGCCGTCGTCCGAGACGGACACCGAGTCGTCGTCGTGGATCGTGACTTCGATGGTGTCGCAATAGCCCGCCAGCGCCTCGTCGATCGAGTTGTCGACTACTTCGTAGACGAGATGGTGCAAACCCCTGGAGTCGGTCGAACCGATGTACATCGCCGGCCGTTTCTGGACGGCCTGCAACCCCTCCAGGACCTGAATCTGGCTCGCACCGTACTCCCTGTCCTGTGACATAGAATGTAGGTACCCGTAGATGGCCGGGGGTGATAAATCCCCCGCCCGCGCACGCGCGTGTGAGTTGGATACCGCTGGAAGGCGGAAGGCCTTGCTTCTTTTCCCGCCCGCAACTGTCGACAGCTGGAAGGGTTCACCCCCGTCGAAGCGGGTTTGACCCGCTCGAACCCGGGACTAAACGCGCGAGGATCACTTTCACCGCGGTGCCGAACACCTTTTAATCCCGCAACTGGTAGAGGCGGCCACGAATGACCTCGCTACAGTCGGAACTCGGGGAAGAGGAGGGGATCGCGGAGGAACTGGCAGAGAGCCAGCGCGCCATCTCCATCGCCGAGTTCTTCGAGAAGAACAAGCACATGCTCGGGTTCGACTCGGGAGCCCGGGGACTCGTCACTGCCGTCAAGGAGGCCGTGGACAACGCGCTCGACGCCTGCGAGGAGGCCGGCATTCCGCCGGACATCTACGTCGAAATCCAGGAGCAGGGCGACTACTACCGCCTGATAGTCGAGGACAACGGACCGGGGATCACCAAAGAGCAGATTCCCAAAATCTTCGGGAAACTGCTCTACGGCTCCCGGTTCCACAAGCGCGAGCAGAACCGCGGCCAGCAGGGTATCGGTATCTCCGCCGCGGTGCTGTACTCCCAGCTCACCAGCGGGAAACCCGCCGAGATCACCAGCCGGACGCAGGGTGGTGACGAGGCGGAGTACTTCGAGCTCATCATCGACACGGACCAGAACGAACCGGAGATCGACGTCGAGGAGACGACGACGTGGGAGCGACCACACGGGACCCGCATCGAGATGGAGATGGAGGCCAACATGCGGGCCCGCCAGCAGCTCCACGATTACATCAAGCACACCGCCGTCGTCAACCCCCACGCCCGCATCGAACTCCGCGAGCCCAACGACCACTTCAAGTACGAGCGGGCGACCGACCAGCTCCCCGCCGAGACCGAGGAGATCCGACCCCATCCACACGGCGTCGAACTCGGGACGCTGATCAAGATGCTCGACGCCACGGATTCGTACTCCGTCTCCGGCTTCATGCAGGGAGAGTTCACACGCGTCGGGCAGAAGACCGCCGATGACGTCATCGACAGCCTCAAAGACCGTCACTACGGCCGCGAACTCGCCTGGCAGCCCCCCGAGGAGAAGAAGAAGCGAGATTACAAGGCGTTCCTCGAACAGGCCGTCTCGAACAAGGGAGCCGACGCCACCTCGCAGTTCGCCACGAACGTCGCCGACGTCGTGAGTGGCAGGGAGCGCGTCTCCCACCAGGACGTCGTCGAAATCGTCGACAACGTCGCCGACGGCGTCGAGGACGACCACGACGTCACCTTCGGCTCGACGGTGCGCGAGAACGCCGTGGACGCCGTCTGGGGGCTCGTCACTGGTACCGCAGAGGGCGAGGACGAAGACGCGCCCCAGGAGTACCGCGCGAGGGACCTCTACCAGATGATCGACGAGGCCACCACGAGCCGCAAGGACGACGCCGGCATCAAGGGCCTCGCCGACCGCATCGCCGCCAAACTCGTCCGCGAGGACGGCCACCGCGACCGGTTCACCTACGACGAACTGGCCGAGTTCGTCCGGAAGTCCGCCGAGGACACCGAGGAGTACGACGACGTCACCTTCGGTGAGACGGCCAGGGAGAACGTCCTCGAACGGCTCTGGGCCATCGGTCGGACGGTGCCCGACGACGCGCCCGACGTCTCGGAGATAGCCGGCGACCGCGACACCGCGAGCGAACTGCTGGAGGCGATGCGGGAGACCGACATCATCGCACCGCCGACGGACTGCCTCGCGCCCATCACCGACGAACTGGTCGAGGCAGGGCTCAAAAAGGAGTTCGACGCGGACTTCTACGCCGCCTCGACCCGGGACGCCTCGGTCCACGGCGGCGACCCGTTCATCGTCGAGGCCGGCCTCGCCTACGGCGGCGACGTCGAGGCCGAGAACAAGGCGACGGTGATGCGCTTCGCCAACCGCGTCCCCCTCGTCTACCAGCGCGGCGCCTGTGCGACGACGGACGTCGTCAAGTCGATCAACTGGCGCAACTACGGCCTCGACCAGCCCGGCGGCTCCGGCATCCCGAACGGCCCGGTCGTCATCATGGTCCACGTCGCCTCGACGAACGTGCCGTTCACGAGCGAGTCCAAGGACGCCGTCGCGAACGTCCCCGAGATGGAATCGGAGATCGAACTCGCCATCCGGGAAGCGGCCCGCGACCTGAAATCGTACCTGAACAAGCGCCGCTCGATGCAGCAACGCCGCGAGAAGCAGAACAAGCTCGCCACCATCCTCCCCGAGATGGCCGAGAAGCTCACCGAGGTGACGGGCCGGGACGAACTGGTCATCGACGACTCCATCGCCCGCATCATGAACAACGTCCTCGTCGAGCGGGAAGTCGAGGACGGCACGGTGAAGGTCGTCGTCGAGAACAACTCCGACACGAACGCCGACGTCGACGTGACCGACATCGTCAGCGTCGAGCCCCAGGATACGAACGGCGCCCAGGTGGTCGAGATGGACGGCGAGTGGTTCGTCAAGTGGTCGGAGACGGTGAGTTCCGGCGAGGAAGCCACGCTGGAGTACAGCGTCGACGGTGACGCCGAGTTCGACATCTCGGTCGAGGGCGTCGAGGACGAGCTGCTGACGGTCAACGCATAACGATGAGCACAGAATCAGATTCCAACCTCAACGAAGCGGAAGCGCGCGAACAGCTACTGGACCTCGCGGCGGACTTCTACGACCAGTTCGCCGAGGGCGACGTCCCCCGGATGCGGATTCCGACCCGGACGAAGACGAACATCGAGTACGACGAAGAAGAGAAGGTCTGGGTGTACGGTGACCGCTCCAGTACGCGGAGCGCCAAGACCGTCTCCGGCGCCCAGAAACTCCTGAAGGCGACCTACACCATCGACTTCCTGGCCGACCAGCTCGAGCAGGACCGCTCGTCTACCCTGCGTGAGCTGTACTACCTCTCCGAGTCATGGGACCTCGACGAGGCCCAGTTCAACAGCCAGGACGAGTCGAACAACCTCATCGAGGACCTGGAGATCGTCTCCGAGGTCAAGCGCGAGGACTTCCACATGCGCCCCGAGGAGTCCGGCGCGAAGGTGATGGGCCCGCTGCTGCTGCGAGAACAGACCCGTCGCGGCGACCGCGAGATCCACTGCCAGGACGACGTCGGCCAGGGCGGCTACCAGATCCCGAACAACCCGGACACCATCGAATTCCTCGACAACGACGCGGACTTCGTCCTCGCCGTGGAGACCGGTGGTATGCGCGACCGGCTCGTCGAGAACGGTTTCGACGACGACTACAACTCCATCGTCGTCCACCTCGGCGGCCAGCCAGCGCGAGCGACCCGGCGGCTCATCAAGCGAATGCGCGACGAACTCGACCTCCCCGTCGTGGTCTTCGCCGACGGTGACCCGTGGTCCTACCGCATCTACGGCTCCGTCGCCTACGGTTCCATCAAGTCCGCCCACCTCTCGGAGTACCTCGCGACGCCGGACGCCCAGTACATCGGCATCCGCCCGGAGGACATCGTCGAGTACGACCTGCCGACGGACCCGCTGTCGGACTCCGACGTCAACGCCCTGGAGTCCGAACTCGAGGACCCGCGCTTCCAGACGGAGTTCTGGGAGGAACAGATCGAACTGCAACTCGACATCGGAAAGAAGGCAGAGCAGCAGTCACTGGCCGCTCGCGGACTGGACTTCGTGACGGACACCTACCTCCCGGAGCGACTGGACGAGATGGGCGTGCTCTGATCGGCGGTTCCGTTTCTAGCGCTCGGCCGTTTTCACCGGCCACTCACTTTCACCGTTCGTCCAGGACGACCGGAACGCCCCTGGACGCGACGTCGTCGACGAACGCGGCCGAATCGCTCTCCAGCGCCTCGAACGTGTTGTAGTGAATCGGGAGCACCAGGTCGGGGTCCATCGCCTCGGCGAGGTCGGCGGCGTCGTGGCGATCCATCGTGAAGCTCTTCGAAATGGTCGGGACGAACAGCGAGACGTCGAGTTCCTCGTGGCCGGGGATGACGTCGGAGTCGCCGGGCCAGAAGACGCGCGTGCCGTCGACGTCGACGAGGAAGCCACAGCCGATACCCTTCGGGTGGACCGGCGTGCCGTCGGCGTTCACGTTCGGGCCCTCGGGGTCGTTGTAGGCCGGGACGGTCCAGATTGGAACGTCGCCGGCGAGCAGTTCGTCCTCCATGCTCACGGTGACGACGTCGTAGTCGAGGTCGGCCGGTCGGTCCAGGTCCCGGTCGCTGTCGTGGACGTTGATCCCCTCGAAGAGGACCACCGTCGCGTCGTCGCTGGCGACCCGGCGTATCCCATCCGGATCGTAGTGGTGGACGTGCGTGACGCAGACGACGTCACCGTCCTTCGCCTCGTAGTCCCGGGCCGGTGGATGCCGGATACCCTCAGCGTGGGGTTCCCACTCGCCTGTGAGGACGCCGTATCGTCCGGGGTCCACGTAGACGACCGAGTCGTCGCCTTCGATCCGCAGGGTCGCGTAGCCGAGCCAGTCGACCGAGAGGTCGTCGTGACGGACTGTCATGGGAGAGTGGTTCGTGATCCACCGGTATAAGGAGGCCGTTCCGGGCCGATCAGTGACGGCGCTCAACCGCCGATTTCGGTCGGGACGCGGACGACGTCGCTCTGTCCCGGAGCTGGGTACGGCTGGTCGGTTCCGGCGTCGAGCGTCAACGCGCGGTCCCCGTCGCCGTCCTGGTAGGCGACGGCGACGAGCGTGTGACCGTCCGGCAACTCCCGGTCCACCCGAATTTCGACATCCCTGTGGGTACCAGGCCCGAGGTACGCAGACTGGCCGACGACCGGTCCGTCGCGGTCGTCCAGGTAGAGGACGACGTAGCCACCCTCGGACAGCGACGCCGACTCGACGGTCACGGACTCGGCGCCCGCGGCCGGACCATCCATCGTTATCGACGCGACGGGCGAGGAGAGCACCAGGAACGCGACGTAGGCGACGCCGAGCAGGACGGCGGCGTGTTTCGCGCCGTCGCGGAGCGTCCCCTCGCCGAGCAATCCGCCGATGAAGCCCGAGAAGACGGCGTGGACGAGGGCGGTGTGGAAGAAGGCGAGGGTGTAGGCGGCCTTGTCGACGCTGCCGAACCGGGCGAACTGGTCGGCGTTGACGCCCAGTCGACTGGTCTCCTCGGCCGAGGGGGTGGGGACGTGCGACGGCAGCGCCGGGACGAGCACCTCCTGGACGGCGACGATGATGATCAGGAAGACCAGGAAAGAGACGTAGATGACGACGAGATAGGAGAGCATCTGCTGGCGGCGGCGCCGTCGGAGCCGCTGGTCGGCCCGCGCCTGAGTCGCGGCGATGCGCAACACCGGACCGAGCGAGCCGCTGGCCCGCATCGCGTTGGTGACCAGCGTGACGACGCGAGTGATGGACGTGGTCCTGACGCGCCGGCCGAAGCGGACCAGCGCGTCGTCGAGGTTCGACCCCATCCTGACGTCGGCCCAGATGCGCTCGACTTCCGGCGAGAGCGCGCCGACGTCACTCCCCCGGAGCCGTTCGAGGCTCTCGACGAGTGTCATGCCCGCCTCGTTGAGGCTCGCGAGTCGTTCGAGGAACTCCGGCGTCGCGGCCTCGATGCGGCGGACGCGGTAGGCGTAGATGGTACGGGTGATGGCGAAGCTCCCGAGCACCAGCAGGGCAGCCTGGACGAGGACGTCGTCGAGCAACCGGACGTTGACGACACTGGTCTCGAACGCCGGCGGTGCCCGGAGGAGGATGGAGAGGACAGCGATGGGAACCGTCACGTAGAGGATCCGCGAGGGGTTCCAGAGCACCGTCTGCAGCGGCGAGCGCAGAATCCTGGTGATCCGCGCGACGCCGTCGTAGACCGCGAGCTGTGACAGTCCCTCGCGGCTGGACGCGGCGACGCCGCCGTCGGTCTGCGGAACGCCGTCGTGGGTGACCGACCGGTCGGGAGAGCGAGTCTCCGTCGAGTCCAGTACGGAGGTAGTGTGGTTCGCGGCGATGCCCAGCGCCTCCAGTTTCTGTGAGAGGTAGACCATGAACCCGACGTTCGCCAGCGGAACCAGCACGTAGCCGAGCAGCTGGATGAAACCGAGTGTGTCCGTCGTCGTCAGACCGAAGACGAGCAGAATCGTGATGAGGAAGAGGACGCCCGCGACAAGGACCGTCACGTACGCCTCGGCGATGGTCGCCAGGTGTTCGAGAATCTCCTCCTGGCGGTCCGCTGCTTCCTCCTGGTAGCGCTCGTACTGGTTCCGGAGGAACGCCGAGAGTCGCTGGCCGCTCTGGAGGACGCTCGCGAGGTTCTCCGAGAACGTCTTGAACTCCTCGCTGGGCGTCCGGCCGGCCATCCGGCGGATAGCGGTGATCATGTCGCGGCCGAAGAGATCCATCTCCCGGACGGCGACGGTGGTCTCCCGTGCGCTCTCGCCGTATATCTCCTCGTTCTCGGAGAAGGTCCGGAGCGCGTCGGGGAACGCGACGCCGCCGCGAGACAGCGCGTACATGAACGCGACGGCGCGCGGGAGCCCTTCCTCGACGTTTCGCTGGCGGACGGCCGCCCGGCTCTTGAGCCGCTCCCATCGAAAGACGTACGTCCCGAGCGCAGCCGAAATCCCGCCGAAGACGCCCCCGAATGCCACGACCAGCAGGGTCTGGTTCGGGGCGAGGACGAGTTCGAACCCGCGGATCCGCAGGGCGGCCACCATGTCGTTCGGTAAACCCATGAGGAGGTCGACGATAGCGGGGATGAACAGCAGTATCGCGCCGAAGAGGTACGCGCCGACGATGGCCCCGCCGAGGCTGGCGACGCCGACGTAGAGGTAGGTACGGGAGGCGTAGGCCCGGTAGGTCTGCGGGACGAACGCCGCTCGCAGGAGTCGGGAGCGGTCCGACGACTCGCGGACGTAGCGCCCGAACAGTCGCCGCGCGTACCGCGTCGCCGCCCGGTCCCAGGACTCGTCGACGGTGACGAGGAAGACGGCGGCGGCGAGCGCGACGACGACGGTCAGCGGGACCAGTCCGAGCGGATTCAGCGCCATGTCAGGACGGGACGTCGACGTCGGCGGCGTCTATCTGCTCGATGACCACGTCCGAGTCCGCGTAGTACTTGTTCACCATCGCGGTGAATCGGCGGTAGTCGGAGATTCCCTTCTGCTGGAGGAATCGCAGGAACCGCTGGCGGTCGGCGAGTTCCCGGCGGAGTTCCGACTGCGTCCAGCCCCGTTCCTGCCTGATCTCGTCGAGCAGGTCGCTGCTCGAACTGCGGAAGGAGTCGTCGACCGAGTCCCAGGCGTAGGAGTTGGAGTAGTCGAGCTCGCCCGTCCGCTGGTCGATCCCCTCGATCTCGGCGATGGTCTTCGCCCGGCGGACGCGCTCGTCGCCCGAGCGGCCCAGCACCTGGACGCAGAGGACGTCGAGCGACTGGACCATCGGACGGGGCACGTTGATGGGTTCGTTCTCCAGCCGGTTGATGACGGTCTGGACCGAGTCGGCGTGCATCGTCGAGAACGTCGTGTGGCCGGTGTTCATCGCCTGGAACAGCGTGATGGCCTCCTCGCCGCGGACCTCGCCGACGATGATGTACTCCGGGCGGTGGCGCAGGGCCGAGCGGAGGAGGTCGTACATCGTGATATCGGAGTCGTCGAGGCGCTCGCGCGTGACCGAGGAGAGCCAGTTGTCGTGATACAGCGAGAGTTCGCGGGTGTCCTCGATGGTCAGTACCTTCGAGCGGGGCGGGACGAACATCGAGACGGCGTTCATCGAGGTGGTCTTGCCCGCCGCGGTGCCGCCGGCGAAGATGAGCGACTTGTTGGACTCGATGGCCAGCCAGAGGAAGGCCAGCATCTCTAGGCTGAACGTGCCGTAGTTCAGCAGGTCGATGGGCGTGAACGGCTCGTCGGCGTACTTCCGGATGGTGAACGCCGACCCACGAGGCGTCACCTCCTCACCGAGGGCGAGTTCGATACGCGAGCCGTCCGGCAGCGTCGTCGAAACGACGGGGTCGGAGACGGAGATGTGGCGGCCCGAACGCTGGGCGAGCTGGACGACAAAGTCGCTCAGCTCGCCGTCTGCGAAGGAGACGTTGGTCTCGATGTCGGTGTAGTCGTCGTGGTAGGCGAAGATGGGGAGGTTCGCGCCGTCACACGACAGATCCTCGATGTGGGGGTCGTGCATCAGCGGGTCGATGCGGCCGTACCCCTGGAACGAGCGATAGAGGTAGTAGTAGAGGCGGTAGAACGTCTCCGGTTCGACGAGGACGCCGTACTCCTCGATGCGGGCGCGAAGCTCCTCTGTGAGCGCGTCCTCGGGATCCTCGTCGACGTCTGCCCGGTAGATGAGCGGGTCGCGGACGTCGTCGAACAGCCTGTCGAGCAGGTCGCGCTCGAACTCGTCGAGACTCGGCTCGACGACGTGGTAGCGGTGTTCGTTGGCCTCCGGGTCGTGATTGATCGAGGCGAAAGCGAAGGGCGCGTTGAGCCAGTAACGGTCGACCTCGTCGTACCCGTCGAGGCCGTCGAACGAGACGACGTCGCCGTGGCGACTTGGGTCGTAGTTGGAGACGGGCACTGCCGACCCGCTGAGGACCTTCGCCGTTCGCGACAGCCACTCGCGGACGTCGGCCAGCGCTCCGCGCGAGGCGTCGTCTCCGTCTGAGTACTCGTGTTCTGCCATCGGTCTCCCGGCGCTCGTGGCCAGTTGCTCCGAGGTTTCGTACCATCGCACATAAATGAGGGGTCCCGATTATCAGCAGACGGAACGGCCGCTACGCCATATCGTAGGTAACTAGGCCCGCTCGACGGTCAGAAGGAGATAGGCGAACGCGAGTGCGAACACCGCGCCTACCGGTGCGGTCACGCTCTGCTGGGTCGCAAACAGGATACTCGAGGCGAGAAGGACCGCGCCCACGAGACCGAGGAGGACGCCCTGGACCCTGACCGGGTCGGCGGGGAACTGCGAGTCGACGCGGTCCTCGGCCGCGTAGTAGGCGATACTGACGCCGAGGGGAACAAGCGAGACGAGCGCACCGGCCACCCAGAGCCAGCTGGCGAGCGCGAGCGATTCGGGGTTGAACGCGACGGCGTCGGTGAACAGCAGGAAGGGGCGCTCCTGGTTCCCGAAGGAGATGCCGAAGATGTACTGCAGGCGGAAGTAGAGAAAGCGGATGACGACGACGGTGGCGCCGGCACCGCGGAACTGCACGTTCATCACCGTCGCGGACCACGGGAGCAACGCGACGAGCCACGTCGACAGCACGGCGAACTCCCCCGCGTACTCTGACTTTACCCAGGCCATGCACTGAGGCGAGTGTCGCGGGGCTTAAATTGTGGGCATCGACGCGCCGACGAGTACCCGGCGGCGTTACGTTCTTTGTCATGGGTACCCAAGGAGAGAGTACTCAGATGCGGCGCGACTACTTCGACGCGAACGTCGACGACGACGAGCAGGACCGGCCAGTGATAGCAATCGCTTTCGACGGCCCCGACGGCCTCCTCTCGGAACGGCTGGAGACCGAGGACGGCCCGCTCGAATCGAGCGAAATCGACGTCACGTATCGACTGACGAACGGCGAGAACGGGACGGACGAGAACGGGACAGGCGACGACGAGACGACGCGCGGCGGCGTCCTCTCGGTGGCGAACCGACTGACGGGGGAGTTCGTCCTGGAGGTGCGAGTCGACCCGGGCGCTGTCTCCGACCTCGTTCGCGCGAGCAAGGAGACCGACGGCGAGGACGGGAGTCGGTACCGGTTGCGCCTCGTCGACGCCGAGGGCAACTCGACGGTGTACGACAAGGGAACGCTGCTCGTCTACGACGCCGACGGGAGCCTGTTGCGCCAGCGGAGTCTCATCCCCGGCGGCGTCGAGTTGTAGGACGGCTAGTTGTTTACTCGCTTTTCGATCAATCACGTCGCGGTTGCGGAGGATATTGCCCGATAGTGGCAGAAATCGATCGTTATGAATCGTCGCTGGCGAAACCCAGATGAGCGGGATTTAAGCGGGCCCGAGCCCCGCTTTCGCACGACATGAGATTGCACGAATACCAGGCGAAGCAGGTCTTCGCCGACGCGGGAATCCCGACGCCCGCGGCTCAGCTCGCCGATACCGTCGACGACGCGGTCGCGGCGGCCGAAGAGATCGGGTATCCGGTGGCTATCAAGGCACAGGTCCACGTGGGCGGCCGCGGCAAGGCCGGCGGTATCAAACTGGCCGAGAACCGAGACGAGGCCGAGGAGTACGCCGAGGACATCCTCGGGATGGACCTCAAGGGCTACGAGGTCAAACGCGTGCTCGTCGAGGAGGCCGTCGACTTCGTCAACGAGCTGTACGTCGGCGTCACGATGGATCGGGGCGAAGGCGAACCCGTCGCCATGGTGTCGACGAAGGGCGGCGTCAACATCGAGGAGGTCGCCGAGGAGGACCCCCAGGCAATCGCCCGGGAGCACATAGACCCCGCTTTCGGCATGCACCCCTACCAGGCCCGGAAGGCTGTCTACGACGCGGGCGTCGACCGCGAACTCGCCCGCGACGTCTCCAGCATCCTGCAGACGCTCTACCAGATCTGGGACGACAAGGACGGTTCCGACGCCGAGATCAACCCGCTGATGATCACGTCCGACGACGAGGTCATCGCCGCGGACGCCGTCCTCAACACGGACGACGACGCCCTGTTCCGCCACCCCGACCTCGTCGAGATGGAGGAGGAAGGCGAGTTCGAGGGCAGTGAACTCGAGGAGAAGGCCGACGAGTACGGCTTCGACTACGTCCGCCTCGACGGCAACGTCGGCATCATCGGCAACGGCGCGGGCCTCGTCATGACGACGCTGGATCTGGTCGACCACTTCGGCGGCGAGCCCGCCAACTTCCTCGACGTCGGGGGCGGCGCCAAGGCCCAGCGCATCGCGAACGCGCTGGACATGGTGTTCTCCGACGAGAACGTCGACAGCGTCGTGTTCAACATCTTCGGCGGCATCACGCGCGGCGACGAAGTCGCGAAAGGCATCAACCAGGCGCTCGAACAGTTCGACGAGATTCCGAAGCCGGTCGTCGTCCGCCTCGCGGGGACGAACGCCGCCGAGGGGATGGAGATTCTGAACGAGGACCTGGTCACGGTCGAGGAGACGCTGGAGGACGCCGTCCAGCGCTCCGTCGCGTACGCAGAGGAGGGATCACAATGAGCGTTCTAGTAGACGAAGACACCCGCGTCGTCGTCCAGGGTATCACTGGCGGCGAGGGCAAGTTCCACGCAGAACAGATGATCGAGTACGGGACGAACGTCGTCGCCGGTGCGGTCCCCGGCAAAGGCGGCCAGGAGGTCGCCGGCGTCCCGGTGTACGACACGGTCGAGCAGGCCGCGCGCCAGGAGGACGCCAACGCCTCCGTCGTGTTCGTCCCGCCGGCGTTCGCCGGCGACGCGCTGTTCGAGGCCCTCGACGCGCCGCTGGACCTCGTCGTCGCCATCACGGAAGGAATCCCGACCCAGGACATGGCCCGCGTCAAGCGCAAACAGGACGAGACCGACGTCCACCTCGTCGGCCCCAACTGCCCCGGCGTCATCACGCCGGACGTCGCCAAACTCGGCATCCTGCCGGGCAACATCTTCTCGTCGGGCGACGTCGGCCTCGTCTCCCGCTCGGGGACGCTGACCTACCAGGTCGTCGACAGCCTCACCCAGCGCGGTATCGGCCAGACCACCGCCATCGGCATCGGCGGCGACCCCATCATCGGGACGTCCTTCGTCGACGCCCTCGAACTGTTCGAGGCCGACCAGGACACCAAGGCCGTCGTCATGTGCGGCGAAATCGGCGGCGAGGACGAGGAGCAGGCCGCCCGCTACATCGGCGAGTACATGGACACGCCAGTCGCTGGCTTCATCGCCGGCCGCACCGCGCCGCCGGGCAAGCGAATGGGCCACGCCGGCGCCATCGTCTCCGGCTCCGGTACCGGCACCGCCGAGTCGAAGATCAACGCGCTCGAAAACAACGGTGTGCCGGTCGGCGACACTCCCGAAGAAGTCGCCGACAACGTCGAAGACCTGCTGTAGGTCGGTCGCGCTAGCGGCACCTGTTCGTTTTTCTTCGCGGTAGGAACGTCGGAACAGCGACTGGGACAGGCGAACTCCGGACACTGGCCTACAACCCTACACGTTCGAAACCCCAGGGAGAGCGACGAGGTGTCGCAGTGAGAGCCTGCCGACGGGGTAGTAACGATGGATATCTATCGACGAACGTCCACTCGATTCCGGAGAAAGTGAGAGTCCTGTGCCAACCAGGGTCAGTACGTAAACGTTCCGGTGTCTCTAAATACCACGCCCGGGAACTTTCGATTATGCCCCACATTTGCCGGGACTGCAAGCGCACGTTCAACACGGAGCTCGAACTCGAGCTCCACCGCGACACGTGCGACGCCGGCGAGCTGTTCTGCGACGAGTGCGGCGAGCGGTTCGCGGAGCGCCGGGCCACCGAGGACGGCTGGCACTATCGCTGCCCCAGCGACGACTGCGACGGCGAGGGAATCGGCGACGACATCCACCAGGTATCGAACGTTCGACTCGAAACAGCGACGAAGTAATTCTGCGGAAAACTGCGTTCGCGGAGCGTCGGGTTTCGGTCGATAGGTTTCTCTCGCACAGTCCGTACTCAGTTCGCTCGTTACGAGACCAACGAGAACAGACTAGTTACTAACACGGCCACGAGCAGTCCGAGCGCCAGCAATCGCGGGACGCTCGCTGCGCGCCACCGACCCTCAGGCAGTGTTTCGGCGACGCCACTGATTCCGGCGGCGACCCCGATCACGAGTACCTCGACGGATCCGCCGTTGCCAGGAACTCGAAGAACGCGTAGATCCCGAAAAACGCGAGCGAACCGAGAATGGAGACGCGAGCGTTCTGCCACCCGCTCGGTTCGGAAAAGAGCAGACCGAGTCGCATCGTCATAATATCGGTGAGTATTGGGTCGAACAAAAATCTGGGTGTCCGAACCCAGACGTTCGAGACGGACCGGCCGCGGTGGAACGTTGACGAATTGGGAACCATCAGATGGTTTCGGCCGGCGATAATCGGGTCCGAAGCTATACGGTCGTCCGTTCGAAAGCCGCCACAAGATGATCGACGCGCGGGAACTACGCAAGGAGTACGGGAACTTCGTGGCGGTGGAGGGGAGCACGTTTTCGGTGGACAGGGGAGAGGTGTTCGGCGTCATCGGTCCCAACGGCGCGGGGAAGACGACGACGCTGAAGATGCTCGCCGGCCTGCTCGAACCGACCGACGGGGAAGCTACCGTGGCCGGCTTCGACGCGTCTGATCCGGAGATGCGCAAACAACTGGGTTTTCTGCCGGAGGAATCCCCGCTGTACGAGGAGATGACGCCGATATCCTACCTGCAGTTCTTCGCCGACCTCTACGAGGTACCGGGCGACGTCGCCGAGGAGCGGATGCTCGACACGCTCGAAAAGCTGGATCTCGAACACCACGACCGGAAGCTCGGCGACATGTCGAAGGGGATGAAGCGGAAGGTCGCCATAGCGCGGTCGCTGATCAACGACCCGGACGTCCTGATCTACGACGAACCGGCCAGCGGGCTGGACCCGCTGACGACGAACTACGTCATCGAGTTCACCGAACAGCTGGCCGAGGAGGGCAAGACCATCGTCTTCTCTGCCCACAATCTCTTCCACGTCGAGTCTATCTGCGACCGCGTCGCTATCATGAACGACGGCCAGATCGTCGCGCGCGGCGACCTTGAGGAACTCCAGGACCAGTACGGCGAGCGACGGTACCGCGTCTACACGACGGTCGAAGTTCCCGACGCCGTCGAGGAGAGCGGCACCTGGTGTCGCGTCGTGGACAGCATGGACGGCGTCGACGCGACGCGAGCGGTCGCGAACGACCGCGGCGGCGAAGTCATCGACATCCGGACCGAAGAGTCGAGCCTCGAAGAGGTGTTCCTCAACGTCGCCGAGTCGGCGACGCCGAACGCACGCACCGTCGAGGAGGTCTAGATGGACGGGCGACGACTCCTGCGGATCGCGCGCTGGGAGGTCACGAAGAACGCTGGCGGCGTCGACAGGCGAACCGTCGCCGTGATGGTGCTGGCCGTCGTCGGGATGGGACTGGTCGCGGCGCTGGCGGTCAGCGGTGCGGGTGCCGGACTCGACTCGGGAATCTACCGCGTCGGCGTCGACCACTCGAGCCCGTACTACGGCCCGGCGGCCGACGACCCGACGTTCGCCACGGTACCGCCGAGCCAACCGGCCATCTATCGGGGCGAGCAAGAACTGCTGTTCGTCGATACCGCACTCGTCGACCGCTCGCGGACGCCGAAGGGGTCCGCCGCTCAGTCGGAGTTCCGGGACACCGTCGACGGCTACAACGAGGGCCGGATGGCCGAGGAAGACAACGCGAGTGCGGCGTACCCGGTCTCGGTCGATCTGCTGTACGTCGAGCAGAGCGGCGTCGAGGAGAGCCTCGCGACTGGGGACGATGGGACCGCCGATGGCAGCGGCGGTGGCAGTGACGGCTCGGGTGGCGACGGAGGGGACTCGGGCGGCGGATCCGGTTCCGGTTCCAGCGGGACCGGAACGTCCGCTACAGACCAGGACGCCGCCGGAACGCTCGGCGGTCTCGGCGCCGGGCTGACCGGCGGCGCGACGAGCGGGACGCCGGCAGACATCCAGCCGCCGTTCCCCTTCGAGTCGCTGGTGCTCGCCTTCCTCTTCGTCGTCCCGCTGAACTTCGTCATCCAGGCCTACGGGTCGACGATGCTCTCCGAGCGGCTCAAGCGCCGCGGTGAACTGCTGCTCGTCTCGCCGGCGAGTCGCGCCGAGATAATCGCGGGCAAGACGCTGCCGTACTTCCTCGGCGCCGTCGGTGTCGTCACGGCCATCACGCTCGCGCTAAGGTTCAGCGGCATCGCACCGAGCGGGAGTCACGTCGCGGTACTCGCCGTATTGCCCCTCGCGGCGCTGTTCCTGGCGGCGACGTTCTGCGGGGCGATGTTCGCCCGCTCGTTCAAGGAACTCACCTTCGTCACCGTGACCATCACCGTCTCGCTGACGAGCTACGCCTTCGTCCCCGCCATCTTCACCCAGGTGAACCCCATCGCGCTCATCTCGCCGCTGACCATCGTGGTCCGGGACCTGCAGGGACAGTCGATATCGCTGCTGAACTTCGCGTTCTCGGTGACGCCGCCGACGCTGACCGCTGCCGTCCTCTTCGGCCTCGGCGCCGGGCTCTATCGCGAGGAGGACATGTTCACCCAGCGACCCATCCCGCTGAAGGTGCTCGACTCGCTCTCTGGCCGCATATTCTCGAAGTGGAGCGCGCTGAAGCTGTCGGCGCTGCTCCTCCCGTTCGTCTTCGTCGCCGAACTCGCGGCGGTCGCGATGCTGTTCGCGCTACAGGAGATCTCGATCCCGCTGGTGCTCCTCGCCGTCGTCGTCATCGAGGAGGTGGCCAAGAGCCTCCACCTCTACGCGGGCTTTTCGAGCGGTCGGTACTCGCGGAGCCTTCGCCCGGCGCTGGTGGTGGGGGCGCTGAGCGGCGTCGGATTCTTCCTGGCGGAGAAATTCGCGCTCATCGCGCAACTGGCCGACCTGCAGAAAGTATCGACCGGCGAGGCGGCGTTCGTCGGGAGCAACGTCCCAGAGGGTCTCGGTCCGTTGCTCGTCGCGGCGCTGTTACTCGCCCCGCTCGCTCTCCACGTCGTGACGGCGAGCGTCTCGTCGCTCGGCGCGCGCAAGGGCAAACAGCAGTACGCCGTCGCCGTCCTCGCGGCGATGGCGATACACTTCGCCTACAACTACGCGGTGGTGACCACCCTTGTCTGATGGACCCGGTCGGTCGTGGGATCCGCGGCTCGTCGTCGCCAGGCGCGACCTGTCGTCGCTGTCGCGGGAGAAGACCATCGTGCTCGCGCTGTTGATCCAGCTGTTCGTCGCGGCGTTCTCGTCGTTCCTCGTCGTCGGTCTCACGTCGCTGTACGACCCTGGGTCGGTCGAGGCCGGCCAGATCGAAATCGGCGTCTCGGGCGACCAGCAATCGGCGCTCTTCGAGGCCGTCCAGCGCCAGTCCGGCGCGACGCCGGTCGGCTACGAGGAGCCAGCGGGCGCCATGCAGGCCTTCCACAGGGGTGAGGTCGACGCCGTACTGACGGCGACTAGCGCGCCCGCGGCCGAGGGTGGCGGGTCGGTGATACAGGTGTCGGCCACGGTGCCGGACGGGAGCATCCGGACCACGGTGGTCGTCGTCCAGGTTCGACAGGTCCTGAAGACGCTGGAGCGCCAGGAGCGCGTCGAGCGGCGGGGCAACCTCGAACAGAAGCCCATTCCCCTGCCGCCCGAGGCGAACGCCAGCCCCTACTTCGGGTTCACCTACACGGTCCTCATTCCTCTCCTGCTCTTCCTCCCACCGTTCATCAGTGGGTCGGTCGCCGTCGACAGCGTCACCGAGGAGATAGAGCGCGGAACGCTCGAACTGCTCCGCGTCGCGCCGATATCGCTCGTCGACGTCGTCGACGGGAAGGCGCTGGGAATGATACTGCTCGCGCCGGCCCAGGCCGCGCTGTGGATACTGCTGCTGGCCGTCAACGGGACGGCGGTGGCGAACCCGCTGTGGACGCTGACGCTCGTCACGGCCATCGCGACCGTCGTCGTCATCCTCGGCGTCGTGCTGGGACTCCACCTCGGTCGCCGTCGGCCCGCCCAGTTGCTGTACTCCGTCGTGACGCTCGTCGTCTTCGGCGGCGCCGTGCTGCTCCCCGAACACCCGGCGACGACGGCGGCGAAACTCGCCATCGACAGCCCGACGCCGACGACGTACGGCCACGTTCTCGGCTACGTGCTCGTCGCCGTAGTGCTGTACGCGCTCACGCGGCGCTACGTCGACCGGATCGAACCGGAGTCGCTGTAGACCGTCTCGCCAGCTCACCGACGTCGTCTTCCTGAAGGCGTCGACTGGCCGTCACTCGCTGGCGAGTGCGGTCAGTTCGTTGATCCCGCCGTCCGGCCCGGCCGCGATGACGGAATCGCCCGCCCGGAACGTGAACGAGGGCGACAGGTCGGTGAGCACCTCGTCGTCGCGCTCGACGGCGATGACTGTACAGGAGGTCCGCGCGCGGACGTCGGACTCCTCGAGGCTGTGGCCGGCGAGTCGACCGGCCTCGACGCGGACGACCTCGACCTGCTGGTCGAAGGAGATGACGTCCTCGTTGAGAATCGTCGAGGCGAGCATCCGACCGCTCACGGTCGACAGGGCGAGGACGTAGTCGGCGCCGGCGCGGTAGAGCTTCGTGACGTTCTCCCGCTCGTTCGCGCGAGCGATGACCTCGACGTCCTCGCTGAGTTCGCGGACGACCAGGGTCGCGAAGACGGCGAGCGTGTCGTCGGCGAGCGTGAGGATGACCGTCGACGCCGAGTCGACGCCGGCCGCCCTGAGCGTGTCCGCATCGGTCACGTCGCCGACAACGTCGACGCCGGTCTTCTCCTCGACGTCGATGGCGTGACAGGAGAAGCCGGCGGCAGTGACCGACTGTTTGACGGTCGAGCCGACCTCCCCGTAGCCGCCGACGATCACGGCGCCGCGACCGTTCCGTCTGGTCTCCGAGCGTGTCCACTCTTTGAGCGTCTCGAGCTGGTGTTCCCGGCCCGCGACGAGCAGAATCGTCCGCTCGTCGATGCGGGCACTCGGCGAGGGCGGCGTCACGAACTCGCCGCGGAACCACGCGCCGATGATGTTGGCACCCGTCCGTTCCCGGATCCCGCTGTCCTCGACGGTGACGCCGGCGATTCGACTTCCCGCCTGCACCGGTAGTTCGGCGATCTCGAAGTCGTCGGCGACCTCGACGGCGTCTGCCACCTCGCTCGTGAGACCGGTCGTCACCTTCGTCGCGATGCTCTCGCCGATGAGCTGTCGCGGTGAGAAAACGGTGTCAGCGCCCGCGTAGCGGTGGTAATCTGCCATCTCCGGGTTCTCCGCGAACGTGATGACCTGGACGCCGTCGCCTTCGACGATCTGGCCTGCCGCGAGCACGACGCTCGCGTTGGTTTCGTCGTCGACGTCGACCACCAGCGCCCGCGCCGCCTGGAGGTTCGCAGCCGCCAGGTCCTCGACCGATTCCGGGTCGCCGTGGACGACGGAGATTCCGCTCTCGAACAGTTCCGTCGCCAGTTCTCGGTCGGGCTCCACGACGACGTAGTCAACGTCGAGGACGTCGAGCTCGTCGACGAGCGTCTGGCTCCGGTCGGTGTACGTGCAGATGACGACGTGGTCCTCGAGGTCGGCGACACTCGTTGGGGGACTCGTCGAGAGGCGGTCCTCGATCCACGGGACGACGAACAGCGGGAGGGCCATGAAGATGAAGAACACGCCCGTGAACATCATCGAGATGACCAGCAGGATCATCTGCGGACTCTCCCATACTGCGTCCTCGCCGAACCCCGTCGTCGTGAACGTCTCGACGACGACCAGGAGCGACTGGAAGAAGCCCCGTTCTTTGCCCTCGAAGGTCGCCATCCCCCACTCGTAGGCCAGCGCGTAGACGACGATGACTGCGAAGAACGTCCCGAGGTAGTACAGCGCCCGGCGCTGACGACGCTTCATACGTCATGACTCTGCAGCCGCCCATTAAGGGTTCCGTCAGACGCTCGCAACCGTGAGGCTGGGTCAGACCGCTGTACCCGGTTCCGCGACGGAAGGCGAACGGTTTTCCGCCCGAGGACCGTGCCATCGGCTGATGCTACGCGGCGCGATAGTCGACCTCGACGGGACGGTGTACACGGGTGAGACGTTGGTCGACGGTGCAGACGACGGCGTCGACGACCTCCGTGCCGCCGGCGTGACGCCGCTGTTCTTCTCCAACAACCCGACTCGGACCGGCGACGCGTTCGTCGAGCGACTCGTGGAGATGGGCGTCGACGCCCGGCCCGGCGACGCCTGCTCCGCCGCGGACGTGACGGCGGCGTACCTGCGCGAGGAGCACGCAGGAGCGTCCGTCTATCTCGTCGGTAGCGACTCGCTGGCGGACGTCCTCCGCGACGAGGGCGTCACGCTCACCGGCGACCCGGCTGGTGCCGACGTCGTCCTCGCGTCGTGGACGGAGGCGTTCGCGTACGAGCACCTCCAGGACGCGCTAGATGGCCTCGACGAGGAGACGGCGTTCCTGGCGACCGACCCGGATCGGACCTACCCAGTCGATAGCGGCCAGTTCGTCCCCGGGACGGGGGCCATCTCCGGCGCGATGGCTGCCGCAGCCGGCAGGGAACCCGACCGCGTGCTCGGCAAACCGTCGCCGACGGCGCTGGACTACGCACTGGAGCGGATCGGTGCGCCGGCGGAAGCGTGCCTCGTCGTGGGCGACCGCCTGAACACCGAACTGGCGATGGGTGACCGTGCGGGAATGACGACAGCTCTCGTGCTAACGGGCGTCTGCGACCGGTCGGACGTCGAGACGGCGGCCGTGGAACCCGACTACGTTCTCGACTCGCTGGCGGCCATCAGAACCGTCCTCGACGACCTGCCCGACTGACGTCCCGCCGGCGCTTTTATCGTCGTGTCAATCGTTACCACCTAGTGTGCTCGTGCGAGCACGGTGTCACCAATGGGAACGGAGATCCTCATGATCGTCGGCGACTTCGGTGAAGACTTAGAGATAATGGTCCCCTTCCAGGCGCTCCAGGCCGTCGGCCACGACGTCGACGCGGTGTGTCCGGACAGGGAGGCGGGCGAGTCTGTCAAGACAGCGGTCCACGACTTCCGCGGCGACCAGACGTACCTCGAAGAGCGGGGCCACGACTTCGAACTGAACGCGACGATGGCGGACGTCGACCCCGCCGACTACGACGCGCTCGTCGTCCCGGGTGGACGGGCCCCGGAGTACCTCCGGACCTACGACGAGGTCATCGAGACGGTCCAGCACTTCTTCGAGGCGGACAAACCCGTCGCGTCGCTGTGTCACGGCCCGCAGATACTCGCCGCGGCTGGCGTGCTGGATGGCTACGAGATGACGTCCTACCCGGCCGTCCGCGCCGAGTGCGAGGCCGCGGGCTGTTCCTGGGTCGACGGCGTCGTCACGGACGGGAACCTGGTGACGGGGCAGGCCTGGCCCGACCACCCGGAGTGGATCGCGCAGTTCCTCGACCTGCTCGGAACCGAAGTGAGCCACGGGGAGCCTGTCGCGGCAGACGACTGAGACCACAATTCCGGTCGCTCGGACGATTTTTCAACCTCACCAACGCTTTTGGTTCCGGGTTCGGATACCCCCGCTATGGTCTCCGAAGACGCGACCGACTCCGGCTGTCCGAAGTGCGGTCACACCGAAACCGATGTCGGCACCATCTCCACGACCGGCGGCGGACTGAGCAAGATGTTCGACATTCAAACCAATCAGTTCAGCGTCGTCTCCTGCCTCAACTGCGGGTACTCGGAACTGTACCGCGACACCGGCTCGGCCGGCAGCGACATCGTCGACGTATTCCTGGGCTGAGCCGTGCCCGGCGTCAGCCTGCTGTTCGCGCTGCTCGCGCTCGTCCTCACCGTCGGCGGTGGACTGGCACTCTACGCGCTGGTACGCGGCGAACGGAACCAGCGAACGACCACAGACCGTGAGACCGCCGAGCAGCTGGCTCGGCGTGACATGCGTGACGAGGACGAAGGGGCGGAGCAGACCCGAGACGGTAACGGTTCGGTCGAAGGGAACCACTGGGGGTGATTCCCAGCCTCAGGCCGACTGGAGTCGATACACCGCACCCGACGAGCCGCTAACTCCGGCTTCCTCACTGGTACAGACGAGGAGTTCGCCGGCCGCGTCCCGCCCGAACGTGGGCACGAACGGTCCCACGTCCTCGACTGGCACGGCAGTCACCGGCCAGAGCCCCTCCGAACGCTCCCGGGCGACGAACAGTTCTCCGTCCGCCTGCCAGTCGGCGAAGACGTAGGTCCCCTGGAGCGAGGGGATGGCGTCGCCGTCGTACAGGTAGCCGCCGGTGACCGAGACGCCAGAGACTCCCCCACCGTCGTGGGGGTACTCGACGATCGGATCGACCAGCGGGTCGCCGTCGGGCGTCTCGTCAGGACAGCTATCCGCTTCGAAGCAGTGCGTTCCCTCCCGAACGTTCCAGCCGTAGTTGCCGCCACGCTCGACGACGTCGACTTCCTCGTAGGCGTTCTGGCCCACGTCCGCCGCGAACAGTCGTCCGTCGGGGCCGAACGACATGCGCCAGGGATTGCGGAATCCCCATGCGTAGTGCTCGTCGAGTCCGTCGGCGCCGACGAGCGGATTGTCGTCGGGAATTGCGTAGTTCCGGTCCTCACCGCCGCCGTTGTCATCGGCGTCGACGTCAACGTCGATTCGCAAGATGCTCCCGAGGAGATTTTCGGTGACGTCCTGGCCGTTGCCGCCCGCGGTAGCGTCGTACCAGTCCTCGACGTGGCCGGTCCCCTGGTCACTGCCGCCACCACCGTCGCCGACGGAGACGTAGAGGTAGCCGTCGGGACCGAAGGTGATGGCGCCGGCGTTGTGGTTCGCCTGGGGTTCGGGAATCTCCAGCAGTGTGGTTTCGGAGTCGGGGTCGGCAGCGCCGCCGTCGGCATCCGTCCTGAACGACGAGAGGACGAAGGTGTGAGAGAAGTCATCGGGCGTGTTCGACCGGGGCGGTGCACTGTAGCGGACGAAGACGCGATCGTCGTCGGGATAGTCCGGATGGAAGACGATACCCAGCAACCCCTGCTCGGTGACGCCGGAGAGTTCGACGAGTCGGTCGGAGACGTCGATGAACGGCTCGGGCTGCTGATCGCCGTCGTCGACCAGGTGGACCTGCCCGGTCTGGTCGGCGACGAACACGCGGTCCGGCTCCGGGACGACCGCCGCGACGGGAGAGGTGAAGCCCTCTGCGAGTAACTCACCGCGCAACTGGAGGTCAGCGAACGGGTCGTCGCCGCCGTCCGCTGGCTCGCTCTCCGTCGGCGACTGCGGGTCCTGGTCGGTGGAACAGCCGGCCAGTGTCCCGAGGAGGAGCGTTCCCGACTGGAGGGCGCGACGACGAGTGACGGGATTCGTTAGCACAACGGATGGCCTCGGGGAGGCCGATTAACTGTTTTGCCGGCGGACTGCCGAAGATAAACTCGGAACAACGGGAGAGTGTCTCGTAGTCGAACCACTTTTGGGACCAGTGAGCGAACTTCTCACCACAATGGTCGACAAAGCGGATCTCAGAGAGCAGTTCACCGAGGCGTTCGAGGGCGCAGACTACCCCATCTCAAGTCCGATGGACCTCGTGCCGGCGCTTCCGAACGGCCCGTCGACGAAGTTCGAATCGGGCGATTTCTCCATGACGGCGATGGAACTGAACACGAAACTCTCCGGCGATTTCCCATACGACGACGTCGAGTCGTTCGTCGACGACGTGATGACCGATCTCGAAGACCAGGACCTCATATAGGTACCTCAGGCTCCGCGACTCGCGAACACGACCAGTAGCGTCGCGACGGCACCGAGGACGAACAGCAGGACGTTCGCGGCCCAGTTCTTCGCGTACACCAGGTCGAGCGTGAAGTGGCGGTCGGAGAGCGGCCAGAACGGCCGAATCCCCATCGGCGTGATGACGTCGGCCAGCAGGTGCGAAACGACCGTCAGCGCGCCGACGGCGAACGCGAACCGGCCGAACGTTTGCGCCGCCGCAGCATCGACCTGCGACCCGACGACCCACCCAGCCGCGCCCACGAGGAGTCCGACGAGAATCGCGAACCCGAACGTGTGAGTCGGTCCGCGGTGGTCCACGAACGGAATGGGGCGGTCGCAGTCCGGCGCCATCGCCAGTGTGATGGCGAGCGCGCCACCGCCGAGTGCGAGGGCGTCCTCACCGCTGGCGAGGAGAAAGAGTGCGACCGGCGAGTACAGGAGGAGGGCTGTCCCGTAGTGACCCAGCTGCTTCATAGGCGCCCTACTGCGTTCTGCCCTAAAATCCTGCGGAGTGAGCGCCGGTTCGCGCTGCGTCACCGGTGCCGGTCTGTGGCGCTCCGACCAACGACAGTTATTTCCTGTTCTTGGCGTTAGTTGGCCCTAATGCTGAGCGCAAAGATGGAGGACTATCTGAAAGCCATCTACCGCCTCCAGCGCGACGGCGACGGCCCGGTGACGACCTCGGCGCTTGCCGACGCGCTCGACGTGACACCGCCGACGGCCTCGAGTATGCTCGATACCCTCGAGGAACGGGGATTCGTCGAACGGGAGAAGTACCAGGGGACGAGGCTCACGCGGGACGGCGAGACGGTGGCGCTCGAGGTCATCCGCCACCACCGGTTGCTCGAGACGTACCTCACGGAGCAACTGGGGTTCGACTGGACGGAGGTCCACGACGAGGCCGACCGACTCGAGCACCACATCAGCGAGGAGTTCGAACGCCGCGTCGCCGCAGCGCTCGACGACCCTGTGGTCGACCCCCACGGAGACCCCATCCCCAGCGAGACGCTGGAGCCCCTGGACGGGACCCCTGGCATCACGCTCGCGGAACAGGAACCCGGAGACGTGGTCGTGGTCGAACGGGTCAGCGACCGGGACCCCGAGGAACTGTCGTACCTTTCGAAGCAGGGAATTACGCCGGACCAGCGGGTGGAAGTCCTCGACGTGGCGCCCATCGGCATGATGACCGTCCGCGTGGACGGCGACGAGGTGTCGCTGCCCGACCGCGTGACGGAGATGATCCAGGTTATCACCGTCGAAGAAGCGGAACTCTGAGGTCGCGGCCCCGCCCGCAGAACTGGTCCGAGCGACTCGCGTCTACCTGGCGGGCGCAGAGTCCCGACGGGTGACGTACAGTGAGTAAGCGATGATTCCGAAGCCGACCATGGTCAGCCCGTTCTCCAGGACGAGCGCCTGAGCCCCGTCGAACACGAGTAACTGGTCGACGATCCCCGCGAGCAGCGAACCGAAGGTGACGATACCGAACCCCACGGCGAGATACGTAAGCCCGGGAGAACCGGTCTTGCGAGCGGCCTTGGCGGCGAGATACGTGATCAGGCCGCCCAGGCAGAGCGTGACGGTCTTGAATGCGATGACGACGATTGGAATAGTCCCGTTCATAGTTCCTCACTGATGCGTGACCAGAAGCGTGCGAGCCGTTCGTCGGGTGATTCGGACCCACTCACCACGTCGACATCAAAGGACTGGTCTCCGTCGACCGCGACGAACACGCCGTCGAAGTCCCTGACGTAACAGGTGGCGTGGTGCCCATCGGAGCGGATCCGCGTCCGTTCCTCGACGAGGCCTGCCTCGCTCAGGAGTTCGAGCTTGCGGTACGTGCTCGTCTGGGGAAGATCACACTGCTCTGCGACCTCCTTGGCGGAGGCGGGCGACTCGAGGGAGACGACTATCTGACGACAATCGGGGTCCGCGAGGGCGTCGAACAGTGACTGGTTCGCGTGGTGTTCGTCTGTCGTCATGGCTATCGATCCGTCGCGATCCGTCGGTCGAATCACAGGGGTCGTCGTTGTGGGTCTCGTCTGCCGCCGCGGAGGGTCGTCGCTTCAGCGGGCCGATTGAGGGGGAGGCCCCTCAACGTACCGGTTCGTCGGTCGGCGTGTGGAATTCAGGGTGACGGCCGCGTCCGAACGTATTCGATGACGGAGTAAAGTATCGAATACCGATTTCCAGAATCTGGAAACCAGAGCGTCGCATTACGTCGAAGCGGGTCGAACGTAGAGTCAGGTATGCGCTCCCCGCTTACCAGACGCCACCTCCTCAGTACCGCAGCAGCACTGACGGCCACTGCCGGATGCGTAAGCAGCGGAACGACCCGCTCACCGGACACGGCCGAGAACGACGCAACTCAGACCTCCACTACAGAGCCATCGCCGGACGCGAGCGAGCAATCCGAAACCGACCTCGACGCGTGGCTCGCCGACGCCAACGGCTACGACGGAACGATACCGGGCGCCGGTCTGGACGATTCCGTCTCCATCTGGGTCGGCGACGACGTCACGGGCGATGGCAACCATCTGGCGTTCGGCCCGCCGGCTGTCAAGGTCACGCCCGGCACGACAGTCTACTGGGAGTGGACTGGCCACGGCGGCGAGCACAACGTCGTCTCCGTCGACGGCGCCTTCGAGAGCGGCGAACCGTTCGAGGGTAACACCGGTACTATCTTCGAACATACCTTCGACGAGACCGGAACGTACCGCTACGTTTGCGAAGCACACGAGGACGAGGGAATGAAAGGCGCTGTCGTCGTCGCCACGCCGCCGTCGACCGACTATCCCGTCGTCAACGAGTGGCTCGCGAACGGCAGTAGCTGGGACGGCACCATCGCCGACGAAACTGACGTGGAGACGACGACGGTGATGGTCGGCGCCGAAGCCCTCCGCGGCGCCTTCGCCTTCTCGCCGCCCGCGGTGAAGATTGCAGCCGGGACGACGGTCTCGTGGGAGTGGACTGGTGAGGGGGGCGGTCACGACGTCGTGTTCGAGGACGCCGATATCCGGACTGACGACATCAGCGCCGAGCCCGGCGTCCACTTCGAGCACACGTTCGAGCAGTCCGGCGTCTATCGGTACGCTTGCAGACCCCACGAGGGCATCGGGATGAAAGGCGCCGTCGTCGTCGAGTAGAGACCGGATTCGAACTGGAGCAAGACGGTTGCGCTCGCTCACTTCGTTCGCTACGCGCACTGCGACTTCCAGGGTTGCGCATCCCGCCATGCCGGTTCAGTCGCCGCTACGCTCCTCCTTGCACGGGCGTGGCGGGAGTGAGCAAACGCGTAGCGTTTGCGAGCTACGCCACGCCCGCGAGTGTGTTTCGAGCGGACGCGAGAAACCACGAAGCGGGCGTGGCGGGATTCGAACCGGAGCGAGACATTCCTGCTCGGGCTTCGCCCTGCGCGGGCTGTGACTCGCAGGGTTCAGGAATCCCGCCATGCCGGTTCGGTCGTCGCTTCGCTCCTCCCTGCACGGGCGTGGCGGGATTCGAACCCGCGATCTAGGGGTTAGGAACCCCTCACCCTGATCCACTAGGCCACACGCCCTGTTCGGTACAACGCAGGTTAGTGAAAAACGCTTTCCGTTCCACTCCGGGGAGTGAAAATAGCAGAAATCGCGCGAATTACTCGGTGGACGTCTCGGTCGTGGTGGATTCGGTGGCGTCCGATTCGACCGTGGTGTCGGCAGACGTGCTGGATTTGGTCTCGCCTTCCCTGATCTCCTGGAGTTCCTGCTCCACTTCTTCGCGGCCTTTCTGGAATTCACCCATCGCCTCGCCGGTCGAGCGGGCGAGCTTGGGGATTTTGTTCGCGCCGAACAGCAGGACTGCGATCAGGAGAATGATCATCATCTCCTGGGTTCCGGGCAGTCCGATTTGAAGGACGGGTGCTACCATCGTAAGCGGAATTTACGCTGTCGTTATTATAGGCTTTTTGCTCGTCTCAGCGGAGCCTGACTACACGAATGCGTTGGGATAGCGGGGCGTCGGCGGTCGTGTGAGCGCGCTGGGTCCGTATTCGCCACGTTACCGTCGGTTGAGGCGGTACGAACGTCAGTTCGACGATGGCATCACTTCGTGCGAGCGAGTGTCCAGTCGGGTGTTCATCGCGGCGATTCGACATATGTGGTACTCGAATAACGCGTTACTGGCACGTATAGGAGACGATTGCTAGAAGGAAATTCGGCGAAAATCGCAGGCGTGTGCATACCAGCCGGTGCAGAGCCGACTCGACGGTGGACGCCATCACTGGCGTCCTCGAAACCCGTTCGCCCGATTCGATTGAAACCCGTTCACACGGTTCGATTTCGAGCGTCGATATCGATGATAGTATTATGTCTACGAGAAATATTTAAACTAGTTGCTGGTTCGATTATACCAGCCTGTGCCACCCGGCCCTCGATAGCCAAGACCCCCACCCCCCTTGGTCTCTCGCCGGTGGCCTTTGCTCTACAGGTGAGGTGTGGAGATCTGCTCGGCAACTCGTCATTCGCTCACACCGCTGAAGATGACCGACCCGAAGAGCCGAGTTCTTTTCTCCGTGGCTTTCGAATATCCGTTCGATGAGTGACACCGAGACAGACGCCGATAGCGACGGGCACCGTTACGACCCGTCGGCAGACCACGCGTTCCCCGACGAACGCGTCAACGACGTGCTCGAATACGTCGAAACTGACGAGGAGATACAGGCCTATCTCGAGGCCCAGAACGTCAATCCAGTCGCGCGAAAGGGGTACAACGACCACGGGAGCAAACACGTCAGCATCGTCCGGCATCGGGCCCTCTGCCTCTACGACCTGCTCAAGCGGGGCGACGTCGCGTTCAACGGCGCGCTCGAACAGGGGCTCGACGAAGCGGACGAACCGGTTATCGTCGCTCTCGCGGCGACGCTGCACGACATCGGTCACGTCGTTCACCGGGACGAGCACCCCTACTACTCCATCCCGCTGGCCGCGGACCTGCTGGACCGCGTCCTCCCGGAGTTCTACGACGTCGCGGACGAGGTGCGCGTCAAGGGCGAGATACTCCACGCCATCCTCTGTCACCACACTCCGGAGGACCCGCTGACGCTCGAAGCGGGCGTCGTCCGCGTCGCTGACGCACTGGACATGGAACAGGGCCGGTCCCGTATTCCCTACGAACAGGGCGGCCGGGGCATCAATACGGTGTCGAGCCAGGCTATCAAGCGCGTCTTCCTCGAACCGGGCGACGACAAGGCAGTCCTCGTCGAGATCGAGATGACCAACGCCGCCGGTGTCTACCAGGTCGACAACCTGTTGAAGGCGAAACTCCACGGCTCCGGACTGGAAGAACACGTCCGAATCGTCGCACTCAACATCCGGGAGGAGACCGAGCCGCTCGTCGAACGAATCGAACTCTGAGTGACGCCAGTCGCGGATCAGATCGGTTTTAGGCTGACGTGTACGGTTGCAACAAGTGCTTACTCGCGGTTTTGGACGGGTTTACGAACGACTGAGTCAGTTATTGACCCCATGGCTTTGTGTCGTCCCGGCGAATATTGCGTATGAGTATCACACCGGTTGACAAGCCCCCCGATGGTGACGAAACGCCGGACGAGGCACTGTCGGACCGCTCCTGGTCCCTGCGCGAGTACGTCGGGCGAGTCTTCTCGTGGCTCAGCGGTCGAGTCTCCAGTGTGACGGTCCACGCCGACAGGGATGGCGATGCCAGCGATACCGAGGGAGCCTGTGGACGGGGTGAAACCGGAAGCGAACAGAACCCAGAACCAGTTTCACCGGTCGATTGCCCGGCCGTTCAAGGATTCCCCAGCCGGGATGAACCACTCACGCATCCCGCTCGCAATTCGCCGGGCATCAACGCCCCCGACGTCGTGAGTATCGAGACGGACCAAGGGCTCCGACTCTCCGTTCCCGAGAACCCCGACGCGGTCCTCACCTCCGACGTCTGGACGACCGTCGACCCCTGACCGCGAACACTACTGTCGCTGCTCGGTTGTCGTCTCCGCAGGATGCACCGGCCGGGAGTTGAACCCGGATCGTTGGCTTGGAAGGCCAAAGTCATGCCATTAGACCACCGGTGCACTCACTTCGTTCGTGCACCGTGCATCGACGGACTTCGTCCGTCTCAACACCGGTGCGAATTCGCTCCGCTCATTCGCACCGAGGTTCGCGATTCCTCCGGAATCGCTCACCACCGGTGCTCGCTTCGTTGGAGCGAAGCCTGTACTCCAGCGTATCCCGTCGTAGTTTAAGGGCGTTTCCCTTCCGGTCGCACGACGGCGTAGCAGTTGCCGCTGGAGATCTCGAAGTCCACGAGGGCGAGACCGCTGGCGGCGACGTCCTCGCGGAACTCGTCGGGCGCGTAGATGTGGTAGAACCGGGGGACGACTTCGTCGCCGGGGCGCGTCCAGTCGATGGTCGTGTCGAACCCGACGGCGTCGTCGGCCGACGCGTCGAAGCGGTCGTGAGCGGTTGACCACGCACTGACGAGTGCGCGTCCGTCCGGCGCGAGGACGCGAGCCAGTTCGTCGAGGCTCCGGCGCCTGTCCTCGCGCCTCGGGAGGTGGTGGAGCGTGGCGACGTAGACGGCGAGACCGACGGAGTCGTCGTCGAGGGGAAGGCTCGCGGCGTCACCCTGGACGAGTGCGACCCGATCACCGAGCGAGGCGAGACGCTCCCTCGATTCCAATAGCAGGCCGCGGCTGGCATCCAGCGCGAGGACTTCGGCCGCACCGGTCGCGAGCAGTTCGGCGTGCCGCCCGTTACCACAGCCGACGTCGAGTGCGAGATCGACGTTGCCCGCACTCTCGACGAAGGACTCGACTTCCGGCCAGGCGTACTCGCGCGTCTTCGAGAAGTGGTCAGCTATCTCCTCGTAGGTGTCCCGGACGTCACGGCGGGTCGCCTGGTCGTCAGCCATGCCCGCTCACTCGTCGGCGTACTTCTCGGGGTAGGCCTCGGCGAGGAGGTCCGGCTGGGCGTCGAGTCGCTCGCGGACGGGGTCGATGACTTCGGAGATGTACTCGCCCGCAGCGGGCTTGAGGTCCGCCGGGTGGAGTTCCTCGCTGACGAAGTCGTCCTCGAGGTCCTGGTAGGTCCCGTAGACGAGGTCGCCACCGTACTCGTCGGGGCGTTCGACGACGAACTCCTCGCCGCGCTCGTCGAGGACGGGGAAGACGAGGTACTCGAGGTACTCCAGGACGCCGTTGTCTTCGACCTCTCCCATCGGGCAGTAGGCCTCCTGGATCTTGTCGACGACGTCGTCGGGCGAGTCGTTGAGGTTCACCTTCGAAGACTCGTCCGAGGCGCTCATCTTGCCGCCGGAGAGCCCCGACAGGAGCGGCGCGAAGATACAGATGGGGGCCTCGCCGCCGTGGTCCGGCAGGATCTCCCGGGCGAGCATGTAGATGCCGCGCTGGTCGACGCCGCCGTAGGCGATGTCGGCGTCAAGCGCGTCAACGTCGAGCGCCTGCATCAGCGGGTAGAGCAGGCCACCGAGGTTCGGGCTCTCGGCCTCCCGGACGACCTCGCTGCCGGCGCGTTGCGAGCGGGCGAGCGTCGTCTCCGCGGCCATGCGGTACATCTCCAGCGTGTACTCCTCGTCGAGCTGGTAGTCCGTCCCGCGCACGAACGAGATATCGGCGGGGTCGGCGCCGGCCGCCTCGATCATCCCCTCGATGGCCTCCTGGTAGTACGCCGAGCGCGCGTCGAGCAGGTCGAACGGGCTCTTCTCGTCGTCGAGGTGGGCGTGCAGGTCGGCGATGAGCACGGTGACGTCGACGCCGGCCTGCAGGAAGTCGGCGAGCTTCCGCATCGTCGTGAAGTGGCCGATGTGCATCTCGCCGGTGGGGGCGTAGCCGATGTACGCCGTCGGCTCGTCCTCGTCCGCGAACAGCGTCTCCAGTTCCTCCTCGGTGACGACCTCCTGCGTGTACCGGGTCGCCAGGTCGAAACGCTCGGCGGTGTCCATACCGTCGCTTCCCCGCCGCGCCGGTTAAACCGTTCCGTTCGAAACTGGAGCTTCGGGCCAGGCCGTCAGGGACCGTTCTGGCGGGCCCGCTGAACTCTCACGAACGACCGTCGAAAATTACGGGAGGACGCCTCGCTCCCGGAGTATCCAAACTGTTTTGAGGTGCGGTGGCTCTATGTCAGACGATGACTGTACGCGTAGGCGTTCTGGGTGCGACGGGGGCCGTCGGTCAGCGTCTCATCCAGCTGATCGACCCGCATCCCGACTTCGAACTGGCAGCGGTCACGGCGAGTGAATCGAGCGCGGGAAAGAGCTACCGCGAGGCGGCCAAGTGGCGCATCGACGCGCCCATCCCGGACCACATCGCGGAGATGGAGGTCGTCGCGACTGACGCCGACGAGGTGCCGGACGACGTCGACCTCATCTTCTCGTCGCTCCCCTCCAGCGTGGGCGCGGAGGTCGAACCGGAGTTCTGCGAAGCCGGCTACGTCGTCTCCTCGAACTCCTCGAACGGGCGGATGGACGAAGACGTGCCGCTCGTCATCCCCGAGGTCAACGCCGACCACCTCGACGTGCTCGAAGTCCAGCGCGACGAGCGGGGCTGGGACGGCGCGCTGCTCAAGAACCCCAACTGCTCGACCATCACGATGGTGCCGCCGCTGAAGGCCCTCGACGAGGCGTACACGCTGACGGACGTCACCGTCTCGACGCTCCAGGCCGTCTCCGGCGCGGGGTACTCCGGCGTCACGTCGATGGAGATTATCGACAACGCCATCCCCCACATCGGCGGCGAGGAACAGAAGATGGAGAGCGAATCCCGCAAACTGCTGGGCTCCTTCGACGGCGCGGAGGTCCACCTCCACGACATGGGCGTCGCCGCGTCCTGTAACCGCATCGCGACCATCGACGGCCACCTGGAGAACGTCTGGGCCGACACCGCCGACGACGTGACCGCCGAGGACGCCGCCGAGACGATGGCCGAACTCCCGAGCATCGACCTGCCATCCTCGCCCGAGACGCTCATCGAGGTGTTCGAGGAACCCGAACGCCCGCAGCCGCGTCTTGACCGGTCGCTGGGCAACGGGATGACCGTCTCCGCCGGCGGCTTCCGCGAGACTGACGACGGCGTCCAGTTCAACTGCCTCTCCCACAACACGATGCGCGGCGCCGCGGGCGCGAGCGTCCTCAACGGCGAACTGCTGGCCGAACACGGCTACATCTAACCGGTCGATTTTTCGCGATTCGGCTTTTTCGCTCGACGTCGTGTCAACGGCGTCGGGCCTCGTTCTCCGCCGAACAGGGAATTTAAGCCCCCGGGACACACGGGACGGGTATGGAACGCGTAGACGTCGCTATCGTCGGTGGCGGTCCGGGTGGGACCTCGGCCGCCCACGCCGCGGCCCGCCACGGCGCCGACGCCGTCGTCCTCGAGAAGGGGGTGCCCAGGGCCGACAGGGACCGCCTGGGCCCCGACTCGACGGACGCGGCGGGGATGCTGGACTACTGGGTCGACCTGATGGACTTCGAGTCGGACGAGGAGTTCCCCGAGGACGTCATCCTCGCGGAGCTGAACGGGGCGTCGTTCATCGGCCCCAACGAGTCCGTGACGCTCCGCTCGACGGGTATCGACGCCAGCTATCCGAACTTCGGGTTCACCTTCCACCGGGCGAAGTTCGACGACTGGCTCCGTGACCGGGCAGAGGACGCCGGGGCCGAGTACCGCGTCGGCGTCAGCGTCACCGGCGTCGAGACCGACCTGTCGAACGACTACTCCCACCGCGTCTCGCTCGCCGACGGCGAGGACCTCGAAGCGAAGTTCCTGATACTCGCCGACGGGCCACAGCGGACGATCACCGCCGGCGCCGTCGGCCAGTTCCTCCCCGGCGAGGAGACGCTCAGCGACCGGCTTCCCTCGACCAAGGCGAACCACATCGCCTACCAGGAACACCGGCGGATGCCCGAGGAGCTGTTCCCCGAGGACACCATCGACTTCTGGTGGGGCGTGATGCCCGGCCACACCGCCTACCCGTGGATCTTCCCGAACGACGGCAACGTCGCTCGCATCGGCCTGACGATGCCCATCGGGCTCGATATCGACGACTACGACGCGAGCGAGTGGGCGCTGCTCCGCGAGGACGACGACCAGATCCCCCGCGGCGCGGAGTACGTCGAGCGCCTCCTCGAACGGGAGTTCCCCGACTACGACCTCGAAGACTTCCCGCTCGTCGAGGACCGGGGCAAGACCGGTGGCACAGAGACGTACCCGATCTCCTCGACGCGACCGATCGACTCGCCGACGGGCGCAGACATCGCCGTCGTCGGCGGCGCGATGGGCGCGACGTCGGCCTTCCACGAGGGCGGGGACCACGTCGCCGTGCGAACCGGCAAGATAGCCGGCACCCTCGCCGCCCAGGATCAGATAGGGCGATACAACGACGAGTGGAAGGCCGCCATCGGCGAGGAGGTCCTGCGCAACGTCGCCATGGCCGAGGTCGTCCACGACTTCGGCCCGGACGACTGGGACCGTACGTTCGAGACCGTGACCCGGATGGAACACGTCGAGGGCGTCCGGTGGCGCCAGGCGCTGGCCGCCGGCGTCGACGGGCTGCGGCTGCTGGGCCGATACAAGTGGACCAAACGCCACTATCGCGACGGCGCATACGTACAGCTTGCCGAGTCCGAGTACTCCGTCTGACGGGCCGAGCGGAGGGCTTAATCCGCTCGAGTCGCTATCTTCACTGCGTGCCTTTTGTCCCCGCCCGAGACCCGACATCGGGACGATGACAGCGCGGCGAACCCGGGTGCGCTATAGTAAGCGGTTACAGCAGTTCGTCGTTCCTTGCGGAACGACCGGCTCAGCGGCTGACGCCGCTTCGCCATTCGCCGGTCCGTAGGACCGGCCGCCCGCCACGAGGGTTATCCGACTAACGCGGCACGCAGCCGAGGATGAGGTCGGTCGTTAGTGTCGCGGGCGACATTCACGTTCCGTCGAGAGCCATCTCCGCGGCGTTCGGTATCACTCGCGGCGGTCCAGCGACCGGCAGAACCGGGGACGAACAATCTTATTTGACGATTGGTCGATGGTTCTCACCAGATGGTCCCCAAATCCCTCCGAAAACTCCCAGTCGTCCAGGATAGCCCCGCGGCCCGCACGTACGGGTCGCTGTTCGTTCTGCTGTTCGCATCGTTACTACTAGAGTTTCTGTTCGTCTGGGGAGTCGATACGGTATCCATGCTGGTCCCGGACGTGTTCGACCCGCAGGTCGCGGGGGCAGTGGTCTACGCCCTGCTCGGAATGGTGGCCCTGGCGACGGCGTACGGGCTGATCCGGGCTCGACGGCCCGCTGGAGTTACAGCGGAACGGTACGTGGTCGTCCAGGTTGGTGGCGTCGCAACGATGCTGCTCCTGGTGGCATCCTACCTCCTCCACGGCGTCCTCGACCTCCCCGTGTTCCCCGGCGACGTGCTCACCTCGCTCCTGACCGGTGGTGTCGCGATGGGGCTGCTCGGGTTCGCCTACGCGAGGGCGGGCGAGTTCGAGGTGCGCCTCGGCTTTCCGGAACGTGAGTCTCTTCCGCTCGCGGGAGTGACGGTGACCCTGGGCGCGACCGCAGGGGTCGCACAGTTCGCCGCATCGACGGCGCCCGGACACCCGCTTCTCACCGACCGTATCGTCGGAGCGTTCGCCCCGCAGCTCTCGGCCGGAATGCTGGCCTGGCGAGTGGTCGTGCCAGGGGTTTGCATCGGTGTCGGAATGGGGCTACTGTACAACGGCGCGGTGCAGGAGCGTCTCCGCCAGCGGCTGGATCCTGTCTGCGCAACCGCAGCAGTCCCGGCGCTCGTCGGGGTACTCGGGTGGGCGTTCGTCGCCGTCGGGCTGACGAACAGCGCTGTAGCGATCGTCGGCGGATTCGCCACGGTCGTCCTCCTGTCGCTACTCTGGGCTGCCATCGGTGCCTGGGGCGTTCGGCCGGTCGCTCGGCGTCTCGACGTCGAAGCGACGCCCGTCGTCGGAGCGTCCATCGGCGTTACTGTCGTCGCCATCCCGCTCGCGGGACTGGCCGCGATCCATGGACCTGCGCCAGGGGTCGCGGCCGCTGGCTTCGCGCTGACTATCGTCGCCGCCGTCGCCTGCGTCGCGTACGAACGGTCGCGTACGGTGTGGATACCCGCGCTCGCGTTCGTCTCCTTCTACGTCGTCGGCGACAACCACCTGCTCCTGTCGCTGGTTCAGTTCCTCCCCTGAGGATCGCTGAGAATTCCATATCGAACTCCCCGCCACGAGACGGGACGCAAAAGTCGGCCGGGGTTACGCGACGAGGGCGTCTACGCGAGGACGACCAGCATCTGCGGCGCCGCTTCGTCGAGGACGTCGCTGAACGCGATGACCACGTATAGCAGTGTGAACAGCGTTGCGTTGTATATTCCGTGGATTAGCGACGGGACGACGATGTTGTCAGTGTACTCGTAGGCAGTGCCGAGGACGATCGCGGGACCGATCAAGAGTCCAGCTGCGACGAGGTTGCCGGTGGGTGACCCACCGCTGAGGGCGAACCAGTGGAGCATCGCGAACACGAAGCTCGCGACCAGAATCGCCGAGATGGGACTGAAAACTTCGCGAAGTCGCCCCTGGACGATACCGCGGAAGAGGAGCTCTTCACCGGGGCCGATCAACAATATCGAGGCCGGGATGAGGAGCAGGAGTACCTCGGGGTTCTCCATTCCGATCTCCGCGGCGGCGTTCTGTCCGGTTTCGACCTGGAACTGTGAGACGATTGTGGCTCCCGCGAACGCTGACCCGAGCGCGACGACGTAGCCAGCGACGATTATCGCCCACCCCTCGAAGTCCGGAACGGTAGCGTCGACGGAGAAGTCGCGGACGTACTCCGGATAGCCAAGTACGTCTCCGATAACGCTGGTGACCACCGGACGAAGCCTGATATAGGTCAGCGCGACGCCGATACAGCCAACACCCTGGACGAATACGAGACTGAGGACGATGACAACCGCCGGCGACTCGACCCCCGCGAGGAAGATTGTCGCGGTGAAGAGGAGGGCACCGAGTAAAAGTCCACCCGCCCCGAGGAAGACCGACGAAACGAGCGCGAGTATCGAACGCAGGACGTGAATCACAGTGCTGCGGAGATCCGTATCCATTTCGTCCGCACAAAGAATGGTGTGAGTGAAAACAATTCCCTCCTGGAGCGATGTCGACGCCCGAAATTGTAGGTAGTTTATTAAGCTTGTGGCCGAATTTGGTCAGATAGTAAGGGTGTGTACTGTGGAGACGTTCTACAGCGTCCTCGGTGTGGGCCGGGACGCAGACAGACAGACGATAGTCCGTGCGTATCGCGACGAGGCGAAGTCGCACCATCCGGACGTGTCCGACCGATCGGACGCGACAGAGACGTTCAAACGCCTGACGACGGCGAAGGAAGTGCTCGCAGACGAGTCGAAACGGTCGGAGTACGACCGGCTCGGCCACGAAGCGTACCTCCGGCGCCACGGGGGCTGTGGGTGGGCCGTCGAAGCAGAATCGGGACCAGAGAGTGCCGCTACGGGAACGAGCGACGCCAGTGAGACGAGATCTGCGGCAGCAAAGGCGGCGGAGGCGTACACCGACGGCGGCGGGACGACCGACGCGACGCCGCGCGAGAACCCGACGAGAGCGGCCAGCGGTGGCACTGCGACCGCGTACTATCGCCCTGGTCAGCGAATGAACCCCGGCCGCGCCCCAGCGAGGGCCGGCGGCCTGCTGTCCCGGTTCCAGTCGGTCGGCCCGTGGCTCTTGCTCGACGTCATCCTGCTGGCGAGCGCGCTGGCCACGGCCTGGGTCATCGTGTCCTGGGGGTCGCAGTCGGCGCTGAGCGTCGTCCTCGCAGTGGTCCTCTGTGTCGTCGCGCTCGCGGCGACGTCGCTCCACCTGTCCGTCCGGGCCTACGCCTGATTCGCACGCGCGTGACCGACGCGGCCCAGATAGCAAACGGTTTTTCGCGCCACCGCGAACGACGCCTATGAACGTCCGAAGCGTCGCCGATCTGGGGCCCGACGAGCGGAGCGCGCTGTTCGAACGCGACGCCGGGGTCGAGGCCGTCCGCGACGACGTCCGCGACATCGTCGAGCGCGTCCGCCAGGAGGGCGACGTCGCCCTGCGCGAGTTCTCCGAGGAGTTCGACGGCGTCACCGTCGGGAACCTCGACGTGAGCGACGCCGCCGAACGCTCGTACGAGCAGATAGACGGGGAGACGCGACGGGCCATCGAGACCGCCGCGGAGAACATCCGGGACTTCCACGAGGCGCAACTCCCCGAAGACTGGCGAGACGAGTTCGACGGGCGCACGCTCGGGCGACGCTTCGCCCCCATCGAGAGCGCCGGCATCTACGCACCCGGCGGGACTGCCGCCTACCCCTCGAGCGTACTGATGGGCGTCGTCCCGGCCAGGGTCGCGGGCGTCGAACACGTCGCCGTCGCGACGCCGCCGGCCGAGAAGATCAATCCAGTCACGCTGGCCGCCATCCACGTCGCCGACGCGGACGCCGTCTACCAGGTCGGCGGCGCCCAGGCGATCGCGGCGCTGGCGTACGGCACCGAGACGGTCACAGCAGTCGACAAGGTCGTCGGCCCGGGCAACCGGTGGGTGACCGCGGCGAAAGCCGAGGTTCGAGGCGACGTCGCCATCGACTTCCTCGCCGGTCCCTCCGAGATTCTCGTCGTCGCCGACGAGACGGCCGACCCGGAACTCGCGGCGGCGGACCTGGTCGCCCAGGCCGAACACGACGAGGCCGCCTCCGTCGTCGCGGTGACCGACGACGAGTCACAGGCCGACGCCATCGCCGCCGCCGTCGAGGAGCAGGCGACCGGGCGCGAGCGCGAGGACGTGATCCGCGCCGCGCTCGACGGCGACGTCTCCGGCGTCCTGGTGGCTCGATCGATGAGTGAGGCCGTCCTCTTCGCCGAGGAGTACGCCCCAGAGCACCTCTCGATCCTCGCCGAGGACGACGAGGAACTGCTCGACCGCATCCCGTCTGCCGGCTCCGCGTTCCTCGGTCCCTACAGCCCCGTCGCCGCGGGCGACTACGCCAGCGGCCCGAATCACGTCCTCCCGACCGGCGGCGGCGCCCGCGTCGTCGGTGGGCTCTCCGTCGACACCTTCCTCCGGTCGACGACGGTCCAGCGCATCTCCGAAGACGGTCTCGCCGACCTCAGCGACACCATCACCACGCTCGCCGAGGCCGAGGGCCTCGAAGCCCACGCCGAGAGCGTCCGCAAGCGCTTCGAGGAGTAGCGACGTCCGACGCGGACCCGAGGCGGGCGTCACCGTTAACACGCCCCGTCACGTTTGAACTTCCATGAGCAGTACCGCCGAACCGGATCCGGACGCGACGCGGATCGACGTGACCGAACCCGCCGCCGACGAGGCCATCGACCTGATGGAGGGCGAGGAGATGGACCTCGAGGAGGCCGGGCTCCGCCTGTTCGTCCAGCAGGGGGGCTGTGCCGGGCTCTCCTACGGCATGCGATTCGAACTCGAACCGGAAGACGACGACCAGGTGTTCGAACACAAGGGGCTGCGCGTGTTCGTCGACCAGTCGAGTCTCAAATACATCGGGGGCTCGGTCCTCGACTTCGAGGGCGGGCTCCAGGGCGAGGGGTTCCACGTGCGCAACCCGAACGTCGAGAGCGAGTGCGGTTGCGGCGAGTCGTTCCGGACCTGAGTCACCGCGCGATCCGGGTGGCAACCCAGCGTCCCTGCGTCTTCTACTCTTCCAGTTCGAACGCGACCATCACTTCCGCCTGGTACTGACGACCCTGTTCGGCGTTGGCGATCTCGACGCCCATCTCCTCGACTTCGGCCCACTTCAGGTTGTCGAGGGTCTCTTCGGCCCGCGAGACGGCGTCGTCGACCGCGTCGTCGAAGCTGTCGGGACTCGTGCCGGTGAGTGATATCTTCTTGAAGACCATTCCACGTGTCCGTTCGGTCGGCGACGGCAAAAAGCTCCGGTCAGCGCTGGCGGTTCTCGATGACGTTCGTGACGATGCCGACGACGTCAGTGAGGTGGGCCGTCCCCCAGACGGCGACGACGACCGCGCCGATCGTGTTGAACACCAGGTCGAGCATGGTGTCCTCCAGGCCGTACTGGGTGAGGACCGACGTGGCGCCGGCCAGCGCCGCGAATTCGCCGAGCGTGAACTCGATCACTTCCCAGAGGACGCCGAAGGCCAGGACGAACAGCAGGATGAACACGAACATGAACCGCGGCGGGAGGTAGATGTCCTCGGAGTGGAGGTCGATGGCGCGGACGGTGGTGTAGCCCACGGCGGCGACGACCGACGAGGACAGCGCGTGGGTCAGGTGGTCCCACCACCAGATCGTCGCGTAGAAGTTCTGGTCTGCGCCGGGCATCCCGACCGTCCCGACCGCGTGTAACCACACTGCAGCGGTTATCCACAGCGTCAGGCCCGCGTCGAGCGCGATGTCGTAGTCGCGCTCGAGGACCGCGGGGAGCTGGGAGATGGCGAGGGCGATGGCCGTGTTGACGATGATCCCGGTGTTACCGCGGTCGATGCCGATGAAGAACATGCCTACGAGGGACGCCTCCATCACCCACACGATGCGCCGCTGCCAGAGCTGGCTGACGCCGACCCGGTCGCGGACCCTCACCGCGGCACCTCCTCGGGGAATCGCAGGTCAGGTTCGATACGTCGGCGGACGTACAGGGTGAACACCAGTGCCGCGATGACGCCCGCCGCCGTCGACGCGACGAACTCCCACATCAGCTGTCGTTCGATCACGGGTTCGGAGAGCGCCGGGTCCAGCAGGAGCGTCGTGCCGAGCGTGAGGTCTGCCGCCCAGCGAACCACGGCCCACAGTCCGGCCATCGCGAGCGTTGCGACGACGACGAAGCCGACGGCGAAGGTGTCGGTCATCCGGACGGGCGTGAACAGGTGGAGTTCGACGGCGACGACGAGCGCGATGCCAGCGACGGAGAGGTAGGTGGCGAGTTGCCCGGTGAGCGTCACCGTCGACAGCGCCCGGCCGAGGATCGGGAGCGCACAGAGCGCTGTCACTTCCCACGGCAACGTCGCGGTCGGATTCCGGAGCAACAGCGGCGGCAGGACCGTGAGAACGGCGACCACCAGCGCGAAGCCGGCCCAGATCAGGTCGCCACGAAACAGGCTCGTCGCGACGGCGAGCGCGAGAAACCCCACGAGGGCCCACGAGAGGGCGGCGTTCCGACGCGCCCCGCTCAGCAGTTGCCCGACGTTCGAACTCATATCCCCGACCATGACGCCCTCCGTTGAAAGGCTGTCGGGAGTCAGAACACGACGTAGGCGCTCGCGTACGCGAGCCCGGCACAGGTCACGACGGCGAGTGCCGTACAGAAGACGCGCGGCGCGTCGACTCGGCGGACGCGCCGTCGGGGGAAGGCCACGAAGCCGAACGCGAGCACCGTGAAGACGAAGTGATACGACGTCTCCAGCGTCGGCGCGGGGAGCAACAGAGCGAGGCCCCCGTACGCCAGGCCGAGCACGGCGCGCCGGTCGACGTACGTCCGGACGTCCCTGTTTTGCAGTGAGAAGGCGACGTAGATGGCGAGCCAGACGACGGCCAGTTCGACGGCGAAGGCGGCGAGCAGGTTGAGCGTCGGGTCGGGGTGCAAGACGATCCGCTCACTAAGGAGCGTGACGTCGAGCGGGTACAGTAACTGCGGCGGTTCGCCGGTGAAGAGGTCCCCGAGGGGATGGGTTAGCAAGCCCGCGAGCGCCGCGAGCCCCACGGACCTGGGACCGAACTCCCAGCGGTCGCCGAGAACGCAGACGAGGAGGCCGCCGGCGAGGAACAGGGCAGTCACGATCGCCGCCAGGCCGCCGCTGAAGGCCCCAACCGTGGTGACGATACCACCGAGGACGACGATCGCGACCGCGCGTGCCGGAACGGACCCACGAGCCCACACCGCGAACGCACCTGCCGCAAACAGCCCGACGACCATCGAGTGGGTCGGTCCGCGGTGCGTGACGTTGCCGGTCGACCAGAACGTCTCGGCAGCGCTCATGACGCCGGAGACGCCGCCGACGAGGCCGACGGGGCCGTAGAGAATGTCGAGGTCGGGGGCCGTCGCGAAGAGACCGGCTACGACGCCGACCTGTATCGCCCGTTCTGGCTCCCAGCCCCGCCATCGAGCGACCGTCGCGACGAGGGCGAACGCGAGGAGCGCGTGCCCCACGAACATACCCGTTGTTCACTGTCGACGCTTATAAGCTTCTTGTGCAGCGTGTATCGTGGTACCGTTTAGCCCGCCGGGTGGCCGTCCTTGCGCCACTCCTGTTCGATGGCCTCGTTCGCGCGGACGACCGTGTCGCCCTCGACGAGGAGTCGCGTCTTCCGGAGTTCGATGGCGACCACCTCGCCGGTGACGTCGTCGACGGTGACGGTGTCGCCCGGTTCGAAGTCCGGGTCTCGCAGGAGGTAGACGCCGGCGACGGCGTCGGCGAGCATCCCGGAGAGCGCGTAGGAGACGCCCAGCGCCAGGAATCCGGTCGCCGTCCCCAGCGCCCCGGCGATGACGGTGAGGCCGACGAGCGAGAGGAACGAGAGGCCGACGGCGAACCAGAGGAACGCCGCGACGACGGTCGCGACGAACTGCCGATAGACGGGCGACTCGCCGGGGAAGGCCCGCCGCAGGAAGTACCGCACGACGGTCATCAGGACCTTGATCGCTATCGCGCCGAGGACGAGGAAGACGAGGCCGGTGAGAAGTCGCGGGATAGCCGCGACGACGTCGGCGACGAACGTCTCGAACGCCTGCGTGACGGCGGACTTGACCATTACGTATTGATGCGACGGCGCCGCCTAAAAGCTCACGTGGCGTGGGACCGCTCTCGCACCTCGTACTCGCCGTCGTCGTCGACGCCGATGACGGCCCACTCGTAGTCGGGATCGGCCATCGCGACCCGTCTGCTGGTGGACGTGGCCTCCTCGGACCGGGTGACGAAACACCGGAAGTCGCCGTCGGAGGGGACCTCCTCCGGATAAGAGAGAGTCACGTGGACGACGCGCCACTTGCGCTCGGCGAGAAGTTCCGTATCGTGGTGAGACACGCTGTACCCGAGGTCGTCGAAGATCGACTCGGCCTGCGACGCCAGTGAGGTGGTAACAGCCCCCATCTGACACAGAGTACCAAGGGACAGGTATTAAGCGTTCGGACTGTCCCGAACGTTGACGTGAACCGACCGACGGTGACCTACTCGTGAGCTACTCGTGGGCGGCGTCCCACTCGTCGGGCTTGCGGACGTTGCTACAGACGTTACACTGGATGCGGCCCATGGCGTCCATGGCGTTATTGAACGTCTGACAGTTGTCGCAGAAGTATCCCCAGCGCGATTCCCGGTCCGGGTCGCCGAAGGCGACGAAGAACGGCCCCTTGGATCCGCGTTCGCGTTGCTCCCGGTCGACGTAGAGTTGCCGGCCGTCTGGGCCGTCGCGTTCCTCCATGCCCGGTTCTGGGGCGTCGAACGGTTTAGGGTTGACTCTCCGGGCAACGGACGGAGCCGAAGAGGATTAGTCCGCCTGTGGCGTGGACGGGAGTAGATGCCGCCCTCCCTCGTCCACTACTCCGACGTCGAGAACGCCTACGACGACCCGGGGAACGCGGGCCGCCTCGCCGGCACCATCGACGCCCTCCGCGGCGACGCCACCGTCGTCTGCGGGACGGGCGACAACACCGCACCGGGCGTCCTCTCCATGGTCACCGAGGGTCGCCAGTCGCTCCCGTTCTACGACGCCGTGGGGCCCGATTTCGAGACGTTCGGGAATCACGACTTCGACCACGGCGTCGACGCTATCCGGGAAATCGTCGCCGATTCGCCACAGACGTGGTTGACCGCGAACGTCGTCGACGGCGACGGCACGCGGTTCCTCGCTGACGAGACAGCGCCCTGGGCGCTCCAGGCCGTCGACGGCACGACGGTCGGGTTCGTCGGCGTCACCGACCCGAAGACGACCGCCTACGTCCCCGAGACTGGATCCCTCGAATTTCTCGACCCGACCGTCCCCGTCCAGCAGGCCGCCGAGGCGCTCAGGGAACGCGGCGCCGAGTGGGTCGTCGTCCTCTCCCACCTCGGCAGACTCGACGAGACGCTCGCGGCCGAGACGGACGTCGACGTCATCCTCGGGGGCCACGTCCACAGCGAAATCGTCGAACGCCTCGACGAGACGCTGCTCACCCGTCCCGGTGTCAACGGAGAAATCGTCTACGAGATCGATCTCGGCGAGTCGCCGACCGTCACCCGTCACGAGGTCGAGGACGGTCCGCGGCACGACGGCGTCGCCGAGACGATGGCCGAACTGCGCGAGGAGGCCGATCTGGACGAGGTCGTCGATCACGTCAGCGACCCGATCCTGCGAACCGAGTCGACGGCGTTTCGCGGCGAGAGTCGCATCGGAAACTTCGTCGCCGACGCGTACCGGTGGGCCGCGGAGGCGGACGTCGGGCTACAGAACAGCGGCGGAATCAGGGAAGGCCCACCCCTGGCTGGGGACGTCACCGTGGCCGACCTCGTCTCCGTCGTCCCCTTCGACGAACCCGTCGCCGTCGCGGAGCTGACGGGCACGGAGCTTCGGACGGTGATCCGGCAGTGCAGCGGGGCGAACATCAGCTTCGGTGAGTCCGACTGGTGGAACGGTCACCTGAGCGGGCTATCGGTCGTCTGGGACCGGTCCGACGGCGAGATATCGTCTCTCAACGTCGACGGGTCACCCGTCGAGGACGACGCGACGTACTCCGTCGCCACCGCCGACTTCCTCTTTCACACCAGCGAGGAGTTCCCCGTCCTCGACGAGACCCACCGGACCGGGACGCTCGACACCCAGTTCCGGGTCATGGCGGAGTACGCCCGCGCCCAGGGGATCGACCCCGAGGTCGAGGACCGAATCGTCTACCGGTAGCGGAACCCTTGTACCGTGGGACGGAGAATTACGACCGATGACACAGGTGGTCGTTCCCGTCCGGTATCCACTGACTAAGCACTCGCGCGCGACGCTCGCAGAGGGCATCCGCGTGGCCGAGGAGCGCGAGGCCAACCTCTCTATTCTCCACGTCAACCTCTACCAGGAGGGCCGGGGTATCACGCGTCGGCAACTGAAAGAAGCCGTCCAGGAGGCGTTCGGCCACCTCCCCAGGACCCGCTACGTCGTCCGATCCGGGCTGCTCGTCGAGGAGACCATCCTCGAAGAGATCGCCGCCCAGAAGGCCGACGTCGTCGTCATCGGGAAGAAGCAGGCCGGTCGGTGGCGCGCGATGATCCGCCGTCTCGTCGACGACGCCGACGTCGAGCGGTTCCTCCACGAGGAAGTCGACTGTGAGGTCGTCACCGCGTCCGCCGACTAGCCGGCGTCGTCGTCGTTCTCGTCAGTCCGCGTCGTCAGCTCGTATCGTCAGATGGTATCGCCAGATCGTATCGTCAGCTCGCGTCGTCCGTTCCCTCGTCCCCGTCCGGTGTGTCGATCCCGTCGACGTCGTGGGCCATCGTCGAGGAGCCGGTCGGGCCGTTGCGCGACAGTTCGTCCATCCCGAGACCGAGTTGCCCGCTCGTCTCGTCGAAGTAGAGGTGCGAGTGGGGGTAGGCGATCTCGACGTTGGCGTCGGCGAGGGCCTCCCAGACGTTCGTCTGGACCTTCGAGCGCGTCGCCAGCAGTTTGTAGGGCTGTTCGATCCAGTACCGGAGCGTGAGGAGGATGCCGTGGTCGCCGAACTCGTCGATGTAGCAGGTCGGCGCCGCCGGGTAACGCGCCGCGCCGACGCGGATGTCAGGCCCGCCCTCGATGACCACGTCGACCTGCCGCGCGGCGGTCTGGATCAGCTTCCTCGCCTGGGGGATGTCGCTCTCGTAGGTGACCAGCACCGGTAACTCGAGTCGCGTGCGGGCGTCCTCGGCGGAGTAGTTGATCACGTCCCGCTCGCGCATCGTTCCGTTCGGGATCACCAGGAAGGTGTTGTCGAGCGTGAATATCTTGGTGTACCGGAGCGTGATGTCCTCGACGAATCCCGTCTGGCCCGTGTCGCTCAGTTCGATCATGTCACCGATCTCGTAGGGCTGGTCGGCCAGCAGGAAGAATCCGCTGATGACAGAGCCCACGATGGGAGCGAGCACGACACCGAGCACGGCGGTGAACACCCCAACCTGGATGGCGATGTTGCCGAGTCCCAGCCCGTAGATGCGGAGTATCGTCAGGAACGCGAAGAGGAAGACCGCGAACCGAATACCGCGGATTACAGTCCGGGTGAGACTGGGACGTTCGAACCGGCGGGCGATCCGACGACCGAACAGTCTTACGATTAACCTGCTGACCAGGTACGCGAGCGCGATGACGACGATTGCAGATACCAGATTCTGGCCCCAGACCGGAAACCAGTCCGGGAACAGTTCGACCGGGACGGGCGACTCCGGGGTTTCGGTCGCCGTCCCGTTGGACGTGCCGGTCGGCGTCCCCGTCGGCGTCGCGGTCACCTGTCCGAGGAAGGCCCCGATACTCCGTCCCGGTGGCATACTCCAGTCCTCTCTCGCCACGTGCGAAAAACGTTGTGACCCGGTTATCGCGAAATTCACCGCCTATCCTGGGTCGCTGACACCAACTATCACGGACGACGTCGATCCTACACGGTCGAAATCGCGGGATAGCAACGTTTGTCAGTAACAATCAAACAAACGCTCGACAGGTATATCACGGACCGTACGTTAGCCACCGATAATGACGAGCGCCAACGTTCGCACGGAACCGAAAGAGAGGAAGAAGCCGCCAACCGACGGTCGGCGACGCAAGGACGTCCTGTTCTGTCCCGTCTGCGGGCACGAGAGCCCCGTCGACGGGTCGTGGAACGTCACCACCGCCGAGGCCCAGCAGGAGTACCGCTGTCCGGAGTGCGACCAGGTCGTCGCGATCCGGTAAGCTAGTATTCGACGAGCGATTCGTCCGTGATCACCGAGTCGACGAGACGCATCGGCGTCGCGTCGTACGCGGGGTTGTCGATGGTGAAGTTGTCCGCCGGTTCCCGCATGACCTCCGCAGTCGAGCGGAACTCGTTCTCGAAGGCGAAACCGCCCTCGATGAGCTTGGCCGCCGACCCGACGACGCTGACCGGCACTCCGACGTCGTTCGCCGTCGCAGCGATGGGGTAGGTGCCGACGCGGTTGTACAGCACGTCGTCGACGACGCAGTCCATGCCGACGAGGACACGCTCGCAGGCCGACAGGTAGTGCCCCGCGGCGCTGTCGACGATGTGGTGGGTGTCGACGGCGTCGATTTCGGCGAGCTTGCGGGTCATCCGCCGCCCGAGGAACCGGGGACGGGCCTCGGTGACGTACACCTCGAACTCCGATCCCTGCTCCGTCGCCAGGCGGATGGCGCTCAGGACCGTCGATGAGTAGTCGTGGGTGAGGAGGACGTCGTGATCGGCGATCTGGTCGGCACAGCGCTTGGCGGCGCTGAGCTTCGCGGTCTCGACCTGCTCGACGACCTCTTCGATGGCGACGTGGGTCTCGTGCTGGGCGTCCTCCACGCTGTCGGGGTCCGCGTCGGTGACGCGCTGGACGATCTGGCGTTGCGTCGTGTGGAGCGACGCGTGGGACGGGTTCGCCCGCCGGAGGGCGTTGCTGTTGCGTTCGAGCGAGCGCAGGTACTCCTCGACGGCGGGGAACTCCCTGTCAGTCAGCGACTGGAGGGCACGGGCCGCCCGCACCGCGACGACCGAGGAGCTGTGGGTCTGCATCTCCTCGATTTGCTCGACGGTCTCGTCTATCATGTCCCACTCTGTGCCCCGGATCGACAAGGGTTTTCCCCTGTCCCCGTCAGCCGAATCACCTATATTCGATGCCCGCACAACCACCGAGGGAATGGAGGGATTCCGCCGCGACGACCGAGCAATCACCGAGTCGACGGGAGTCGTGATCCTCGTCGGGATAACCATCGTCGTGACGGGACTGGTCGGTCTCAACGTGCTGATCGGTCCGAGCGAGGAGCCGAGCGGTCCCCACGCCAACTTCAGCTACGACCACCCAGAGGGCAGCGGCGTGCTCATCGTCACCCACGTCGAGGGTGACGCGTTCCCCGCCGGCGACATCGTCATCGCGGGGGACGACGCCGAGACGACCTGGGCCGACGCCGCCAGCGTCGACGAATCTGAGGAGGTCGGCCCGGGCACCACCGTGCAGGTGAGCGAAGGCAACAGCTACGGCGAACCCGTGACCGAGCGGTCGACCGTCCGCATCTTCTACGAACAGGGGGAGAACCGCACGCAACTGAGCGAGTGGGTCGGGCGCGACGCGGAGACGTCCGGATTCCGGCTTCAGCGGCTTCAACCCTTGATGTTGCAGACGGGGAACGTCCAGGCGACCTTGTCGCCGATGCCGAGCGCGTCCGAGACGCGGACCACCTCGTCGACGTCCTTGTAGACGCCGGGCGCCTCCTCGGCCACCGTGGCGCCGGACTGGGCTTTCACGTAGACCTGCTGCTGGTCCCGCAGGTCGTCGCGAACGTCTTCGCCCCAGTACTCGTTTTTCGCCTGCGTCCGGCTCATCAGCCGCCCCGCGCCGTGGGCCGTCGACCCGAACGTCTCCTCCAGGCTCCGGTCGCCGCCGCGGAGCACGTAGCTCCCCGCGCCCATGCTCCCGGGGATGATGATCGGCTGGCCGACGTCGCGGTACGCGGCGGGCACCTCCGGGTGACTAGCCGGGAAGGCCCGCGTCGCGCCCTTCCGGTGGACGAACAGGTCCGTCTCCTCCCCGTCGACCGTGTGCGTCTCCCGTTTGGCGATGTTGTGGGCCACGTCGTACAGCAGGTCCATCTCCATCGCTTCCCAGTCCCGGTCGAAGACGTCCGCGAACACTTCGCGCGTCCGGTGCATGATCAGCTGTCGGTTAACCCATGCGTAGTTGATAGCGGCGCACATCGCCTCGTAATAATCCTCGGCGAGCTGCGAGCCCGCGGGCGCCGCGGCGAGTTCCCTGTCCGGAAGCTGGTTCAGCAGTCCCGAGTGCGCCTGTTCGATCTTCCGCAGGTAGTCCGTACACACCTGGTGGCCCAGGCCGCGGGAGCCACAGTGGATGAGGACGACGATCTGGTCCTCGCTCAATCCGAAGTCGGCTGCCACGTCCTCGCGGAACACGTCGGTGACGCGCTGGACTTCGAGGAAGTGATTGCCCGAACCGAGCGAGCCGACCTGGTTCTTCCCACGATTTCTGGCCTTTTCGGAGACCTTGTCGGGATTGCCTTCCGGCCGGTAGCCCTCGTCCTCACAGTGTTCCAGGTCGTCCCGCACGGCGTAGCCATTTTCGAGCGCCCAGTCCATCCCGCGCGAGAGGATGGCGTCGACGTCGTCGACGGTCCCCTCGTGGACGCCGCCACCGCCGAGCCCGGAGGGGACGGCCTCGAACAGCGCGTCGACCAGTTCCTCCTCGTGGCCCCGGACGTCGTCGTAGGTCAGGTTCGTCCGCATCATCCGGACGCCGCAATTGATGTCGTAGCCGACTGCTCCGGGCGATATACAGCCGTTTTCTGCGTCGATGCCGGCGACGCCGCCCACGGGGAAGCCATACCCCTGGTGACCGTCGGGCATACAGAGCGCGTACTTCCTGACGCCGGGGAGGTACGTCGAGTTGCGCAGCTGTTCGAGCGTCTTGTCCTCGCTGATCTCGTCGAGCAACGATTCGCTGGCGAGGATCCGCGCCGGGACGTTCATCCCCCCGGACTTGGGAATCTCCCAGACGAATTCGCGGACCTGCTCCAGCGTGACGTCGCCCGCCTCGTACGTGGTCATAGTCGTTACTGGTCGCGGCAAAGTGAAATGTCGTCCGGTAGTCCGGCGTCGAGTCGGAAGCGGCGTCGGCCATCGCCCCAGCTCAGTCGTCGCCCGGGGCCGCCGTCGCCTCGGTCGCGGCAGTCCGCGCGAGTCGTTCGTCCAGCGAGAACGGTCCGGCACCGAGCGTGAAGATGGCAGAGGCCATCCCGAACAGCGTGACGTGGGCGAGCACCGGGTCGTCCGGCAGGCCGAACAGCGTCAGCGTGAACAGGAGGAACGCCGTCGCGGCGCTGGCGCGAGTCAGCAGTCCCACGATTAGCGCGAGACCGACGACGATCTCCATCAGTCCGGCACCCAGTACCCACATCCCCGGGTCGACGGGGACGACGGCAGTCAGGTCGTACTTCGCCACGACCTGGAGCGCCCGGTCCGATGACGCGAGCTTCTCGACCAGCCCCAGGTAGACGAACGATACGCCCATCCCGACGCGGAGAATCGTCGGGACGAACCGTCGGTACGGTGCGGTCAGGTCGTCGAGCCGCGCCTTCAGATGGTGGACCGGGTCGACGCGGCCGTACAGGGTCGCGTCGCTCGCTGCGACGTCCTGGAGCATGTCGTCCGCGCTCGGGCGGCCGCCGCCCAGGACGAAGATGGCGAGGAACCCGGGGAGGTACTCGACGGCCAGAATGACGTCCGGGTTGGTCGCGAGCGCCAACAGGTAGAGCGACAGCCCGACCGCGGTGACGATGCGCGTCGCCAGGCCGAAGAGGATGAAAAAGCCGACGCCGATCAGCGTGAGACGTAACAGCGGATTGGCCCCAGGGTCGAACGTCACCGTCGGGGCGAAGAGGTATCCCTGGAACCCCGCGCCGACGAGCGGCAGACCGAGACTCAACCGGAGCATCCACGGGACGAGGTCGTAGTACGTCGCGAGCGTCTCCCGCAGGATCTCGACGTCGGGGACGGTCGGCCGGTACCGGAGATACGCCGCGAGCGTGACGACGCCGACCAGCGAGGCGCCGGCCACCATCGCGGCGTTGACCGGGTCCGAGAGGACGTCGAACGCGAACGTGAACGCGTCGCGCGTCTGCCCGACCGGGTCAGTGACGTAGTCGACGTGTGCCGCCGCAGGCGGCGCGAACGCGCACGCAACGAGTGCAGCGATAGCGGTCACGAGCGACGAGCGGCGGGTACTCATGGTAACGTCTTACCGGTCGGCGCGTTTACGCTATTCGTCTTTCACACCGATGCTGCTTTCGTCGTTTGGCCGCCTCCCCGGTCAGGACGGCGGTCACGACGACAGCGGAGGAACCAGTCACCGGAAGAGCACGAGTAGCAGGAACGACCACCGGCAGACGAACGGAGTGAGTCTGCCGAGCCCGGCCACTCACGGAGCGGCCGGACGCCGGTGGAATTATAATCTCTAGCCGGTAAGATGGGTGTAGTGAGCGTCAACGTCGAATCGAGGGTCGTCGACCGCGGCGACGACGGGTTCGTGGACGCCGCCTGGCAGCTCAAAGAGCAGATCCGCCAGGAAGACGGCGTCCTCCGTCAGCGCCGCGGCTTCTTCCGTGACGCCTACCGGCGCTCGCGCGTCTACGTCTACGTCGACCGCACGACCAACACGCTCGTCGGATTCGCCGCGGTTCGCTCCGACGGCTACGTGCTCTTCCTGGCCGTCGACCCGGAATACCGCGGCCACGGTTTCGGGAAGCGACTCATCGCCCGGGTCTCCGAGGACTTCGGGAGCGTCACCTGCCACGCCCGGACGACGAACGACGACGCCATCGGGTTCTACGAACACCTCGGGTTCGACGTCCGTCGTCGCATCGACAACTACTACGAGGACGGCGGCGACGCGTTCTACCTCTCGCTCGGCGACGACTCCATCCGCGCGAAACTGTCGAAGCTGCTCGGCAGCTGACCGGCGATTCCATCCCCACTCCCAACTGCTCGGTCTGTCAGGGCCGACTCCGGTGCCCAGGAGGTTCGACTGTAATTGTTGGGCGGACAGTACCTATCCATTTAGGCACATCTACTAACCAGCTACACCCCGATCGTTTTACCGGGTCGACATTCAGAAACGTCGTCAAGTCCAGCCACGAGCCCGTGGGTGCCCCAGCAGCTACCCAGGCCATCGTGTCGACCCACGCCGGCCGCCGGTGGCCGAGCAGCGACCGAAACGAGCCCGTCTACCTGGCAGCGAGGCAGTCACACACCGGTCGAACGGTTCAGGGGGTCACACATCCCTGTTTCGGGGAAATCCCACTCTTTCGGACCGAGCGGACCGAATCGAGCGCGGCGGGTCCAGCTTCCTTACCAGTTCGATGCTCCCAGTTTTCCATTCGTTTTGGACGCTCGGGGTTGCTCGAATCCCGCTCGCTTTCTCGAGGTGGTCACTTCGTTCGCGCTAACCGTTGCTCGCGGGTCGCTTCGCTCCCCGCTCGCATTTAGAAGGTGTCCGCTTCGCTCATACCTTCCTGCTCACGGATCGCTCCGCTCCCCGCTCGCTTTTAGGTGGCGCTCACTTCGTTCGCGCCACCCTATCCACAACTCCTATGACCACCTCCCCCAATCATCTATCCCATGGAAGAGCGGACTCGTCTGTACCTCCGGGGGCGCTTCGGCGACCACTACCGGCGGGCAGACATCACCCTTCCGCCGGACGCCGACGCCCGGGAGTGGGGTTTCATCCCGTGGACCGACGGTCCCGGTGAGACGATGGTCCGCCACCGTTCACTGCTCGACCTGGGCGAGATCGGCGATTTCCTCGAACGGAAGCGACCCAGGCACGTCTACTTCTCCGCGGGCCGATATCAGGACCCAAGCGCGCCATCGATGGACGAGAAGACCTGGCTGTCATCCGACCTGGTGTTCGACCTCGACGCCGACCACCTGCCGGCGGTCGAACTCGGCGAGGACAGCTACGCGGAGATGCTCGAAAAGTGCAAGGATGCGCTACTCTGCCTGCTGGACTTCCTGGAGAACGACTTCGGGTTCGACGACCTCACCGTCGTCTTCTCCGGCGGGCGCGGCTATCACGTCCACGTCCGCGACGAGGGCATCCAGCAGCTCTCCCGGGACTCCCGGCGGGAAATCGTCGACTACGTCCGCGCCGTCGGTCTCGAACCGGACGGCATCCAGACGAAGGAGATCAGACCCGGGAACACGGCGGCGTCGCGCGTGCTCCAGACCGAGGGTGGCTGGGGCCAGCGCGTCCACGACAGCCTCCTCGCGTTCGTCGGCGAACTCGAGGCGATGGACGAGGAGGCGGCCCTCGAGGAGTTGCAGGAACTCGACGGCATCGGCGAGGGGCGCGCGAAGACAGTCTACGGCGCCATCCAGGCCAACCGCGAGGCCATCGAGAGCGGCAACCTCGAAGCCGGCGGCGTCGGCATCCGGACGCTCGTCGAGACGCTGCTGGACCAGGTCGTCGAGGAGGACATCGCTCCCATCGACGAACCGGTCACCACCGACACGAACCGCCTCATCAGGCTCCCGGGGAGCCTCCACGGCGGGAGCGGCCTCGCCGTCCAGCGGATCGACCGCGACTCGATCGAGGAGTTCGACCCGCTCGTCGACGCCGTCCCGGAGACGTTCACGGGCCACGAGATCGCGGTCGAGATCGACGAAGACGTCGAGGTCGAACTCGGTGGGGATACCTTTACATTCCAGGCAGGTGCACGATCCGTACCAGAACACGTGGGCATCTTCCTGATGGCCCGTGGGCAGGCCGAGAAGGGTCCAGAATGAACTTAGACGAACTGCAATCGGTACAGTCCAGGGAGCGACAGACCGACAGCCTCCAGCAACTCCGTGAGTCGTTCTACGAGGACGCCGGCGAGTACATCCAGCAGTTGCGCGAGGAGCGCGACCAGGCCGCCGAGCGCGCCGCGGACCCGTTCGACTCCCCGGAGGTGAACCGGCTGAGCGACGACATCAAGACCGCCGAACAGACCGTCGAGGCGCTGTACGAGCGCCGCGTCGGCAAGGTCGTGAAGATGGCGTCGCTCGCCGCCGCCGACATGCCGACCGAAGAGGAGGGTCTCACGCGCGAGGAACGCGACCTCTTCGACACGCTCCTGCATGCCATCGAGGAGAACCGGGACCACGTCCTCGACGTCCTCGCGGGCGAAGCCTCGCCCGGCGCGGTCAACACCCCGACCGATGCGCCCCAGTCGGGCGGCCGACAGGGCGAGCCGGCGACGGCGGACGAGGACTCGACCGGGGTCGGCGCTGCAGACGTCATGGGGAGTCCGGACAGCGACGACGTGCCCGCGGACGTACCGCCGGACGCACCCCCGTCGGGTAACGACGGCGTGCCTGCGGAGGGGGCCGACGACTCTACCGACGCTGCCGCCGGCGGGAACGAAGCGGAAGGCGACACGGAGACAGACGTCGACCGGCGCACCGTCCGCATCACGGACGACGTCGGCGCCATCTTCGGCGTCGACGAGCGCGAGTACGACCTCTCGACGGACGACGTCGTGACGCTCCCCGCCGCCAACGCCGACCCGCTCGTCGAACGCGACGCCGCCGAACCGCTCGAATAGCGGCTCGCTTCCAGAAGTTTCGAATTCTACTTCTCGCGAGAACTACCGGCCAGGATCCGGTCTCGAACCAAGTTCGAGCGTGACGGTCCGGCGTTCCCCCTCGCGGAGGACGGCCACGTCGAGCGAGTCACCGGGACTGGTTTCCAGTGCGAGATAGGTCGACAGCGCCTGCCGGGTCGGGATTCCGGTCCCGTCGAGGCCGACGACGACGTCGCCCCCGACGGGTGTCTCGACGCCGTTGACGCGCTCGGTTCCCGTACTGCCCCGGAGTACGCCGTCGGCGGGCGTGCCGTCGAGCACCTGGTCGATGTAGACGCCCTCCGAGTGCGATAGCTCGTTGGCCTCGACGATGGTCGGCGTCACTGGCGTCAACGTGACGCCGAGGTAGGAGTGCTCGTAGCCACGGTCCTCGGTCAGTGCCGGGACGACCCGGTGGGCCAGTGCGGCGGAGATGGCGAATCCTATGTTGTCCCCGCCGCCGGAGTTGACGACGCCGACTACGTCGCCGTCCAGCGTGACGAGCGGACCGCCGCTGTTGCCCGGGTTGACGGCGGCGTCGGTCTGGATGGCGTCGGCGATGGAGAAGCCGTTCGCGGCGGGAAGCGTCCTGTCGACGCCGCTGACGATGCCAGCCGAGACGGACCCCGAGTAACCGAAGGGGTTCCCGATGGCGACGACCTCGGTTCCCACCGAGGGGTCCGCGTCGACGAGCGAGAGGGGCGTCGCGTCATCCGGACGGTTCGAGGCCTCCAGAACCGCGAGGTCGCTGTAGACGTCCGTGGCGACGACCGACGCCGAGCGCCAGCCCGTGTCTTCGAATCGCAGGTAGACGTCGTCGCTGTCGGTGACGACGTGCTCGTTCGTCACGAGATGCGTCTCGTCGTAGGCGAAGGCGCTCCCCTGGGCCGACTGCCCGCCGTCGGTGTAGACGGCGACGCTGGCGATGGACGGCGAGACTGCCTCGTACACGCCGGCGTATCGGCCACGCGAGGCAGTGTTAGCGTCGTCCGCTGACTGGTCGGTGGTCGTCGTGGTCGTCTCGCTGGACTGACCAGCAGTCCCGGCGCCCCCGGTCGACCCGATGGAGTTGCATCCGGCGATGCCAGCCGTGGCCCCGGCGGCGAGCGACCCGAGAAACGCGCGGCGCGACTGGGAAGGTTTCACAGCCACCGTTTTCCGCGCGAGCGGAATAAACCACCGTCCCGGGTAAGGGGTAAAGTACACGGTGGTCCTTCACAAAGTGGGGGTCATGGCGAATCGAGACGAACTGCAGGGAGAACGGCGGGAAGTCCCCGCCCCGGATTTCGTCGTTCCCGGCATTCGGTGTGCGCTCGAGATGATCATCGTCGGGAGCATCGTCGGACTGATCGGACTGCCGGCCTCGAGCGCGCTCCACCTCGGCGTCGTGTTGATCGCGATGACGGTGTCGATGGTCGTCGTGCTGTTCTGGGCGCTCAATCACCACATCGCCGAGTGGGTGCGCCGGGCACAGGGGAAGCCGACGCTGACCGACGGCGGGAACTCCGGCCCGTTCTAACCCGCGAAACACTCCGCTCGGCCTCAAACGATTAAGTGCCAGCCCCGAGTAGCCACTGGCGACTCATGGAACTCACCTGGCACGGACATTCGACGTGGCACGTACAGGTCGACGGAACGTCGCTCCTGATCGACCCGTTCTTCGACCACGACGTCACGGAGACGAGCGCCGACGACGTCGAGACGCCCGACTACGTCCTCCTCACGCACGGGCACGCCGACCACATCGCGAACGTCGGGGCGTTCACGGACGCAGCCATCGTTGCCACGCCCGAACTCGCGGCGTACGTCGAGGACGAACACGGAGCCGAGGAGACGATCGGCTTCAACCTCGGCGGAACGATCGAACTCGGCGACGCCTTCGTGACGATGCACCGGGCAGACCACACCAACGGCCTCGGAACCACCTACGAAGCGGGCTCGGGCGGCATGCCTGCCGGGTTCGTCATCAGCGACACGAAACCGACGCAGATGAGCGACGAGGAGTCGACGTCGTTCTATCACGCCGGCGACACCGGCCTCATGACGGAGATGCGCGAGGTCATCGGCCCGTTCCTCGAACCCGACGCGGCCGCGCTCCCCATCGGCGACCACTTCACGATGGGTCCCTGGCAGGCCGCCGTCGCCGTCGACTGGCTCGACGTCGACCACGCGTTCCCGATGCACTACGACACCTTCCCGCCGGTCGAAGTCGAGCCGCAGGACTTCGTCCGCGAGGTGAAAGCGACCGGAAGCGACGCCGAGGTGCACGTACTCGACCCCGACGAGTCCTTCGAACTGTAGCGACTCACCCGTTCTCGCGTCGCTAGCAGGGACGAAATCGACGACGCGTTTCGCGGCATGCAGTGGCGGGGTTCACTCCTCGTCGTCGGAACGAACCTCGACCCCGGTCGTTTCTTCCAGGTGCCTGACGACGGCGGCCATGTCCTCGTCACCGTGCCCACGCCCGCGCGCCGCGCTGAACAGTTCCCGCGCAGCAGCGGTAACGCCCATCGGAACGCCGTCCTCGCCGGCGGCGTCGAGCGCCAGGTTCAGGTCCTTGAACTGGTAGTCGGCGGGGAACCTGGGTGCGAAGTCGCCGTCTGCGATCTGCTCGCCCTTCGCCGAGAACAGCGGCGAGTCGAGCGCCCCGTTCTCGACGACGGTGAGCATGTCCTCGACGGAGAGGTCCCGGTTCGCGCCGAAGGTCAGCGCCTCGGCGAAGGCGCTCATCGCGTCGCCCAGCAGGAGGTTGATAAAGAGCTTCATGTTCGTCCCCTGGCCGACGTCGCCGCAGTAGACGACCGGGTCGCACGTCGTCTCGAGGACCGGTCGGACGGATTCCACCTCGTCCTCGTCGCCACTGGCCAGGCCCACGAGCGTGCCCTCCTCCGCCGGTCCGACGGTACCGGAGACCGGGCAGTCGACGAACCGGCCGCCGCGGTCGGTGACAGCGTCCGCTGCGGCCGCCGTCTCGTCGTGGCCGATGGTGCTCATCTGGACGACGGTCGTCTCCTCGTCGACGCCGGCGAGGATGCCCAGGTCGCGGTCGAGTACCTCCGCGACCGCGTCGCCGTCCGAGACTATCAGGCAGACGACGTCGACTCGCTCCGTGAGGTGCTTCGGTGAGTCGGCGACGCTGACGCCCGCTTCGGCGAACGGTCGCTCGCGCTCGGTGGTGCGGTTGTACACCGTCAGGTCGAACCCGCTGTCGACCAGGTTCCACGCCATCGGCGCGCCCATCGCTCCGAGTCCGACGAATCCGACTGCTGTCATACGCTGGAATTTGCACGGCCGGGACTTGAATGTCCGCCCGGCGGCGGCCTGCCGGCCCTCAGACGAACGGTACGAGCGAGAGGACCAGAGCGGCGACTGCCTCGACGAGTCGTTCCCAGAGGGAGACGCCGGTCAGGGTCGCCTGGAGCGTGTCGAAGCCGAAGAACGAGAACAGGGCAGCACCGGCGTAGTGGGCCTTCCGGAGGTCGAAGCGAGCGGCGAAGCGGTGGAAGAAGTACGCGTTGACGAGCGTGACGGGGACGATGGCCGCCATCTCGCCGGCCCAGATGGCCGATGCCTGAGAGTACTGGGCGGCGAGACCGATGGTCACGAGCTGGGTCTTGTCCCCGAACTCGCCGAAGGCCATCAACGCGAAGATGGGGACGAATCCGCCGAGAACGTTCGGGACGTCCCAGTTCAGGAGGGGGACCTGGACGTCGAGTTCGCCGTCGCTCCCGACGACCGCGCCGCCGTCGGTCTGGAACGACGCCTCGTCCGGCCCCGGCGCGGAGCGGTACAGGAGGACGGCGAACAGGCAGAACAGGAGACCGGTAAACAGGTCGAGGACGAACGGCGACAGCGCCGACTGAAGGTGGCTCCCGAACACGACTTCCAGGGCAGTCCAGCCGGCGAAGGCGCTGGCGGCGGCGCTGACCACGAGGAGGGGATGGTACCGGGTCGACAAGGCCGCGACGATGAACTGGACCTTCTCGCCGGGTAACACCAGCAACTGGGTGACGAATGCGATAGTCGCGACTTCCAGCCAGCCAGTCACGCCGACCTACCCCGCCGCTGGTTTCCGACGGACACTCTGGTGGGAACCATCATACGACTATGGATCGGATTAGAGGGTTCTAAACAAATAATCCTGTTCCCCGAAATTGGGCGGTCCGGCAGACGTATGGTCGTCCACCTCGCGTCGGATCTGACAACGTTTAGGGGGGAGGGGGTCGTCCACCCGGACGCAATGACAGACATCGAAGTCACCAGCACGTGCGAGGAGGGCTACACCGCCAACAACGTCATCGACGACGAGTGGGAACTCACCGTCGACGCCCTCGGGGAGGACGGACCGTCGGCACAGCAAGTACTCGTCGCCGACTACGCCTCCTGTTACCTCCCGGCGCTCCGCGTCGCCGCGGACCAGACCGGCTACGACGACATCGGCGAGATCGAGATCGACGTCGAGGCCGACCTCGACGAGGACGACGACGTCTCCGCCATCCGCTTCGACCTCCGCGTCGAGGAGGACCTGGGCGACGACGAGCAGGAGGTCGTCGAACTGGGCGAGGAGATCTGCCACGTCCACGACGCGCTACGCGAGGAACTCCACGCCGACATCTCGATCGAGAGCGGCGTCTAGGTCGGTTCGACGCACTGTCTTTTTCGCGGTTCACGTCAACTGAGCGTTGGATCTTCGGGAAACGCTGATAGGGCCGCCAGGCCAAGGTCTGCCCATGTCAGACGACTGGACCGGCATGATCGCCGGCGAGCGGATGCAACTCGACCAGGAGTTCGCCGACAGAGTCGAGGCCTCGTCGTTCAACCGCCAGCAGTGGGGGCTCGTGATGACGGCGCTCGATTTCGAAATAGAGGACCCTGAGACGCCGGACCAGGCCACGCTCGTCCCCGACACGTCCAGCGTGCCGACGATCATCCCCGAACTGGACAACCTCGAACAGCCAGGCGCCATGGGCGGCGGGTCACAGTCATCGGACTCCAGCGGCGGACTGATGGATTCGGTGAAAGGCGCGCTCGGGCTCGGCGGTGGTAGTGGCGGAAGCGACCAGGAGCGCCTCGACGAGGCCACCGACCTGGCGACCGACTACTGCGACCGCCTCCAGGAACGACTGGAATCCAGCGGTCGCTGGGAGAGCGTCTGCAAGCGCGCGCAGGGCTAGTACTCGTCCCCGGCGTGGAACATCGTCAGCTCCTCGGCCTCGTAGATGTTGATCAGTTCAGTGACTATCTCGTCGTAGGACTCGTCTTCGACACGGAGCTGTTCGAGCCGCTCGACCGTCTCCTCGTCGAGTTCGACGGTTGGCATACGTGTGGAACGACGGGCCGGACTCACTTAATCGCGTGGCCGACGTGCCCACGGCGCCTGCTCCCCTCGGTCCGTCCGGCAGCGAAGCGCTCTAATGGAGTCCACGAGATGCACAGGATATGACGACGTTCGACGAGGATACCGCCGGTGCGGTCGCCGACGCGGTCGAGCAGTTCCCCGCCACGCTCCCGGGCGGTCGCGTCGTGTTCGGCTTCGACGGCTTCGTCGACCAGGTCCGCGAGATCGTCGCCGACCGTCGGGACCCCGACACGCACGACCGACTCGACGAACTTGCGGGGTTCAGTGACCGCGTCGCGGCCTCCGTCGCCGCGGACAGCTCGCTCTCCTTCGAGTGGATCCAGCGCGGAACGCGGACGGGCGGCCACACCTGCCACCTCGGCCGCGCCTTCGGGAAGTGGGGCTTCGACCCCGTCCTCGTCGGAATGTACGGCGACCCCATCCTGGAACCGTTCGAGCGGGAGTTCGCCGACTACGAGCTCCACACGCTCGGCGAACCTGGATACACCGACGCCGTCGAGTTCGACGACGGGAAGCTGCTGCTCATCGAGAACGGCGACTCGATGGAACTCGACTGGGGCCGCCTCCGTGACCGCGTCGGTCGCGAGACGCTGGCGAACCGGCTCGACGGCGCGCGACTCTTCGGCGCCGGTTACTGGGCGGAGACGCCGAACCTCCCCGACCTGGTCGCTGGCCTCAGGGAACTCTGGCCGGAACTGGGGGACCCACCCGAGACGGTCGTCGTCGACCCGGGCGACGTCAGGAAACTCGACCCCGGGCGACTCCGGGCCGGCCGCGACGCGCTCGGCGAGCTGCACGACGTCGCCCGGGTCGTCCTCACCGCGAATCGAGCCGAGACCGAGGTCCTCGCCGACACCTACGGTGAGCGAGAGGAATCTGACCCGGGCCCCGCGGGCGACGCCGAAGCCGTCTTCGACGCCCTCGACGTCGCGATGGTCGTCTGCCACGGACTGGAAGTGTCGGTCGTCGTGAGCGAGGACGGAACGCACCAGGTGTCCGTGCCCGTCGTCGACGACCCGGAACTGACGACGAGTTCGGGCGACCACTTCAACGCCGGTCTCGCGCTCGCCCTCGTCGAGGGGATGGACCCCGGCGCGGCCGCGGCCGTCGGAAATGCCGTGGCCGGCCACTTCGTCCGGACTGGCGAGCCACCGTCGCTGACGGACGTCCGGTCGTTCCTCGATGGGTACGGGGAGAAGTTCTAACCCACCACGCGAAGCGGTCTAGTACCGCCGGAGTTCGAGTGCCTTCCTGCGCGTGGCGACTCTCTCGAAGGTCGGCACGCTCGTGCCCGACCGTTCGACCACTGCCGACGCGACGGCGATCCCGTTCCGGAGGGCGCTCTCCGTCGATTCTCCCGCGTCGATAGCGGCCAGGTAGCCGGCGGCGAGCGAGTCGCCCGCCCCGACAGTGTCGACCACGTCGGCGTCGAGGGCGTCCGCGACGAGTACGCCGTCGGGGCCGGAATAGAACGCGCCCTCGGCCCCCAGCGAGGCCAGCACGCGTTCGAACCCGCGGTCTCGGAGCCGCTCCGCAGCGGTCACACAGCCGTCGAGGGTCGAAACGTCCCTTCCAGTCGCCTCCCCGAGTTCCGACCGGTTCGGCGTGCACAGTTCGTGTTCGCCGTCCACGGCGGCGAGCAGGTCGCCGTAGACGTCGACGGACGTCTCCCACGCGCCCGCTGTCGCGACGGCGTCGATAGCGTCGACACCGAGTCCGGGCGGCAGGCTCCCGGCGACGTGAACCCGTTCCGGGTCGTGTTCGTCGAGGATCGCCAGCAGGTCGTCGACGGCCGACGCCGGAACCCGTGGCCCGTCCTGGTTGAGCTTGTACTCCCCGTCGGCGGCGAGGGCCGTCGTATTGAGACGCGTCCGCTCCTCGACGTCGACGAAGTCGGCCTCGATCCCGTCGCGGGCCAGGGCATCGGCGACGAACCGCCCGGTGAACCCACCGAGGAGTCCAGTCGCTACCGTCTCTGTGTTCAGCGCGTCGAGGTACTGCGAGACGTTGATTCCCTTGCCGCCGGGGTCGTACCGGGCGTCCGCGGCGCGGCTGACGGTTCCCGGCGCCAGTTCACCGTCGAAGTGGAGCGTCTGGTCGACGGCGGGGTTGTAGGTGACGGTCAGAATCACGGTGGTCCCTCCGTGGAACGCGGGATGGCCATCGCGCGTTGCTTCGTCCGGCCCCGGTATACGGTTTGCCGTCGGTTCGGTCCAGCAGTCGGGCCGAGAGATCGGGTTGTCCCGGCGTCAGAGCCGGTCGAGAACCGCCGAGGTCACCTCGTCCGTGCTCGCGTCGCCGCCGAGGTCCGGCGTTCGCGGGCCCTCGTCGAGAACCCCTTCCACGGCCGCTCGGACGCGGTCGCCCTCGTCGTCGTAGCCCAGGTGGTCGAGCAACATCGCGGCCGAGAGGATCATCGCGGACGGGTTGGCGACGCCCTGGCCGGCGATGTCCGGCGCGCTACCGTGGACCGGTTCGAACAGCGCGTTCTCCTCGCCGACGTTGGCGCTGGGGAGCAGGCCCAGGCCGCCGACGAGGCCGGCAGCCAGGTCCGAGAGCATGTCACCGGCGAGGTTCGGGCAGATGACGACGCCGTAGTCCTCGGGATGCATGACGAGGTGCATCGCGAGCGCGTCCATCAGCGCGGTGTCGTAGTCCGCGCCTCGCTCTTCGGCGACTGCTTCGGCCGTCTCCAGGAAGAGACCGTCCGTCTCGCGCATGACGTTGGCCTTGTGCGCGATGGTGACGTCGTCGAAGCCGTTCTGCTTGGCGTAGTCGAAGCCGAACTCGGCGATGTCGCGGGAGGCCTCCTCGGTGACGACGCGGGTGAGCGTCCGCACGCCCTCGGTGATCTCGTCCTCGATACCGGAGTAGACGCCCTCGGTGTTCTCGCGGACGAAGACGATGTCGGTGTCCGGCTGGACGGCGTCGAGGCCGGGGTAGGAGACGGCCGGCCGGACGTTGGCGAACGAGCCGACGACCTCCCGGAGCGGGAGGATGACGTCGGCGGCGGTCTCGCCGGCCGCGCCGAACAGCGTCGCGTCGGCATCGGCAGCCATCTTGCGGGTTGCCTGGGGGAGCGCCTCGCCGGTCTCGGCCTTTACCGCGTCGCCGGCGTCGCCCTCCACGAAGTCGAAGTCGACGTCCAGTGCCTCCAGTACCTCGACGGCGGCGGGCGTCACTTCCTGTCCGATGCCGTCGCCGGGGATCACGGCGATCTCGTGAGTCATGTTCCAGAGTCGACCGGGACGTGAAAAGAGGGTATCGATGTGGGAGCCGCGACGTTCGTCGGGCCTGCGCGTTCGGCCGGCCCCGACGCCAGCGGCGTCAGTCGTCGTCACCGCCGACGCGGGCCTGCTCGACGAAGTCGTCGGGAAGCGCCTCGACGTTGCCGACCTGCACCCGCCAGAGGTTGGCGTACGTGCCGTCGGCCGCCAGTAGTTCGTCGTGGGTCCCGTCTTCGACCAGTTCGCCGTCGTCGAGGACGAGGATGCGGTCGGCCTCGCGGACAGTCGAGAGGCGGTGTGCGATGACGAACGTCGTCCGGTCGGCCGTCAGGTCGTCCAGGTTCTCCTGGATGAGCACCTCCGTCTCGTTGTCGACGTGACTCGTCGCCTCGTCGAAGACGAGGATGGAGGGATCGCCGACGACAGCGCGGGCGATAGCGATGCGCTGTCGCTGGCCGCCGGAGAGCTTCGTCCCCCGCTCGCCGACCTCGGTGTCGTACCCTTCGGGGAGTCGCTCGACGAACTCGTGAGCGCCAGCTTCCTTCGCGGCGCGTTCGACGGCCGCCCGGGTCTCCTCGTCAGACAGCCCGTCCACGTGCAGCCCGTAGGCGACGTTCTCAGCCACGGTCCCGTTGAACAGGAACGGGTCCTGGTTGACGTAGCCGATGGACCGCCGGAGGCGCTCGGGGGTCACCTCGCGGACGTCCGTGCCGTCGACGCGGACCGCCCCCGAGTCAACGTCGTAGAACCTGAGCAGGAGTTTGATCAGGGTGGACTTTCCTGCGCCGGTCGAGCCCACGATGCCGACCGTCCGGCCGGCGTCGACGTCGAACGAGATTTCGTCGAGGACGCGCTCGGGTTCATCGTCGGCATCACCTCCCCCACTGCTTCCGGGATAGCTGAACACGACGTCGTCGTACTCGACGGCGCCGTCGACGACCCCGAGTTCCGCTTTGCCAGCGTCGTCGATCCGTCGGTCGACGTCCCGGAGGCCGACGATGCGCTTGGCGGCCGCCTTGGCGCTCTTGAACGTCTCGATGACGCCGGCCACCCAACGCATTGGGCCCGTCAGCTGCTGCATGTAGAACAGGAACGGGATCAGCTCGCCGGCCGTGAGCGTCCCGGTGAACCAGAGCGGCGCGCCGTCGATAACCCAGACCGAACCGACGACGAACGTGACGAGGAGCGACGCGCCGGAGATGAGTCGCATCGACGGGCGGTGCCGGGCCGAGATGCGTTTGACGCCCCACCGCGCGTCCCTGTGTTCACGGGAGCTTTCGGCGACGCGCTCGCTCTCGAACGGCTCGGCCGCGAAGGCCTTGATCACGTCGATGCCGCTGAGCGTCGTCTCCAGGCGCGCGTTCAGGTCGCCCACTTCCGACCGGACGACGTCCTGGAGGCGTTCGAGTACCCGTGAGAACCACCAGTTGACGCCGGCGATGAGCGGGGCCGCCGCGAGCACGAACAGCGCCAGCTGCCAGTTCAGCAGGACCATCAGGCCCATCGACGTGACGAGCACCACGACCACCCGCGTCGTGCCGGTGATGCCGCGGGTGAGGAACCGTTCGAGCGTGTTGACGTCGTTGTTGAGCACGCTCATCACGTCGCCCGTGCGGCTGTCCTCGAAGAAGCCCAGTTCGAGCCCCGTCGCGGTGTCGAACGCGTCGATCCGGAGCCCGTGGAGGAACCGCTGGGCGAAGATGTTCCGGGTGACCTGGCTCAGGTTCGCCGCGAGGATGTCGGCCACCTTCATCCCGAGCAGCAGGTAGAAAGTGAACCAGAGCTGTCCGATCCGGTCACTTTCCGGGGGAATCAAGGCGTCGGGAACCAGGGGGAGCGCGTACACCTGCCCGTTGAACATCGCGTCGATAGCGATGCCGAGGACGAAGATGTCGGCCATGTCCAGCGCGGTCGAAACGGCCAGCGACGAGACGCTCACACCCAGGTACGGTAGTTGCGTCCGTCCCTGAGACCAGATCAGGTTCACCAGCGGCCAGCCGGTCTCCGCGGCGTCGGCGATGTCGTCTGGCCGCTCGCCCGACTCGCCGTCGTCACTCATCGCGCCACCTCCTCGCGGTCGACGGCACGGTCGACGAACTCGTCGGAGACCGACCCCACGTCGCCGACCTGCACTCGCCAGAGGTCGGCGTACAGCCCGTCGGCGTCTAACAGTTCGTCGTGGCCGCCGTCCTCGACGAGTTCACCCTCGTCCATTACGAGAATCCGGTCGGCGTCTCTGACCGTCGAGAGGCGGTGGGCGATGACGAACGTCGTCCGGTCACCGGCGAGGGCGCCGAGGCTCTGCTGGATCTGCAGTTCGGTCTCGTTGTCGACGTGGCTCGTCGCCTCGTCGAGCACCAGAATCTCGGGATCCCGGAGGATGGCGCGGGCGACGGCGATGCGCTGGCGCTGGCCGCCCGAGAGCTTGACGCCGCGCTCCCCGACGGTCGTGTCGTAGCCCGCGGGCAGGTCCGAGACGAACTCGTGGGCGCCCGCAAGTTTCGCCGCCGCGACGACCTCCTCGTGGTCGGCGGCCGGTCGCGCGTAGGCGACGTTCTCCCGGACCGTGCCGTAGAAGAGGAACGGGTCCTGGCTGACGTAGCCGACGTGGTCGCGGAGGCTCCGGAGGTCGACGTCGGCGACGTCCTGCCCGTCGACTCGAATCGTTCCTTCGTCGGGGTCGTAGAACCGAAACAGGAGCTTGATCAGCGTGGACTTGCCCGCGCCGGTCGAGCCGACGATACCGACGAGTTCGCCGGGCTCGACAGTGCAGTGGACGTCCCGGATAGCCGGTTCGTCGGCCCCGTCGTAGGCGAAGGAGACGTCGTCGTACTCGACGCGGCCCTCGGTCACCTCGATGGCCGGCGCGTCGTCGTCCTCCTCGGCGACCGCTGGGCTGGCGAGCACCGCGACGACGCGCTTGCCCGACGCCAGCGCGTTCTCGTAGTTGTCGATGACTCGCACCGCGAGGTTCCGGACGGGGTGGAGGAACGACCGGGCGTACATCAGGAAGGTGACGAGCGTCCCGGCCGTGAGCGTCGTCGTGAAGAAGGCAGGCGGGCCGAACAGCACCCAGTAGCCACCGAGCAGGAAGAGCCCCCGTTCGCCCGCTCGCCCGAGCAGCCACGTCGTGAAGTCGTAACCGATGCGGAGCCGGATCGCCGACCACTTCGATTCCTTGTACGCGGCCGAGGCGTCCTCGACGCGCGCTCGCTCTTCGTCCTCTCTGGTGAACGCCTTGACCGTGCTGATCCCGTCGATAGCGTCCTCCAGCCGGGCGTTGACCGAGCCGACGCTCTCGCGGACGATGTCGTAGCGAGGTTCGAGGAGGTTCGCGTAGAGGCGGCTCGTGATCCCCAGGGCGAGGGGTGTCAGGGCGACGACGATGGCGAGTTGCCAGTTGAGCAGCGCCATGAACGCGAGGGCGACGACCAGCTCCGTGACGTACGTGACGCCGTTGTAGGTTCCCGTCGCCAGGTCCTCCATGTTGGCGACGTCGTTGTTGAGTACGCTCATGATCTCGCCGCTCTGGCGGTCGTCGAAGTAGCCCATCTCCAGGCCGACGACGGCCTCGTAGGTGGTCGTCCGCACGTCGTGGAGCGTGTCCAGCGTCGCCCGGTCGTACAGCAACTGGGCGAGCCAGTCGAGACCGCTCTCGGCCACGACGGCCAGCCCGAGGACGACGACGGTGAACCAGAGCTGTTCGGTCGTCGTCATCGTCGACGTGAACGACTGGGGAACCAGCGGAATCGCGTACGGCTCGCTGGCGAACAGTAACCCGTCGAGCGCGACACCGATCATGAGCGCGGGGATCCGCTGGGGGATTCGCGCGAGCGTGAGCGCGCCGAGCCCGAGGACGAAGCGACCGGCGTGGGGCCGGGCGTAGCGCTCGACGAGATAGCCAAGCGGGTTGCCCACGTCGCGTTCCCGCTGCGTCACCCCTCCGTCGCCCGACATGCTAGGGCGCCCTCCGCTGCCGTCGCAGCGCGGCGGCTACGTCCCCCTGTCCAGCCAGCACAGACGTGAAACGATACGTACTCATCTCGGCATCGACCTTTCGATTCGTTGTGGTCGCACCTGGGATTTAGTAATTGCGAGGGAGTGGCAGAGACCCGCACGCGCGTCCCGACACGCAGCGAATTCCATCCTCTCCAACTAGTCCTCACTGATACATCTATTACATCCAGTTCGGACTAAAATGCCCCCTCTTACGGCGTCTTCCGGGCCTTTCCCGTTCTGTGGCCAGACGATTTATAATTCCACAGACACAACAGGCACCGATGACAGTCGAGCGGGGCGAACGACGGCGGCTCACGAACGCCGAGCAGTATCGGCTCAGAGCCCTCCGACGGGCCGGGTCGCTGGCCGATCTCGTTCCGCTCACGGGCGTCGATTCCGAGCACGCCGCCTACTTCGCTGCCAAGCGAATCTGGAACGAACTCCGCACGAAAGAACTGGCCGCGAGCGGAGGCAGCGACAGCGGACTCCCGGGCAACTCCGTCGCCATCGACGACACCGAGTTCCACGTCCACGGCATCACGCACGCCGATACCGACGCAGAGCGCCGCTTTCTCCGTGCCCACGTGGCCCGCCTCGTCGCCGACGACGCAGCGGTGTTCTGCGAACAGGGCGTGCGTTCGATGTACTTCGCTGACTTCGACGCGGTGTGCGAGATGGACGACTACCGGTGGGCCATGGCCGAACGCGAGGCCCTCGAGGAAAGCAGCCGCGTCGCCGACGTGCTCACGCCGGGTTTCGATAGCCTCTCGGAAGACGTGGAGTCGTTCACCGACCGCCTTCGCACTCGCGTGTTCTCACTCATCGAATCAGACGCGGCGGTCGAACAGAACGCCGTTCGCCGCGCGCTCGGCGACGTCGCGTCCTCGCTCCTGACGAACAAGGAATCGATGGCCACCGGCGAGGACTTCGAGTCGTTCCGCAAGCGGCGGCTCGCTGCGGCGAACCCCGCGTACCTCCCCGACCTGCAGCGCTACTACGAGCGACGATTCCTCCCCCAGCCGGTCGAACGCGAGTGGTTGCGCCGCCACGACCCCGAACTCGAACTGGTCACGCACGCGCGCAACGAGCGGATGGCCGACTACGCGCTGTACCACGCCGACGACGCCGACGAGGTCCACCTGGTCGTCGGCGCCGCTCACCAGCCAGGGGTCACCTACTACCTCGAACAGCATCGCGACGGGAACCGGGACCTGTCCGGGTTCGAGCCGATTCCCTAGCTGCGAACTGCGACGGTCCACAAAACGAGATCCCGCGAGCGACGGCGATCAGATCAGGAGTCGACGTACGGCAGCGACCCGGCCGTCTCGTCGATGGCGTTCCGGTTGGCCTTCATCAGCGCCGTCGTGTCCCAGATGCCCTCGACGAGGGCCTGGCGCTGGGCGTCGTCGACAGAGACGCTGACCGACTCGTCGCCGTAGCGGACGGTCTCCTCGGCGACGTCGACTTCGAGTTTCCCGTCCGGGTTGTCGTCGACCCACTGCTGGAGTTCGTTGATGGTCTCGTGGTCGGCAGTGACGGTCGGGATACCGAGCGCGAGGCAGTTGCCCGCGAAGATTTCGGCGAAGGACTCACCGATGATGGCGTCGATGCCCCAGCGCATCAGGGCCTGGGGCGCGTGCTCGCGCGAGGAGCCACAGCCGAAGTTCGCGTTGACGACCATCACGTTGGCGTCCTGGAAGCGCTCCTCGTTGAACGTGTGTTCTTTCTCCTGGTCGTCGTCGTCGAACCGCAGGTCGAAGAAGGCGAACTCGCCCAGGCCGTCGAAGGTGACGACCTTCATGAACCGCGCCGGGATGATCTGGTCCGTGTCGATGTCGTTCCCGCGGACGGGGACGCCCGTCCCCTCGACGTAGTCGACCTCCGGAATCTCTTCAGTCGGGTCCGTCATGCTACTTGCACCTCCTCCAGGTCGCGCACGTCAGAGACCTCGCCGGTGATCGCCGCGGCAGCGACCATCCGGGGGTTCATCAGGACGGTGCGGCCGTCCTTGCTCCCCTGGCGGCCGACGAAGTTGCGGTTCGACGAGGAGGCACACGCCTCGTCGCCCTCCAGCTGGTCCTCGTTCATGCCGAGACACATCGAACAGCCGGCGTTGCGCCAGTCGAAGCCGGCCGCCTCGAAGACGTCCTTGAGGCCTTCCTCCTCGGCCTGTCTCTGGACGCGCTGGCTGCCGGGGACGACCAGCGCGCGGACGTCGTCGTGGACCTCGCGGCCCTCGACGATGCGCGCGGCGCGTCGCAGGTCGGGCAGGCGCGCGTTCGTACACGAGCCGAGGAACGCGACGTCGATGTCGTAGCCCTCCATCGACTCGCCGGGTTCGACGCGCATGTGCTTCTGCGCGCGCCGTGCCGTGTCCTGCTTGTCCTCGGGAAGGTCCTCCGGCGCGGGGATGGGGTCGTGGATGCCGATGCCCTGGCCCGGGGTGGTGCCCCAGGTGACGACCGGGTCCAGTTCGGCGGCGTCGATGTGGACGACGTCGTCGTACTCGGCGTCCTCGTCGCTCCGGATGGACTCCCAGTAGGGCTCGAGCTCGTCGAACTTCTCGGGGTTCTCCTGGAAGAAGTCCGTCTGCTTCATCCACTCGTAAGTAGTCTCGTCGGGGTTGACGTAGCCCGCGCGAGCGCCGCCCTCGATGGACATGTTGCAGATGGACATCCGCCCTTCCATGTCGAGGGTCTCGATGGCCTCGCCGGCGTACTCGTAGACGTAGCCGACGCCGCCCTCGGTGCCGAGGCGGCGGATGATCTCCAGGATGACGTCCTTGGCCTCGACGCCCTCGCCGAGTTCGCCGTCGACCTGGATCTTTCGCACTTTCTGTTTCTCCATCGCGATGGTCTGGGTGGCCAGGACGTCGCGGATCTGGCTCGTCCCGATCCCGAACGCAAGCGCGCCGAAGGCGCCGTGGGTGGAGGTGTGGCTGTCGCCGCAGACGATGGTCTTGCCGGGCTGGGTGATCCCCTGCTCCGGGCCGACGACGTGGACGATGCCCTGTTCGCCCGACGGCGGGTCCAGGAACTCGATGCCCGCGTCGCGGACGTTCTCCTCGAGTTCGGACATCATGTTCTCCGCGGCGTCGTCCGAGTAGGGCCGGGACTGGTCGGCGGTGGGCACGATGTGGTCCACCGTCGCCAGCGTCAGGTCCGGTCGGGCGACCTCGATGTCGCGCTCCCGGAGCATGCCGAAGGCCTGCGGGCTGGTGACCTCGTGGATGAGGTGCAGCCCCACGAACAGCTGGTCCTGGCCGTTGGGCAGGGTCGTCACCTTGTGCCGGTCCCAGACCTTGTCGTAGAGGGTTCCCGAACTCATACTGACTCGTCCCGACCCTCTGTCCCGCGCTCGAAGGTGCGATTGGCGCCTTCGGTCGGGGACTCGTGGTCGACGTCTTCCATGGCCTCGTCGTCCGTCTGCTGTTCGTCTGTCGATTCCGAACCGGTACGCTCGCCACCGTCAGCGGCCACGTCCGGGCCGCGCCGGAACGCCGCGCCGAACGGTTCGTCCGTGTGTGGATGGGTGTGGTCCACGTCTTGCATGTTGCTCATAGTCTCAGTCCGCGTTCACTCTCGTCTGTTCGTCGTCCTCGGACTCGCTGTCCTCCTCGGCCCACGCGAACAGGTCTCGCAGCTTCTCGCCGACGTCCTCGATCTCGTGGTTCTTCTCGGCCTGGCGGAGCTGCGTGTAGCTCGGGCGGCCGGCCTGGTTCTCGGTGATCCACTCCTGGGCGAAACGGCCGGACTGGACGTCTTCGAGAGCCTCCTCCATCTTCTCCCGTGCGTGGTCGTCGACGATGTCGTCGCCCTTGGTGAGGCCGCCGTATTCGGCCGTGTCGGAGACGGAGTCCCACATCTCGCCGAGCCCGCCCTCGTACATCAGGTCGACGATGAGCTTGAGCTCGTTCATGCACTCGAAGTAGGCCATCTCCGGGCTGTAGCCGGCGTCGACGAGCGTCTCGTAGCCGTGCTTGACCAGGCTCGTGACGCCGCCACAGAGGACGGCCTGTTCGCCGAACAGGTCGGTCTCGACCTCCTCCTGGAACGTCGTCTCGATGACGCCCGCGCGGGTGCAGCCGATGCCCTTCGCGTAGGCCAGCGCCTCGTCCTTGGCGTCGCCGGAGACGTTCTGGTAGACGGCGATGAGGCCGGGCGTCCCCTGGTCCTTCTCGTAGTTCCGGCGGACGAGGTGACCTGGCGACTTCGGCGCGACCATCGTCACGTCGACGTGCTCCGGGGGCTGGATCTGGTTGTACTGGATGTTGAACCCGTGGGCGAACTGCAGCGTGTCGCCCTCGTCGAGTTCGTCGACGATCTCCTCGAAGACGGCGGGCTGGACCGTGTCGGGGACCAGCACGGAGACGATGTCCGCCTGGGCGGCCGCCTCGCTCGGCGTCGCCACGGTCAGGCCCTCGTCCTCGGCCGCCGCGCGCGACGAGGAGCTCTCTCGCAGGCCGACGACCACGTCGACCCCGCTGTCGTGGAGGTTGAGCGCGTGGGCGTGGCCCTGGCTGCCGTAGCCAAGTACCGCGACCGTCTTGTCGGCCAGCTGTGCTTCGTCCGCGTCGTCGTCGTAGTAGACTTCGGTAGTGAATTCGTCAGTCATCAGTTTCGAGTGTGTCCGCCCCTCTCTCAAGTGCTGCGGTTCCGGTCCGGACGACTTCCTGCACGTCGAACTGCTGGAAGGCGTCGACGGCCGCGTCTATCTTCTGCTGGCTGCCGGTCAGCTCCACGGTCACCGTGTCGGTCGTCACGTCGACGGCCTGGCCGCCGTACATGTCGGCGACGGCCTGGACGTCGTCGGGCTTCTCGCCGTTCACCTTGATGAGGGCGAGCTCCCGCCGGGTGGCCTCGGGTTCGAGCTCTTCGACCGAGACGGTCGGCACCAGCTTCTCCAGTTGCTTCTTGGCCTGCTGGACGCCCGGGTCGGGCTCCTCGATGACGATGGTCATCCGGGCGACGTCGCGGTCCACCGTCGGTCCGACGGTGAGGCTCTCGATGTTGAACTGGCGCCGGCTGAAGAGGCTCGATACCTCCGAGAGGACGCCGGGTTCGTGTCTCACGAGCGCCGAGAGCACCGCCTGTCGGGGCTGGTGGGTCGCCTCGGCTTCGGGGTCGATCCTGATACCTTGCGTGTTGCGCCGGCCCTCCGGACGCATCCGTTCGTCCGGGGCCGGCCCTGGCATTCCTCCGCCGCTCATAGTTGATCCAAGTGGTCTTCGTTCAGCGCGAACAGTCCGTTGTCTCCGCCGCTGGGAACCATCGGGTAGACGTTCTCCGCGGGGTCGATGATGGCGTCGATGACCGACGGGCCGTCGTACTCGCGGGCGGCCTCGATGGTCTCCTCGACGTCGTCGTAGTCCTCGAGCCGGAAGCCCTGGGCGCCGAAGGCCTCCGCGAGCTTGTCGAACTCGGGGATCCACGGGTACTCCGAGGCCATGCGGCGACCCTCGTAGAACCCGTCCTGCCACTGGCGCACCATCCCGACGGCCTCGTTGTTGAGGACGACGTAGGTGATGTCCAGGTTCTCCCGGACGGCGACGGAGAGGCCCTGGACCGTCATCAGGAAGGAACCGTCGCCGTCGAAGCAGACGACCTCCTGGTCGGGCGCGGCGAGCTTGGCACCGATGGCCGAAGGCACGCCGTAGCCCATCGTCCCCAGCCCGTGGCTGGAGACCCAGGTCCGGGGCTCGCTGTAGGTCCAGAACTGGCTGGCCCACATCTGGTGCTGGCCGACGCCGGTGGTGACGATGGTGTCGTCCGGCGTCACCTCGGAGAACTTCTCGACGACGTACTGCGGTTTGAGGGGCTCGTCGTCGGGCGTCTCGTACTCCATCGGGTACTCGGCCTTCCAGGTCTGGCACTGCTCGCGCCACTCGTCACAGTCGGGCGCGCTCGGCATCGCGTCGTACAGCTGCCTGAGCACTGCCTTCGCGTCGCCGATCAGCGGGTAGTCGGCGTGGATGTTCTTCGATATCTCGGCCGGGTCGATGTCGACGTGGATGACCTCGGCGTCGGGCGCGAACGAGTCGACGCCGCCGGTCAGGCGGTCGTCGAAGCGCGTCCCGATGGCCAGCAGGCAGTCGGTGTTGGTGACGGCCATGTTGGCGTAGCCGGTGCCGTGCATGCCCGCCCACTCCAGAGAGAGCTCGTGGTCCTCTGGGAAGCTCCCGATGCCGGGCATCGTCGTCATCACCGGAATCTCGTAGTCGATGGCGAAGTCCCGGAGCGCGTTCGAGGCGTTCGCCTTGATCACGCCGCCGCCAGAGAGGATGACCGGGCGGTCCGCGGCCGCAAGCGCGTCGGCGGCCTCCTGGACGTCCGCGTCGTCGGCCTCCTCGGGCGGGTGGTACGTGTCGGGCGCTTTCGGTTCGCCCGGCTGGACGTCGGTCTCGCCCTGCGTGACGTCCTTCGGCAGGTCGACGAGCGTCGGACCCTGGCGGCCCTCGTCGGCGAGCGCGAACGCCTCGCTGACGTCGAAGCCGACGGTGTCGGCGTCGTTTGCGAAGTAGCTGTGTTTCGTGACGGGCTGGGAGATTCCCACCGTGTCCGTCTCCTGGAAGGCGTCGTTCCCGACGAAGTCCGTCGGGACCTGGCCGGTCAGCGCGATCATGGGGTCCGAGTCCATGTTCGCGTCCGCGATGCCGGTGATCAGGTTCGTCGCCCCCGGCCCGGACGTCGCGAAGCAGACGCCGGGTTCACCGGAGACGATGCCGTAGGCGTCCGCGGCGTGCGAGGCGCCCTGTTCGTGGGCCATCGTCACGTGCGTCATGTCTGAGTCGTACAGCGCGTCGTAGACGGGCATGATCGCCCCGCCCTGGACGCCGAAGACGTACTCGGCGCCGGCGTTCTCGAGCGCGCGGACGACGGACTCTGCGCCGGTCTCGACCGGCTTGTCCCCGGTCGCCGATTCCTCGGCTTCCGTCTCGTCCTCTTGCTGGACGGGCGCGCCTTCGCTCATCGGCGCTCACCCCGTCTGGTCTGTCCTCGATACCTCGGTGCCGTGCTGTGTCCGTTCATTGCTAGATCCTCCTGTGTTCGTGAAAGGCCGGTACGACGTCGCGGAGAGAGTGGTGTGTGCGGGGCTAGAGCGCCCCTACAATACCCGCGAGGAGAACGAGTGCGCCGCTGCCGGCGGGGCGACCCCTTCGTGCAGCGTGCGCCGTCATCAGTACGAATTTCTGTTCCGCACCCGTAATAAGGCTTCTGTGACAGGCCGTGACGAGCCGATGCTCGACGGGGCCTCCGGACCGCGCCCCGCGGTGCGTCCCGTCCGTTCACCACGACCGCCCACACCAGTGGCTGGCCGGCGGTCGGATCCGCGACGGAGGTCATCCTACAGCCTGACCTCCTCTTCGGTCTCCTCGACGCCGACGTCGTCGGCGAAGCGCGTCAGTTCCTCGACGGTGACGCGCTTCTTCTCGGCGCCGAAGTCCTTGACGCGGCGGGTGACCTCCCGGACCTGGTCGTCGGTCGGGTCGTAGCCCGCCTCGACGAGCCGTTCGCGCACGGAGTGTTGCCCCGTGTGCTTGCCCAGGACGAGCTGGCGCTTGGCCCCGACCATCTCGGGGGTCATGACGCCCGGCTCGAACGTGTCGGAGTTCTCGATGACCCCGGCGGCGTGGATGCCGCTCTCGTGGGAGAAGGCGTTCGTCCCCACGATGGGCTTGTTGGCGGGCGTGTCGATGCCCGACTTCTCCTCGATGACGTTCGAGAGCTCGGTGATCCGGGTCGTGTCGATGCCCGTGTCGACGTCGTAGAGGCTCTCCAGCGCCATCACGACCTCCTCGTAGGCCGCGTTGCCGGCGCGCTCGCCGATGCCGTTGACGCTGACCTGGGCCTGTGCCGCCCCGGCTTCGTAGCCGGAGATGGCGTTTGCCGCCGCCAGGCCGAAGTCGTCGTGCGTGTGGACGTCGACCCGGGCGTCGGTGTGACTGACGACCTCCTCGATGAGGTCGTAGAAGCGACGCGGCGTGGCCACCCCGCAGGTGTCGGGGATGTTGATCCAGTCGACGTCGGCCTCGGTGACGGCCTCGATGACGTCGATCAGGAACTCGCTGTCGGTCCGCGTGGCGTCCATCGGGGAGAACATGCACTCTACGCCGGCATCCTTGACGCGCTCGACGGACTCCACCGCGCTCTGGAGCGCCTCCTCGCGCGTCGCGTGCATGGAATCTTCGAGCTGGACGTCGCTGGTGGAGACGAACGTGTGCACCAGGTCGACGCCCGCGTCGAGTGCCGCCTCGATGTCCTTGTCGACCACGCGGGCCAGCCCACAGACGGTCACGGAGCTAGCGTCGGCGATGTCCCGGACGGCCTCGAACTCCGCGTCCGAGTTGACGGGGAACCCGGCCTCGATGACGTGGGTGCCCATCTCGTCCAGGATGGCCGCGATCTCGCGTTTGTCTTCGTAGCTAAACGACGTGCGTGGCGATTGCTCGCCGTCGCGCAGCGTCGTATCGAAAAGTCTTGCTTCTGTAATCTCAGAAGTGGAATCCAGTGTGCCCTGGAAGAACTCGATCCGCCGGGGATCCCGACGTGCCCTCATTATGATTGGACATAATCGTTTGAGTACAGGCCCCTCGCCGTATTTAAAGTTACCCATGAACCGCCGGGCGTGAGAGGGGGTGGCGTGGAACGGGACAGTCCTGGGGCCGCTCACGGACTGCAGAGCGTTCGGACGTCACTCCGGACACACCGACTGGAAACAGCGACGTTTTTCAGGAGGGACGGTCTACAGTCGTGGTATGGCTGCCCATATCTCCCGGGGAGAACGCGGCGACGCGGCCGACCTCCCGGCGGTCGTGCCCTTCGATATCCCGCATCTGAGTCGGTTGAGCTGGGAACTCGGCTCCCGCATCGTGGACGACGACGAGTCGACCCGTTACGGCACCTGGTCGCACGTCGAAACGCCCTGGAGACTGTCCGTCTACCGAGTCACGAGCGCGACCGTTCTCCTCAGGCTACACACACCGGTCGGGAGAGAGCGGTTCTACGGCGCTGCCCTGAGAGACTTCGAACCCGACGCGTCTCGGCTCGAAACGAACCCCACCTGGCGGAAGGTCGACTGACCGGACGAGTTCGCGACGACCCGGATGTCCGCTCGGGATCGACGAGTTCGGTTCGCCAGGGGAGGATTTTTCTCGGTCCACCGCTACCACCCTTCCATGAGCGACTTCGAGGGACTGGACCTGCAGGCCGTGGAGGACCAGATGGACGAGGGAGACGAGGGAGAAGAGGGGAGCAACCGCGTCGTCCTGGCGGTGCTGGACGACTCCACACCGCCGGAAGAGTGGCTAGACATGATAGACGACGGCTCGGTGCTCGTGCTCGACGTCGACGGCGACCTGAACGAACTCGCGTCGACGTTCGCCCGCGACGTCAAGGAAGCCGGCGGCGAACTGATGCACTTCCGGGGATTCCTCGTCGTCACGCCGCCCGGCGTCGTCATCGACCGGGACCGACTGGAGTGAACCGATCCGACTGGCCGGTTCCGTTATCTACTCTTCACAGAGCGTGAGGTAGTGGCCATCGGGGTCCCGGATTCGGATCCCCGCTTCCGTTTCGTCGATAGACTGCGCGTCGCGGGTCACTCTGTCCGCCGTCATCGTCGGGTCTTCGGCGGTGATGCCCCAGTCGACGTGGACGCCGCCGCGGCCGTCGGCGAGGCCGAGTTGCGGTTCCCACAGCTCCAGGTCGACGTCGCCGCCCGTCATCCGCACACGCCGGCGCTCGTCGCCGTAGTCGATCGGTTCGAAGCCGAGGCGCTGGTAGAAGACGCGAGCCGGTTCCAGTTCCTCGACCTCCAGGACGACCTCGAACAGTCCGACGACGCCGGGGCCGTCGACGTCGGACTCCGCGAGTTCCACGCAGTGACCGTCTGGATCGTCGAAGTACAGCGACCGGGCGTCGCCGAACCGGTGTTCGACCAGGTCGAAACGCTCGTCCAGGCGGTCGTACCAGTCGTCGTACTCCCCACTCGGTATCGATAGCGCGTAGTGGGTGTGGAGGCCACCCCGCGGGACGTCGCCGGGCGCCCGCAACCGGAGTTCGGGCCCACCGACGTCGTAGGCGACCTCCTGTTCGGCCTCGCGAACGACGGAAAGGCCGAGTGCGGACTCGTAGAACGACCTGGCCCGGTCGAGGTATTTCACCTCCAGCGCCAGCCACCGCGGCGTCGAGAGCATACGTGTCCTTCGACTGGTCGGCGGAAAGACGTTCGGCCGAACGGTCGTGTACGGGTTCCGTCCGTTGCGACATCCGCCGCAGTGCCGCTCCGCTCGCCGTTTTTATACGTCTCACGCGCCTACGTCCGCCCATGACGATGAAAGCGTCCGGACCCGCGACGGCGTGGCGCGAGATCGACCGCTGGGACCACGGCGTCGGCTGGCTGGCCCATCCGGAAGAGGAGATGCAACGCGCCAGCCACGCACTGGAAGCCGACGGCGAGGTCTGGGTCGTGGACCCGGTCGACGCCGACGGGATCGACGACCTGTTCGACGAGTTCGGTGACGTCGCCGGCGTCGTCGTCCTGCTCGACCGCCACACGCGTGACGCCGACGTCGTCGCGAACCGCCACGACGTCTCGGTCCACGTCCCGCGGTGGATGTCCGGCGTCGAGGAGAAGATCGACGCACCGATCGAACCACTCCACGCCCAGCTGGGCGACACCGAGTACGGCGTCCACCAGGTCGTCGACCTCCCGTTCTGGCAGGAGGCGGCTCTCTACGGTGAAGACACCGGAACGCTCGTCGTCCCCGAGGCGCTGGGCACCGCCGACTTCTTCCTGAGCGGAACCGAGCGCCTCGGTGTCCACCCCATGCTTCGGCTGTTCCCGCCGAAGAAACTCGGTCGACTCTCGCCCGAGCGGATCCTCGTCGGTCACGGGAAGGGCGTCCTGGACGACGCGACCGACGCGCTCGTCGACGCGCTCGGTGGGTCCAGGTCCCGCGCGCCGTCGCTGTACGCGAAGACCGTCCGCGAGTTCCTCCCCGTGTAACGACGGCATTATGTCCACAGACCCGCAATGACGGACGTGATCTACGCGACTCGTGGCCTGATCGACACGCTCCTGCGGATGGCCGAGGAGGCCGGTCCCGACTCGGTGACGATCTCCGTCGCCGTCACGCAAGCCAGCGAGCTCCCGGAGACCGACCTGCCGCCCGAGACGCCCGTCTTCACGCACTTCTACATGCCCAGCGCCGGTGGGTCGGTCAACGCCGTCTTCGGCGTGGATCTTGGGACCCCCGTCGGCCAGACCCAGGGCCGGTTCGTCTCCCACCCGGACGGGAACCTCTCGCTGACGAAGGAGGACGACCTCCACGAGGTGGTGTTCGTCGCCGTCCCACCGTGGGAGGAGGCGTCCCTGGCCGCCTTCGACCGGCGGGGAGACCAGCAGGAGCTGGAACTGCTCGACGCGGAACCGCCGGAAGAAGTGCTGGAGTGATCCGCTGGTCCCACTCAGTCCTCGATGTATCCCAGGTCCCTGAGCTGGTCGGCAATGTCCTGGAACTGCGCCTCCGTGAGTTCGCCCTCGCGCTGGTGCTGGATGACGATGCTCCGCAGCAGGAACCTGACGAGGTCGCTCGTGCTGGAGAAGCTGGTCCCCTCGATGGTCTCGTCGACCCGCTCGGCGAGGTCCTTCGGGATCGAAACCGTGGTGTAGTCGGCCATACCCCGGCTTTGCCGTCGGTCCGGATAGGCGTTGTGGGGTCGTTCGTCCGGACGGAGCGCGCTTGGCCCCGCTCTAGACGACAAGTTCCATCGGGTAGTCCGTCAGATTCTCGTAGCCGTCCTCGGTGACGACGACGAGGTCCTCCAGCCTGACGCCGCCGACGTCGGGGTCGTAGAGTCCGGGTTCGATAGTGATGACGTGGCCGGGTTCGAGTTCGCCGCCGTTGGGCCCGACACTGGGCTGTTCGTGGACGTCGAGTCCGACGCCGTGGCCCGTGCTGTGGATGAACCCCGTCTCGGCCGACTCGTCGCTCCGGAGCGTCGGTTCGCCGGCCTCTTCGTAGACGTCACAGACCGCGTCGTGGACGGCAGCACCGGTCGCGCCGGGCTCGACCGCGTCGAGGGCCGCCTCGTAGGCGCGCTCGGTGAGGTCGTACCACTCGCGGACCGTCTCGCTCGCTTCGCCGACGAGGAACGTCCGCGTCATGTCGCCGTTGTACTTCGTGGCCTTGTTCCGCGGGAAGATGTCGACGATGATGGGCTCGTCGGCCCGGAACGGCCCGCTTCCCCGGTCGTGTGGGTCCGCCGCGTCCGCCCCACCGGCGACGATGGTCTGGTCGAGGGCACAGCCGTTGCGCAACAGCGTCACCTCGATCTCCTCCTTGACGCGCTCGCTGGTGAGCACGTCGCCCTCGCAGGTAAGTCGCCCGTCGCCGTCGACGCCGGCCTCACGGAACAACCGTTCTGCGGCGGCCATGGCCTTCTCGTTGGCGGCCTGGGCGTCGCGGATGAATTCGATCTCGGCCTCGGTCTTGGTCGCTCGGACGTCCGTCACGACGCTGTCACGGTCCGGTTCGACGGTGATTCCCAGGTCGCGGAGCGCGTCCGCGACCGAGACGGGGAATCGGGGTGGCACCGCGACCGACTCGACGCCATAGGAACGCAGGAACTCGGCGAGAACGTGGAACGGCGCCTCGTCGGCCCCGTGCTCGGCGACCTTCTCGCGATAGCCGAAGTCCACGTTCCGTTCGACCGTGGCGGCGCGAGCCTCGCGCTTCGCTCGCCCGTATTCCAGACTCCGGCCGAACAGGAGGTGCACCTCGCCGTCGTACAGCGTCACGAACGGGTCGGGGGCGTCGAACCCAGAGAGGTAGTACTGGTCGGCGTTCTCCGAGTCGGCGTCGATCAGATAGCCGTCGAGGTCACGGTCAGCCAGCGACGCGTCGAGTCGCGAAAAGTCCGGGTCCATGCAGACGGATCCGCTTGCCAGTGCCTTGGCTCTGGCGTCACCGGGACGTCCAGCAGACACCTAGAGGCTGGAGACGTACGCGGCCAGGTCCGAGGTAGTGACGATGCCGATAGTACCCTCCTCGGGGTCGACGACGGGCACGTGGTGGATTCCCCGGTCGACCATCTCCTCGGCGACCTCCTGGACAGGAGTCTGGGCCGTCGTCGTGTACAGGTCGGTCGTCATGTACCGCGAGACGGCCGTCTCGGCCTTCGGGTGGCTCTTCGAGACGATGTCGACGAAGTCGGTCGTCGTCAGGATTCCCGCCAGTTCCCCGTCGTCGTTCGTGACGAGGAGCGAACTGATGTCTTCGCTGAGCATGAGCGTGGCAGCCTCTTCGACGAGCGTCTCGGGCGTGACCGTTACGAGCGAGGTGGACATGAGTCGTGCGACGTAAATATCGTCCATGACAGTTCGTATCGCTCTCTCCTTTATAGGGGTTCGCGTACGGGCGAACGTGACCGCTCCTTCGGACGAATTCCGGGGTTCCGGCGCCAGCACGAACGCCTGTGGGCCGGGACGATAGTTGCGGGAACCGAAACGACCCGGGCCCGAATCACTCGCTGAGAGAGCACGACAGTATTTGTCGGTCGCGTTCGAGAGTGGAGCCGTGAACGGAGATCGCACCGGGCCACGGAGGGGGTATCGTGGGTGAGCTCGCCATCGACGTCGATGGGCTGGAACTGACCTACAGCGACGGCACGCGGGCCGTCCGTGACGTCGACCTGCAGGTTCCCGAAGGCGAACTGTTCGGGTTCCTCGGACCGAACGGCGCCGGGAAAACGACGACGATCAAGGTGCTATCCACACTGTTGCAACCCACCGGCGGGTCCGTCCGCGTCAACGGGTTCGACGTCGTCGACCGACCCCGCGACGTCCGCCGGACCATCGGCTACATGGCCCAGGAAACGAGCATCGACAACGACCTCACGGCGAGGGAGAACATCCGATTCGCCTGCGAGGCCTACGGCGTCCCCCGGAGCGAGCGCGCCGAACGCATCGACGAACTGCTCGAACTGGCCGACCTGGCCGACGTCGCGGACAAGCGCGCCAACGACTTCTCCGGCGGCATGAAGAAACGACTCGACGCCGCCACCGCGCTCGTCCACCGCCCGCCGCTCGTCTTCCTCGACGAGCCCACCACCGGGCTCGACCCTGCCGCGCGGAACCGCCTCTGGGAGTACTTCGAACGGATCAACGAGGAGGGCACGACCATCGTGCTCACTACCCAGTACCTCGAAGAGGCCGACCAGCTCTGTGACCGCATCTCGGTCATCCACGACGGCGAGATCGTCGTCACCGGCTCGCCGGAGGAACTCAAACGCGAGGTCGGCGGCGAAGTGCTCGACGTCGAACTGGCCGAGGACGGCCCGGACGTCGAACGCGCCCGTGACGCCGTCGCCAGCGCCGACGCCGTCGACAGGAGCGCCATCGACGTCACGGAGGACGGCCTGAGCATCACGTCGCCCCAGGCCCGCGAGATCGGCACCGACGTCCTGCTCGCACTCAGGGACGCCGACATCCCGGTGCTCGGGTTCAACGTCCGGTCGCCGACGCTGGACGACGTCTTTCTCGCCGTCACCGGGGAACACGTCGACGACGTCGAGGACGCCGGCGACGGATCCGAACCACTGGAGGCGTCCCGATGAGCACCGAAAACCCATCACAGCGGTCCCAGCAGGCGACCGGCAACTCGTTCGTCGGTGACGTCTGGGTCAACTACAAGCGCTGGATGATCAAGTCCGTCCGGAACCCGTTCATCCTCACCGGCTCGCTCCTCCAGCCGGTCATCTTCCTGGTACTGTTCACCCAGGTCTTCGGCCAGGTCGCGACGAGCGCGATCGGCGGCAACGGCGCGGCCATCAGCTACGAGACCTACCTCGTCCCGGCCATCGCCGTCCAGACTGCACTCGCGGCCGCCGCGGCGTCGGGAATCGGGCTCGTCAACGACATCGAGGAAGGGATGTTCGACAAGATCCTCGTCTCGCCGATGAGCCGGACCGGCGTCTTCCTCGGCAAGAGCCTCGCCGAGATCAGCCGGATCGTCGCTCAGATCGTCATCATCGTCGGCCTCGGCTGGCTGCTGGGCGCCCGCTACGCGACCGGCATCCCGGGCATCCTCGGCATCCTCGCCATCGGGGTCGTCTTCTCGCTGTGGTTCACGGCGTTCTCGAACATCGTCGCGCTCGTGACCAGGGACCAGGAGTCGACGATAATCGGCGCGAACATCCTCCAGTTCCCGTTGCTGTTCGTCTCCAGCGCGTTCCTCCCGCTCTCCGTGATGCCCGGGTGGATCCAGACCGTCGCGATGTTCAACCCGATCACTTACGGCGTCGACGCCGCCCGCGCGCTGACGCTCGGTGAGGACGTCATGACGGTGATCGAGGTGACGCAATTCGGCGGCGTCTGGGACACGCTGGTCCCGGCACTGGCCATCCTCCTCGCACTGGACCTCGTCATGGTCGGCGCTGCCGTCGTAATGCTCAACCGCGCGGCGAAGTCGGCCGTCCAGTAATCCGTCACTCCGACTCCGATGGGTCCGGTAGCCTCTTGTCGGGCCCCGACGACCGACGCATCATGAACGTCCGACTTTCGCAATCGACGGTCCGGGGGACCGCGCAGGCCCCCCCGTCGAAGAGCTACACGCACCGTGCGATCCTCGCCGCGGGCTACGCCGACGGCGCCCTCGTCCACGATCCGCTCGTGAGCGCCGACACGAAAGCGACGATGCGCGCCGTCACCGCCTACGGCGGCAGCGTCGGCCTCCGTGACGACGAGTCCGTCCTCGACGTGGCAGGCTTCGGCGGCCAGCCGGAGACGCCCGGCGACGTGATCGACTGCGCCAACAGCGGGACGACGATGCGCCTGGTCACCGCGACCGCCGCGCTACAGGACGGACTCACCGTCCTCACCGGCGACGACTCGCTTCGTTCGCGACCGCAGGGGCCGCTGCTCGACGCTATCGAGGACGACCTCGGCGGGCGTGCGGAGAGCACGCGATCCAACGGTCAGGCACCGCTCGTCGTCGGCGGCGGCGTCACCGGCGGTGACGTCTCCATCCCGGGCGACGTCTCCTCGCAGTACATCACCGCGCTGTTGATGGCCGGTGCGGTTACCGACGAAGGAATCGACGTCTACCTCGAAACCGAACTCAAGAGCGCGCCCTACGTGGACATCACGCTCGAAGTGCTCGACGCCTTCGGCGTCGAGGCCGAGCAGACGGCGGACGGGTTCACCGTCTCCGGCGGGCAGCACTACGAACCAGTCGATGGCGAGTACCACGTTCCCGGCGACTTCTCCTCGATCTCCTACCTGCTCGCGGCGGGCGTCCTCGCCGCGGAGGACGAACTGACTATCACGTCCGCGTACCCGAGCGCCCAGGGCGACACGGCGATCGTCGACGTCGTCGACCGGATGGGCGGCGACGTCGACTGGAATCAGGACGACGGCGTCATCACCGCGAGGCGGTCCGACCTCACCGGCGTCGAGGTGAGCGTCGCCGACACGCCCGACCTCCTGCCAACCATCGCGACGCTCGGGGCCGTCGCCGACGGGACGACCCGCATCGTCGACTGCGAGCACGTGCGGTACAAGGAGACGGACCGCGTGAGCGCGATGGCCGAGGAACTCACCGCGATGGGCGCCAGCGTCGACGAGGCGCAGGACACGCTGACCATCCACGGCAGCGCGAGTGACCTCCAGGGCGCGACCGTCGACGGGCGCGCTGACCACCGGATCATCATGTCGCTCGCCATTGCCGGCCTGGTCGCCGACGGCGAGACGACCGTCGAGGGAGCGGAACACGTCGACGTCTCCTTCCCGAACTTCTTCGACGTGCTGTACGACCTGGGAGCGACTGTCGACCGGTAGCGCCGGTCACGTCGGGCCGAGATTGCGAACAGACGGCACTCCCCGACCCACGCCGACGTGCCGTGCTACCGCTGCCCGACGCGGGGTGACGGTCAGACCACAGGCGGTCTGGTCCCGTTCCGGTATTTGAACCCTCGCCCGGACTGTAAGCTTGAAATGCCCCCGCACCGCACACGTTCGTAATGAACGGAAACGAGTTCGGTCGTCTCTTCCGCTTTACCACCTTCGGCGAGAGCCACGGCGAGGCGATGGGCTGTACCGTCTCCGGTGTGCCAGCCGGCGTGGAACTCTCCGAAGAGGACATCCAGCGCGATCTGGACCGCCGGAAGCCCGGCCAGTCGATGATCACGACCTCGCGGGGCGAACCCGACGCCGTCTCCATCAAGTCCGGCGTCCAGGACGGCTACACCTCGGGGATGCCCATCGGCATGGTCATCGAGAACAAGGACGCCCGCTCGGGGAAGTACGAGCCGTTCATCACGGCGCCGCGACCCTCGCACGGTGACTTCACCTACTCCGCAAAGTTCGGGACGCGCAACTGGGGCGGCGGCGGTCGGTCCTCGGCCCGCGAGACGGTCAACTGGGTGGCGGCTGGTGCCATCGCGAAGCAGGTTCTCGAACAGTCCGAGTTCGATATCCAGATCAAGGCTCACGTCAACCAGCTGGGCGACATCGAGGCACCGGAAGTCAGCTTCGACGAGATGCTCGAACACAGCGAGGAGAACGACGTCCGCTGTGCCCACCCCGAGACGGCCGAGGAGATGCGCGACCTGGCCGACCAGTACCAGCAGGAGGGCAACTCCATCGGCGGGTCCATCTACTTCGAGTGCCAGGGGGTCCCGCGCGGCCTCGGCGCGCCACGGTTCGACCAGGTCCCGGCCCGTCTCGGTCAGGCGATGTTCGCGATTCCGGCCGTGACGGCCTTCGAGTTCGGCCTCGGAAAGGAAGCCCGCGAGGTGTCCGGGCTCGACCGGAACGAGGACTGGGAGTTCGACGAGGACGGCGACCCGACGCCGGTCGGCAACGACCACGGCGGCCTCCAGGGTGGCATCACGACGGGTGACCCCATCTATGGCGAGGTAACCCTCCACGCACCCACGTCGATTCCGTCGAAGCAGCAGACCGTCGACTGGGAGACGGGCGAGAAGAAGGAAATCCAGGTCGTCGGTCGGCACGACCCCGTGCTCCCGCCCCGTGGCGTCCCGGTCGTCGAGGCGATGCTCTACTGCACGATTCTGGACTTCATGCTCCTCGGCGGTCGGATCAACCCAGACCGGCTGGACGGGAAGCCGGGCGAGTACGACACCGACTACCACCCGTCGAGCCCCCAGAACGACCCCGACGACGCGGACACGGTCGCCCGGTCAGTCGACGAGGAGTAGCCGGCACGGATCGGTGTCGGCGACCCAGGCCGGCCGCCAGTCGCCGCGGTTTTACGCGACGAACTCCTTTTCGGAGCAAATGGACGCGAGACAGGAATCGGCGTCGAACCCCTTCGGGATGGACGAGGAGTGCGAGAACTGTCCCGAGCTCTGCGAGACGCGGACGACCATCGCGCACGGCTACGGCGACGTCGGTGCCGAGTTCGTCGTTCTCGGCGATTCACCCAGCGAGGCCGCCGACGAGACCGGGATTCCGTTCCTCGGTGACGAGGAGCGGGGCGTGCTGGACGTGCTCGCCGCGGTCGACATGTGCGAGGACCCCGACGCGATGGAGCCCGAGCTCTCGAACGTCTTTCTCACCTACACCGCACGGTGTCGTCATCCCGAACGCGAGCCGACCGACCGGGAGGTCCAGAACTGCGAGCCGTACCTCAACAGCGAGATACGGATGATCAACCCCGAGATCATCGTCCCCGTCGGCCAGCGACCGCTGAACGAACTGGCCTTCGAGTACACGACCTTCTCCGCGGACGAACTCGACGTCGAGGAACGTCACGCGACGACCATCCGCGGACGCGGGTTCGAGATCATGCCGATGATCGATCCAGCCGAGCAGACCGACGACCAGCGGACTGCCTTTCTCGAACACTTCAGCGAGACGCTCGGACGCGATTACCGACAGACAAAGGGCCGCCGCGGGCGATAGGTTAGAGTCCCTTCCGGGACTCCCACCGGTCCCTGACCTGGTCGAGTCGCGTCGCCTCGTCCTCGATGTCCGAGAGGTGCCAGACGATGTCGGAGTGGGTGACGATGCCCACGAGATCCAGGTCGTCGACGACGGGGACCTTCTTGACGTCCTCGTCGGCCATCTGCCGGGCGACTCCCTGTACGGTCGCGTCCGGCGACGTCGTGACGATCGGACTGTGACTCACCTCGTCGACCGGAATCGCCGACAGCGCCCGGCCAGACCGTAACGCCGCTTCGAGGGCGTCGGATTCGGTAATAATTCCCGACGGATAGCCGCTCTTCACGACGACGACCGATCCCACCCCGTTGCCGACGAGCCGTTCGACGGCGTCGTCGAGCGTCGCCTCGTGGTCGACTGTGACCACGTCGGCGGTCATCAGTTCCGCGACGAGCATACCCGACGCCTCGCTGCCGACCGGGATAAATCATCTGCCACCGACGCGCAGCCGGGAGTGACAACTCACAAGGCGCTACTGCCCGCAGGGACTGGTATGACCACAGTCGCCGTGCTGGCGAATCCACCCGAAGAAGGCGCCGTCCCCCAGAGCTTGGTCGACGACGGAGTCGTGTCCGAGGCAGAGGCAGCGACGCTCTATCGGGCGATGGTCGCGGACGTCTGCGAAGCCGTCCAGTCGAGCGGCGCCGAACTGCTCGTGAACTACCGGCCCGCCGACCAACTCTCCGTCGACGTTGAGGACCCGGAGGACGCGCTCCGCTCCGTCGTGGAGGACGAACTCGACGACACGGGCGATATCCGCTACGAGGTGCAGGTCGGGTCGACGTTCGCCGCCAGAGTCGGAAACACCGTCACGCACCTCCTGGAGCGCGAGGAAGTCCAGACCGCCGCGGCCGTCACGCCGACCGCGGCGTTTCTCGGCCGCCAGCACGTCGACAGCGCCGCGATGAAGCTCCGGCGGAGCGAAGTGGTCCTCGGGCCGACGACCGACGGCCGCGTCTACTACGCCGGCTTCTCCGAACCGGTCGATTTCGACGGTGCGTACGACGCCCCGGCCGTCGAGTCGCTGGTCGCGGCCGCCGACGAAGCCACCCTCGACGCCGACTTCTTGCCGATGCTCCCCGTGCTCGAGTCCGCCACCGACCTCGGTACCGCGTTACCGCTACTTCGTGCGCGCGCCGACGCCGGGCTACGAGTCCCGCTCCGGACGGCCGGCGTGCTGTTCGACCTCGGGTTCGACGAACCCCGTGACCGATAGGTGAGTCAGTCCGCCGCCCGGATTGCGGACAACCGACAGGCCTTAGAAGGGCCCGACAGTACACTTCGACGCCGGCTGGTGGGGTGGCAGAGCGGCCCATTGCGCCTGCCTTGAAAGCAGGTGGCGTTATGCCTCCTGGGTTCAAATCCCAGCCCCACCGCTTCTGAACGAACGGACGTGAGTGAAGAGCGGTGCAACTGGATTTGAACCCTGGAAGTCGCAGCCCCGGAATGGCCGAACGGAGTGAGGCCACAGCCCGGAACGTCTTCCTCCGGTTCACATCCCAGCCCCACCGCATTTTGCTGCGAACAAATCGTGAGCAGCAAATGCAACACGCTGGGATTTGAGCCCTGCCAGTTGCAGCGCTCGAACGGAGTGAGAGCGACCATCTGGCTCCGGTTCAAATCCCAGCCCCACCGCATTTTGCTGCGAACAATTCGTGAGCAGCAAATGCATCATGCTGGGATTCGAAGTAGACGAGTCACAGCCCGCACAGGGAGCGAAGCGACCGAGCAGGAATGTCTCGGCGTGGTTCACATCCCAGCCCCACCGCTTCTGAACGAACGGACGTGAGTGAAACAGTCCACCGAGACCACCGACTCGCGAACGGCACGAATCTATATGCAGTGAAGACGCGTGGAAAGGACAGTTCTGAAGCGTGGTAACCGGCCGCGGCGGATCCGATCGAAAAACGCGAGACTGGAGTCGATTCAGTGAAGTGATCACGGAGATAACACGCACATTTATATTCCGGTACTAACATTCGAAACGTAGGCACCTGGTCAACAATGTGGTCCCAAACAACATCGAAGAAACGGCTCATCGCCCTCCCCCTCCTGGCTATACTGCTAGCCAACGCCGCCTTCGCTGGCACGGCCGTCGCGGAACCGCGTATCTGGATGTCGAGCGCGAGCCTCGAACGCGACGCGACGCTGGTCGGCGAACCGGTCGGCGTACAGGTTCAGCTTCACAACCGCGGTGACGGCGGCGTCATCGGCATCGACGTCCTGGCAAACGGATCCGACGTGGCGTCCGAACGCATCCACGTCGAGTCGGACTCCGACAGGAAGGCCGTGATCAACGTCTCCTTCGACGAACCGGGGACGTACAGGATCAAGGCCAACGACAAAACAGCGGGAACGCTCACCGTGACGCGGCTCCGGGTCGCGTCGGTCACCGAACGTGACGACGGCCAGACGGCAATCGTCCGCGCCGGTGGCGTCGCGGCCGGTGAATCGATGACCGCGAACCTCCCCGCCCAGGACGGTCAACCGTTCGCCCTCCAGCGAGTGACCATGACCGGGCCGGGGTCGTCGTTCAACCGCAGCGTTGCGACCTACGCACCGGCCGACGGCGCGTCGTTCTCTGTCCCTAGCGGTCAGGGTGCGTCGCTCGTCGGAGCGGTCGAGATGGACGCCATCTCGGGGGTCAACACGACATCGCTCCGGGTCGCCGTCGACCGCGACGCGCTGAACGAACACGGACTGGAGTCGAACGGCGTCACCGTCTACCGGAAAACCGGCGATAGTTTCACACCGCTGACGACCGAGCAGGCCGCCACGACTGAAGACGCCATCGTCTACGAGGCGTCGACCGACGGCGGGAATCAGTTCGTCCTCGGCGCGCTGACCCCCGAGTTCGCGGTCCGGTCAGCGGACGTCGACACCGAGGACGCGAGCGACGGCCAGCGGGTCGTGCTGAAGGCCACCGTCGCGAACGAGGGACAGGTCGCCGGCGACTACGAGGCCGAGATGCGCGTCGACGGGGTGACCGTCGACCGGCAGAACGTGACGCTCCAGCCCGGCGAATCGAAGACGGTCGAACTGGACCACGTCGTCACGAGCAAGGGCGAGTACGATGTCGGTCTCGGGGCCGAGCGAGTGAGTTCCGTCATCCTCACGAGCGACGCGATATCCGGCTCGGACCAGTCGGACAGTTCGGACACCACGGCAGACGACACGGAATCCACGGACGGCGGCCTGCTCGACGCGGAGCCGTCCCTCCCGTCGCTCCCGGCAATCGGTGACGTCGGAACGCTGGAAGTCGGTATCGGCGCGGGCATCGTCCTCCTCGGCGGCGGCCTGCTCCTGTTCGTCCGCCGGTAGTCAGGAGAGAAACCCTTTTGCGTCACCTGGGCAACGCTGAAGTATGGACTGGCCCCACGACCCCGACGGCGAGCAGGGCAGCGAAGGGCGTCGCAAGTACGGACACGCCGTTCTGGCGAAGAAAATCGACGAGGAGGAGGACTTCCCGCTGTCGGCGGCGGGGTACGTCGACGAGTTCGGCGACGACCCCGTCCGCATCGACTTCGAGCGCGTCGTCAGCGTCTCCGAGATCTTCGACTACGTCGACCAGGAGGAGTTCGAGGACTTTCCGGACTTCCACAAGGCGGTCGGCCGCGCGCTTCGGGAGGCCGGCTACTGGCCGTACGAACTCGAACACGCCTGAACAGTTCCACAAAGTCGCGTCAGTTACGTTTATCAGCCGATCGTGAGCTCAGAGTGTGAGTGTTCACCAGCGGCTGCAGTTCGAATCGGGACTGTCCACGGATGGTGTCGTCGACGACCTGCTGGATTCGTACCGAGGCACGCCCTCGGCGAGGGGTGGCCTCCGGTTGGACGTTTCGACAGAACAATACCGGGCCGTGTCGAACGCGGAGACAACTGTGACGAACACGCAGGTGACGCACATACAGATCGACAACTACGGCCCCTGGACCGTCACGCCGGAACCGCGGCGGGAAGTCGACCTCCAGACGCTACAGTCCCGGCTCTTCGCCGACCTCTCGCAGCTGTTCGGGAACCGCGACGGCTACGTCTTCTTCACCAGGTTCGACAACATGATCGCCGTCTCGAACGGGCTCGATATGGACGACCACGCCCTCATCCAGGAGTCCGTCGGGAACCGGTATCCGGTGACGATGAGCCTCAGCGTCGCCACGGGAACCGACCCCGTCAGCGCGCTCGGAACGGCGACAGAGCAACTCCAGGACGCGGGGAGCGCCCAGGACGAACACCGCCGGGAGATACTCCGCGGTCGACACATCGAAGAGGAGTTCAGAACGGTCGATGACCTCCAGATCGCCCACTTCGACGTCAACGACGCGACCGGGGAGTACACCGACCAGCTCAACGAGTTCGACACGTTCATCCACATCGAACAGGGGTACGCAGAGCTGATGCGCTACATGCGCCAGGCCCACGACTCGCTGTCCTTCTTCGTCGGCGGCGACAATGTCATCGCAGTCTGCCCGGACCTCGCGGCGCCCGACTATCAGGACGCCATCGACCACGTCCGGGACGAGGTCGACGTCGACCTCAAGGTCGGCGTCGGACGCGGTCGGGTCGCGTCGGACGCGGGGATGGTCGCCAAACACGCGCTCGAACGGTGCCGCGCGACGGGCGCGGACGTGGAAATCGGCGACTGAGCGAAGCCCCTGATCTTCGCCGCGTACCGGCATAAGCGTGGTGCAGGTAATTTTTAGACTGTTCCACTGGTAGCACGTGACATGAACAGGGACGTGACAGTGCAGGAGGTGATGGACCGGGAGTTCGTCGCCGCCAGCGAATCAGACAACGCGCTCGAAACAGTCGAACTGATGATCCGCGAAGAGGCCGAACCGGCCATCGTCCTCCGCGGGTCGGAGCCGGTCGGCGTCCTCTCCGACCGCGACGTCCTCGAAGTTGTGGTCGACGACGACACGAATCCGACGACGGTCAACGTCGGCGACGCGATGACGGAGTCGGTGCCGACCATCACTCCCGAGTACACGCTCGCCGAGGCGCGCGACCGGATGGCGGCCCGGTCGACGAAGTGGCTCGTCGTCTCCAGCGGGGGAAAGCCGGACGGCATCGTCACCGAGCACGACGTCCTCAGCAGTTCGACCATCGGCACCGAGATCGACGCCGCCAACGGGGCGAGCGAGGAGGACTCCCACCTCGTCGACGCCAGCACCAGCACGACAGCCTCTGACGCGGGTGCTGCCGAAGCCGGCGGGTTCGAAGACCAGGGGATCTGTGAGAAGTGCGGATCGCTCAGCCGCGACCTCTCGGCGTTCAACGGCCAGCTCCTCTGTGCCGACTGTCGCGACATCTGAGCGACTGCGGCTTCCGGATGGGCCGACCCGAACGAAGCCGCGTGTCGTCCGCGGGACAACGCCTTTGACGGGTCCGGTCGAATCCCGGAGCGATACGGGCCGATGGAGATAACCACGGGTACGGTCGACGACGTCGACGCCGTCGTCGACCAGTGGGTCTCGCTCGCGCGTGGGCAGCGCGAGTACGACTCCCACATTGCCCCCGAGCGCAACCGGGCCACGGTCAGGGAGGCGACGCTCCGGCGGATCGTCGCCGACGAACTGCTGGTGGCCCGCGAGGACGGGGAACTGGCCGGTTTCGTCATGTTCACCGTCGAGTCCGGGCAGTACGAACAGGACGTCCAGCGTGGCGTCGTCCAGAACCTCTACGTCGCTCCGCCTTACCGGCGACAGGGAATCGGGACGCGCCTGCTCGCCGCGACCGAGGAGCGCTTCGCCGACAGCGGTGTCGACCGCGTCGCGCTCAACGTGATGGCCGCCAACGAGGACGCCCGTCGGTTCTATCGTCGCCACGGGTACGAACCCCACCGCGTCGAACTGGAGAAGCCGGTCGAAAGCGATACCCTCTAAACGGAGTGTGTGCTATCGTCGAGTGCGCCAGGGGAGCTTGGGTGGTTCAAGCACTCGACTTGTAATCGAGAGTTCGTGGGTTCAAATCCCACCCCTGGCTTCTCTCGCCGAATACGAATCGGAGAGCTATCCGTGGGTCTGTCGGCGGCGTCCGAACAGACCCAAAACAGTTTGGCTTGCTTCGTATCAGTCCGGAGCCCCAACGTGTCGTTGGCGGATTCGATCCGCCCGACAAACCACCCCACCCCCACACCCTACGCGGCCGTGCCTCCTCCTTGGCCGCGTGGAGTTTTCGATACGTCGCTGAGCGACAGTGCTCGCGACGGGACCAGCCGCCGTCGGCGAGCGGACACGACGACGGCCGGAAAACGTCCCGAACGAGTGACCAGTTCCCCGCCGTCTGTTAGTTTCACTTCCGCTCCGCCCTAGGCTGGCCACTTAGTCGCTACTCGCCATCCACTTCCGTACGGATGGGCACCAGTATCGACGCAGCTGCGACCACGGCCGAACGACGGCAGGTCCGCGGGCGGACGACGATAGCGCTGGAGACGGCGGCTGGCGGGCGACGCAGGACGGCGTGGACGCCGTCGACCGGTGAGAGACGGCCGCCCTGGCCGCCGCGGATAACTGCCGACGCGTGGCGGCGGCCAATGTGTGACGCTCGTCGAAAGGTGCCGCGAGTGCGGCACCGCTGCTGTGTGAGCGGATTCGAGTTCGTGCTGCACACGATTGCTCGCGATCGCCTTCGCTCCCCGCTCGCGCATCCGTCGACCCCGTGTCCGCGATGCCAGGCCATCGGTCGGTACGAACCGGTGACGACGCTCTCGTGCGGAGGTACACTCGATGTCGAATAACGGCTACCGGATCCGGGAGAAACTCGACTCGGAGTACCGCATCGTCTGCCCCAGCGGGCACACGAGCCTCTCGGCCGCCGAGACGACCGAGACGGCGTACTGTCGGGCCTGCGGTCGATCCTACCCGTTCGAAGAACTGGTCGACCAGCGCTGGGACGACGCTGGCAGGGACCCGTGACCAGAAGAGCCCGCAGTATATACTCCTCCAGAACGTACGCTGGCCCATGAGCGAAACAGACGCGGACGACCTGCCGACGGACGACGCGGAGTGGCGCGAACGACTCACCGACGAGGAGTACCGCATCCTCCGGGAAGCCGGGACGGAGCCGAAGTTCAGCAGCGACCTCATCGACGTGAAAGACGAGGGCACGTTCACCTGTGCCGCCTGCGACACGGTGCTCTTCGAGAGCGACGAGAAGTTCGAGTCGGGTACCGGCTGGCCCAGCTTCTCGGACGTCTACGACGAAGGCAACGTCGAGACGCGCCGCGACACCAGCCACGGAATGGACCGGACCGAAGTCGTCTGTGCCAACTGCGGTGGCCACCTCGGCCACGTCTTCGACGACGGCCCCGAACCGACGGGCAAGCGCTACTGCATCAACGGAGCCGCGCTCGACTTCGACCCGGAAGAGTAACTCGTAGTCGCGCGAGCTGCTCTTTCAGGCGTAACTCTGCTCCAGATACTCCAGAATTTTCTCGGACTCCGCCATCGTGACGCCCGCGTCCTCGTCGACGAGGACCGGCACGCCGCGCTGGCCGGAGACGCGCTTGACCTCGTCGCGCTTCGAGTGGAGCCCCTCGACCCACTCGCTCTCGTAGTTGAGGTCGAGTTCCTGCATGCGTTCGTGGACCTTCTCGCAGTACGGACAGCCGTCTAGCTCGTAGAGCGTGAAGCTCATGGTGATACCATCGAACGGGGGTGGAAAGGGGTTTTCGGCGATCCGTCAACACCCGGGGTGGCGCGTGCGGTCGTGCGTGCCGGAACGTCAGTGGAGGCCGCACGTCGGATCCGCGCGAGGGATGAGGAGCGGAACGAAGTGAGCACCGCAATCGGCTGGGGAGGTGCGTGGCCGTCGTGCGGTACTGTCCTGGTGTCCTCGTGAGCGAAGCGAACGAGGGTTCAGGAGAGCTTGCTCTCCTGGTGGACTGAAAGGGCGAGGTCCGCCAGGAAACGAACTACCACATCCACGGGCCTCCCCAGCCGATTCTCTCAGTCACTCCGTTCCTTCGGTCATCCACTGAAAGACTCGCTGCGCTCGCGAAGACCTCGCGCGGGTTCGCCGTGCGGTCCTCGCTGTCGCTCGGACACGTACGACCGCACGCGACGACCTGAAGGACTCATCGTCCAGAGAGAGACGCCACTGCTGGAGTCCGTTCGGCACCGAAAGATGAAAACCGCGAAAAACGGGTTCGAGACCGGACTACTCGTACAGCCAGGTCTCGTCGGCCTGTTCCCAGTCGACGAGTTCGTCCTCGTCGAAGAACAGGCCGATCTCTCGCTCGTTGGAGCCTTCGTCCTCGTGGTCCGAGCCGTGGATGACGTTGCGACCCAGGTCGAGGCCGAAGTCGCCACGGATAGTACCGGGCGCGGACTCGGCGGGGTCGGTCTCACCCATCATACGGCGGACCTGGCGGATGGCGTCCTGGCCCTCCCAGACCATCGCGAACACCGGACCGGAGGTGATGAAGTCCACGAGGCCCTCGAAGAAGGGCTTGCCCTCGTGTTCACCGTAGTGGTCCTCGGCCAGATCCTGGTCGATCTGCATGAACTTCCCGCCGACCATCTTCAGGCCGCGGTCCTCGAGACGGCCGACGACCTCGCCGATGAGGCCGCGCTGGACGCCGTCGGGCTTGACCATCACGAAGGTTCGCTCGCGGTCGGCCATCAGGCTTCGGCCTCCTCGGTCTCCTCTTCGTCTTCCTCGTCGGAAGCCGCTTCGTCGGAGTCTTCGTCGGCCTCGTCAGCTTCGGCCTCGTCGGCGTCCGCATCGGCCTCGTCAGCTTCGGCCTCGTCGGAGTCTTCGTCGGCCTCGTCCTCGGTGACGTCCTCCTCGGGTTCGTCCGAGTCGACGTCCTCGGTGATGTCATCCTCGGATTCGGCTTCGTCCGACGCTGCTTCCTCGTCCTCGACGGCCGCGTCGGCCTCGGAGTCGGCGACTGCCGCTGTCTCGGTCTCGGCGGCACCGCCTTCGGCCTGTCCGGCCTCGGTCCACTCGAGGTTGCGCGCCTCGCGGCCGAGGTCGGCGTTCTTCTCGCACTTCGAGGAGCAGAAGTGGACGGTCGTCCCGTCCGTGCGGACGAACATCGTCCCGGTGCCGGGCTCGATGTCGGCGCCGCAGTAGTCACATTCTCTGGATCGCGGCATCGTTACTGTCCTCCGATGGTGTCGGCCTCGCGAGCCGTCTCGCGAAGCTGGAGCACGTCGCCCTCGCGAACCGGCCCGAGGACGTTGCGCGTGATGATACGGCCCTGGTTCGAGCCCTCCTGGATGCGGCACTTGACCTGCATGGCCTCGCCGTGCATCCCGGTGCGGCCCACGACCTCGATGACCTCGGCGGGCGTGGACCCTCCGTCTTCGGATTCCTCAGCACTCATCGTTTATCACTTACCGGAGTTCCTCGACCTTGCCGGCGATGTCCTCGATGTCCTCCTCGGCCTCACCGGCGTCGGTGACGGCCGCGGCGGCGCTGCCGACTTCCAGGCCGGCGGCGTGACCGACGTCGTCCTGGGACTCGACGAAGAGGAAGGGGACGCCCTTCTCGTCGGCCAGCTCGGGGATGTGCATGACGATCTCCTCGGGCTGGACGTCCTCGGCGACGACGACGAGCTCGGCGTTGCCGCGCTCGATGGCCTTGGTCGATTCGTTGGTACCTTTCTTTACCGTCCCTGTGTCCCGTGCGACCTCGAGGGCCTCGAGGGCGTCCTCTGCGAGGTCGGCCGGAACGTCGAAATCTACGTATACTGGCATTGGTGGATCACCTCCTGCACACGGGCTCGGGCTCCCCCGCCAGTGCGAGAGCGCGGTTGTCCGGGACCTCCACGTGAGGCGTGCGGAGACCGGGGCGCGTTCCCGCCTCCGTCCGCGACGGACGGCATAGTCCTTGAGAAGGCTGGGAGCTTCATCAACCCGGCGCAGGCTGTATACCACGGTTGCACATCACTCCTTAAAAGCGCTTTCAAACGCCGTACGGCGTGTCACGACGGGACACGCCAGGGAAGCGCCCGGATACGATCTGATCAGTACCGGTCGTACAGCGGACCGTCACGCCCATGGCGCTCCACGCTGGAATCACCAGCATGAACGACCTCGCACGCGCGGTACGGGACGAGGCACGGCGGACGGGCGAGCGCAGGGTGCTCGTCCTGGCCGGGTCCCCGGACGCGACGCGCGAGGCGGCCCGAAGCGCGCTCTCGGCCGCCGAGGTTCCCCTCGCCGAGACGTCGCTCGTCGGCTCCGAGGCGTTCCTGAACTGCGAACGCCTCGATCCTGTCCACGCGGGAACACTGCTCGGACGGACGCGAACCGCGGTCGTCCTCGACGCACACGACTCGTTCCGGCCGAACGCGCTCGGGGCGTCGGTCGGTGCGGTGGGCGGCGGCGGACTCCTGATACTTCTCACGCCACCGCTCGATAGCTGGCCGGAGCGCCGGGACGAGTTCGACGAGACGCTGGCCGTCCCGCCCTTCGACGTCGACGACGTCACCGGGAACTTCCGGCGACGCGTCGTCGAGACGGTCCGCGCTCACCCCGGCATCGCACTCGTCGACGCCGACACCGGGTCCGTCGAGACGGACGGGCTGACGGACCCTGCCCCACGGGTCCGACCCGGTCCGCCCGCCCCGCCTGCGGACCACGAATTCCCCGCGGCCGCCTACGACGCCTGCCTCACCGAGGACCAGGTCGACACCGTTCGCGCGTTCGAGCGGTTTCGAGGCGACGGAGAGTCGACTGCCGACGAACAGGCCCTCGTCGTCGAAGCCGACCGGGGCCGGGGGAAATCGAGCGCTGCCGGCCTCGCCGCTGCGAGTCTCGCCCTGGACGGTAAAGACGTGCTGGTGACGGCCCCCCAGTACAAGAGCGCCAGTGAGGTATTCGCCAGGGCCGTCGAACTGCTGGAGGACCAGGGAGCGCTCCGGGGAGTCGACCACGAGGACGCGCCACAGCACCTCCAGACCCCGGCGGGACGAGTCAGATTCGAATTGCCGGACGAAGCGACGGCCCTGCCGGAGGACCCCGACGTCGTAATCGTCGACGAAGCAGCGGCCTTGCCCGTCCGGGTCCTGGAGCGGTTCCTCGACGCGCCGAACGTGGCGTTCACGACGACCGTCCACGGGTACGAGGGCGCGGGCCGGGGCTTCTCGGTTCGTTTCCGTGATCGACTGACCGATAGCGACCACGTCGTTACCGACGTCGCGATGACCACACCGATCAGGTACGCCGCCGGGGACCCGGTCGAGTCCTGGGCGTTCCGGGCGCTCATGCTCGACGCGCGACCGGCGGTCGATCCGCTGGTCGAAGACGCGGCGCCGGCGTCCGTCGACTATCGACGACTCTCGCCAGCAGACCTGCTGGCCGACGAACACCTCCTCCGCGAGGCGTTCGGCCTGCTCGTCCTCGCCCACTACCGGACCGAACCCGACGACCTGGCCCGGTTGCTCGACGCGCCGAACGTCAGCGCCCGGGCGCTCACTCACGACGGCCACGTCGTCTCCGTCGCCCTGCTCGCCCGCGAGGGGGACCTGCCGACCGATTTACGCGCGGAGATGTACGAGGGGAGGCGCGTGCGAGGCAACATGATCCCCGACGTCCTGACTACCCAGCTCCGCGACGAAGCGGCGGCCGTCCCGGTCGGCCAGCGCGTCCTCCGTATCGCAACCCATCCCGCCGTCCAGTCGCGGGGGATCGGGTCGAGACTGCTCACGGAGATCAGGGGGGAGGTCGCCGAGTCGGTCGACTGGCTCGGCGTCGGCTACGGCGCGACGCCCGAACTCGTCCGGTTCTGGGACGCGAACGGCTTTCGAACGGTTCACCTCTCGACGACTCGCAACGACGCCAGCGGCGAGTACTCGGCCATCATGCTCGACCCGTGTTCGGAAGCAGGGGCCGACCTGGCCGAACGCCACGGCGGGTGGTTCCTGGACCGCGTCGCGAGCGTCCTCTCGGACCCGGTCGACGACCTGGACCCCGACGTCGCGCGTGCCGTGCTCGCGTCGGCGGGCGGGACGCCGTCGCTCGACCTCTCGGCGTGGGAGTGGCGCGTCGTCGCGGGCGTCCCCGGCGGCGCCACGACGTTCGACACGAACCCGTCGCCGTTCCGTCGGCTGACGCTCCGTCACCTCGTCGACCCCGCCGACCCGAGCGCCCTGTCGCCCGACGAGGAGCGCGCCCTCGTCCGGAAAGTCCTCCAGGGCCACGAGTGGGAGAGGGTCGGTGAGGAGTTCGAGTTCGTCTCCACCGCGGAGTGTATGCGGTCCGTGGCCCGAACCGTCGAAAGATTGGTACGCCTGTACGCCGACGACCTGACAATGGAGGAACTCGACGACCGATGATGGATCTGCTCGTCCTCGCCGCCGCGTTCGTCTTGTTGATCGCCGGCGTCGTCGGGAGCGTCACCCCACAGCTACCGGGCGCACCGTTCTCTATCGCCGGCGTGCTCGTCTACTGGTGGGGCAGCGGCTTCTCCGAACCCGGTACCCTCGTCCTCGCGCTGCTCGTCGTCGCGGGGTTCGTGACGTGGGCCGTCGACTGGCTGGGCGGCGTCGTCGGTGCGAAGGTCGGCGGCGCGTCGACGAAGACCGCTATCGCGGCCGGTCTCGTCGGGTTGATCCTGTTCTTCGCGACCGGACTCGGCCCCATCGGGCTGGTGCTGGGCGTCGCCGGCACCGTGTTCGCACTGGAGTTCTACCGCCAGCAGGACGCCCGTGCCAGCGCGAAGGCGGCGGCCATCACGACCGCTGCGATGCTCGGCTCGGCCGTCGTCCAGGCGCTCCTCACCGGGAGCATCCTCCTCGCGATGGTCGCCGTCTGGGCGTTCTGAGAAGCGATAAGGGTCGCGCGTTCGAAACTGACCCATGGAGTGCGAAGAGGAGGGTTGCGATGCCGAGGCCGCTGTCGAGTTGCACATTCCGTGGGACGCGAACGTCCGCGTCTGTCCCGGGCACGCACGGACGTGGGCCCAGAAGGACGGCGTCGTCCCGGAACCGATGGACGGTCACGAAGATGCCTGGCCGTAACGGTCGCTCGGAAGCAGTGACATCCGCGGAAAACGAGGGACTCGCCGACTGACCCGTCCAGCGCTGGCGGTTTTACAGCTGTTTGGCCAGCATCACTTCGTCGATGTACTCGCCCTCCAGTTTGTAGTGGTCCGGGCGGACGGCCTCCGTCTCCCAGCCGTGGCTCTCGAGGAACTCGATGCCCTCCTCGTTCGTCGAGGGGACGGAGTTGTATATCTTCTCGTAGCCCTGCGACCCGGCCCACTCCAGGCCGCGTTCGAGCAGGTGGCTCCCGATGCTGTGGCCGCGATAGCGTTCGAGGACGCCCAGCGTCAGTTCCGCGGTGTGGGAGAGTTTGTCGATCTCCGGGTGTTTGAGGTGGACCCAGCCGACGACCTCGTCCTCGACGGAGGCGACGAAGAAGATGCGCGACTCCAGTTCGTTGTGCCGGAGGAGCACCCCCTCGTTGTCGACGACGTCGGCGACCGTCTCGGCGTCGACGTAGGTTTTCCCGCCGATGGCCTCCCGGATGGCGCCCACTAGCCCAGTGAGGTCTTCCTGGCGGGCCTGCCGGATGACGAACTCGACGCCGTCCTCGTCGAACTCCTCCTCGGCCGTCTCCTCGTAGGCGATCCGTAACTCCCCGTCGACCTCCGCGAGCACGCCGTCGCGTTTGAGGATCGCCACGTGGTGGCCGAACGGTCGCGGCTCCATGTGCAACGACGTCCGCATCTCCTCGGGGTCGACGGAGCCGTGGCTCTCCACGTACTCGTAGACGTCCTTGCGGTCCCTGTGGTCGAACTGCGGTGGCTCGGCGAGCTCCATGACATTAGGTAACACTCGACTATACTTAACTGTTTGTCACGATCGACTCGCGGTCCGGGTGGTTCGGAGTGACTCGAACGCGGCCGTCACGCTCGTTCCGGGACGCCCGTGAGAATCTGGGCGACGTCACGGGCGTTGTGCGTGTCGACCAGCAGTTGCGCAGCGTTCCGTAACTCGTAGTCCGCGTCCAGGTCGACGCCGTAACAGCGCGCGTACAGCGCCAGCCAGTCGTTCATCGCGCCCTCCAGCCGGTCGTACGGTGCCGGTGGAAGGTGCACCGACCGCCCACCGGTTCTGATCTCGACGAACAGCGACGCCGTCGGACCGAACCCCTCCCGGACCAGACGCATCGCCTCGTCCTCGTCCGGCGGGTCGGCGGGCGAGTCGAACCGTTCGCGGGCGTCGCTGGCGGCGGCCGCGAGCTCGTCGATACGTTCCTCGACTGCATCGTCGGTTTCCATGAAGCGTGCTCCGGGGCGCGTTCGCCGCGATCAGCCCTGTTTGTACTCGACGCCCTTGCCGCCGTCGGGGTGTTCCCAGTGCGTGTCGGCGACGACGGCACAGGTGCCACACTCGACGCAGGGCTGGGTGTCGAGACTAACGAGGTGTTCCTCGCTCCCGTTGGTCTTGACGTGCTCGTCGCGGTAGCAGCCGCCGCCGAAGTCCTTCGCGCTGACCGGACAGGCGGTGACGGCCGTTCCCGACGCCTCGAAGCTGTTGTCCTGCAACAGGATGTGCGGGTCACCGACGTCGTAGGTCAGGTCGCCGATGCGGTCGTCGAGCTCCGGCGGCTCGACCGCGCTGTGGGCGTCGACGCGCTCGCCGAGCTCCTCCGCGATGATCGTCGGGATGGTGACGTACGGCGTCCGGGTGTCCGGCATCACCGCCATCATCCGCGGCGAGGAGAACAGGCGTTCGAGGATACCCGGTCCGAGGAGGTTGACGCCGGCGCGGCCGATGGCGGAGTCCGCCACGGCGTCGGTCACCTTCGAGATGGGACCGGCCTCAGCGAGTCTGCCGAGCGTGCGGTAGCTCCGCGGTCGGAGCTTCTCCATCACGCCCTCGTCGCGGAGCTTCTGTTCGTACAGTTGCCCGGCGGCGTGGGGGTCGTTCCTGGCTTTCGCGTCGACGAACGCCTCCGCAGCCAGCGCGCCCGCCGTGACGGCGTGGTTCATCCCTTTGATGATCGGCCCCTGGGCCTGCATCTGGCCGGCGGCGTCGCCGACCAGGACGAGCCGGTCCTGGTGTGGCGAGGGGTGGGCCGCCTTCTTCGAGTCCGGGACGAGTTTCGCGGAGTACTCCAGTTCCTCGTAGTCGTCGCCGAGCCACTGGGCCAGCAGCGGGTGCGTGAGCAGGTTGTCGAGCAGTTCGTGTGGTTCGGCTTCCTCCTCCGCGATGGAGTCGAGGTGGAAGACGGTCCCGATGGACAGCGAGTCCTCGTTCGTGTAGAGGAAGCCGCCGCCGCGGACGCCCTCGAACAGGTCGCCGGAGAAGAGGTGGGCGTGGCCCTCGTCGTCCTCGATACCGAAGCGCTCGTTGATCTCGGCCGGATCCATCTCGACGACGGCCTTGACCCCCTGGAACCACTCGTCGGGGTCCTCCCAGTCCATCAGTCCCGCGTCCCGGGCGAGTTCGGAGTTGACGCCGTCGGCGGCCACGACGAGGTCCGCCTTGATCGGGTCGAGTTCCGACGTCGTGACGCCGACGATCTCCCCATTCTCTCGCAGGAGTCCGTTCACGCGGACCTCGGTCAGCAGACCACCGCCGGTCTCCCGGGTCATCTCGTGGACCTGCTCCGCCAGCCAGGAGTCCATTTTCCGGCGAAGGACGGCGTCGGCCCACTCCGTGTCGCGGTGGTGCAGCGAGGAGATGTCGAAGCTCGCCACCTGGTCGCCAGCGACGTTGTGGATGTAGTTCTCCGTGGTGGGTCGCTCCGTCGCCTCCTCGCGGAAGTCGGGGAACAGGTCGTCGATGGTGTACGGCGAGGACTCCTCGGCGTAGACGAGTCCACCCGATACGTTCTTCGACCCGGCGTCGACGCCCCGCTCCAGGACCAGGGTCTCGACGTCGTTGTTGGCCAGTGCCGCTGCCGCCGCCGCGCCGCCGGGTCCGCACCCGACGACGACGGCCTCGTAGTGTTCGTAGTCGTCTGTCTCAGTCATCACTCGCCTCCTGCGCTACCGCGCTCAGTTCTCCCGCCTCGACGGCCTCGGTGAGGCGGGGCAACACTTCGAACAGGTCACCCTGGACGAAGTAGTCCGAGAAGTCCCTGATGTCGGCGTCCGGGTCGTTGTTGATGGCGATGATCGTGTCCGACTCGTCCATCCCGACCTTGTGCTGTATCGCACCCGAGATGCCGGCGGCGATGTAGACGTCCGGTTCGACGACCTGGCCGGACTCGCCGATCTGGCGATCCATGGTCACGTACTGTTCGACGTGGCCGGCGAACTGGTACGAGGCCGTGAGGACGCCGCGTGAAAAGCCCAGGTCGGCGTTCTCGAACTGGTCGACGAGGTCGACCCCGAGTTCGATACCCGCCGTCGGGTCGTCCCCGATACCGCGGCCGAGTGCGACGACGACGTCGTTACCAGTCAGGTCGACGCCCTCGTCTAGCTGGTCGGCCTCGAGAATCTCGACCTGGAACCACTCCTCGGGCAGGTCGATGTCGTGTTCGACGAGCTCGCCCTCGCGGTCGGGGTCCGGCTCGGGCAGGTCGAACGCACCGGGGATGACGCTGGCGCCCTGCGGGTGGAAGTCCCGGTGTGGCTTGTCGATACAGAGGATCGTCGAGTACTCGAACCCGGAGAAGTCGGGCCGTGGCATGTGGAGGACGCGCTCGAACTCTCTGGACTCGCCCGGCGTCCCGGTCTTGGCCGGGTTCGAAATCATCGCGTTCTCGATGTACAGGTCCGAGCAGTCGGAGGCGAGCCCCGAGTCGAGTTCCCCCTGGACGAGTGCCGAGAGGTCGCGGCCGTTGTTCGTCGCCGGGAAGACGTTGTACCGGGGTTCGTGGTAGTCGCGCCAATCGGTCTCGAAGTCCCGGCACATGTGCGCGTATATCTCGGTGTAGGGCTTGTGCCGGAAGCGTTCGAGGCGCTCGTCGTCGTGGTAGACGACGCGGTCGGCGCCGTAGGCGACGGCCTCCTCGGCCAGGCCCTCGACGTCGCTACCGATGACGACGGCGACGACGTCCTCGGGCTCGCCGTCCTCGTCGCCGCCGTAGGCCCCCTCGGCGTCCGAGTCGCTGTTGTACTCGTCCATCAACTCGCGGGCCTTCCCGAGCATCTCCTTCGAGACGTCGATCAGTTCGCCCTGCTGGGTCTCGCAGTAGACCCACATGTCCCGGTAGGTCTCTCCCGAAACGCCCTCGACGTACTGCTTGTCAGCGGTCGGATGGTCGAGGTCGGGGTACTTCTCCTCCGGCGGGACGTACTCGACTTCGGTCGGCTCCTCGTCGCCGCTCCCCTCGAGTGCGTCGATGCGGTTCTCGATCTGCTGTTTCGCGCCTTTCCGGTCGTTGCCGCCCGCCTCGCGCTCGAGCATGTCCTCGAGCACGTCGACGTCGTCGACGTCGCGGACGAGGTTCGCGACGTCGGCGATGGTCAGGTCGGTGAGGTCGACGGTCTCCGGGTCCACCGCCTCGTCGTCCGCCTCGAGCGTCTCGATCCGGCTCTCGATGAGCGTCTTGACAGGCTGGCGGTCCTCGCCGTCTTGCTCCAGGGCGAGCATCGCCTCGAGTTCGTCGACGTCGTCGATCTGGTTGACCTCCGGTCCGAGGTCCGCGATCTCGTGTTCGGTCGGGTCGATGTCGACCACGGTCAGTCACCCCCTGCGTACGGCGTGACCGCCTCGAGTACGTCGTTCATCCCCTCCTCGTCGCCGGGTTCGACCACCTGGGCCTCCCGTTCGGACGGGGCCTTCGGGATGGGATCGACGCCGGAGACGATGGTCGGAGAGCCGTCGAGACCGATGAAGTCCGGGTCCAGGTTGAGGTCCTCGTGGTTCCAGACCGTGACGTCCTCCTCGAGGTCTAGATCGTCCGCCCGCGCCTGGGTCTCCTCGCGCAAGTCCTTGTACGTCAGGCGCTGGCTGGCCGTCCGGTAGCTCGGCTCGAACTCGCCGTCGGTCACGACGAACGCCGGGAGGTCGGCCTCGACGGTCTCGATCTCCGAGACGTCACCTTCGACGAGTCGTTTCGCCCGCACGGTGCCGGCCTCCTCGTCGACGTCCATGGCGATGACGTGGGTGATCAGCGGTCGGTCGGCGAGGTTCTCGTTGATGTCGAAACACCAGTTGGTCTGTGGACCGGTGTGTCCGGTCTCCCCGTCAGCGGTCTTGAACCCGGCGACTATCAGGTCCGGCTCCTCGCCGAGGTGTTCGATGCCGGTGGCGATGGTCATCGCCGTCGCCCAGGTGTCGGCCGCCCCCATCTCGCGGTCCGAGAACAGGTAGAGGTCGTCCGCGTAGACGTCGCGCATCCCCTCCTCGAGAACCTCCTTGTACCCCGGTGGCCCCATGCTCATCAGCGAGACGGTCCCACCGTGGCGGACCCTGGTCTGGAGCGCTGCGCGGAGCGCCTGTTTGTCGTTCGGATTCATCACCGTCGGCGTCTTCCCGCGCTCGAGGTGGCCGTCCTCGTCGAAGGAGACCTGCCCCTCGCGGAAGTCGGGAACGCCTTTCGTCAGTACTACCGTGCGCATCGATATCAAATGCCTCGTGGGGAGTGGTGACTAACGGCTCGGTAATAGTCTTTTGTGCTCGTTTTCCGCTGAGAGGCCCTCGAATCGTCCCGGCGGACGGGTAGCAGTAGCTACCGAGCGGCGAACGGCGAGAAACAGATCCGCGTCAGATCCGGCCAGCGCGGCTCGGGTCGACGTCGATGGCGTCGACGGGACAGACGTCGACACAGAGCATGCAGTCGATGCACTGGTCCTCGTGGGTCGGGTCGGCCTTGATCTCCGACTCGGGGTGGCCGGGCGTGTCGACCCACTCGAAGACGTCGACCGGACAGTCCTCCAGGCACGCGCCGTCGGCAATGCAGATGTCGAAGTCGACGGCGACGTGGGTGCCGTGGATGCCCTGTTTCTCCTCGGTCGGGTCCTCACCGTCGGGCGTCCACACCCGATGCCCCTCGTGGCGCTCGACTTCCTCGTAGTTGTCCTCGAACTCCGGATCTATGGCCATTGATATCTAGACACAGAGACGGGAGCCTACTTAAGCTTTTGACAGGGGGTGTCGCTGGTCGTCGTGGCATCGGTCACAGTGTCGGTCGCCATCGTCGTAGCGTCGGTCACAGCCCTGGCGCCGTCAGAGGTGCGCGCCCAGGAACTCGGCGGTGAGTTCGACGGTCTCGTCGAAGGCGTCCGTCGGAAAGCCGTGGCCAGCGTCCTCGAGTGGTTCGAAGCGCGCCTCAGTGACCGAATCGAGGTCCCGGTAGAACAGGTCGGCCTGTTCGATCGGGAGCACGTCGTCCTCGGTTCCGTGAACCAGGAGCGTCGGGGGCGTCTCGAAGGTGGCCTGCCCGACCGGCGAGGCGAGATCGTAGGCCGTCGGCCGCTCCTCGCGAGCCCCACCGAGATAGTTCAGATGGGGTTCCGGGTCGTCGTCCCACCACTCGAAGTCGTAGACGCCGGCGTAGCCGACGACGGCCTGGAGCTCAGAGGAGACGCCGGGGTACACCTCCGGCTCGAAGCCCGGTTCGTCCGCCGTCACCGCGGCCAGCGACGCCAGGTTGGCGCCTGCCGACCAGCCCACGGCACCGATTCGACGTCCGTCCACGCCGTGGCCCTCGCCCTCCGACCGGAGCCACTCGATGGCGGCCTTCACGTCGACGAGCGCCGCCGGGAACGTCGCCTCGTCGGCCAGCCGATACTGGCACGTGGCGGTGACGTACCCGCGTCCGGCGAACTCGCGCGCGTACCGCTCTAGCTGGTCCTTGTCTCCCTCCACGAACGCGCCGCCGTGGACGAACAGTATCGTCGGACTTGGTCCCGATTCGACGGGCTCGAACAGGTCGACGTGGAGCGTCCGCTCTGGCGTCTCGTGGAACGGGAGGTCACGATGAACCGTGATTTCGTCTGGTGGCGGACTCATCTGTGGGATCAGGGATGTGCGTAGTAGGCGACGGCGGGGTCGCTCTCGAGGTCGTCGAGCCGTGCGAAACCGATCCGGACGAACTGGACCACGTCGTCGACGTCCGCGTCGACGATTCCGGGTTCGGCCACGCCGTCGACGTCCCCCTCCATCGTCCTGAGCCGAAGTCGGGGGCCGTCGGCCGGTGCCCAGTGGACGACGTCGACGTCACCGTCGCGGACGACGTCGATGTCGTCGCCGGTGAACTCCAGGGCGTCGCGGGTGTGGCGGACGCAACCGAACCCTTTCAGCCAGACGCGCTCGTCGTGAGCCGGCAGGTCGTCGCCCTCCAGCACGACAGCACCCGAAACCGGAATTTCGCGAGTGCCACGGTTCTCGTGGTCCGGGTGGACCGGCGGTTCGGCGACGTCGGGACCGCCGACGACCTGCCGTTCGACGAGGCCACCGGAGTCGGGGTCGTCACGGACGAAGAACGCCCGCGGAGCGCCGTCGTCGACGAGCTCCCGGTTGTTCGCGTAGATGGATGACATCGCCAGGTCGACGTTCGACGTGGAGGTGCCGAGTTCGACCATCGCGTCGACGATGGCCTCGCCGCGGATGCCACGCCGACGGAGGCTGGCGATGGTGGGCGCGCGCGGGTCGTCCCAGCCCGTCAGGTCGCCGGCCTCTATCAGTTCGATGATGGAAGAGGTCGACATCGGCACGTCGTAGGCGTCGATCTGGACGTGGCCCCAGTGCATGACCTCGGGGTACTCCCAGTCGAAGTAGTCGTAGACGAACCCCTGGCGCTTGGCCGAGTCCTGCAAGTCGATGCCACGGATGATGTGGGTGACGCCAGTGAGGTGGTCGTCGACGCCGCTCTGGAAGTCGAGCATCGGCCAGCAGCGGTAGTCGCTGGCTTCCTCGCGCGGGTGGGGCGTGTCGATCATCCGGAAGGCGACCCAGTCCCGTAGCGCCGGGTTCTTGTGCTCGATGTCGGTCTTCACCCTGAGCACCATCTCGCCGGAGCTGTACTCGCCATCGACCATGGCCTCGAACTCCTCGCGGATCGTCTCCTGGTCCTTGTCCCGGTGGGGACAGGGCTCGGCCGAGTTCTTCAGATCGGAGAAGGTCTCGCCCGAACAGGAACACGTGTACGCGCCGCCGAGTTCGATAAGTTCCCGCGCGTGCTCGTAATACGTCTCGACGCGGTCGCTCGCCTTGATGACCTCGCTCGGTTCGAAGCCGAGGTAGTCGATGGCGTCGAGGATCTGGTCGTAGGCGTCGAGGTCCGGCCGCTTGGTCTCCGGGTCGGTGTCGTCGAATCGACAGACGAACGAACCGTCGTAGCACTCGGCGTAGGTGCCGATGACCGCCGGCATCCGGGCGTGGCCGACGTGCCACGGACCGTTCGGGTTCGGGGCGACGCGCATCTTGATCTCGTCGTACGCCTCGACGTCCGGGAGGTCGGGGAGCGGGTGGTCCTCGCCCTCGTCCTCGCTCTCGAGTTCTTCGAGACGTTCGGGTGCGAGTTCGGCGAGGCGGTCGCGGCGTTCCTCGGCGGACATCCCGTTGACGCGTTCGATGACGGGCGCGACGATCCCCGGAATCTGGTCGCCGTGCTCGCGGAACTCGGGGTTCTGGCCCATCAGCGGCCCCATGATCGCCCCGACCTGCGCCTCGCTGTCGTGTTTGACCGCGTTGAGGAGCGCGTCGGCCTCGGCGGCTTCGCGCACGCGGTCTTTGAGATCGTCGTCCATTAGCGGAACCGTCGCCTGCCGGAGTGAAAACGGGTTCGGGTTCCGACGCGGGTCGAACGATCCGTCAAATCTCCGGAAACCGACGGCCGTGAACGGCCTTAGCATCCCCGTAACGATCGAAACGGTCGCCGAGCCGTCCGTGAAACAGTCGAAACTGTAGTGGAGAAACGAAACGAACGCAGTGAACTGATGCAACGACGTCCCCCGTTTATCTCGTCGCAGCGTGTCTGTTAGGATGCGTCCGGCGGTGGCCTTCCCACCCTGGGCCACCCTGCTGGACGCACGTGAGAGCGGATCGACCACCGCTGACGACATCGACCCTCCATCGACGCAGGGGTGAGTGATCTCGCTCGCAACGGGTACGGACGCTGCCTGACGAAGCCAGCGTGACCACTGACGAACACGACGGACCCGCAGAAAACGGGAGAGAACGGAACGACCGGGTGATTCAGTACTCGCGCTCGACCAGGTAGTCCGCGATACCTTCGAGCAGCCGTCGCGATTCGTTGTCGGGGAGCACTTTCAGCCGCCCCTTCCCGCTGTCGATGAGGTCGTGAGCCGTCTCGCGGGCGAATTCGATGCTGCCTGCGTCCTCGAGCTCTCCGACGGCGGCCTCGACTGCCTCCTCCGAGACCGTCTCGACGGAGTCGGCGTCGACCAGCGAGTCCACGTCGACGCCCTGCTGGCGCGCGTGGAGTGTGATGATCGTCTGCTTGTTCTCGACGAGGTCGGAGCCGCGCTGCTTGCCGAGTTTCTCAGAGGGCGTCGTCAGGTCGAGCAGGTCGTCCTGGATCTGGAACGCGCGGCCGACGTCGAGGCCGTAGCCGTGGACCGCCTCGACCGTCTCGTCGTCGGCGCCGAGCAACATTGCAGGGATGGCCGCCGAAGCGCCGTACAACACGGCGGTCTTCAGTTCGACCATCTCCAGGTACTCCTCGGTCGTCACCTCGTCGGCCTGTTCGAACGCGATGTCGAAGGACTGGCCCTCGCAGATCTTGGTACACGAAGAGGCGAGTTCCGAGACCGCAGCTACGGAGCGTTCGGCCTCCGCCCCGGTCTCCAGGATGTTCTCGAAGGCCTTCGAGTACAGCGTGTCGCCGGCGAGGATGGCCGTCGAGAGGTCGTACTCGCGGTGGACAGACGGAACGCCCCGGCGCAGGTCGTCGTCGTCCATGATGTCGTCGTGGATCAGCGTGAACGACTGGATGGTCTCGACGGCGACGGCCGCGGCCATCACGTCCACGTCGTCCCCGTCCAGCGTCGGGAACGAGCGGTAGTCCTCGGAGAGTGGTTCGACATCGGCCAGCGCCTCGGCGACGAGCAGGAACATCGTCGGTCGGAGCCGCTTCCCACCCGCGTCCAGCAGGTAGCGCGCCGCTTCGTAGAGCTTCTCCGGTCGCGTGACCGGGAGCTCCTCCGGTATCGCGTCGTTGACCCGCTCGCGACGGGCGACGATGGCGTCTTCGACCTGCTGTTGAAGTTCTGTCATCCTACTCGGTGAGCTTGATCATGTTCCCGTTCTGGGTCACGTGGAGGTCACGGCCGAGTTCGTAGCCCTGGCTGGAACAGAGGTCCACGTACGGCGCGAACCCTTTCATGTCCTGGTGGGCCGGGATGATGTTCTGTGGCTGGAGCGCGTCGATCATCTCGTAGTGGCCCTCCTCGCGGAGGTGCCCGGAGACGTGGATGTCGTCGTAGATACGCGCGCCCTGCATGCCGAGCAGTTTCTCGGACTGGTAGCGCTGGCCCTCGTTCGTGGGCTCCGGGATGACCCGGGCGGAGAAGATGACCTTGTCGCCGTTCTCGAGTTCGTACGGCGTCTCGCCACGGCCCATCCGGGTGAGCATGGCGCGCGGTTCGCCCTGGTGGCCGGTGACGATGGGCAGGAAGTTCTCCTTCCCGTCGTTCATGATCCGCTTGAACGTCCGGTCGACGGACTTGCGGTGGCCGTACATGCCCAGGTCCTCCGGGAACTCGACGAAGTCGAGTCGCTCGGCGGTGCCGGAGTACTTCTCCATCGAGCGGCCGAGCAGCACCGGCTGGCGGCCGATGTCGTCGGCGAACTCGACGAGGGACTTCACGCGGGCGATGTGGGAGGAGAACGTGGTAGCGACGATACCGCCGTCGTAGTCCTCGACGCTCGTCATGACGTCCTTGAGGTGGCGACGGGCGACGGACTCGGAGGGGGTGCGGCCCTTCCGGCCGGCGTTGGTACAGTCCTCGATGTAACAGAGGACGCCTTCGCCCTCGCGACCGATCTCGCGGAAGCGCTTCATGTCGATAGGGTCGCCGATGACCGGCGTGTGGTCCATGCGCTTGTCCAGGCCGTAGACGACCGCGCCCTCGGGCGTGTGGAGTACGGGGTTGATCGCGTCGATGATCGAGTGCGTGACGTTGACGAACTCCAGTTCCGTCCGCTCGCCGATCTGCATCGTCTCGCCGGCGGACATCTTCTGGAGGTCGTTCTGGACGCCGAACTTCTCCTCGCCCTTGATCTGCTGTTTGACGAGTTCGATGGTGAACGGCGTGGCGACGATGGGCGCGTCGTAGCGGTGTGCCAGCTTGGAGATGGCGCCGATGTGGTCGAGGTGACCGTGGGTCGGCACGATGGCCTTGACGTCGCCCTCCAGTTCGGACATGACGCGGTCGTCCGGGATGGCGCCCATGTCGATGAGGTCGAGCGAGTGCATCCGCTCGGTCTCGACGTTGTCGTGAATCAGTACCTTCGAGAGGTTCAGGCCCATGTCGAAGACGACCACGTCGTCTCCGGCACGGACTGCCGTCATCTGTCGGCCGACCTCTTCGTAACCGCCGATTGTCGCGATTTCGACTTCCATGGTTGTAGGTCCGAGGGAAGCCGTCCGCCTGCGGGGGAGTCCGACGCTACGACAGTGGACGGGTCGGTGCGCGTTGCACGCGACGCGTCCACCGAACTCGGAGGCCGTCCGGGTCGACCCGTAGCCCCCGAGTCGTTCGCTTGGGCCGGGGATCCGGTGATCCCCGTGACGGAAGCGTCCGTCGTCCGCCGGCCGTCTCCCGCATCCACGGACGGCCGTGCGCTCGGTTACGAAGGGCTACGTGGGCGGGTGATAAAAACGCTGGTGGTTCCGGCGACGGAAATTTCCACCGGCCAGGAGCGGCCAGATTCGACGGGACAGATCCGGAAAACAGCGAACCGTCGCGTGGTTCAGTCGCCGCCCGAGAGCCGATCTCCGAGCGGGTCGTCGTCGCCATCGACTTCGAACGACGACACGCCCTCGTCGGCGAGGGTCAGGTCGTCGTCTTCGTCATCTTCGTCGACTGCAGGAGTCGCACCGTCGTCGTCGCCGGTTTCGTCCGGCTCCGGTTCGGCAACGTTGGGTTCGTCCTGCGCGAATAGACCGTCAGAGCCGTCGTCGTCCGGGAGGTCGACAGCGTCCGTCGGCTCACTGGCGGCGGGTTCGGTCTGGCCGACGTCCGTCGTCTCCCGTTCCGTCTCGATGCCGTTCCCGTCGGAAGCGCTCTGGACGTCGTCCCACGTTCTGACCTCGTCTTCGGGCTGGGACTCGACGTCGGCGACTGCGGTTTCGTCCTCTGGCGTGTGCGCCGTTCCGTCGGCCGGCGTCTCGTCTGTCGACTGTTCGAACTCTGCCGGGTCTGGCGGCGTCCACTCGGCGCGGTCCTGGTCTTCGACACCGGTAGAACCCTCACCAGTAGAGACGCCGTCGTCACCGGCCGCGGTGTCGGCGGACGCCGCTTGCTCCGCCGGAATCCCCTCCTGACGAGTCCCGGTCGCGTACTTCGAGTCAGTCCAGTCACCGGAGGGGGAGGACTCGTCGACGAAATCGTCGGCGTGAGGGTGGCTCTCGACGTCCGCGCGCGACGGGGACGACACAGCGTCGTCAGCGGGCTGCTGGCCCGAATCGTCAGCGGTAGACGGTTCGTCGATACCAGGCTGTGCACCGGGCGCTGCAGGAGCGTTCGACTCTGCAGCCGGGCGATTTCCAGCGACGCCGTCGTCGACGGGTCGGTCCGTCGCCGGATCATCGGCGACAGTCCCGGTACTGTCTCCGCCGTCGAGGGGCGTCTCTTCGGCATCCGCGGCGACCGCGGGCTGGTCAGCGTCGATGGATTCCGCGTCCTCGCCGGTCGCCGTTTCCTCGTCGGTATCGTTCTCGTCGGCCGCGTCCTCGCTGGTCGCGTCCTCGCTGGTCGACGCCGTCGACGCTGCACTCGACGCGACGGCGACGGCCACCGCGTCCGCGAGCAGTTTGTGCACGAGGCCGAACAGCCCCGAGAGGCCGACGACGACACCGAGCAGTGCGAGTACCGCACCCGCGATGGCGCTTCCCGTCGCGAGAGACCCGAGTGACGGAGCCGCCAGATTCAGGCCGGCAGTCGCCGCCAGCGCCACACCGGCGGCGACGAGAACGCCGGCCGCCACGACGACGGCGACGAGGTATCCCAGAAATTTGGCCCCGTACGTGAACACGCCGGGGAGCCCTACAGCTACCATGTCTGTGACAATCACCAACGTCGGTCAAATATGTTACGCCCGCTCGACCGACTTACCGTGTCTCGATGGTCGTTCCCGGCGACTCGCCGGCGACGAAGGCGTCCAGGGCGTCGGGAGCGAAAATCTGGGCCGGGACCCCCAGCTCCAGGAGGGCGCGGACCTTCCCCGCCATCCCCCCGGTGACGTCCGTCGCGTCACTCGCACCGAGGACGTCGGCGACCTCGTCGAAGGACCCGATCCGGTCGACGACGGCGTCCTCACCGTCAAGCACGCCGGGGACGGTCGAACAGACGCCCACCCGGGTTGCCCCCACTGCTGGAGCGAGTTCGACGACGAGTTCGTCCCCCGAGAGGACGGTGACGCCCTCGCCGGCGTGGACGACGCCGTCGCCGTGGAGCACCGGGACGAACCCCTCGTCGAGCATGCCCGTTATCTGCGCAGTCGGGAGCGAGAGGTCGCCGTCGCTGTCCCTGGACGCGGCCGAGAGCGGGTGGACTGGCAACGCCGGGACGTCTTCGTCCTGGAGCGCGTCCACCACGACCCGGTTCAGCTCGACCATCGCGCCGTGGATGGCCAGTGCGTCGCCAGCGTTCCCGGTTCCCTCGTCCGTACTTACTCCGTGTTCCGCCGCGTGGTGGTGCCCGAAGCTCCCACCGCCGTGGACGACGACCAGAGACCCGTCGAACGCGGCGAGGGCGCGCGCGGCGTCCGCGAGGGCGTCGACGTCGACGGTCTCCCGTTCCGTCTTCTCCGTGACGACGCTCCCGCCGAGTTTGACGACGAGTGTCTCGTTCTCGGAGGACCGGCCGGCACTCGGTCCAGTCATTCGATCCGGACCCCTTCCGTATCGAGTTCGGCTCTGAACGCGTCTTCGCAGCCAGGCGTGTAGCTCAGCGCGGTTAGAGCGTCCTCGCTCTCGTCGAGGGCGACGATGCAGCCACCGCCGCCCGCGCCCGTCAGTTTCGCCCCGAGCGCGTCTGCGTCGCGAGCGGCCCAGACCATGCTGTCGAGCGAGCGCGAGGAGACCCCCAGCGCGGAGAGCAACCCGTGATTGAAGTTCATCAACCGGCCGACTTCCTCGACGTCACCCTCGACGAGTGCGCGTTCGCCCTGCCGGACGAGGTCGCCGATGGCGGTGACGGTGTCCGCAGCGAAGTCGTAACGGTCTTTGACGTCTCGGACCCCGGCCACGAGCGCGCCCGTGTCTCCGGCGCCGCCGTCGTATCCCACGACGAGCGGGAGGTTGTCGACGCCGTCGATAGTCCGGCAATCGTCTCCCTCGACGCGAACGGCGCCGCCCATCGCCGAGCAGAACGTATCCGCACGGGAGGCCTCGCCCTGCTGGACGGCGTGTTCGACCTGGTACGCCCTTGCGGCGACCTCCCGGGCATCCAGTTCGACGCCGAGTTCCGCCGTCGCGGCCCTGATAGCGGCCACGGCGACGGCCGCAGACGAGCCCAGCCCCGCCCCGAGCGGAATGTCGCCCTCGACGGTGATATCGAAGCCCGCCTCCGGCGCGCCAGCGGCCTCCCTGGCCTGTTCGATGGCCTCGTTCACGTAGCCCATGCCCGCGTCCACGAGCGAGTCCGAGACGTCGACGTCAGGCCTGTCGTCGTCCGAACTGTCGTACTCGACCGTGAAGCCGTCGATGGTGAGGTCCTGCAGGTTGACGCGGACCCCTTCCTCGCGTTCCTCGACGGTCACCTGCGCCCGACGCTCGATTGCGCAGGGCACCGCCGGTTCCCCGTAGACGACCGCGTGCTCCCCGAACAGATACACCTTGGCGGGAGCGCTCGCTGTTACCATGGGCGCTCCTGTGTTGCGAGGGGGTTAGGCGTTTTCGGGTGCAGGTCGGGGCGCGACCGAAGGGAGCGGCCCGACGAACGAGCGAACGGCGAACGCAGTGAGCCGTGAGCCGCGGACGAGCCTGGCCGAAGGGAAGGGTCGTCGTCTGAGCGAACGGGGAGCAAAGCGAGCGTTACCGACCATATTCCGCGACCCGCGCCACCGGGTCGAGGTCCCAGGTCGTGTTCGCGCGTATCCAGACGCCGACGAGACCACCGAGTGCGCTCAGACCGACCGTGTACAGCAGGAACAGTAGCGCGACGATGGCCAGATAGAGGTCGTACGCCGGCGAGGACGGCGGGACGCCGAAGCCGAGCCACTCGACGACGGCGAACGCGGCCGCGAAGAGGAGGTCCAGCGGGATCGCGGCGGCGACGCCGGCGGCGGTTCCGACGCCGAGTCCCCACAGGTAGCCCCCGTTGCGACGCGACGCGGCCGCGGCACCGCCGAGCACCGACGAGAACGGGACGAACGAGAAGGCGACGGTGATAGCCGCGCCGACGCCGACGGCCACGAGCGCGCTATCGCGGTTCATTCACAGGTCGAGGTCCGTGTCGTACTTGACGTAGTTACCGACCCAGCCGCCGAGCGTGCTGAGACCCACCATGACGGCGGTGACAGCGAGTACGAAGACGGCGACGAAGGTGAAACTGAACAGTCCCAGGCCGATACCGTCCATTCCGGGACCCATCCCAAGCAGGAGCGACCCGAAGATTCCGAAGACGAGCAGGCCCAGGAGCGCCCCGGGAACGACGGCGATGAGGCCCGAGATGAATCCGACTCGAATCCCGTCCGAGCGCGTGCCACCCTCGAGATAGCCCGCGACGGCGCCGCCGAGGAGCGGCGCTATCGGGACGACCATACTCCCCACGACGGAGACGACGGCACCGACGACGGCGTTGACGAGCGTCGCGCCTTCTTCCATGGTGTATTGTTGCCGTGGCAGGCAGAAATGCGTTCCTCCCTCAACAGCGGCTCCTCGCTCGGCTTCGACCACGTGTCGGATCGTTCCGATCGACGTTCCAGTGACTCGTCGGTGAGCGACGGGTCAGTGAACGGCCGGAACGCGGTGGCTCGTCGAGACGCCGAGACGGACGTACCAGCCGGTCGGCGGAAGCGGACGGCGAAAAGTGACGAAGTGGCGCGCGAATTAGAGGTCGCTCTCGAAGTCCTCGAGGCCGTAGACGGTGTCGGAGCCGCGGCGGTCGAGGGTCTCGTTGGCGAGCAACCAGTAGACGACGGAGAGGGCCTTGCGACCCTTGTTGTTCGTCGGGACCACGAGGTCGACGTTCGACGTCGTGTTGTTGGAGTCGCACATCGCGATGACCGGGATGCCAACCGTGATGGCCTCCTTGACGGCCTGGGAGTCACCGATGGGGTCGGTGACGACCACGACGTCCGGTTCGATGTAGCCGTCGTAGTCGGGGTTGGTCAGCGTGCCCGGGATGAAGCGACCGGTGCGGGCGCGGGCGCCCACGGACTCGGCGAACTTCTCGGCCGGGAACCGACCGTACTGGCGCGAGGAGGCGACCAGAATCTGTTCGGGCTGGTAGTTGGCCAGGAAGTCCGCTGCGGTGCGGATTCGCTGGTCCGTCATCGAGACGTCCAGCACGTAGAGACCGTCGGTCCGGACGCGGTGGATGAACCGCTCCATGTCCTTGGTCTTCTGCTGGGTCCCGATGTGGACCCCGGCGCCGAGGTACTCCTCGACGGGGATGAGGAGGTCCGCCTCTTCGTCGGGCATGACGTCCTCGTCCAGGCTGGGGCCTGACTCGGGCTCCTCGATCTCTTGTTCGGCCTCGGCGTCGGCCTCGTCGGCCTCGGCGTCGGCGGGCGCTTCCTCGGTGTCTGGGGTCTCCTCGGCGTCCGGCGTCTCCTCGACGACCTCCTCGTCGGCCGCGTCGGCCGATTCGTCGTCGGGTTCTGACGCGTCGAGACCCTCGTTTTCGTTGCCGCTCATACAGCGTTGTCCTCGATTCGGATCAGTTCGTTCAGCTTGGCGGTGCGCTCGCCCCCGACCGCGCCCGTCTTGATGAACGGGGCCGCGGTCGCGGTGGCGAGGTGTGCGATGGTCGTGTCCTCGGTCTCGCCCGACCGGTGAGAGACGACCGGTTCGTAGCCGTTCTCCACGGCGAGTTCGATGGCGTCGACCGTGTCGGTCAGCGTGCCGATCTGGTTGGGCTTGATGAGGATGCTGTTGCCCGCACCCTGCTGGATGCCCTGGGAGAGCCGTTCGACGTTCGTGACGAACAGGTCGTCCCCGCAGACCAGCGTCTGGTCGCCGACGCGCTCGGTCAGTTCCGCGAACGCCTCGTAGTCGTTCTCGTCGAGGGGGTCCTCGACGTAGACGAGGTCGTACTCCTCGACGAGGTCGGCGATGTAGTCGATCTGTTCCTCGGTGGAACGGACCTCGTCACCGTAGACGTAGCCGTCCTCGTCTTCGTCGTACAGTTCGGCGCCGGCGACGTCCAGGCCGAACTGGATGGCGAAGCCGACGTCGTCCGCGACACTCTCGACGGCCTCGTCGACGATTTCGAAGGCCTCGGCGTCGTCGATGGACGGCGCCCAGGCGCCCTCGTCGCCCTTGCCGGCGGCGATGCCACGCTCTCCCAGAATGTCGTGGACCTCCTGGTGGACCGCGGCGTTGGCGAAGATCGCCTCGGAGACGCTCGGGGCCCCGATGGGCGCCGAGAGGAACTCCTGGATGTGCGTCGCGTCGGCGGCGTGCTCGCCGCCCCCGACGACGTTGCCCAGCGGGGTCGGGAGCTCGTTGCCCCGGAACGTCCCGCCGAGGTGCTGGAACAGCGGCGCGCCGAGGACGTCGGCGCCCGCCTTCGCAGCGGCCACCGAGATGGCGACGGCGCTGTTGGCGCCGATGCCGGAGAAGTCGTCCGTGCCGTCGGCGGCGTGGAGCGCCGCGTCGACGTCGCGCTGGTTGCCGGCGTGGACCTCACCGACGAGCCGCGGGATCGCGTCCTCGCGGGCGTTGGCGATGGCCTCGCTGGCCGGCAGTTCGATGGCCTCGTACTCGCCGGTGCTCGCGCCGCTCGGGGCCTTGCCGCGTCCGAAGCCGCCCGACTCCGTCAGCACGTCGGCCTCGACGGTCGCGTTGCCGCGGGAGTCGAGGACGCGCCGGAGTCGGACGTCGGTGATCAGCGTCATTGGTTCTCGCCTCGTCGGACGGTGAAGGGCAGGACGCCAGCGTCGTACTCCTCGGCCGCGATGAGGATCGGCTGGGTCTGGTCGGAGTCGATGAGGACGGGCGCACCGTAGGCGACCTGCAGCGCTCGTGCCCCGATAATCCGCGCCTTCTCGTAGCGATTTTCCTGCGCCATCATTGATACGGTGCCACGATGTCGACCAGGTCCTTGTGCGAGACGAGCATCCGGCGACAGCAGTGGCGTTCGACGCCGAGTTCGTCGAGGACCATCTCGGGGTCCTCCGGGTCCTCGGCCTCGCGGGTGCGTGCCTTGAATTCTTCCCAGTGCTCGCCGACGACGTTGCCGCACGTGAAACACCGGACCGGTACCATCATATCATATCACCTTAGCGGTAGGATTTCTGGTAGCGGGCCCGCGCGCCGGGGCCGCCCCACTTCTTGGATTCGGACTGGCGAACGTCGTTGACCAGCAGCGAACGGTCGAACTCCATGAACGCGTCGCGGAGTTCGGCGTCGTTCGTGTGGTCGACGAGGGCGCGTGCGATGGCGGTGCGGGCCGCGTCGGCCTGCCCCATCACGCCGCCGCCCTCGACGTCGACGTCGACGTCGACCGTCTCTCGAAGCTCGTCGTCCGCGATGCGGAACGGTTCGAGCATCTTGAGCTGTGCCAGCTCCGGCTCGACCAGTTCGACCGGCCGGGAGTCGACGCGTACGCGGCCCTCGCCGTCGCTGATCGTCGCGCGGGCGATGGCCGTCTTCTTCTTGCCAGAGGTGTTCGTTACCATGTTACGTTCGCTCCGATAGATTCGCTGACGTCTCCCAGCGAGACGAACTTGATGTTCGACAGTCGGTCGAGCGAGGTGTCCTCGAGAACCTCCGCCTCGTGGTCGTCGTCGCCCTCGTAGGGGTTGCCGACGTAGACGCGGACGTTCTCGAAGGCCTCGCGGCCGCGGGGTTTCTTGTGTGGCACCATGCCGCGGATGGACCGCTTGAAGATGCCGTCCGGTCGCTTCGGGTAGTACGGTCCGCGGTCAGAGCCGATCTCCCGTCGCTTCTGGAACTTCGCGACGACGTCGTCCTCGCTGCCCGTGATGACGGCCTGCTCGGCGTTGACCACGGCGACGCGGTCTCCGTCGAGCGCGCGCTGGGCGACGTTCGAGGCGACGCGACCGAAGATGCAGTCGCGGGCGTCGACGACGAGGTCGGCGTCGAATTCGGCGACGCTCATCGGATCACCCGTACCTGCGAGCCTTCGGGGTTGTTTTCGATTGCCTGTTCGAGTGATACGGCATCTCCGACCTGGTCGATCTTCTGCTCGGCGGTCCCGGAGAAGTCGACGGCTGCGACGGTGACGTCCTTCTGCAGGACGCCGGAGCCGAGCACCTTGCCCGGCACGACCACGGTCTCGTCCTCCCGGGCGTAGCGCTCGATGCGCCCCAGGTTGACTTCCGCGTGGGTTCGCCGCGGCTTTTCGAGCCGCTGTGCGATGTCGCCCCAGACGTCGCCGCCCTGACTGCGGGCGGCCGACTTCAGGTCGGCGATGAGACTACTGAGTCTCGGATTGGTCTTGCTCATGACGTTCCTCCTGTGGAAAAGTGCAGGGAGCAGGATTTGAACCTGCGGACCCCTACGGGACAGCGCCCTGAACGCTGCGCCGTTGGCCAGACTTGGCTATCCCTGCGCGTAGTAGTTCGTTCTGGATGCCCCCTAAAACCGCTTTCGGTCCTCACGCTAGAGCCGTGGGGCGTCGCGGTCATCGGTGCGGTGGGGGCAGGGGTCATTCTCGCTTACAGCTGGACTGCTTCGCGCAGTTCGTCCGCGCGGTCGCGAATCGACTCGACGGCGCGGAGGGTCAGTTCGTCCACGGTGAAAGAGCCGTCAGTCTCGACGTGGAACACGAACGCGTTCTCGACGTCGGTGACTTCCAGTTCCTTCCCTGGATAGCGGTTCGTGAGGTCGTTGCCGAACTCGTCGGTGAGGATCAACTCACCGTCGTCCTCGATAACGCCTCGCAAGATGTGGGGTTCCTCGTCCTCGAACTCGCCCTTGTCGCCGACGACCTCCACCTGCTGGAGGTGCCGGTAGCCGACCGCGACGCCGCCCTGATGCTTGGCGTGTTCGCGGCCGCGATCGAGGACGGCGTCGGCCTCGACTTCGAGGCGCTGGCCGTCTTTCAGGTCGATGATCGGGACGTTTTCGTCGGCCGGCTGGACGTAGTCGTCGCTGGTGACCAGGTCACCCGAGTAGGCCGTCTCCGGCCCCTCGACGTCGATGGACAGCGTGACCTCGTCGCCGACCTCGAAGTCGCCGAGATCGGTCGTCAGCGGGACGAGTCCCAGCCGAAGGCCGATCTGTTCGTCAAACATGACACTCGAGTTCTCGATGACGCGGACGGTGTCGACGCTGAACGTCGGCACGTCAGCGACCATCGCCCGGCGGATTCCGTTAGCGAACGCGGGCGTGATGCCGCGCACGAGGAACCGGGCCTCGCGGTCGGTGCGTTCGACGAACTCGACTTCGTATTCTCCAGCCATAGGTCAGAATCCTGCGTTCTTGGGACCGCGGGTCCCGTCGTGGGGGATCGGGGTCACGTCCTCGATGCGGCCGATCTCGAGGCCGGCGCGTGCCAGCGCCCGGATCGTCGCCTGTGCACCAGGGCCGGGGGACTTCTGCTGGTTCCCACCGGGGCCACGCACGCGAACGTGCACGCCCTCGACGTTCTGGGCCTTGGCCTCCTCGGCCACGACCTCGGCCATCTGCATCGCCGCGTACGGCGACGCCTCGTCACGGTTCTGCTTGACGACCGTCCCGCCGCTGGACTTGGCCAGCGTCTCGGCGCCCGTCTGGTCCGTGATGGTGATGATGGTGTTGTTGAACGATGCGTACACGTGGGCGATGCCCCACTTGTCGTCCTGGGATTCGCTCATTCTTGGTCCTCCGCCCGGGCGGGGTGCAGTTCGTCCGCCAGCGAGCTGTTTTCGTCGAAGCCGAGTTCACCTTCCTCGTCGACTTCGACCGTCTTTCCCGGTCGCGTGACGCGGGCGTCGCCGACCGTAATGTGGCCGTGCGTGATGAACTGTCGCGCCTGGTCGGGCGTGTTGCCCAGACCCTTGCGGTACGCGACGGTCTGGAGACGGCGCTCCAGGACGTCAGTCACGTCGAGCGACAGGACGTCGTCGAGCGCGTCCTGTTCGTCGAGAACGCCGTAGCGCTGGAGACGGGCCAGGAACTCGTCGGCCTCGTCCGCTGCGCCCTCGCCCTCGGCACGACCCAGGAGCTTCCGGGCCTCGCGGCGGTAGCCACGAAGCTCGGACTGGGCGCGCCAGAGCTCTTCCTTGTTCTTCAGGCCGTAGCGGCCGACGAGGTTGGACTCGTCGGCGATGCGCTCGCCCTGGTAGGGGTGGTTCGGCGTCTCGTAGAACTTGGTGTTGCTACCGAGCGCCATTATTCGTCACCCTCCTCGCCTGCTGCTTCTTCCTCGGCCATGTCCTCTTTGATGGCCTCGACGTTGACGCCGATGGTACCCTCCGTACGACCGGTGGACTTGGTGCGCTGCCCGCGGACCTTCTGGCCGCGCTGGTGGCGAACGCCCTTGTAGGAGTCGATCATCTGCATCCGGTTGATGTCCTGGCGACGCTGCATCTGCAGGTCGTTACCGACCTCGTGGGTCGTCTCACCGGTGTAGAAGTCGTTCTGGTGGTTAGCGAGCCATTCCGGGACCTCGTCAGCGTAGCCCTGCACGAGGTCGACGATCGTGTCGACCTCGTCGTCCTCGAGCCGGCCGAGCGTGGCCTGGCGGTCGATCCCCGACTTCTCGGAGATGATCCGCGCGGCACGTCGCCCGATGCCGTTCATGTCTGTGAGGGCTCGCTCGACACTCTTCGTGCCGTCGAGGTCCGTCTGTCCGATACGGACGAAGTAGCGGATGTCCTCCTCCTCATCCGCTTCCTCTTCCGTGTTCTCGGGTTCTTCTGCACTCATGTGTTGTTGTGTTGTGAGCGTCGTGGCGGGGATTCGAACCCCGGAGGCTGTACGCCACAGAGTTAGCAACCCTGCGCCTTGGGCCAGGCTTGGCTACCACGACACTTCGGCGTGCGTCCAACGGACACACAGTCGGTTGTACTCGCGCCCGCTCGTACGGACTCGGGACCCGACGCCCCTACACGAGTTGTGTCAGTAACTCCAAGGCCCCCGTATTTAAACGCAACGAAACGCCCGATCGGGCGTGAACCACTTGCACGCGGGGAGACAAGGGTCGGGTATGGCGCCCACCGTGGTCGATCCCACAGACAGAGCGGCACTCGCCGAAGCGCTCGAACAGTTCGCCGACGCCGTCACGGAACGGGACGACGGGACGCTCGTCGCCGAATTCGGTGCCACCGCGCACTTCGCCGTTGAACCGGACGGCAGCGTCGACGCTGGGATGCCGCTCCACGAGTTCGACGGGCCCGCCGACACGATCGCCTTCGACCACGACGCCGGTTCCGTCGACGTCGAGTTCGACGCTGACTCTCGGGCGGTCGTCTACACCTTCCGTCGACCCTGAGCGGCATCGAACCATCGACACGTGACCCCATCGAAGTCGTCGTACGCACGTCACAATCCTTTTCGCCGGCCGACTACCTACCCTACTCCATGAACGAAGCGGACGTACGCGAGCGCCTGCGCGTGGTCGACGATCCTGACCTCGGGGACGACATCGTCTCTCTCGGTCTGGTCAACGAGGTTGAAATAGGGGACGATTCCATCGACATCGACCTCGCGCTGGGCGCGCCCTACTCTCCCACCGAGAGCGCCATCGCCGCCGACGTGCGGCAAGCGCTCGACGACACGGGGAAACAGATCAACCTCACTGCGACCGTCGACCGCGGCGTCGACCCCGAGGACCAGGTCCTCCCGGGCGTCAAGAACATCATCGCCGTCGCCTCCGGGAAAGGCGGGGTCGGCAAGAGCACCCTCGCCGTCAACCTCGCCGCGGGACTCTCCCAGATGGGGGCCCGCGTCGGCCTCTTCGACGGTGACATCTACGGCCCCAACGTCCCCCGGATGCTCGACGCCGACGAACACCCGAAGGCCACGGAGGACGACGAGATCGTCCCGCCCGAGAAGTACGGAATGAAGCTCATGAGCATGGACTTCCTGCTGGGCGAGGACGACCCGGTCATCTGGCGCGGCCCGATGGTCCACAGCGTCCTCACCCAGCTCTGGGAGGACGTCATCTGGGGCAGTCTCGACTACATGATCGTCGACCTCCCGCCGGGCACGGGCGACACGCAACTCACCTTGCTCCAGAGCGTCCCCGTCTCCGGCGCTGCCATCGTCACGACGCCTCAGGACGTCGCCCTCGACGACGCCCGGAAGGGACTCCAGATGTTCGGTCGTCACGACACCCCCGTGCTCGGGGTCGTCGAGAACATGTCCACCTTCCACTGCCCGGACTGCGGGTCCGACCACGACATCTTCGGCAGCGGCGGCGGCCGCGACTTCGCCGAGGAGACGGAGATGCCGTTCCTCGGCGAGATTCCCCTCGATCCGTCGGTCAGGGAGGGCGACAACGGGAAACCGATGGTCCTCGAGGAGGACAGCGAGACCGGCGAGGCGTTCCGCCAGTTCGTCTACCGGACGGCGAACAACCAGGGCATCGTCCACCGAAAGCGTCACTCAGACCGCGCCAAAGTCGAACAGTAGCCGCGGTCAGATCGACCGAGAGAGTCACCACTCGCCGAGATTCGTACGAACGAGCGAACTGCGAGAAGACAGAACTTACGCTTCGACCGTCGCGCCCTGCTTGCTGGTGACGTAGCCCGCGATGCGGTTGCGAACGCCCTTGGACTCGATGTTCGTCAGCTCCGTGACGACGTCCTTGTTGTGCTCGAAGTCGTCGCCGAAGGCGTCGGGGTATCGCTCCATCAGGATCTTGGCCGTCTTCTTGACGTACGCCGGTTTGATTGCCATGTGGGAGAGTTTCCTCGTTGGCCCCTAAAAGGATTCGAATCGGACTGGCCGAGTGCGGACGTTTATCACGGAAGACGGGGCCAGCACGCGACGTGAGCTGAGAATCGCTCCGCAGTGGCCAGCGATAGCGCGACACACCACTGCGGAGTACCGAACATCGTCGCCTGTTCGCCCCAAACCCATACACAGTCGCCACTGCAGACACAGTCGCCACTGCAGACGTCACCACTCGGCGTCGACGTGGTCTGTGAGCACCGCGAACGCTGCCCGCTCCCGCTCGCCGCCGCAGGTTTCGACGACCGACTCCAGGTGTGCGAGTCGTTCGAGCAACGCCGCGGTGTCGTAGGTGGGGACGTCCAGCCGTGAAGCCGCCACGGTCGCCTCTATCACGGCGTTGAACCCCCGGTTTATCGTCGGCACTGACTCCCGCTCGACGGCGGACTCGAACGGGCGGAGTTCCCACTCGACCCACTGCGTCTCTCCGTCGGTCCCCTCGTCCCGCCGGGACACGTCCACGCGAGCCCACGCGTCCGCGCTCGCGAGCACTGGGTCGTCCTCTTCCCGAACGGTCATCGCTGCCTCGACGAAGTCGACGGGGTCGGAAACGAACTGGACGTATCCCTCACCGCGTTCGCGGAAGTTGCGCCAGGTGCGAGTCCGGCCCCACGTCTTCGCCGTCACAGATCCGGCGTCACCGTCGGGGGCGTGAAGACCCAGCGCGGCGACGTTCCACCGATCGTTGGGCCCGAGTGTCGTCACGACCGACTCGGTGACGCCGCGGAGGTCGACGGGCCACTCAGCGTCCCCGTCGAACTCTGTCACACCTGGAGCCCCCGTTCCAGCGCGACGAAGAGGGCCGCGGCGATTATGTCGGCCGTCGTCCCCGGGTTGACGTCGCGTTCCACGAACTCGTCGGCCAGGTCGGCGGCGTCCTCCTCGCCGTCGAGCACTGCCTGGGCCCGCCGCGTGACTTCTTCGGCCGTCTCGCGGTCGTTGCGGGTCACGACGAACGTGTCGACCTCGTCGGCGAGCAATTCGAGGAAGACGTGTGCCGCGCGGTCCGGGACTGGCCCGTCGCGTCGTTCTATCGCGGCGGCCGCCTCGAAACACCGGGAGAATCCATCGACCCACTCGGCCGCGACGCCGTCGACGTCCGCACTGAGTCCCATCACGTCCGCGAGCGTGAGGTCCCGAGCTTCGAGTTCGGGAATAGCGTCGCTCCCCCGTCGGACGTCCAGCGCGTCCAGGTCCTCGGGCGGGTCGTCCACCGCGACGTCGACGTGCTCGAACGCCCGGTAGAACTCCGCCGCGTCCTCGACGGTCGTTCCCGAGACGACATCGCTGGCCCGCTCGGGAGTCAGCGCTCCCGATGCCGCAGTCGCGACGAGCGGCGTGACCAGCAACAGCGCTCCGAACTGGGTGTTGCCGCCCTTCTGCTCGGCCATTCCCTCGACGGATCGTTCGAACGCCCGGCCGACCGGGCCACCGTCGGCGGCGACGTCCAGCCCGGGCCGGGCCCCGACCGCACCGGCGAGGAAGTGCTCGAATCGTAGGTCGTCGTACTCGTGACGCCGGTCGACGTTTCCGGGTTTCGGCGTGCTCGTCACCTCCAGCAGGAGCGCCAGCTCGGCGTTCTGGGCGAGAGATCTCACGGCGAAGCCTCCTCCCGGAACCACGCGTCGGTCGCCTCGCGGACGCGCTGGAGGACTCGCGGGTCGTCGCTCGGGCGGCCGACGCTGACGGCGTCGGCACCGTATTCCAGATACTCCCGCACCGACGGCTCGTCCCGGACCTCGTTGTTGGCGACGACGAAGGCGTCCACCGCATCGGCGACGTCGGCCACGACTGGCTCGGAGTCCATCGCGTCGACGTGAATCAGGTCGGCGCCAACCGCGTCGAGGTCCGCGGCCAGCGCCGGCAGATCGACCCCGTCGACCTCGGCGCGCACCTTGACGCCGACCGTGGCGCCGGTCGCCGTGGCGGCCTCGACCTGCTTGCACAGCCGACCCGGCTGGTGGAGCAACGCTTCGCCCGCACGTGCGTCGCACATTTCCTCCTGCCGACAGTGGGCGTTTATCTCCAGGATCGCGTCGTGGTCGCGACAGAGGTCGGCCGCGTCCTCCAGCGGAACCAGCGTCGAACTGCGCACGTTCACCGCCGGCCGAATCGGCACGTCGTCGAGGGCCCGGAGCTGCGAGTTGACGAAGTGGTGTGGGTCGGCCGGGAGGAACTCCTCGCGGTCGCGGTCGACCAGCTGCCTGGCCGCCCGACGAGTCGGCTCGTCCAGGGCGACCCCGCCGAGGAACGCACAGCCGACGTACTCGGCGGCGGCGCGGGCCCACTCCGCGTCTGACGCGCCACTCAGGCTGGCGGCGGCGACGCGGGGCTCGAAGAGAGGTCGTGAACTCACGAGGCCACCTCCAGCGCGTCCGCGACCGCTCGCGCGACGCGCTCGGCGTCGGCGGCGTCGTCCATCGCCGTGTCGGTCCTGACGACGGGTCGGTCCAGGTCCGTGTCGTCGGCGTCGTCGAGGACGAACGCGTCCGCAAAGGGATACGCTTCGGCGACGCCGGCCGTGCTGGGTTCGCGTCCCGTCGCGGCCATGAGGTCCGCGGCCGGACCGGAGAACACCTCGTCCGCCACGAACGGGGAGACTGCGACGACGGGCGTTTGCTGAAGACGCTCCTCGAACTCCGGCAGCGCAAGCATCGGCCCGATACTCGTGACGGGATTCGACGGACCGACGACGACCGGGTCGTCGAGTGCGGTCAGCACGGCGTCGGTCGGCCGGGCCTCGTCGGCGCCGCGGAACTCGACGCGCTCGACGCCGGGCTCGCCGCCGCGGGCGACCCACCACTCCTGGAAGTGCTGAGGGCCGTCCGGCGTGTGGACGATAGTCGCGACGGGGTCGTCCGACATCGGGAGGAGCGTCCGTTCGAGACCGAAGGCGTCGGCGATGACCTGAGTGGCCTCGGTGAGCGTGTGGCCCTCGTCGAGCAGTCCGGTTCGAGTGAGGTGGACGGCGCGGTCGCGGTCGCCGATGTGCATGAACTCCGCAACGCCGGAGAATCGGCGCCAACGCGAGATTGAGCGACCGGCGGTCTGGACGTCGTCTGGCAGATACCGTGGGCCGGATTCGAGGTCGGCTTCCTCGGCCAGTCGGTGGAGTTCGTCGTGCGTCGCAGCGGTGTCGTCCGCGATTCCCCACCACAGGTCGCGGTCGAGGACGTCGCCGTCGAGAAAGAGGACGGTGTCGAGATCCGGACAGACGAGGTGGCCCGCGAGTTCGACGTCGTCGCCGGTGTTGCCGACGACCGTCGTCTCGGCGGGCGGGAAGACCGGGGCGGCGCCAGCGAGTAGCTTGGGGGTCCCCGTGCCACCGGAGAGGAACGTCACCATAGAGCGACGTAGGGGGTAGCGTCGTGATAAAACGTTACACAATCGGTCGGCTGCCACGGTCGGCTGCCATGGTCGGCTGCCCCCACCGTCCAGCCCCAGTTGTCACGCTTGAGAACTGCGGTGTTACCTTCAAGTCAGTCGGGGGAGACTTTCGCCCTAATGCCCGACGCACGAAACGGGTCCCCCACCGACGTCCACCGGTTCGCACCGGCGGCTCCCGAAGAGGAACACGTCTATGGCGCCTGTTGCCCCGGCTGGCACTCGACGGTGGACCACGACGACGCCGTCGACGAGTGGGCCGACTTCATGCTCGAACGGGGCATCGACCGGGTGTGCTATCTCCTCTCGGGCGATCAACTCGATAGCACCGACGCGGACCAGGGGCGATACGAGCGAGCGTTCGGTCCGGAGAACGTCCGGCACGTCCCGATCCCGGACCACCACCTCGCCGATGCGAAGACGCTAGAGACAGAGTTGTTTCCCTTCCTCGACGACGCCGTCGCGAACGACGAGCGAGTGGTGGTCCACTGTCTCGCCGGCATCGGTCGGACGGGCCACGTCCTCGCCGCGTGGCTCGTCCACGGCCGGGACTACGACCCAGTCGACGCCATCGAGACGGTCGAGGAGATGGGGCGCTCGCCCGCGGAGGCCGAGGAGAGGGGCAACGCGCGCCGCGGTGAACTGTACGAACTGCTCGCACACTTCGCCTGATTCGGGTGGTATGGGGCGGTCAGGGGGCCGGGCAGCCAGGGGGCCGGGCGGTCAGGGGGCCAGTTGTCACGGGCCCATCGAGGAACGCATTTTAAAGCGAGACGGCGCCAAGGAGCAGCCATGACCACGATAAAGGACAGCGTGCACGACCACATCGAACTCGATGGGGTCGCGGAGGCGCTGCTCGATACGGCACCCGTCCAGCGGTTACGCCACGTCAAGCAACTGGGGACGGTGACACTCGTCTATCCGTCGGCCAATCACACGCGCTTCGAGCACTCGCTGGGGGTGTACTACCTCGCCGACCAGGCGCTCTCACACCTGGGCATCGAGGGACAGCAGGCCGAACGCGTCCGCGCGGCGGCCATCCTCCACGACGTCGGCCACTCGCCGTACAGTCACAACATCGAGGAGCTCGTCTACCGCGAGACGGGGCTGTACCACGACGACGTCGACGAACTGCTCGGGACGGGCGACGTCGCCCGCGTCCTCTCCGAGCACGGCCTCAACCCCGACAGCGTCGCCGGCCTGGTCGCGGGCGAGGGCGAGCTCGGCCAGCTGGTCTCCGGGGAACTCGACGTCGACCGGATGGACTACCTGGTCCGGGACGCTCACCACACCGGCGTTCCTTACGGGACCATCGACCACGAGCGGCTGGTGCGTGAACTCCGCTTCGTCGACGGTGACCTGGTCCTCGACGAGGGGAACGTCCAGACGGCCGAGTCGCTCCTGCTCGCACGCGCGCTGATGAACCCCACTGTCTACCAGCACCACGTCGCGCGCATCGCGAAATCGATGCTGCGACGGGCGACGGAGCGGTTGCTCGCCGAGACCCGGACCGACGCATCGGAACTCCGCCGCTGGGACGACAGCGACCTCCTCGTCGCGCTCCGGGACTGCCAGGCGACGGCCGAACTCGCCGGCCGACTGAGCCGGCGAACCCTCTACAAGCGCTCCGTCTGGGCCGAGATGGACGCCGTCCCGGACCCGCTGCTCGAAAGCGACCACGAGCGCGTGCGGTCGCTGGAGCGTGAGGTGGCGGACGCGGCCAACGTCGACCCCGAACACGTCGTCCTCGACGTCCCGGACGAACCGTCGATGACGGAGTCGACGAGCCGCGTCGTCGTCAACGGACAGGTCCGCCCGCTCGCGGAACAGTCGACGCTCGTGAGCGCGCTCCGGGCCGCCCAGCACGACCAGTGGCGTCTCGGGGTGTACGCGCCGCCGGACGTCGCCGACCGGGTCGGTGACGCGGCGATCCGCGTGCTCGGGCTGGAACTCGACGGCGCTCGCGTGCGAGACGTCAGGCCCGGCATCCACGCGACTCTCGACGAGTTCAACTGACTGCAATGGAACACTCGAGTATGGACTCCGAAGGCGAAGTACTGGAACTCGAAGGCACGATCCTGCGCGGTCGGTCGTTCGAACCGATCGAGGGACGCGTCGTCGTCGAGGACGGCGAGATCACGGCCGTCGAGGCTGCCGACGTCGATAGTGATCAGATCATTCTGCCGGCGTTCGTCAACGCACACACCCACGTCGGTGACTCCATCGCGAAGGAAGCCGGCGGCGGGCTCTCACTCGAAGAACTCGTGGCGCCGCCGGACGGCCTCAAGCACCGGCTGCTCCGGGAGGCGAGCCACGAGGAACTTGTCGCGGCGATGGAACGGTCGTTCGCGTTCATGGAGCAATCCGGGACGGGCGCGTTCGTCGAGTTCCGCGAGGGCGGCGTCGACGGCGTCCGGGCTATCGAGGACGCCCTCTCCGGGTCGAACCTGGCGGCAGTCGTCCTCGGACGCGAGACCGTCGATGCGATGGAGGCCAGCGACGGCTTCGGCGCCAGCGGCGCGAACGACGCCGAGTTCGGCCGAGAGCGCAAGGCGACTGCTGAAGCGGGGAAACTGTTCGGCATCCACGCTGGCGAGGTCGACCCGTCGGACATCAACCCCGCGCTGGACCTGGACCCGGACTTCCTGGTCCACATGGTGTACGCCGACGACGTCCACCTCGACCGCGTCGCGGACAGCGAGATCCCGGTCGCCGTCTGCCCGCGTTCGAACCTCGTGACCGGGGTCGGGATGCCACCCATCGCCGAACTCGCCGAACGGACGACGGTGGCGCTGGGGACGGACAACGTCTTCCTCAACAGCCCGTCGATGTTCCGCGAGATGGAGTTCACCGCGAAGGTCGCCGACGTCCCTGCCGCCGAAGTCCTGCGGATGGCGACCGTCAACGGGGCAGAAATGGCGGGCCTGAACTGCGGCCTCGTCGAGGAGGGACGGGACGCCCGCCTGCTCGTGCTCGACGGCGACTCCCACAACCTCGCCGGCGCGCGCGAAGTCGTCCGCGCGGTCGTCCGTCGCGCCGGCGTCTCGGACGTGGAACGCGTCGTCACCCCCGACAACGCTTAACCGCTCCCCTACGAAACTTGTTAGCATAGGACGATGTACGACCGCATACTGCTCCCGACGGACGGCTCCGCGGGCATGACGCGGGTGATAGACCACGCGGGCGAACTCGCCCGGATCCACGACGCGTCGGTCCACGCGCTCTACGTCGTCGACACGGCGAGCCTGACGACGATGCCGATGGACGCGTCGCTCGACGGCATCCACGGGCTGATGCAGGAAGAGGGGGAGGCGGCCGTGGAGGAAGCACAGCGTCGCATGCCCGAGGGCGTCGACGTTGACCAGACGATCACCGAGGGCGCGCCCGCGGCACAGATCGTCGATTGCGCCGACGAGGCCGACTGTGACGTCGTCGTGATGGGGACCCACGGCCGCGGCGGACTGAACCGCCTGTTGCTGGGCAGCGTCGCCGAGCACGTCGTCCGCCGGTCGTCGGTGCCCGTCGTTACCGTCCGCGTCGACGCGGAGACGGAGCCAAAATCGGCCGGAGAGCCGTCAGTTCAGGAAGTCGAGCACTGAGCGCCTAGTGCGGGTCACACCGGCCGCAGATGTTCGCAGTCGCCGGCGGTGACGGTGACCCGTTCGTCGCCGGTGTCGATAACCAGCGCGCCGGGGAACTCGACGTCGACAGCCTCGCCCTCGACGGTCCCACCCGGCGTCTCCACGCGGACGCGCTTGCCCAGCGTCGACGCGTACTCGGTCCACTCCTCAACTGCACCGGGGAGGTCGTCTCGCAACTCGTCGAGCGCTTCGAGCACCCGCTGGGTGAACACCCGGCGGTCGACGTCGCCGACCTCCTGCCTGAGGCTCGTGACGCCCCGCTCCGCCGGGAGGTCTGCCACGTCGACGTTGGCGTTGATTCCGACGCCGACGACCACCCACGAGACCCGGTCGGCCTCGCCCTGCGTTTCGGTGAGAATTCCCGCGAGTTTCAGTTCCTCGTCGACGGCTTCGCCGTCTCCGTTCGGTCGCCCCTCCGGGCCGACCCCGTCCCCCACGACGACGTCGTTGGGCCACTTGATCCGCGCGTCGACGCCCGCCTCGCGAGCGGCGCGCGTGACCGCGACGGCGGTGGCGAGCGTGAAGGCGGGAACGTGGGCGGCCGGAACCTCCGGCCGGAGGACCAGGCTGAGCCAGATGCCGCCGCTCGGCGACGACCACGCCCGATCCAGTCGGCCCTTCCCGCCGGTCTGCTCGTCGGCGAGGACGACCACGTCACCGGCGTCGTCCTGCGCCAGTTCCCTGGCTCGCCGGTTCGTGCTGTCGATGCTGTCGTGGTACTCGACCTCGAACGGCGCGTCGAGGCCGAACTCCACGGCCTCGGCGCCGAACTCGGGGACGCCGTCGAGGACGTAGCCGTCGTCGTCGCTCGCGATCGTGAATCCGACCTCGCGGAGCGCCTCGACGTGTTTCCACACCGCAGCCCGGGAGACGTCCAGAGAGTCGGCCAGTTCGGGCCCGGTGACGGGCCCGTCGGCGAGGGCCTCGAGGACGCGTCGCCGCGTTTCTTGCATACCAACCGGTGTTCGCGCGACGACCAAAAACGCATCCAAGGCGGATCGAGAAGTGCTGCTGAAGAACTAGCATACCGCGGCGCGTAGCGTCGCGGTTTCACTACTCGCGAGGCGAAGCCGAGGGAGAAGGAAGTCTTGTACTAATTTTTGCGAGGTGCGGTGCGCTCCGCGCGCACCCGACGAAGTAAAATTTACTCTATCACGACGAGGCGGTCGCCCATGTCGACGGAGTCGCCCTCGCCGACGGCGACTTCGGTGACGGTGCCGCCGCGCTCGGCGACGATGTCGTTCTCCATCTTCATCGCCTCCAGCACGCAGAGGACGTCACCGGATTCGACCTCGTCGCCCTCGGCGACGTTCACTTCGAGGATGGTGCCCTGCATCTCCGCGGCAACTTCGTCGCCGGCCGCGCTCGACCCGCCGCCACCGCCGGAGTCGCCACCGCCGCCGGGGCGGTCGGGCCGCTGGGCGCCGCCGGACTGGTCGATATCGCCGACGGGGATGGCGGGCGCGCCGCGCTCTTCGAGTTCGACCTGGAAGCGCTTGCCGTTGACCTCGACGGTGAACTCGCGCTCGACGACCTCTTCCTCGTCGTCGCCGTCAGAGGGGGCGGGTTCGGTCCCCCAGCGCTCCTGGGCCTCGTCGATGCGTTCGGGGTCGAGGTTCTCGTCGAGGTACTTCGTCGTGTGCCTGCCGGCGAGGAATTCCTCGTCGGTGAGCATCAGCCGGTGGAAGGGGATGATGGTGGGGAATCCCCGGATGTCGTAGTCAGGGAGAGCCCGCTTCCCGCGGGCGATGCACTCGCCGCGGTCCGACCCGTAGGTGATGAGCTTCGCGATCATCGAGTCGTAGTCGGTCACCAGTTCGTCGCCCTGTCGGGCGGCGTCGTCGACGCGGACGCCGATGCCGCCCGGCGGGTCGTACACGTCGAACTCGCCGCCCGTCGCGGGCGCGAAGTCGTCGGCGGCGTTCTCCGCGTTGATGCGGAACTCCATCGCGTGGCCCTCGAGTTCGACGTCGTCCTGGGCGAAGGTGAGCTCCTGGCCGGCGGCGACCCTGATCTGCCACTTCACGATGTCGATGTCCGTCAGTTCCTCCGTGACGGTGTGTTCGACCTGAATGCGCGTGTTGACCTCGAGGAAGTAGAAGTCCGAGTCGGCGTCGAGCAGGCCCTCCTCGTTCCGGTCCTCGTCCTCGACGAGGAACTCGAACGTCCCGGCGTTGTAGTAGTCGCCGGCGTCGGCACCACGTCGGGCGGCTTCGCCGATCTTCTCCCTGAGTTCGTCGGTGATGGCGGGGCTGGGACCCTCCTCGATGACCTTCTGCTGGCGGCGCTGGAGCGAGCAGTCCCGTTCGCCGAGGTGCCTGACGTTGCCCTGCCTGTCAGCGAGGATCTGCACTTCGATGTGACGGGGATTGTCGAGGAACCGTTCGAGGTACACCGAGGCGTTCGAGAAGTACGCCTCCCCCTCTCGCTGGGCGGTCTCGAGGCTCTCCTCGGCCGCCTCGGGCCCGGCGACTACTTCCTGGCCCATGCCGCCGCCACCGCCCTCGGCCTTGATCAAGAGGGGGTAGCCGTGTTCCTCGCCGAACTCCTTGATCTGCTCGACATCCTCCACGGGTTCTGTCGTCCCCGGAACGATGGGGACGTCGGCCTCCCGCATGATCGTCCGGGCCTTGGTCTTCTCTCCGAGGGACTCCATGGCCTCGCTGGAGGGGCCGATCCAGGTGATCCCCTCGGTCTCCTCGACGCGAGCGGCGAACTCGGCGTTCTCGGCCAGGAAGCCGTATCCGGGGTGGATAGCGTCTGCCTCGGCCTTCTGTGCCGCCTCGACGATCGCCTCCTGGTCGGTGTAGGAGTCGGCCGCCCGGGCGGGGCCGACGTTGTACGCCTCGTCGGCGTAGCGCACGTGCCCCGAGTGCTTGTCCGCCTCGGAGTAGACGGCGACCGTGCCGACCCCGAGTTCCTCGCAGGCCCGCATCACGCGAACCGCGATCTCGCCCCGGTTGGCCACGAGCACTTTGTCGAACATCAGACCGACACCCCTGTCCCCGTCGCCCGTGGACGGGCGAGCGCGACTGCGTGGCCGCGCCGGCGCCCTCCGTACAAATCCGCACTGCCAGTCCGGGATTTGTCAAACATACCACTCTGTACCGGTAGTCCGACCTTAAAACTATGCGGAGCGGCGTCGTCGAAACGGCCGCTCCGTGGTCCAGAACCGGTGCCTTCGCCTGACGTTGTGTCCTCGGTCATAGTCGATTGGATCTACATTCGGTCCGTCCGCCCTGCTGCCGTCCATTCGTCGCCCGGTGCGTCGTCTCGAATCCGGATCGTTCGCTGCTGGGTCGCCTCGATGCGGCCGGCGAAGGTCCACTCGCGACCCTCCCAGTCCGGCTCCTCGTTGGCCGACGAGGTGGCGGCCGCCGCGGCCGCTCGCTCGCTGTCTCGCACGTGGGCACCGATCGCGACGGCGATGGCGGCCGCCTCGTCGGGACTCGCCGACGGCACTGCCCGCGTGACTACGTCGACGAGCGCCGGTTCGACGGCGCCTGCACTGTCTGTCGCCATGTTAGAGCGGGATGTTTCCGTGTTTCCGGTCCGGACGGTCCGTTCGTTTGCCCCGGAGCGTCTCCAGGTCGCCGATCAGACGCGAGCGGGTCTCCCGCGGTTCGAGCACGTCGTCGACGAACCCGCGCTCGGCCGCCGTATAGGGGTTGGCGAAGGCGTCGCGGTACTCCTCGATGAGCTCCGCGCGGCGCTGTTCGACGTTCTCCGCCGCGTCGAGCTCGTCGTCGTAGAGGACGTTGACCGCACCCTGAGGTCCCATCACCGCGATTTCGGCCGACGGCCAGGCGTAGTTGACGTCCGCGCCGACGTGTTTGGAGGCCATGACGTCGTAGGCCCCGCCGTAGGCCTTCCTGGTGATGACCGTCAACAGCGGCACCGTCGCCTCGGAGTAGGCGTACAGCAGTTTCGCCCCGTGTTTGATGATGCCGCCCGTCTCCTGGTCCTTGCCGGGCATGAACCCGGGCACGTCGACGAAGGTGACGATGGGGATGTTGAACGCGTCGCAGAACCGGACGAACCGGGCCCCCTTCATCGACGAGTCGATGTCGAGCGTCCCGGCGTTGACCCGGGGCTGGTTGCCGACGACGCCGACGCTGTGACCGTCCAGTCGGGCGAAGCCGGTGACGATGTTCCGGGCGAAGGAGTCGGCCACCTCGAAGAAGGAACCCTCGTCCATCACCCCCTCGACGACCCGGACGACGTCGTAGGGTTTCTGCGGTTCGTCGGGGACGACGTCGATCAGTTCCTCGTCGGCCCGGTCGGGGTCGTCCCAGGGCTCGACGCGCGGGGGGTCCTGGACGTTGTTCTGCGGGAGATAGGAGAGCAGATAGCGGATGTCGTCCATCGCCGCCTTCTCGTCGTCGGCGGTGAAGTGGGCGACGCCCGACTCGCTCGCGTGGGTCTGGGCGCCGCCGAGTTCGTCGAAACCGACTTCCTCGCCGGTGACCGTCTCGATGACGTCCGGCCCGGTGATGAACATGTGGCTCGTCTCGTCGACCATGTAGACGAAGTCGGTGATGGCCGGGGAGTACACCGCGCCGCCGGCGCAGGGCCCCATGATAGCCGAAATCTGGGGGACGACGCCGCTGGCCTGCTGGTTCCGGTGGAAGATGTCGGCGTACCCCGCCAGCGAGTCGATCCCCTCCTGGATGCGAGCACCGGCCGAGTCGTTGAGGCCGATGATGGGCGAACCGGTCTCGATTGCCTTGTCCATCACCTTGCACACCTTCTGGGCGAACACCTCGCCCAGCGACCCGCCGAAGACGGTGAAGTCGTGGGCGAACACGAACACCTTCCGACCGTCTACTTCGCCGTAACCCGTGACGACGCCGTCCCCGGGAACCTTCTTCTCCGCCATGTCGAAGTTGGTGCTCCGGTGTTCCCGCAACTGGTCGAACTCGACGAAGCTGTCGTCGTCGAGAAAGTAGTCGATGCGTTCGCGCGCGGTCAGTTTGCCCTTCTCGTGCTGGGCCTCGATGCGTTCCTCGCCGCCACCCCGCTCCGCTGCCGCCTTGCGTTCGCGGAGGTCGTCGACGCGGTCTTCGTGAGTCACGACACACCAGCCCTCCTGCGCTCGTCCATGTACCAGGCCAGGGGTGGGGGCGAGAAAAGCGTTGTCGGAAACCGAACGATCAAAAATGTAAAATACGGTTCCACCCCCTCCGTCACCACCTATATTGACCTAGTGATTCCCGCAATACTGCCGCAGTCGTCGCCGAGTGCCTCCGGTGCGTGGACCAGCATCAGACCGTCGGAGTTTTGACGCCCAGTCGCCTCAGTCCGTGCGTGAAGAACGTCGCGGAGTCCCTCTCGAACCCCTTCGGCTTCGACCCCGGCTGTGACCCGTTCGTCCCCGGATACGGCGACGCCAACGCCCACTTCCACGTCGTCGGCGACCACCCGGGCGTCCACGGCGGCGTCGACTCCGGCATCCCGTTCACCGAATCGGAGAGCGGGGAGCGACTCCAGCGAGCGCTCGTCGACGCCGGCCTCCTCGACGCCGCGGGGACGCCCCCCGAGGTCGACAAGACCTACCTCTCCTACCTCCACATGTGCGGAGCCGACGGAACGCCCTCGCAGGCCTCCTACGACGACCTCGAACCACTGTTCGACTCGGAGTTCCGCGCCATCACCGCCCACGTCATCCTCCCCGTCGGCGAGCGGGCGACGCGTCACGTCTTTTCCGTCGCGACGGCCAGGTCATCGGACGACGTCGACATGGACGACCTGCACGCCACGGAGGTGATGGGCTCGGGGTGGCTCGTGTACCCGATCAAGGAACCGATGATGTGGACCGACGAGGACGAGACGGCACTGGTCGACGCGCTGGTGGCCCTCCAGGAGACGGACTACCGGCGCGAGGCCGACCTCGGCCGGTTCGGGCCCACTGGCGAGTCGTACCTCGTCAGGTAGCCTCGGGCCGCGAGCCGACTCACCTCGCGCACCGATAGAATTTTGACGGACTACCGAGGACACGTCGACTATGCGACGTATCGTCGAGCGATACGGTCCGAGCTCACCGCGCGGCCGCGCCGTCGCGTCGGCCGTCTTCGGGTCCATCGGCTTCACCGCACTGTTCGTGGTCCTCGCGCACCTGTTCGCCGTCCAGTTCCAGTTCACGGAGTCAGCGTCGTTCCTCCTGGCGCTGACCGTCGGCCTCGCCTTCACGACGCTCGCCTACTGGGAAGCGGATGCGGTCGTCGGTCGGGCTGAAGCGGCACCCGAGCACCCGCGGGAATCGGCCCGCGAGATCGGGTACGGGCAGGCGTCCGCCGACGGCGATGCGGATCCTGTCGCCGACCTCCAGCACCGATACGCCCGGGGAGAACTGTCCACGGAGGAGTTCGAGGAGCGCGTGGAACGACTGGTCGAGACCGACACCCGGGTCGAGGAGAGCGACGTCCGTGATCTAGAACTGGACCGGGCCTGAGACCACGGCCCTCGTTCCAGAAAGACCGACCGGGTGGTTTTTACCACTCTCGTTGACATTACCGGCATGGTTCAACTATCGAGCGGTGAGGGGACGTCCCGGCGAATCACCTTCGAGGGCGGGGTGACGTGGCTCGCGTTCTTCCTCGTCGTTGCTGCTCTAGACGTGGCAGCAGGTACCCTGATCGCGAACGTCTGGTCCATCGGTCCCGCAATTCCAGTCGTCGAGTCCAACGCCATCACGACCGGGCAGTCCATGCTGTTCGTCGGATTCGTCTGGTGGGTGCTTCGATCCGAAGGGGTAGCATTCGGCGAGATCGGTCTCTCACCACGGCTCCTGATGCCAGCGACCGTCGCCGTCGCCGGATCCTACGTCGCTATCAACGCCCTCGGTATCGGACTCGCATTCGCGACGGAGAACCTCGCGTCGGTCGGGTACCACTGGACAGTCCCACCGGGAGAGGCGGTCGTGGCGTTCCTGTTCCAGCTCGTCGCCGTCGCGTTCGTCGAGGAACTCACCTACCGCGGCTATCTCCAGACCAAGGTCGTCGGCCTCCTCACGGACAGGACACGGAAGCGAATCGCGCTCGGAATCGGTCTTACGGGAGTTCTCTTCGCGCTGGCGCACGTACCGCGAATACTCACGGACGGGTCACCGGGGAGCATGACGCCGCTGGCCTACCTCGTCTCGCTCACCCTGAGCGGGATTATCTACGGGACCCTTTACGAGGTGACCCAGAACCTCTACGTTCCGGTCCTCTTCCACGCCGCGGGGAACATGCCGGGAACGCCGGGAATTCTCTTCTTCGACACCGGTGGGTGGCCGGCGTGGGCGACGACTGTCAATTCGCTCGCGTTTCTGGTCGTCCTGGTCACGATGGTCGTCGTCTACAGAAGATGGGGCTCCGGCACCGAGACCTTGCCAGTGTGGACGGGGCGAGAAGACGCCACGGCCACCGTCGCGAGATAGCGGCTGTCCGTCAGGACGTACCGGCGCGGGAACCGACGGACCTCGGGGTCGACCGGGAACCAGCAGGCTACGCCTCACTCGGCGGAAACCGTTGTTCGCGCCGTCGCACTCGTTGGGATTGTCATGCCCCACTCGGCGTGACACTCTACTCGCGCCGTCGCGCTCGTTGGGACTGTCACGCCTCACTCGGCATAAACCGTTGTTCGCGCCGTGGCGCTCACTGGACGGTTTATGCCTCCCCGTACACCGGCACCGCAGCCCCACTCGTCACCGTCGCGGCGTCCGAACAGAGGAACATAATCACCTCGGCGATGTCGGCCGGGTCGACCCACTCGGAGTGGTCGGCGTCGGGCATCATCTCGCGGTTCATCGGCGTGTCGATGACGCTCGGCATGACGGCGTTGGCCCGCACCGTCCCCAGGTTCTCCTCGGCGATGCTCTCGGTGAGCAGGCGAACGCCGGCCTTCGTCGCGCGATAGATACCGTCCCCCTCGCCGCCTTCGAGCGACGACCGGGCCGAGACCGACAGGATCGCCCCGTCGCTCTCCCGCAGGTGGGGAAGTGCGTGTTTCGAGGCGATGAACGTCGTCTTGAGGTTGACGTCGAAGAGGAAGTCGAACGTGTCGACGTCCGTCTCGTGAATCGGGTCGCCGCCGCGCCAGGTCCCGGCGATGTTACACAGCGCGTCCAGGCCGCCGTGGTCCGCGACGACGTCGTCGACGACGCGCTTGACCTCCGACTCCTCCGTGAAGTCGGCCTGGTAGAAGTCGACCCGGTCGGGGTCGAGTGCGAAGTCCTCGCTCTCCGGAGCGACGACGTCGGCGCCGCAGACGGTGGCGCCCGCGTCGTCGAACGCCCGCGCGACAGCACTGCCCAGCGCCCCACCGACGCCCGTGATCAGTACGACGTCGTCGCCGAAATCGAAGTCGACACTCATGCCGGGGTCGACGGCCGGAACCGGGATAAAGTTTCGTCGGACTGTCAGGCCGCCGGGGACGGGAAAGCACTTTACCCGCCCCGGCGACGGACGACCATGCGCTGTCTCGCCCACCGCGGGTTCGCGGGGGAGTTCGCCGAGAATACCGTGGGAGCGGTCGCGAGCGCCGCCGAAATCGCCGACTGGGTGGAGGTCGACGTCCGCCGCTGTGGCTCCGGCGAACTCGTCGTCGTCCACGACGAGAGAGTCGACCGGGTGACCGACGCCAGCGGCGAGGTCGCGGAGCTATCACAGGCCGAACTGGCCCAGCTGAACGTCCTCGGCAGCGGTGAAGGAATTCCGACACTCGCCGAGGTGCTGGAGGTGCTCCCGCCGTCTGTCGGGATCAACGTCGATCTCAAGGAGAACGGCCTCGCGACCGACGCCGTCGACGTCCTCGGTGCCCACGACGGCGGCGTGCTGGTCTCCTCGTTCGACGCCGGCGTGCTGGCGGAAGTGACCGTGCTCGCCGACTACCCGCGCGCGCTCCTCGTCGAAGCCGACCCGGAGGAACGACTCGCGCGAGCCGCCGATCTCAACTGCACCGCCATCCACCCCCACTGGGACATCTGCGACGAGCGGTTCGTCTCGCAGGCCCACGACGCCAACCTGACGGTCAACGCCTGGACCATCCGGGACAGCGTCGGCGCCGTCTCGGCACGGAACGCCGGCGTCGACGGGTTCATCACCGATCACAGCGAGTTCTGCGCGGAGTAGGACGGTCGCTCAGAGACCGGCCAGGTTCTGTCGGAGCTTGATAGTCGCCGTCATCAGCGCCGTCGCGGTCATGATGACGAACACGACCTGGATGTGGAGGACGATCACCTGGTCGAGGCCGGCGACCACGGCGAGTCCGGTGATGGGGATCAGCGACGCGAACAGCAACACTGGAAGCAAGTGTCGCAAGAGCGTGTCGACGACGGTCCCCTGGACGCGCGAGGCCGACGTCCCGCGCCGTCCGACGACGAAACCGACCGCGAGGAAGGCGAGTGCAGCGATGCCTTCCAGGGCGACGACGGCGTGGTGGTCCGCGTTCCAGGCAGTCCCGACGATGACGGTGACGACGACGAGGGCGCCCGCGAGCCAGAATGGACGGCCCGGACCGACTGCGCCCGACCCCGGTGTCCCGGTCGGCACCGAATTGCGGTACAGCGACTGGAGCACGAGCGCGAGCAACAGGACGTGGGCGAGCATGACCCCGCGGCGATACGGCGTCTGGAGCGAACTCACGATGTCGACGACGCCGAGCAGCGCGAAGAGGACGGCCGTGACACCGACGAACGCGAGCGTGCGCCACAGCGCGTCCTGACCGGCCAGTTCCGCCGCGCGGTCGTTGCGGTACGCGTAGAACGTGAATCGCAGGCCGAGCACGCCGAGCAGGACCAGCGCGACGAAGAAGATGAACGTGAGGTTCGGGTTCCCACCGACCAGGTCGAGCCCCAGTTCGACGGCAGCGATCACGCCTCGTCCTCCGTCTCAATCCGGCGTAACTCCTGTTCCATGTGCGTGACCGCCTCGTAGCGCTGCAGTTTCTGGCGCGCCATGGCCTTCGTCACCACGTCGTCGAGTCCCTCGGGCACGTCGGCGACGTCGCTCGGCCGCGGCGGTGGGTCCGACAGGACGCGGTCCCTGATTCGTCCGTACTCACCGTCGTAGGGCGGGTCCCCGGTGAACAGCAGGTACACCAGTGCGCCGAGGTGGTAGACGTCGGTGGCGTGGTCGATTCGCCCGAAGCCCCGGTCGAAGTACTCCGGCGCGGCGTAGCGCGGGTCCAGCCGCGAGGTCGGATCGAAGTAGTTTCGCACGACGTGGAGCAGCCCGACGTCGTCCAGCAGCGGCGGCTGGACCTCGTCCTCGTCGATGACGTTGCCGGAGTAGACGACGTTCCCGGGGTCGATGCCACCGTGGACGACGCCGTTCTCGTGGAGGTGGGTGACGGCGGCCGCGAGTCCGCGGGCGTTGAAGAGCGCCTCGGAGCAGTCCAGTCGGTCGCGGTCGGCCAGACTGAAACCCATGTACTCCGTGGCCGCCCACGGTCGCGGGTCGCGGCCCCAGTCGTAGACGGCGACGACGTTGTCGTGGTCGTCGACGCCGGCCCACCGGGCGAGTCGCTCGTCGATGGCCGCCGCAAACGCGTCGACTCCCTGCGACGGTCGGTGATAGAGGGACAGGCCGACGGGTAACTGCTCGCCGTCGACGACCCCCAGCGTCCGGTAGACGTCGGCGTACCGGCCCCGACGACGTTTCGCGAGGACCGTTAGCTGGTCGAAGCGGCTGTCGGCGACGATGGACGGAATCTCGTCCGCGGGCTGCCAGCCAGGGTCGTCGACCGTCTGTCCGTCGCTATCGTTCGCAGACGCCGACCCCGCATCTGGACTATCCGACTTCGCGTCTGGACTATCGCTGGACACGTTGTCGCCGCCGTCGGCCTCGTCTTCGTCCATCGCATCATCGGTCGCACCATCGGTCCCCCGTCGCAGTCGGTCGTGGGACGACCCGTCGTGGGTGTAGACGCGCTGTGGCCCGGACGAGTTCCCCTCGCCCGCGAGCCGCGTCCGCCCGACGTCTCGCTCGCCGACGGCCGGCCGATGGTAGTTCGCCCTCGCCAGGCTCCCCTCGACCGGCCAGTACCGCGGTCGGCTCTCGGCTTCGGTCTCCATCGCGGCAAGTTCCTCGGCGACGGCGTCCGGGTACCGCGCCGCGACGTAGTCGAACGCCAGTTCGGCCTCGAGAGACGGCTCCTCGTCGTCGATTCGGTCGGCGAGACGACGCGTCAGGTAGGCGGCCGTGTCCGGGAGGTGAGCCGCGACGTGACAGATGGCCCACGCGGCGCCGACCCGGACCGACTCGTCCTCGGCGTCGAGTTTCCCGACGAGCCCGGGGAGCCGACGCCGGCCCGAAGCCGGGTCGTCGAACACCGCAAGTAACGACGCGATTGGCTCGTCGCGGCCGGGAGCGGCGTCCTCGGTCATCGATTCGTTCCTGCGTATCGACTGGCCCCCGCCATGACTGTTGCGGTGAGTATCGCGCCCGAGAACGACTGCAGTCGCTGGTCGCGTGAGAACGGCTGAAAAAGGAAACTAGTCAACCAGGCCGACTAGTGAATTCCCATCGCTTCGATCTGCTCCTGATACCGGTTCCGAATCGTGACTTCGGTGACCTGGGCGACGTCGGCGACCTCGCGCTGGGTCTTCTTCTCGTTGCAGAGCAGCGAGGCGGCGTAGATGGCCGCGGCGGCGTAGCCGGTCGGGGATTTGCCCGACAGCAGCCCCTGCTCGGCGGTGACGTCGATGATCTCGTTGGCCTTGGACTGGACTTCCTCGGAGAGTTCGAGTTCGCTGGCGAAGCGGGGGACGTACTGCTTGGGGTCGACCGGCTCCATCTTGAGCTTGAGTTCCTGGGCGACGTATCGATACGTCCGGCCGATCTCCTTTTGCTCGACGCGGGAGACGTCCGAGACCTCCTCGAGCGAGCGCGGGATGCCTTCCTGGCGGCAGGCGGCGTAGAGACACGAGGTCGCGACGCCCTCGATCGAACGTCCGCGAATGAGGTCCTCGTTGAGCGCCCGTCGGTAGATGACCGAGGCGACCTCGCGGACAGAGCGCGGAACGCCGAGCGCACTGGCCATCCGGTCGATCTCGGAGAGCGCGAACTGGAGGTTGCGCTCGCCCGCGTCCTTGGTTCGAATGCGTTCCTGCCACTTGCGCAGGCGGTGCATCTGCGATCGTTTCTTCGAGGAGATCGACCGACCGTAGGCGTCCTTGTCCTTCCAGTCGATCGTCGTCGTCAGCCCTTTGTCGTGCATCGTCTGCGTCGTCGGTGCACCGACGCGGGACTTGCTCTGCCGTTCCGAGTGGTTGAACGCGCGCCACTCCGGCCCGCGGTCGATGTTCTCGTCCTCGATGACCAGGCCACAGTCCTCGCAAATGAGCTCCCCGCTCCCGTCAGAGGTGATCTCCGTCGAATCACACTCCGGACAGGTACGCTGGGACTCCTCTGTTTCCTGCTCCTGCGTCCCCTCCTGCTCGCGCGTGCGCGTGGGCCGCTCCATGTGTTCTTTTAGGGAGAACGATTTCAGACATATAAATGTTTGGTTGGTGCGTGGTACCACTCGAATCGGGGGCGGGCGGCCCGGGTCGCAAAAGCTTATCCGGTCACGCGACCGGGTACGTCGCATGGAAGTTGCCGTACTTGGCGCCACTGGGGACGGCCGAGCCATCGCGAGCCAGTGCGCGCTCGCGGGCCACGCCGTCCGCCTCCACGACGGGGACGCGAACGTCGTCATGGACGCCATCGACGCTATCGAGCAACGCCACGGGGACGAGGCGCTGGCGGCGATCGACGGGACGACAGGCCTCGACGCCGCGGTCGGCGACGCCGACGTGGTGGTGGACGCGACCGAGGGTGACGAGCGGACGCGACGGGAACTCGTCGCCGACGTCGAGGAGACCGTCGCCGACGAGACGCTGATCGCGACCAGCGGCGACGCGGTGTCGGTGACCGGCGTGGCCGCCGGGCTCCGCAAACCCGGTCGCGCGGTGGGCCTCCACTTCGTCGACCCGGGTGAGTCGTCGCTCGTGGAGGTCGTCGTCGCCGACCAGACCGCCGAGACGGCCCGCGAGCGCGCGGTCGAGTTCGTCGAGGGCCTCGACGGCACGCCGCTGGTCGTCCGCGACGTCCCGGGGTTCGCGAGCACGCGCCTGGATCTGGCGCTGATCGTCGAAGCCGTCCGCATGGTCGAGGAGGGCGTCGCCAGCGTTCCCGACGTGGACCGGGCGCTCGAACTGGGCCGCGACCATCCCGCCGGTCCGCTCGCGCTGGCCGACGAGATGGGGCTGGGGAACGTCCTCGAAGCCCTCGAGGACCTGGCGAACCGGCTCGGCGGGCGGTTCGACCCGCCCGGATTGCTCCGCGAGAAGGTGAACGACGGCTCTCTCGGCGTCACGACCGGCGAGGGGTTCTACGAGTGGGAGAACGGCGAACGCGTCGGCCCCGCCGACCCGAACCCCGTCGTGCGCGGCCGTCCCGATCCGGAGAGTGACGCGGGAACACCGCCCGAGCCGGGGGGACCGATGGGCTCGGACGACGGATGAGTTCCCGACGTTCCGGACGCAGCGCCGACAGGGACGTGCCAGCGCCCGAGGACGAGGAGTCGCCGGACATGGGCGACCTCTTCGACGAGCTTGAGGAACTCGAAGAGTTCGTCGACGACCCCGACGAGCGCGCGCGAGTCCGCGAGGCGATGCGAACCGCGACCGAAGCCCAGGACGACGCCGTGTTCGGCCGCGTCGTCTGGGGCTTCGACCGGGCCGACCTCTCGGAAGCGGTCCTCGGCGCGCTCCTCTTCGGCATCCCGATGGCCGTCGAGGGCGGGACCAACGAGGCCGGCGAGTTCCTCGCGACGCGTCCGGTCCTCCTGGCGGGAACGGTCGGCGCCACCGTCGCCCTGGTCGTCGGCATCCTCTACGTCGCCGACATCCAGGACGTGCGCGTCCGGCGTCGGATACTCGGCGTTATCCCTCACCGGCTCGCCGGAGTCCTCGGCACGGCGCTCGTTACGTCGGTGTTGCTGCTGTCTGCCTGGGGACGCGTCGATTGGGCGGATCCGACGGTGGCCCTGAGCACGTGTCTCATCGCGCTCTTGCCCATGAGCATCGGCGCCGCGCTCGGCGACATCCTCCCCGGGAGTTGACCGGGTGAGCCGAGCCTAGACAACGACTCGCACGACTCCGACGCGGTTTGGTAACCGTTAAAAGCGGCGGTCCGATAGAGAGTGGTATGAGCGAGAGCCAGCAAAAGCGGGCGCAAAAGTGCGTCTCCTGTGGCATCAACATCGCCGGGACGAACGCGGCGGCGTTCAAGTGCCCGGACTGTGGCCAGCAGATCTACCGCTGCGCCAAGTGCCGGAAGCAGAGCAACCTCTACGAGTGTCCCGACTGCGGGTTCCGGGGGCCCTGATCATGGGGAAAGTCGCAGCCAAGATCAAGGTCATGCCCCAGAGTCCCGACGTCGACCTCGACGCGCTCCAGGAGCGCCTCGAAGGCGCCCTCTCCGAGGGGGCGAAGATCAACGGCTTCGAGCGCGACGACGTCGCGTTCGGCCTCGTCGCGCTGTTCCCGACGGTCATCGTCCCCGACGACTCCGGCGGAACCGAGGCCGTCGAGGAGGCCTTCACCGAGGTCGAGGGCGTCGAGTCCGTCTCCGTCGAGAACGTCGGCCGCATCTAGGCCGTCCCTTCTTTCGGTTCGTTCAGTTCGTGAGCAGTGACGACAGACGCGACACGGCGTTCGAGAAAACGGGAACGGACGTTTTATTAGGGCGAGCGGACAAGCGAACCGCACGAATGCCGAGTTCGAACGGACCCAAGAAAGGAACCCGGAACAAGCTCAAGAACACCCCCCGCGAACGGGGCACCAGCCCGCCGCAGCGCGCCATCGAGGAGTTCGAGACCGACGAGAAAGTCCACCTCAAGACGGACCCCTCCGTGTCGGACGGTCGATTCCACCCGCGCTTCGACGGCCAGACCGGTACCGTCGTCGGCAAGCAGGGAGACGCCTTCAAGGTGCAGATCAACGACGGCGGCAAGGAGAAGACGATCATCGTCACCGCTGCGCACCTTCGACACCAGGAGTAAGGGATGACCATCTTCAAAAAGAAGCTCGACGAGGAGTACCTGACCCTCGCCGAGACGAAGGAGATCCTCGAAGACATCGAGGCCGACCGCGCGGTCGACGAGGAGCGCGAGATGCGCTACGAGCTCGCGCGCGCCATCGAGCACGTCAACCGCTTCGCCGAACTCGACGTCGAGGAGGCCGACGAGTTCGTCGACCAGCTCCGGGAACTGGAGAAGGTCGACGAGGCGACGGCCTACAAGATCGCGAACCTCCGACCGCTGGACCGCGACGAACTCCGGGCGGTCTTCGCCCAGGAACGGTACTCCCTGTCCGGAGACGAACTCGACGAGATTCTCAACGTCGTCAAGCAGTACGCCTGAGGCGTCTCGTCCGTTAGTTCTCGGAGTTCGTCCGATTACCGTCGCCGATTCTCCCGACTCGTCGCCCGCTCTGGCTCCCGGCCCGCCGAACGAGACGGTGCACGACCGATCCCGAGACCGCCGTCCGGAACCCCTATGCCCGGCCGTCGCCTGCCGTCGGACGTGTCCCTCGACGTGTCGCTCGGGCGCGGCATCACGCTCGATTTCGCCGACGGCGAGACGTTCGTCTTCGACGGGAGCGACGAGGGCGACGTCACCGTCCTGAGTCACGCCCACGGCGACCACACCACCAGCGCGAACCCCGGGGAGCTCGTCTGTTCTCCCCTCACGGCGGCGCTCGCGACCGAGCGCCGGAACCTGGCGAACCCGCTCGAAGCCGGGAGCCATCCCGACGTCGACCTCCGGCCCGCCGGCCACGTCGCCGGGTCGCGGGCCGCCTACGTCACCGACCCAGCGAGCGGCCGCACGGTCTGCTACACCGGCGACGTCTGCACCCGCGACCGACTGTTCCTCGACGGCTTCGACCCGCGCCCGGCGGACGACCTGATCGTAGAGACGACGTACGGAACTCCCGAGTACCGGCTGCCGCCCACCGAGGAGGTGTTCGCCGAGATCCGAGACTGGCTCCGGGAGACGATGGACAGGGTCGTCCTCCTCTACGGGTACGCCCTCGGGCGAGCGCAGAAACTCCAGGTGCTGGCGAACGAGGGCGGCCGGGACCGAGTGTTCGTCACCGACGCCGTCGCCGACGTCAACCGGGTGATCGAGACCCATCGCGACGTCTCGTTCGGGGTCGACCGACTCGACGCGGACGTGGACCTCCGCCCGGGCGACGCCGTCGTGGTGCCGCCCCACGAGAAGCGCCGGGGGTTCGTCGACGGCCTCGTCGGCGAGTCCGAGGCCGTCGACGCTGGCTTCTCGGGCTGGGCCGTGGACAGTTCCTACCGGTACCGGCGGGGGTACGACGTCGCCTTCCCCCTCTCGGACCACTGCGACTTCGGCGAACTGGAAGCACTCGTCGAAGCTGTCGACCCGGAACGGGTCTTCACCCATCACGGCTTCGCCGACGAGTTCGCGCGACACGTCACCGCGGCGTTCGGCGTCGAGAGTCGAGCCCTGAAACGCGACCAGCACACGCTCGCCGATTTCTGACTGCCGGCGAAGCGAGCGCTACTCCCGCCGGACGGTACCGTCCCCCCGAAACCTCCGCACTCCGGACCCTCGCCATTAAGTGGGTTCTAGACATACCATCCGCCATGAACGATTCCGAGGGGGGCGACAGTGGCGAGACGGTGGTCCTGCTGGACTTCCTGCCCCACGGGAAGTCCGACGACGACCGTCCGCAGTACCAGAAACAGCCGCTGGCCTACGCCATGGGGATAGCGGACTTTCGCCTCTACGAGGCCGTGGTCGCCGAGGACGCCGGCGTCAACATCGGCGACCGGCTCGGCATCGAGAGCGACGCGTTCGACCGGATCCACGAGATCGAGTACGAGGAGCTCTCGGGCGGCGCCCAGTCCGAACTCGACTACGCCGTCGACGACATCGTCCACGAGGAGGAAGAGCGCTTCGTCGACTTCTACAACGACGCCCAGCCGATCACCCTGCGGCTCCACCAGCTGAATCTCCTGCCCGGTATCGGGAAGAAGCTCCGTAACACCATCCTCGACGAGCGAAAGCGCAAGCCGTTCGGTAGCTTCGACGACATCGAATCGCGGGTCAGCGGCCTCCACGATCCCGCGGAGGTACTCGTCGAGCGGATCCTCGAGGAACTCCGCGAGGACGACCTGAAGTACCGGACGTTCGCCCGCCGCGAGGAGGAAGACGAGTGACCGGCCGAACCGGAACCACGGACGACCGCGAGTTCCGTGACCCCGACGGACTGAGGCGACGCGCCGGCGTCCGGGGCGACCCGAACAAGGACCAGCACTTCCTCGTCGACGACCGCGTCCTCGACCGGCTCCCCGGCTACGCCGTACCGGACAGCGACGACGGAGACGAACCCGTAGATCCGGCCTCCCTGGACCTCGGCCACGTCCTGGAGATCGGCGCCGGGACGGGGGCGTTAACGGACCGACTGCTCGCGGCCGCGGACGAGGTCACTGTCGTCGAGCGCGACCGGAAGCTGGCGAAGTTCCTCCGCGAGGAGTTCGCCGACGCTATCGAGGCCGGCGACCTCACCGTCCTGGAGGGGGACGCGCTGGACGTCGAGCTCCCCGAGTTCGACGTCTCCGTCTCGAACCTCCCCTACGGCGCGTCGAGCGAAATCGCCTTCCGACTGTTACCGCTGGGCAAGCCCCTCGTCCTGATGTTCCAGAAGGAGTTCGCCGAGCGGATGGCCGCCGACCCCGGGACGGACGACTACGGTCGACTCTCCGTCACCGCTGGGCACTACGCCGACGTGGAGGTCGTCGAGATAGTGCCGGCGGAGGCCTTCGACCCGAAGCCCCGGGTCGAGAGCGCCGTCGTCCGGACGACGCCACGGGACCCCGACTACGACGTTCCCGACGACGCGTTCTTCCTCGAGTTCCTGAAGGCCGTCTTCACCCAGCGCCGGAAGACGATGCGCAACGCCGTCCGGAACACTGCCCACATCTCTGGGCTGGGGGATCCAGACGCCGTCGTCGAGGCCGCCGACGAGGAGCTGATGAGCAAACGGGCCGGCGAACTCCCGCCGGCGACCTTCGCCGACCTGGCGTCGCTGGCCTACGAAGTCGGCGAGCCGGGCGGATACTGATGGCGCTGTCACGATGAGCGACGGAGACGAGAATTCGGACGGAGAGGGACCACAGGGCGGCGACCGACCGTCACTCGCCGACCGCCGCGAGACGCCCGACGTCTACCAGCCCGCAGAGGACTCGCACTTGCTCGCCACGGCCGCTCGCGAGCGTGTGAGCGCGGGCGACCGCGCGCTCGACGTCGGGACCGGGTCGGGCTACGTCGCCAGCGCGCTCGCCGATGCGGGCGCCACCGTCGTCGCCTCGGACCTGAACCCCGCCGCCTGCGAACAGGCGGCCGAACGGGGACTCCCCGTGGTTCGGGCCGACCTGCTCGGCCCGTTCCGCGACGGCGCGTTCGACGTCGTCACCTTCAACCCACCGTACCTCCCGACGGACCCGGACAACGAGTGGGGCGACTGGATGGAGAGGGCGCTCTCCGGTGGCGAGGACGGCCGCGCCGCCATCGACCCGTTCCTCGACGACCTGGACCGGGTGCTGGCCCCCGACGGCGCCGCCTACCTCCTCGTGAGTTCACTCACCGACCCGGACGCCGTCCGGGAACGCGCGACGGCGAACGGGCTAACGGCGACAGAAGTCGACCGGGAGTCCCATCCCTTCGAGACGTTGCTGGTGTTGCGGCTCTCGCTCGCCGGGGAGTGATAGTGGTGGTTGTAATTCTTTACCGGTGTCTCTTCGCAACCGGCCGGTTCAGCTCCGGTCACCGCTGGTAGTATCTGCCTCCTGAAGATAGTTACAATCACCACTATGAGGGTCGGCAGCCATCGCGCCGCGTTCGACCCGCGATTTGATGACAGTTCCCTGCGACGTTCCGGGTGATGCCCGACGGACTGATGACCGACGGAGGCGGCTCCACTCGCGTGACGTTCGGCGTCTTCCTGTTGCTCGCCTTCGGCTGGTCGTGGGCGTTCTGGGGACCCGAGGCGCTGGTCGCGACCGGGTACCTCCGGCGTTTTCCGACCCTGCCCGCGCTCGGTGCGTTCGGTCCGTCGATAGCCGGCGTGGTCGTGATCGGCTGGCGACGCGGGCGCTCCGGGCTGGTCGAACTGGGTCGGCGAGCGGTCGACGTCGGCTTCCCCCGGTGGCTCTGGCTGGCGATCCTCGGACTATTTCCCGCCCTCGCGCTCGTCGCGGCGCTGGTCGCCAGATTCTCGGGTGGCGATCTCCCGACCCCGCCCTGGGCCGGACAAACCCTGGCCGTCCCGATCGCCTTCGCGTACATCCTCTTCCTCGGTGGCCCCCTCCAGGAGGAGCTGGGGTGGCGAGGGTACGCGCTCGACCCGCTGGTCGACCGGTTCGGCGCCGTCGGCGGGAGCGTCGTCCTCGGCCTCCTCTGGGGGTGCTGGCACCTGCCGCTGTTCTACGTCCCCGGTATGACGATCTACTACCAGAAACCGGTCTGGGGGTTCGTCGCGTCCATCGTCATGCTGACCGTCGTGATGACCTGGCTCTACGACCGGACCGGCGGGAGCCTCCTCGCGATGCTGCTCGTGCACACGTCGTTCAACTGGACGACGTGGCTGATCCCCGTACTGGAGACGGACCCGGGATCGCTCGCGTTCGTCGTCGGGCAGTTGGTCGTCACCGCCGTCGTCGTCGTCGCGTGGCGCCCATCGCGGCCGTTACGGTGGCCGCTCGGAACGACGTGAATAACTGCCGCGCATCAGATCGAATGGCAAATATTAAAGCCCGTCATTTCGTATCGCTATCCAATGACGCAGGTAGTCTCCACGACGCCCGGCCTGTTCCCGTTACCCGACTGGGCGAAGGACGAACTGTCCGACCTGAAAGGACACCAGAAGACCGACCTCATCAGCGGCGACGAGTCCGCCGAGGTAGCGGACGCGTACGACCGCGCTCGCCGTGAGGTCCTCGACGTACAGACCGACGCCGGCCTCGACCGCGTCGTCGAGGGCCAGCTCCGCTGGGACGACATGATCGCCCACCCGCTGGCCGTCGCCGACTCCGTCGACACCCGCGGCATCGTCCGCTACTACGACAACAACAACTTCTACAGGGAGCCGGTCGTCACCGGCGACCTCGAAGCGACCGGTGACGTCGCTGCCGAACTCGACGCCGCCGCGGAACACGTCGATTCGGGACTTCAGGCCGTCCTCCCGGGCCCGTACTCGCTGGCCGACCTGGCGACCGACGAGCACTACGGCGACGAGGCCGCGTTCCTCGACGCCGTCGCGGAGTTCCTGGCCGACGAGGCCAGGCAGTTCCCCGACGTCGAGACGCTGTTCCTGCTCGAACCCTCGCTCGTCGAGAACGCGCCCGGCGACGGCGCAGACGAGCGGGCCAGCGAGGCCATCGACCGGGTCGCGAACGCAGTCGACGCCGACGTCGTCGCCCACACCTACTGGGGCGCCATCGAGGAGAAGGTGTACGCCCACCTCATGGACGCCGACGTCGACGCCATCGGCTTCGACCTGATCGCCGACCACGAGCAGACCGTCTACAACGTCCAGGAGTACGGCACCAAGGAATCGGTCGCGCTCGGCCTCGTCGACGGGCAGAACACGCTCGTCGAGACGCCCGAGACTATCCGTGAGCGCATCGACTGGTTCGCGGACCAGACGGCCGGCGACTACGACACCGTCTACGCGACGGCGAACACGGAGCTGTTCTACCTGCCGGTGAACAAGTTCGAAGCCAAGCTGTCTGCCCTCGCAGACGCCGCGGAACTCGAGGAGGTGCAAGCCTGATGACTGGACCACGAGAGCAATTCCGACCGGAGGACCACCCGAACGACCACTTCCTGCTGACGACCGTCGTCGGCTCCTACCCCAAGCCCAAGTGGCACGACCGCGCCCGCGAGCTGTTCGAGGACGAGGACGCCGACTTCGGGAGTGACGAGTGGGAGGAAGCCAAGGACGACGCCTCGCGGCTCATCACCGAAGAGCACGAGCGCTCGGGCCTCGACGTCGTCGTCGACGGCGAGATGCGCCGCAACGAGATGGTCGAGTACTTCGCCGAGCGCATCGACGGCTACGAGTTCAACGGCCGCGTGAAGGTGTGGGGCCACAACTACTACGACAAGCCCAGCGTCACCGACGAGGTCGAGTACGACGAGGAGTGGCTCGTCAGCGAGTACGAGTTCACGAGTTCCGTCGCGAGCCGGCCCGTCAAGGTCCCCATCACGGGCCCCTACACGCTTGCCAACTGGGCGTTCAACGAGGTCTACGAGGACGAGGAAGCGCTGGCCTACGACCTGGCCGACCTGGTCAACGAGGAGATAGAAGCGCTCGTCGAGGCCGGCGCGCGCTACATCCAGATCGACGAGCCGGCCCTCGCGACCACGCCGGACGACCACGCCATCGTCGGTGAGTGTCTCGAACGCATCGCCGACGAGGTCCCAGACGACGTCCGCCTGGGACTCCACGTCTGTTACGGCGATTACTCCCGCATCTACCCGGAGATCCTGGAGTACCCCGTCCACGAGTTCGACCTCGAACTCGCCAACGGCGACTACGAACAGCTCGACGTGTTCAAGGCCCACGAGTTCACGAAGGACTTCGCGATGGGCGTCACGGACGTCCACGTCGCTGAAGTCGAATCGGTCGAGGAGATCAAGGAGAACATCAAGAAGGGCCTGGAGGTCGTCCCGCCGGAGCGACTCACCGTCTCGCCGGACTGTGGCGTGAAGCTGCTCCCCCGGGAGGTCGCCTACGGCAAGATGGCGAACATGGTGCAGGCCGCCCGCGAGGTCGAGGAAGAACTCGACGCCGGCGAGATCGACGTCGTCGCCGGTCCGGAAGCCAGCGCCGACTGAGCGACCCGAAGCCGATCGGTCGGCGGTCGAAACCGCCGGACTTCGCGCCGTTTTCGCGGTGGTAGAAAGTATTAATAGTACGTCACGTCTTGCTACCGATGAGAACCATGCCAGCGCAAGCTACCCAGAGCCGGGCCGAACTCTATCTCCGCGGAGACACCTACGGGACGTTCGACGCCCAGCAGGACGTGCTGAATCGCGTCCGCGCGCTGGAGACCGAGGGCGTCCTCGACGAGGCCGCGGTGGCCGGCGAGTGGCAGCGGATCCGGACGTTGAACGAGGACACCAGGGACGGAGCGATCGAGACGTATCTCGAGTTCGCCGAGTGGGCCAACCGGAACGGTCACTCGCTGGGGCCGGCGTTCGAACGACGGACTCGTTCGTACCTGGGCCTCGACCAGGTCGACGACGTCGTCGTGTTCCCCGTCGTCTCGCTGGCCGTCTACGAGGACGCGCGACTACAGGCCGTCTTTCCGTGTTCGGACCGCGACCGGGCCTACACCGTCCGCGACTGCCTGGACGCCTTCGAGCGCGACGACGCCGACTGGCTCGACCAGTTCGACGCCGTCACCGTCGACCGGGCGGGGCCTCACCTCGACACTGGACTGCAGGCCTGAATCGCTCAGTCCCGACGACTCGTTTTCCGGAGCCACTCCGCCGTCGGCTCGCTGCACGGCGGAATCGAGGCGACGCCGCCCGGAACTATTTACCGGAGGGCGGCCGACCGTTGGACAATGCCGCGGGTCATCTGCGCGGGCCACGTCAACTGGGACGTCACCCTCCGGGTCGACGACCTGCCGCCCGTCGACGGCGAAGCGACTATCTCCGAGCAGCGACAGTCGGGTGGCGGCAGCGCGTCGAACGTCGCCGTCGTCCTCGCCGGCCTCGGTGTCTCGACACACCTGCTGGGGAGCGTCGGCGACGACGAGCACGGCCGGTCGGCGCGCGAAGAACTTGAAGCGGTCGGCGTCGACACGACGCTCGTGGAAGCGCCCGACGCCGCCACGTCGGTGAAGTACCTCGTCGTCGCAGACGACGGCGAGGTGATGGTGTTCGGGAACGACGGCGCCAACGAGAGCTTCGGCCCTGGCGACTTGCCCGATAGTTCGCTCGCCGAGGCCGACCACCTCCACCTCACAGGGCAGGACCCGGACACGGCCGCCGCGTTCGCTCGGCTGGCGAACGACGTCGGGACGCCCGTCAGTTTCGACCCCGGGCGTCGGCTGGGGGACCGGACCTACGAGGAGACGCTCGCCATCGTCGACGTCGTGTTCCTGAACGAGCGCGAGGGGCGCGTTGCCGCGAGCGAGGACCTGCTCGGCGACGTCGCTGCCGTCGTCGTCAAGCGCGGCGCCGGCGGCGCTGAACTCCGGACCGGGGGAAAGACCGTGACTCACCCGGGCTACCCCGTCGACCCCGTGGACACCACCGGCGCCGGCGACGCCTTCGCGGCCGGGTTCATCGCCGGCCGGTTCGAGGGAAGCGACGAACGTGCGCTGTCGATCGGGAACGCCTGTGGCGCCCTCGCGGCGGCCCGGACCGGTGCGCGTCTGCAGGTCGACCGCGAGGCGGTCGAGGCGCTACTCGACGGAGAACAGACCGACTCGACCGACCCGTCGGCCGCAAGTGGGGTCGGTTCGGCCGGATCGGAGGACTAGAGCGAGGAAGGTCAGGGCCGGGGGAGCGACTCGACGAGCCGCTCGAACTGCTGGCGGTACTGGGCCTCGGCGCGAGCCCGGGCGAGTCCGGAATCGTCGGCGAAGGCGTCCTCGAACCCACCCATCCGCCAGAGTAGCGTCGAAAGCTGGTACAGTGGTCGGCGCTCCTCGTACCCGTCGTCGAAGGCGAACGCCCGTTCCTCGCGATAGCCGTCGTGGAGCGTCTCGCGGAGGCGGTCGCGGATAGCCGGGTCCTGGAAGGCCGAATCGATGAAGAGGAACTCCGTCTGGGCGAGGTGGTACTCCGGGTGGGCGGCCAGCACGTCCTGCCAGTCGAGCACGGCCGTGATCGGTTCCTCGAGACTGGCATCGAACAGCAGGTTCGCTGGCCGGAAGTCGTCGTGGACGAGCCGCGGGACGCCGTCTTCGGGGACCAGCGCGAGCGCCGGTTCGATGCGCTCCCGCGCTCGCTCGGCCACGTCGGCGAAGGGCGTCTCGGCCAGCGCGTCGACGTGACCCCCGATCAGCTGTTCGAAGTACTCCCGCCAGCTCCCGGTGAGGTCGCGGACGATGATCCGTTCCTGCCAGAGGTCGAGCCAGCCGAAGGCCTCGAAGGCGATCTCGGAGTGGAGGTCACCGAGCATCCGCCCCACCTGGGCGACGGCCCGCTGGCGGACGTCCATCGAGAGGTCGCCGAACCCCTCCGCGAGGTTCTGACCCTCCAGTCGGGTGGTGATGAAGTAGGGCGGCACGTCGTTGACGGGCTCTTGCTCGAAGACGAGGATCTCCGGGACGGGGACGTCGCTGCGCTCGGCGACGAAGTCGTGAATCTTCGGCTCGACGGCGAAGGAAGCCATCTCCGGGGGTTCGAACTTCACGACGACCTCGTACTCCTCGCCGGCGTACTCGAGCGTCACCATGAAGACGTCACTCTGGTGGCCACCGGTCGGCCGCTCGAACGTGAAGTCCGTGTAATCGGGGCCTGACTCCGCGAGCACGGCCTCCAGATCCGCTACTGGCGACGACACAGGAGACGCTAATCGGGGGGAGGGGAAAAAGTTGTCAGTTCCCGTTGTCCGGTACCGGACGCGACGGGCCGTGAGACTGTAATTTTCGATTACACGAACGGGCCTTTCGGCCCAGCGACGTGCGCTTCGAGACGGGGAGACCGAGGTCGCGCCACCCACGAAACTAACAACCCCGGGCTCGTTTGTAGGGGCGAGGACCACTCACGATGACCGTTCCACGCGACGTCTATCTCCCCGTTGCCGCACAGCCCAGCGTCGACACGCTGGTCGAGTTGACCCGCCGCGCCGAGGGGCTGGGCTACGAGCGGGCCTGGCTCCCCGAGACCTGGGGCCGGGACGCGGTGACCACGTTGACGAGTGTCGCCGAACGCACAGAATCGATCGGTCTCGGCATCTCCATCGCGAACGTCTACTCCCGGTCGCCCGCGCTGCTTGGCCAGACCGCCGCGACGCTCCAGGAGGTGTCGGACGGCCGGTTCCGCATCGGCCTCGGCCCCTCCGGCCCCATCGTCGTCGAGGGGTGGCACGGCGTCGACTTCGAACAGCCGCTCAAACGCACCCGGGAGGCCGTCGAGATAGTCAAGACCGTTCTCCGCGGTGACCAGCTGAACTACGACGGCGATATCTTCCAGCTCTCGGGGTTCAGACTGCGCCACGAACCGCCCGAGCCCAGGCCCGGCGTCGACGCCGGCGGGCTGGGGCCGAAGTCGGTGGAACTCGCCGGCCGGTTCGCCGACGGCTGGCACGCGCTCATGCTCACCCGCGACGGCCTGCGGGACCGGCTGGCGGACTTCGACCGCGGCGCCGAACTGGGCGACCGCGACCGGTCCGAACAGCGCGTCACGCTCTCGGTTCCCTGCTGTGTGCTCCCGGACGGCGAGCGAGCCCGCGACCTCGTCAGACAGCACGTCGCCTTCTACGTCGGCGGGATGGGGACGTTCTACAGGGACTCGCTGGCCCGGCAGGGCTACGAAGAGACCGCCCACACCGTCGCCGAACGGTGGGCCAACGGCGACCACGACGCCGCGACGGCCGCCATCGACGACGACCTGCTCGACGAACTCGCCGTCGCCGGGACGCCCGAGGCGTGTCGTGACCGGATCGAGCGATTTGCGGAAATCGACGGCGTCGATGCACTCTCCGTATCGTTCCCGCGGGCCGCCGAGCCCGACGACGTCGACGCGACGATGGCCGAACTCGCGCCCCAGTGACTGACCGGCGAATCTTCTTGTCGTTCTGACGCGTACGCTATCGCATGACAGATCCGGCGGACGACGGGAACGCGGTCGGGCCGGTTCGGTGCAAGGTCTGCGGCCGGGAGTTCGAGGACGACGACTCGCTCGAACACCACGTCCGGGACCAGGGACTCCTCTGGTAGTCACCGTGTTCGAACGGCCGCGCCCCTCTCGTCCGTTCACTCGATCGGGAGCCCGGTCACGTCGACGTCAGACCGACGGCCGTCGAGGACGGCAAATTGCTCTCCACGACGGTGTTCGAGCCAGTAGAGCAGTCGTTCGGCCCAGCGTAGTTTCCGCGCTTTCTCCGAATCGACGCTCGGGTCGTCGAAGTCCCACCCGGGAAAGACGAGCGAGTCAGCGCCGATGTGGTCTGCCAGGAACGCCGCGCGGTCGCCGTCGGTGAACCCGCCGAAGTTCCGGACGGGGCCGACGGGCGCCGCCTGGGTGGTCGGTATCAATCGGTCGGCGTCGCACTCGGGGACGTGCTCGCGGATCAGATCGACGTTGTCACCGTGGGCGTGGACAGCTGCTGGCGTCCCGCCGTTGGTCACCGCTTCGATAGTCTCCGGATGTTTGTCCAGGTCGGTGACGACGCAGTCGACGGCGATTCCACGGTCGAGCAGGCGGTCCGCGGCCGTCGAGGCGGCGAACACCGCGTCGGCACCGTCGACGAGTGCGAGGTCGGCTTCGAGCGACGGCCCGGCCCCAGCGACTGCGACCGTCTCGGAGTCACTACCGAACGTCGGGAGGGCTGCCTCGAAATCCGGCGGCAGTAGCTCTGCGAGGACGTCGCGAGCCCGCTCGTCGCCCGTCCGGTCGTAGCCGAAGTCAGCGAGGACGGCCTCGTAGACGGGTTCCCACTCGTCGAACTCCATAGCAGTCACTGGACGGTTCGGGCCACGATAAAGCGAAGTTTGAGCCGAAATGGCATAACCGTGTACCCCTACCCGGTTGCCCTTTCGGCCTTCATCGCTTCTTTTCGGGGCATCCGGTATAAGCTTTCTCTTACTCACACCGCCCGAGTATCAGATCGGAGACGCCAGCGGAACGAAGCCTGCGGGTCGCACCGGGTTCGAGGACGCCCATCTCGAAATATAAATCAGATATCTGTAACGTCTGTCTGACGTCCGTCGGCTGCCCTCGGGACGCCAGACCGACGGACGAGGCGGCGATCGTCGATGCTCCCTGGACGGGCCGGTGCTGCTCGCCCGAGCGGGTGTCGTAGTCGGTTCGAGCGTTCACGACCGGTTGGAGGCGAACGCGTCACCGACGCGGGCGGCGTCCACCGTCTCGGCCACGTCGTGGGTCCGGACGACGTGGGCGCCGCGGTCGATGGCCATCGACGTGGCGGCCAGCGACACCGGCAAGGCCTCCTCGGTGGTACGGCCCGCCAGGTCGCGGAGGAAGTTCTTGCGGTTGATCGAGACGAGCATCGGCTGCCCGAGTTCGCGAAACGCCGACAGACGGCGGAACGTCTCCCGGTCGTCCTCGAGCGTCTTGGCCTCGGACCAGCCGCCGAAGGCCGGGTCGACGATGGTCTTGTCGGTGAGGCCGTTCTGTTCGAGCGCGGCGTACACCTGGTCGACGTAGTCGGCCTCGTCGGCCCACGCCTGCGACCGTCGCTCTGGCCACGGCGTCTCCTCGACTGCGCCAGGGCGCTCCAGATTCGGCGGGCTGGCCATCTTCGCCACGGCGACGTCGTACTCGCGACAGACGTCGGGCATCTCGGGGTCGGCGAAGCCGCAGATGTCGTTGACCATGTCGAAGCCGCGGTCGATGGCCGCCTCGGCGACCTCGGCGTAGCGCGTCTCGATGGAGAAGACGGCGTCCCCGCTCACCGACTCCACGGCTTCGACGGCGGTGTCCAGCCGGTCGAGTTCCTGCTCTGCCGAGAGGACGTCGAAGCGCTTGTTGGCGGATTCGAGCCCGACGTCGACGATGTCGGCGCCCTCGCCGATCAGTTCCTCGTCCACGTACGCGGCGGCCTCGCCGGAGTCGTCGAAGACGCTCGGGTCGTACGGCGACTCCCGGCTGACGTTGAGGACACCCATGATCCGCGTCGGATAGTCGTCTCCGATCCCCAGCCCGGCCGCGTCGACGGCGTTCATGACTCGCCACTCGGCCTGGGACCTGTTAAGCCACCGGATATCGCCGGGGAATCCGACGACACGCTGGAGGCGCATCATCGCGCTTTTATCCGGTTCTATCCTACCCTCGGCCATGGGCAAGGTCAACATCGGACTCCGTGGCTGGCGCTTCGACGAGGACGTGGTCTTCGACGACGAGGGCCAGCTCCGCCCGCTCGGAACGATGGACCGCGACGCGCGCGACCGCATCCTCCGACTCACCGAACGCGTCGGCGACCCTTGTGACGCCTGCTGGCTGATCCACGGCGAGGAGAACGCCGAGGAGTGCAATCCGGCTGAGGTCATCTACGGCGAACCCCGGGGCGAGGTCGTCCTCTGCAGCGACCACGAGCGAGACTTCGTCTACTGGTTCCGGAACGAGGCCGACGAGGACCTGGTCGGCCACCCCGAACTGGGCGACGCCTTCCACGAGTGGTTCATGGACGGCGGGCGCGCCCCCGACGCGTTCCCGCCACTCGACCACGTCGACGAATCGCCCGACGAGGTCCCCGACGCCGGCGACCTGCACGACGAGCTCCCCGGCCTCGAACAGGAACTCCGCGAGATGGACGACGAGGACCTGGAAGCGCTCGACGTGAACCTCGACGATCTGGACGTATGACCGACGTCAGCGTCGCCGTCGTCGACGCGAAGACGCCGGGAAACGTCGGCACCATCGCACGAGCGATGAAGAACTTCGGGCTCTCCGACCTGCTCCTCGTCGACCCGCCGGAACTCGACCCCGACGGGGAGGCCTACGGCTTCGCCGGGCAGGCCCGCGAAGATATCCTCCCGAACGCCCGCGAGGTCACCTTCGACCACCTCGTCGAGAACTACCACACCGTCGGCTGCACCGCCGTCACCAACGAGGACGAGGACAGCCACGTCCGCTACCCGTTCCGGACGCCCGCCGAACTCGCCGACAGTCTCGCCGGCGTCCAGGGGGACACCGTCGTCGTGTTCGGCCGCGAGCGCGTCGGCCTGACCAACGACGAACTCGCCCGCCTCGACGAGATCTGTTCGATCCCCGCCAGCGCCGCCTACCCCGTGCTCAACCTGGGCCAGGCCGCGACCATCGTGCTGTACGAACTCCGTGAGTTGACCGTCGCGGAGACCCAGCTCCCCGAAACCGTCCACGAACGCGCGAGCGAGCGGGAGATCGAGGGCCTGTACGACCAGTTCGACCAATTCGTCGCCGCGGCGGGCCACCCAGAGGAGAAACACGCCAAGGCCGGCCGGCTCTTTCGCCGGGTGATGGGGCGCGCGCACCCGACCGGACGAGAGACCGTCACGCTCCGCGGGATTCTGCGACGGGCGACGAACAAGCTGGAGTAACAGCCAGCGGCGATTGCGTAACGGAACAGGCTGCAGCGTGCGGGATCAGGCTCGCTTCTGGATCTCTTCTCGCAGCACGTCGCTGACCGTGTCGCCGTCGGCCTTCCCGCGAAGCGCGCCCATCGCCTCGCCCATCAGCCCGGAGAAGGCGCCCATGCCCTCCTCGGCGACCTGGTCGGCGTTACGCTCGACGACCTCGGCGACGGCCTCGCGGACCTCACTCTCGTCGACGCCGCCGAGGCCCTCCTGTTCGACCGCTTCCTCGGCGGTGAGCGTCGGGTCCTCGGCCAGCGCGGTGAGCAAGTCGTTGACGCCCTCGCGCGGGACCTCCCCTTCGTGCACGAGCAGGATGGTCTCGCGGAGGTGCTCGTCGGTGAGGTGTGCGACGGGGACGTCGTCGCGCCGGAGTTCGGTAAGCGTCGACTCCAGGGTTCCTGCGGCGAGGTTCGGGTCGACCCCCTGGCCGACGAGTTCCTCGAAGAGGCGCCAGCGCTGGCCGTAGGCGACCTGTTCGGCCAGGCCCTCACCGAGGTCGAACTCGGCCTGGTAGCGCTCGGTCTTTTCGGTCAGGAGTTCCGGCGGTTCGACCTCCGTCGGGTCCGGGCGCACGGGTGGCACGTCCGTCTCGGGGTACATCCGCGCTGCGCCAGGGAGCGGTCGGAGATAGCGGGAGGTGGCGTCGTCGTTCGCGCCGCGGGTCTCCTCCGGGACGCCCTCCATCGCCGTCCTCGCCCGGTCGGCGACGGCGTCGATGGCCTGCTCGGCGGTCTGGGGGTCGTCGGCGACGATGGCGACGGCGTCCTCGGAGTCGGCGTCGACGGCGTCGCGCAGGTCGGCGACCTCGTCCTCGGTGACGCCGTAGGCCGGCAGTTCGTCGGTGTGGAAGATGCCGCCGGCGCCGTGGCGCTTCGCGTGGTCGGAGAACTCCGTCCCGAGGCGGCGGTCTGGCTGAATCTCCCGGCCGACGAGGCCGTCGAACCCTTCGAGGCGGACGGCCTCGACCTCGCCGCCGGAGGAGAGCGCGCCGCCGATGACGCCGGAGTCCGTGCCCTCGAAAACGTCGGTGACGTTCTGGGGTTCGTCGACGCTCGCTTCGCGCTCGGCGAGTTCCGATTTGATATCCAGCAGTTCGACCTGTCGGCGGACCTCGTTGCGGACGATGTCGTCGATGTCGTCGAGGCTCTGGACGCCCTTCAGTTCGATGCGGGCGCCCTCGGCGATGGAGACGTTGACGTCCTGGCGGATGGTCCCCAGGCCGCGCTTGACGTGGCCGGTCGAGCGCAGGAGCATGCCGATCTGTTCGGCTGCCTCGCGGGCCTGTTCGGGTGAGCGGATGTCGGGTTTGGTCCCGATTTCGACGAGCGGGATGCCCAGCCGGTCCAGCGAGTAGCGGACGCCGTCCTCGGTCTCTTCGACGCGCTGGGCGGACTCCTCTTCGAGCATCATGTCCTCGACGCCGACCGGGCCCTCGCTCGTCTCGATCTCGCCTTCGTTGGCGACGAGCATCGAGCGCTGGAATCCGGTGGTGTTCGAGCCGTCGACGACGATCTTTCGCATCACGTGGACGACGTCGACCAGCGTCATGTCCAGCAGCTGGGCGATCTCCATGACGACGTCCATCGCCTCGCGGTCGACCCGGTGGGGCGGCTCGTCGTCCTCCTCGACGAGGCAGGTCGAGTCGTAGCCCAGGTACTCGAACTCGCGGTCGACCATGCTCTCCTCGAGGGCGGCCTGGTCTATCTCTCCCAGTTCGCTCTTCGTCGGGTGGAGGTAGCGGGTAAACGTGCGCGTCGCCTCTCCGGGGTCACGAATATCGGTCGGACACTCACAGAAGAGTTTGGTGTCCGTGTCGAGCTGCTGGTGGATCTCCAGGCCGGCCACGAGGCCGAGATCCTCGTAATCGTACTCCGTCATTACGCGTCACTCGGCCCTCCGACGGTAAAAAACCGTCCAGTTCCCGGTAGCGGCCTCCCGTCGGGACCCACCTTTTTGCGCCCGGCCCCGAATGCTCGGCTATGCGCTGGGGGCTGCTCGCCGTCCTCGTCCTCGCAGTCACTGCCGGCTGTGGGACGTTCACGACCGCGAGCGAATCGACGGAGGCCGTGACGCCCGTGCCAGTCACCGGCGTTCCGACGGAGGAACCGACACCCACGGGTGTCGCCCCGGGGCTATTCGGCGGCGGCGTCCGGGACGTCAACCGCCTGGCCGAGGCCCACACGAACGCCATCGAGGGCGAGCGCTACGTCTGGCGCTCGGTCCGCCGGACGGACCCACTCCCGAACGTCTCCGGCCAGGAACACGTCGTCCGGCAGAACCTCAGCGTCGAGAGCGAACGACGCTACCTGTTCTACACGAATCGACGCGATCTCGCCCAGCGCGGCGACGAACGACTGCTCAACGACGTCAGCGAGTTCGCCGACGGAGAGACGGTCTATCGACGATTCGTCCCGTTCTCACAGCAAGAGTTTACCTACGCGCGACAGCCGGCCGAAGCGGCGAGTGTCCGATACGAGAGCGAGATGGCCGGGCCCATCCGGCGGTACCTGGCAGTCCCGAACGCCACCGTCGCCGAGGCCCGCGTCGACGGGGAGCCGTACTACCGCGTCCACTCCGAGCGCGAGATGGTCCCGGGATTCACGAGGGGCCGGAACTTCTCGGCCACCGCGCTGGTCTCACCCGAGGGTTTCGTCAGGGCGATGAACGTCTCGTACGTCGTCGACCGGCCCGATCGAGTCGTCACCGTCGAGTACTCCTTCCGGTACGAACGGCGCGACGACGTTTCGGTCGACCGACCCGGCTGGGTCGACGAGCAGTGGCCCCAGGCGGCGACCGAGAGCGAACGACGGCTGTCCCACCTGCGGGTCGACGACGACGGTGAGTAAAAGCCCGACTCCAGCATTTATTGCTCCAGGACCCGCCAGTACACAGGTAATGGGCTGGCGGTTCTTCGGTACAGTCGGTCTGGTCGTCCTCGCGGTCACCGCCGGTTGCGGGTCGCTGACCGACAGCTCCACGGAGACGACGACCGTAACGCCGGCACCGGTACCGACGCCCTCGCCGAGCCCCGAGGAACCGGGCGGATCCCTCGCCCCCGGACTGGACGCGTCGGGCGTCACCGACGCCGGTTCTCTCGCGCGGTCTCACGCCGAGATCACTGACGGGACGAGCTACCGAATGGATGGGACGAGATCCGTCGTCCACCAGTTCGGAAACACGACGGCAGAGAGCGCCGTGGCCCGACGGCTCACGTACGAGAACGCGTCCAGGTACCACCTGGCGGCCGACCCGTACGAGACGGTGATCGACGGCCGCATCCAGAGCCTCGACAACCACGAGAACTACGTCGACGGCGACGTCGCTTATCGAACCTGGCGAACCGACGACGGCCGGGTCGTCCGCAAAAACGCATCCGCGGGCGGGCGCCCCGCCGAAGCCGACCTCGTGACCGTCGCGATACGTCGATATCTCCGTCTCGAAAACGAGACCGTCTCACGCATCGACGTCGGTGAGGGTACGCACTACGAAGTCGTCGGCACGCGCCCGACGTTGCCGCGGTACGGTGCCCTCGACTCCTATCGCGCGCGTGCCGTCGTGCGTTCGGACGGGTTCGTCCGGAGCCTGAACGTCACGTTCACCGTCCGGCGGAACGACGAGCGGATCGACGTCCGCGACAACGTCACGTACCGACAGGTCGGGACGGCGACGGTCACCGAACCGAAGTGGGTCACCGACGACGTGAACGAGTCGACGAGGACCGACGCCTAGTCGTCGCCGAGGATGACGCGCTCGGTCATCTTCGCCGGGTCCAGCACCGCGTCGACCTCGTCCTCGTCGAGGTAGCCCTCTTCGAGGACGACTTCGCGGATGGTCTTGCCCTCTGCCAGGGCCTGCTTGGCGACCTTGCTGGCCTTGTCGTAGCCGATGGCGGGGTTGAGCGCCGTGGCCAGCGCCATGCTCTGCTGGACGCGCTCGGCGCAGTGCTCGCGGTCGGCCTCGAGTTTGGCGACGAACTTCTCGGCGAACACCTCGCTGCCGTTGGCGATCAGGCGCGCGGACTGGAGGAAGTTGCTCGCGAGGACGGGCTTGTAGAGGTTGAGGTCGATCTGGCCCTCGGCCGCGCCGGCAGACACCGCGGCGTCGTTGCCGACGACCTGCTTGTGGACCTGGTTGACCGCCTCGGCGACGACGGGGTTGATCTTCCCGGGCATGATGGAAGAACCGGGCTGGTTCTCGGGCTGGTCTATCTCGCCCAGTCCGTTCCGGGGGCCGGACGCGAGCAGGCGCAGGTCGTTGGCGATCTTGTTGAGGCTCCCCGCGACCGTCTCCAGCGCGCCGTGGGCCTCGTTCATCGCGTCGTGGGCCGCCTGGGCCTCGAAGTGGTTGTCGGCCTCACGGAACTCGACGCCGGTCTCCTCCGACATGTACTCCGCTGCCTTCGCAGGGAACTCGGGGTGGGTGTTCAGCCCGGTCCCGACGGCGGTCCCGCCCAGGGCCAGCTCCGAGAGGTGCTCACGCGTCCCCTCGACGCGCTCGATGCCCTTCTCGATCTGGGTCCGGTAACCCGAGAACTCCTGGCCGAGCGTGATCGGCGTCGCGTCCTGGAGGTGGGTGCGGCCGGTCTTGACCACGTCGTCGAACTCCTCTTCCTTCGCTTCGAGCGCGTCACGCAGCGTCGCCAGCGCGGGGAGGACGTCCTTCTCGACGGCCTCCAGGGAAGCGACGTGCATCGCGGTCGGGATGACGTCGTTGCTCGACTGGCCGAAGTTGACGTGGTCGTTGGGGTGGATCTCGCGCGTCCCGATTTCGCCGCCGTAGATCTCGGTAGCGCGGTTGGCGATGACCTCGTTCGCGTTCATGTTCGAGGACGTGCCCGACCCGGTCTGGAACACGTCGACGGGGAACTGGTCGTCGTGCTGGCCGGCGATGACCTCGTCGGCGGCCTCGACGATTGCCTCTGCTTTGTCGTCGGGGACCGTCCCGAGGTCGTTGTTGGCCAGCGCGGCCGCCTTCTTGACGACACCGAGCGCGCGCACGAAGCGCCGCCCGAAGGTGACGTTCGAGATCGGGAAGTTCTCGACGGCGCGCTGGGTCTGGGCGCCCCAGTACGCGTCCGCCGGCACCTGCATCTCTCCGAGACTGTCGCGTTCGGTCCGGAACTCGTCGCTCATGACACGTGAGACGTCGCTCGCATGCGCGTAAAAGCCACCGTTTCGCGGCCGATGAGAGATATCTGGTTACCGAAATTTTTGCGTGATGCGGTCGTAGATCGCCTATGAAAACGGTCGCGATCGACCCGGTCGAACCGGCCGACGTGGGAAGCATCGCAGAAAAACGGTCGCTCGGCGACGCTATCGGGACGACGGACGTTGCCATCAACCACTACCGGCTTGCGCCGGGTGACAGACTCGCGGGGCTACACGCGCACGCCGACCAGGAAGAGATATTCGTGGTGCTCGATGGGACGCTCACCGTCGAAACGCTCGAGGGAGTGATCACCGTCACCGCTGGCGAAGCAGTTCGGTTCGAACCCGGCGAACACCAGTCCGGCAAGAACGACGCCGACCGTGACGCGGTAGTGCTCGCGCTCGGTGCTCCCCGCGACACGACCGAGCTACTGATTCCGGTCGCCTGTCCGGAGTGCGGCCACGACGAACAGCGGCTGGTGAGGAACGAGACCGGCGGTGCGCTGGTCTGTGACGAGTGCGGGGCCGAGTCCCGGCCCAGGTGTCCGGAGTGTGGCGGGCAGGACTTGCAGGCAGTGCTCGGCGACGACGGCGAGACTCCGGTCTCGAAGTGCAAAACGTGCGGTACGGAGTGGAAGTAAGGCACTCCGTAGTGGCGTGGTATAAATGACAAAAACCCCCGAACAGCGCAGTGGCTGTTCGAGGGTTGAAATAGTGGCGTCCGAATTGGACGCCGAGTATGAGTGGCAGGCGGCGAATCGAGTTTCCCAGAGGTTCGCACACTCCAGTACTCACCGAAACGCAGGCGGG